>NZ_LT629688.1:3824304-4461688 GCF_900101785.1 Auraticoccus monumenti | reverse complement strand
ACGTGAACGTGCACGTCAACGCCACGGTCGGCACGATTCCCGACTCGGGGCCTATGCGTCGCTCTACCCGCAGGCCGCGGTCTCCGGGGATTGCCGGATCGGCGCCAGTGCAACGGTAGGGGCCTCCGCCACCGTCCTGCAGGGCCTCTCAGTCGGTACGCAGGCGTTCGTTGGCGCGGGGGCTGGTAGTTGTCCGCGACGTCCCCGACCGTCTTGTGGTCAAGGGCGTACCAGCCCGTGAGGCACCTGGTGTCGCGGTCAAGACGGTCGAGGGCGGCCTATGGGTGCTACCGCAGGTCCGGGAGGCCTGCCGTCGGGGAGCGAAGGTCACGGTCATCACGCCAACAGGCGAAGGGCGTCTCACCCGGGCCCTCGCCCAGCTCGCGAAAGAGGAGCCGGGCGTCACGCATGTACCGTCGCCATACGACTTCACCTTTCGCCGCCCCTGGCGCGTGCCCGTCGGACTGTTCCGACTGCGTCGCCTCTTGCGGCGCCTCAACCCTGATGCGTCCTCTATCATCTGTACGCCACCGCACTCGCTGTTCGGCTCGCCACGCTGGGACTTCAATGCGTCGCGTGTACATGGTGGGGGGCCCTTGTATCTCGATGCCCCGCTGATCCGGTGGGTCGAACGATTCCTCTCCCGGCTTGATGACGTGATCATCTGCGGCAGCGAACACACCCGGCGTCGCTACCCTCGCCCTCGGGCTTCCGCCGGACCGACTGCGGGCGATCCCTACGGTGTCGACCTCTCCGCGTACGAGCAGGCCCCGCAGAGGCCGTCCACCGAGAGCGTCTAGGGCTGAAGGCTCATTCCTTTGTCGCCGTGATGGTGGCCTACGTCTACGCCCCCAAGCGCATCGTGCACCGAGGTGAGGGCATCAAGGGTCACCGCCACCTGCTCGAGCCTGGCAAGTTTTTCACGCGCAGCACCGGAAACGGAACTGCTTCTGGTAGGTAGCGGATTCGACTCCGCTGGCGAACATCACCGTCAGCACCTGAAGGACATCTTCATGTCCGGCAGCCAGTCGCACGGGATCCATTGGCTGGACTCAGTCGAGGACGTACGCGATGCCTATGGTGTTGCCGACGTCAGCGTCAGTCCCGTCGCTTTCGGAGAATCACGGCGCGGTGCTGGAAGCGTCGTCTATGGGGGTGCCCAGCATCGTCAGCGACGCCGGCGCGCTGCCTGAGACGGTGAGCAGCGCATCCGGATGGATCTTCCACGCGGGAGACACCCTGGAGCTGGGCCACCGCTTGGAGGCCGCCTTCGCCGAGTGGAAGTCAGTTGGCCTTGAGCGGCGCGGCCAGTACGCCCGAGAGCTGATGGTCGAACGGTTCGACCTGTCGGCACTGGTGCGCCTCGTCATCGACTGCACCGATGTCTAGGCCTTCACGGCTGGTTCAGCAGTCGGCCCGCACTGCAGTGTGGGCCGTGGTCGGCGTCGCATGTTCGCTGCTCTCCGGAATCGCGACTGCCCGCATGCTCGGGGCCAGCGACCGGGGAACCCTGGCAGTGGCGCTGACCGTGGTGGGTCTACTCTCACTCATCGGGGCGCTGGGTAGCAATGTCGCCTTCCGAATGCTGCTCCCTAGCGACGGCCGAGTCACCATCGCGCCTTCGGCCGACTGACGACCAAGTTGGCACTCCCGAACGTGGCGGCTCTCTTGATCCTGATGGTCGTCTTCTCTCACCGCGTCGATCGCCAGCTCTCCGATCCAGTCATCCTTGTATGCGTGGCCGTGCTCGGTGTGACGATGTTCTTCTCCAACCAGGTGCTTGACTGCTTCAATGCCCTTCACCAGTCTCACCGCGCCGCTCGACTTAATGCCCTTGGAGCCTTGTCGACGGCGATCCTGAACCTTCTGTGCTGGATAGCAGGCTTCACCCTCACCGCGGCACTACTCTGCTACGCGGCCGGATTCGCGCTTCGCACCGGCATCGGCCTCATCTTGTTGCACCGGGCACCGGAGACGCGACACACCGAAGAAGGCCCCGGAGGTCAGTTGCTGATGCTGTCAGCTGGATTGCCGCTGATGGGTGGAAACCTAGGTCAACTGGTGATGCTGCGGCTGGATCAGGTGCTGGTTGGCGTGCTCCTGGGGAGTTCCGCAGCAGGAATCTACGCGGTGGCCAGCATCCCCGCCGGCGTGCTGGCCGTGGTGTCGAGTGCAATTGGGCAGGTGGTGTTGGCTGAGGCCGCGCGCGGACTGCTGAGCAAGGGAGCCCTGGTGCGGCTGACCCTTCAGGCGTCGGGACTCACCCTTGCTCTAGCCGTTACCGGGGCTGCGTTGGCGCCTTGGCTCTTGCCGCTCCTCTTCGGGGCCGAGTTCAGCGACTCAACGCGGACCGCGCAGGTGCTTCTTTTCGCGCAGGTCGCACTCGCCCCCTTCCTCATCCTCAACAGAGCGGCAGTCGGCTACGGGATGGTCAGATGGTCAGGGTTGACTGGCTTGGCAGGCGCGGTGACGCTCATCGTGACGGTGCTGCTGCTGGTTCCCCAGTTCGGTGTGGTGGGGGCCGGAGGCGCAGCCACTCTCACGTTTGCTGTTGCGACGACGGTGACCGCCGTGGGTCTTGCCGTGCGGCGACCTTGGGCCCATGGCTCGGAGCACCAGCGTGCCCGTGGCCGTGAGGAATCGGCCCCTCCGGCCACGATGTGACTTAAAGCGGTCATCACTTCCGCCACCCGCATCGGACCAGCATCGAGTGCAACAGCGAGCGTAACCATGATCGACGCCATAGAGCACACCTGTCGCTGTACTCGTCGACGCGCTTGTCGCCTTCGCATACTTGGCATCGTTCCCATGGCCGCGCGCCGCGCGGGAAGCCGAAACCTAGGTCGGGTGGTGGGTTCACCGCTACGGCTGCACCGGCGCGCCGCGCCGGACGCATTATCGGAGCTGAGCCCGAGCAAAGCCCGCCGCGTCGCGGGCGCACGGCCTGCCGGAGGGCGTCTGGGACTGCTGAGAGTTCGGTTGTCACCTGACCTGTGGCGATGGGAGTCGCCGCTGGAAGGATGTCGACCATGCCCGCTCCCCATCCCAAGGAGTTCCGCGACGACGTCGTCGCTGTCGCACGGCGCGGTGAAGCACCGATCGCTCAGATCGCCAAGGACTTCGGGATCAGCGAGTCCTGCCTGCGCAACTGGCTGACCAAGGCCGATGTGGAGGACGGCGTGAAGCCCGGTGTCACCACCGCAGAGAACGTCGAGCTACGCGAGGCCCGCCGCAAGATCCGCCTGCTCGAGCAGGAGAACGAGGTCTTACGCAGAGCCGCGGCCTACCTGTCACAGGCGAACCTGAAACTGGGCCAGTCCCCAAAATGACGTTCCCGCTGGTCCGTGACCTTGCCGCTGACGGAGTACCCGTCGCGGTGACCCGTCGGGTGCTGGGCTTCTCTCGCCAGGCGTTCTACGCCTGGGACAACCACCCGATCAGCGATCGAGATCTCAGCGACGCCTACCTGACCAACGCCGCCATCGAGATCCACGTTGAGGACCCCGAGTACGGCTACCGGTTCGTGGCCGACGAGCTCGCCACCGCCGGCCACGCCGCCTCCGAGCGCAGGATCTGGCGACTGTGCTCCACAGCCGAGATCTTCTCCACCCACAGCCGCCGGCGCGGGCCGGCCAAGCGTCCCGGTCCACCGGTCCACGACGACCTGGTGCAACGCGACTTCACCGCAGACGCGCCCAACCAGCTGTGGCTGACCGACATCACCGAGCACCACACCGACGAGGGCAAGCTCTACCTCTGCGCGGTCAAGGACGTGTTCTCCGCGCGCATCGTGGGCTACTCGATCGATGCCCGGATATAGACCCGCATCGCCGTGAACGCGCTGTCCAGCGCTGTGAGTCGGCGCGGCGGCAGCGTCGCGGTGTCAGGCTGCACGCTCCACTCCGACCGAGGTAGCCAGTTCAGGTCCAGGCGATTCGTCGAGGCGCTCAAGCACCACGGCCTGACCGGGTCGATGGGGCGCGTGGGCGCAGCCGGTGACAACGCGGCGATTGGAGTCGTTCTTCGCACTGCCACAGAAGAACGTCCTCAATCGGCAGCGTTGGCGCACCCGCCAAGAGCTCCGGCTCGCGATCGTGACCTGGATCGAACGGACCTACCACCGCCGACGCCGACAACGCACCCTCGGCAAGCTCACCCCGATCGAGTTTGAGACCATCTACGCAGCCGCTGACGCGGCCTGAACCCCACTCACCAAGAGTGACAACCAGACCGTCAGCAGTCCTCTGGCTCAGGGCCGAGCGTCCACGTGCCGCCGGAAGTTCTCGGGGTGACGCTCGAAAGAAGTGCCGACGACGCAGGCAAGTGCGTCTTGGTCCCATCCGCACCAGCTCAACGGTCGGCCGTGATCGGCGTGCATGAGTCCACTTCGGGGACACCTGAGGGGGCGAAACGGGCCCTTGAGTACCTTCGCAGATCACTTCCGGGTTCCAACTTCACACGTGCGGCACCACAATCACGTTCACCCTGACTACACCTTGGTATGGGAAGGCGTGGTACGACGAGCGCGCTATACCCTTTCACCCTTGGCCACGTCAACATCGCTTCGGAGAAGCCGCTGCTTCAGCGGATACAACCGTCTTCGTACAGCGTGTTCTCGACGGCGTAGCACTTTGAACCGTAGGTCGCGTGTCCGGCGGTTACCCTCCACCCACTGAAGCCAGTTTCGCGTCCCCCGGATCACCCCTCCGAACTGAATCTCCTCCGCCGACTGGAAGTCGACGCCGCTGGCCACCAGCTGGGCCCGAACGGCAGGCTCCCGATGACTGAGGCTCGGCGCCTTCCGCACGTCGAAGTGCACCAGTAGGTGGTCGATCTTGGCGAGCTCACCCGATCCGAACAGTCGGTCGATCAGGTCCGCCTCAGCACCTTCGACGTTGATCTTCGCGTACACCTGGTCGCTGTCGCTCACGTTCTCAGCGAACCAGACCGCAGCGTCTCGGAACGCGCAGTCAGCCGAGTCTGTGATCGGGTTCTTGTCGAAAGCAGTCGACGCACCCACATCTCCAGGATTGTGCAGCGTCATCGTCGCGTCCTCGCTCCACAGTCCGAAACGGCAGATCTCGACCCGCTCATCTGCCAGCGCCTCGATCCGCGGCCAGCACACAGGCGCCGGCTCGAAGCACACGATCCGGTCGAAATGCCACTTCGGATCTCGGACAACCGCCAACGTCTCACCGATGTGAGCACCGATGTCCAAGAACACCTTCGCCACGAAACCTCATTTGGATAAGGCGAGGCCATGCGGAGGGACTTCGAGCAACCCTGCGACCTCGCGAACGCTCCCCCGAGCAGTGGCTCGCAATCTACCATCTTGGGCGGAGCGGACCCGGATGAGACGTCGACCAATCGACGGGGTAGCACCTACCCCTGACGTGTCGAACGTGCCGTCACAGGGGTGGCCGGAGACTTCAAGGCCCTAGGGGTCCGCACTCAAGACACCGGGTCGACCTTCGGGAGCATGTCGGCAAGTGATGAGCCTCGTCGGCTGAGGTGACCGCGGTCGATCTCAGCCGCCAGTGGGTGGGGTGCCGGTGCACCGCGAACACGCGTTCAGCGGACGGCTCATCACTTGCCGACATGCTCCCGAAGGTCGACCCCGGTGTCTTGAGTGCGGACCCCTAGGGCCTTGAAGTCTCCGGCCACCCCTGTGACGGCACGTTCGACACGTCAGGGGTAGGTGCTACCCCGTCGATTGGTCGACGTCTCATCCGGGTCCGCTCCGCCCAAGATGGTAGATTGCGAGCCACTGCTCGGGGGAGCGTTCGCGAGGTCGCAGGGTTGCTCGAAGTCCCTCCGCATGGCCTCGCCTTATCCAAATGAGGTTTCGTGGCGAAGGTGTTCTTGGACATCGGTGCTCACATCGGTGAGACGTTGGCGGTTGTCCGAGATCCGAAGTGGCATTTCGACCGGATCGTGTGCTTCGAGCCGGCGCCTGTGTGCTGGCCGCGGATCGAGGCGCTGGCAGATGAGCGGGTCGAGATCTGCCGTTTCGGACTGTGGAGCGAGGACGCGACGATGACGCTGCACAATCCTGGAGATGTGGGTGCGTCGACTGCTTTCGACAAGAACCCGATCACAGACTCGGCTGACTGCGCGTTCCGAGACGCTGCGGTCTGGTTCGCTGAGAACGTGAGCGACAGCGACCAGGTGTACGCGAAGATCAACGTCGAAGGTGCTGAGGCGGACCTGATCGACCGACTGTTCGGATCGGGTGAGCTCGCCAAGATCGACCACCTACTGGTGCACTTCGACGTGCGGAAGGCGCCGAGCCTCAGTCATCGGGAGCCTGCCGTTCGGGCCCAGCTGGTGGCCAGCGGCGTCGACTTCCAGTCGGCGGAGGAGATTCAGTTCGGAGGGGTGATCCGGGGGACGCGAAACTGGCTTCAGTGGGTGGAGGGTAACCGCCGGACACGCGACCTACGGTTCAAAGTGCTACGCCGTCGAGAACACGCTGTACGAAGACGGTTGTATCCGCTGAAGCAGCGGCTTCTCCGAAGCGATGTTGACGTGGCCAAGGGTGAAAGGGTATAGCGCGCTCGTCGTACCACGCCTTCCCATACCAAGGTGTAGTCAGGGTGAACGTGATTGTGGTGCCGCACGTGTGAAGTTGGAACCCGGAAGTGATCTGCGAAGGTACTCAAGGGCCCGTTTCGCCCCCTCAGGTGTCCCCGAAGTGGACTCATGCACGCCGATCACGGCCGACCGTTGAGCTGGTGCGGATGGGACCAAGACGCACTTGCCTGCGTCGTCGGCACTTCTTTCGAGCGTCACCCCGAGAACTTCCGGCGGCACGTGGACGCTCGGCCCTGAGCCAGAGGACTGCTGACGGTCTGGTTGTCACTCTTGGTGAGTGGGGTTCAGGCCGCGTCAGCGGCTGCGTAGATGGTCTCAAACTCGATCGGGGTGAGCTTGCCGAGGGTGCGTTGTCGGCGTCGGCGGTGGTAGGTCCGTTCGATCCAGGTCACGATCGCGAGCCGGAGCTCTTGGCGGGTGCGCCAACGCTGCCGATTGAGGACGTTCTTCTGTGGCAGTGCGAAGAACGACTCCAATCGCCGCGTTGTCACCGGCTGCGCCCACGCGCCCCATCGACCCGGTCAGGCCGTGGTGCTTGAGCGCCTCGACGAATCGCCTGGACCTGAACTGGCTACCTCGGTCGGAGTGGAGCGTGCAGCCTGACACCGCGACGCTGCCGCCGCGCCGACTCACAGCGCTGGACAGCGCGTTCACGGCGATGCGGGTCTATATCCGGGCATCGATCGAGTAGCCCACGATGCGCGCGGAGAACACGTCCTTGACCGCGCAGAGGTAGAGCTTGCCCTCGTCGGTGTGGTGCTCGGTGATGTCGGTCAGCCACAGCTGGTTGGGCGCGTCTGCGGTGAAGTCGCGTTGCACCAGGTCGTCGTGGACCGGTGGACCGGGACGCTTGGCCGGCCCGCGCCGGCGGCTGTGGGTGGAGAAGATCTCGGCTGTGGAGCACAGTCGCCAGATCCTGCGCTCGGAGGCGGCGTGGCCGGCGGTGGCGAGCTCGTCGGCCACGAACCGGTAGCCGTACTCGGGGTCCTCAACGTGGATCTCGATGGCGGCGTTGGTCAGGTAGGCGTCGCTGAGATCTCGATCGCTGATCGGGTGGTTGTCCCAGGCGTAGAACGCCTGGCGAGAGAAGCCCAGCACCCGACGGGTCACCGCGACGGGTACTCCGTCAGCGGCAAGGTCACGGACCAGCGGGAACGTCATTTTGGGGACTGGCCCAGTTTCAGGTTCGCCTGTGACAGGTAGGCCGCGGCTCTGCGTAAGACCTCGTTCTCCTGCTCGAGCAGGCGGATCTTGCGGCGGGCCTCGCGTAGCTCGACGTTCTCTGCGGTGGTGACACCGGGCTTCACGCCGTCCTCCACATCGGCCTTGGTCAGCCAGTTGCGCAGGCAGGACTCGCTGATCCCGAAGTCCTTGGCGATCTGAGCGATCGGTGCTTCACCGCGCCGTGCGACAGCGACGACGTCGTCGCGGAACTCCTTGGGATGGGGAGCGGGCATGGTCGACATCCTTCCAGCGGCGACTCCCATCGCCACAGGTCAGGTGACAACCGAACTCTCAGCAGTCCCAGACGCCCTCCGGCAGGCCGTGCGCCCGCGACGCGGCGGGCTTTGCTCGGGCTCAGCTCCGATAATGCGTCCGGCGCGGCGCGCCGGTGCAGCCGTAGCGGTGAACCCACCACCCGACCTAGGTTTCGGCTTCCCGCGCGGCGCGCGGCCATGGGAACGATGCCAAGTATGCGAAGGCGACAAGCGCGTCGACGAGTACAGCGACAGGTGTGCTCTATGGCGTCGATCATGGTTACGCTCGCTGTTGCACTCGATGCTGGTCCGATGCGGGTGGCGGAAGTGATGACCGCTTTAAGTCACATCGTGGCCGGAGGGGCCGATTCCTCACGGCCACGGGCACGCTGGTGCTCCGAGCCATGGGCCCAAGGTCGCCGCACGGCAAGACCCACGGCGGTCACCGTCGTCGCAACAGCAAACGTGAGAGTGGCTGCGCCTCCGGCCCCCACCACACCGAACTGGGGAACCAGCAGCAGCACCGTCACGATGAGCGTCACCGCGCCTGCCAAGCCAGTCAACCCTGACCATCTGACCATCCCGTAGCCGACTGCCGCTCTGTTGAGGATGAGGAAGGGGGCGAGTGCGACCTGCGCGAAAAGAAGCACCTGCGCGGTCCGCGTTGAGTCGCTGAACTCGGCCCCGAAGAGGAGCGGCAAGAGCCAAGGCGCCAACGCAGCCCCGGTAACGGCTAGAGCAAGGGTGAGTCCCGACGCCTGAAGGGTCAGCCGCACCAGGGCTCCCTTGCTCAGCAGTCCGCGCGCGGCCTCAGCCAACACCACCTGCCCAATTGCACTCGACACCACGGCCAGCACGCCGGCGGGGATGCTGGCCACCGCGTAGATTCCTGCTGCGGAACTCCCCAGGAGCACGCCAACCAGCACCTGATCCAGCCGCAGCATCACCAGTTGACCTAGGTTTCCACCCATCAGCGGCAATCCAGCTGACAGCATCAGCAACTGACCTCCGGGGCCTTCTTCGGTGTGTCGCGTCTCCGGTGCCCGGTGCAACAAGATGAGGCCGATGCCGGTGCGAAGCGCGAATCCGGCCGCGTAGCAGAGTAGTGCCGCGGTGAGGGTGAAGCCTGCTATCCAGCACAGAAGGTTCAGGATCGCCGTCGACAAGGCTCCAAGGGCATTAAGTCGAGCGGCGCGGTGAGACTGGTGAAGGGCATTGAAGCAGTCAAGCACCTGGTTGGAGAAGAACATCGTCACACCGAGCACGGCCACGCATACAAGGATGACTGGATCGGAGAGCTGGCGATCGACGCGGTGAGAGAAGACGACCATCAGGATCAAGAGAGCCGCCACGTTCGGGAGTGCCAACTTGGTCGTCAGTCGGCCGAAGGCGGCGATGGTGACTCGGCCGTCGCTAGGGAGCAGCATTCGGAAGGCGACATTGCTACCCAGCGCCCCGATGAGTGAGAGTAGACCCACCACGGTCAGCGCCACTGCCAGGGTTCCCCGGTCGCTGGCCCCGAGCATGCGGGCAGTCGCGATTCCGGAGAGCAGCGAACATGCGACGCCGACCACGGCCCACACTGCAGTGCGGGCCGACTGCTGAACCAGCCGTGAAGGCCTAGACATCGGTGCAGTCGATGACGAGGCGCACCAGTGCCGACAGGTCGAACCGTTCGACCATCAGCTCTCGGGCGTACTGGCCGCGCCGCTCAAGGCCAACTGACTTCCACTCGGCGAAGGCGGCCTCCAAGCGGTGGCCCAGCTCCAGGGTGTCTCCCGCGTGGAAGATCCATCCGGATGCGCTGCTCACCGTCTCAGGCAGCGCGCCGGCGTCGCTGACGATGCTGGGCACCCCCATAGACGACGCTTCCAGCACCGCGCCGTGATTCTCCGAAAGCGACGGACTGACGCTGACGTCGGCAACACCATAGGCATCGCGTACGTCCTCGACTGAGTCCAGCCAATGGATCCCGTGCGACTGGCTGCCGGACATGAAGATGTCCTTCAGGTGCTGACGGTGATGTTCGCCAGCGGAGTCGAATCCGCTACCTACCAGAAGCAGTTCCGTTTCCGGGTGCTGCGCGTGAAAAACTTGCCAGGCCTCGAGCAGGTGGCGGTGACCCTTGATGCCCTCACCTCGGTGCACGATGCGCTTGGGGGCGTAGACGTAGGCCACCATCACGGCGACAAAGGAATGAGCCTTCAGCCCTAGACGCTCTCGGTGGACGGCCTCTGCGGGGGCCTGCTCGTACGCGGAGAGGTCGACACCGTAGGGGATCGCCCGCAGTCGGTCCGGCGGAAGCCCGAGGGCGAGGTAGCGACGCCGGGTGTGTTCGCTGCCGCAGATGATCACGTCATCAAGCCGGGAGAGGAATCGTTCGACCCACCGGATCAGCGGGGCATCGAGATACAAGGGCCCCGCCACCATGTACACGCGACGCAATTGAAGTCCCAGCGTGGCGAGCCGAACAGCGAGTGCGGTGGCGTACAGATGATAGAGGACCGCATCAGGGTTGAGGCGCCGCAAGAGGCGACGCAGTCGGAACAGTCCGACGGGCACGCGCCAGGGGCGGCGAAAGGTGAAGTCGTATGGCGACGGTACATGCGTGACGCCCGGCTCCTCTTTCGCGAGCTGGGCGAGGGCCCGGGTGAGACGCCCTTCGCCTGTTGGCGTGATGACCGTGACCTTCGCTCCCCGACGGCAGGCCTCCCGGACCTGCGGTAGCACCCATAGGCCGCCCTCGACCGTCTTGACCGCGACCACCAGGTGCCTCACCGGGCTGGTACGCCCTTGACCACAAGACGGTCGGGGACGTCGCGGACAACTACAGCCCCCGCGCCAACGAACGCCTGCGTACCGACTGAGAGGCCCTGCAGGACGGTGGCGGAGGCCCCTACCGTTGCACTGGCGCCGATCCGGCAATCCCCGGAGACCGCGGCCTGCGGGTAGAGCGACGCATAGGCCCCGAGTCGGGAATCGTGCCCGACCGTGGCGTTGACGTGCACGTTCACGTGCTCTCCGACAAGGATGTTCGCCGTCAGACGCGCCCCGGCGCAGATCACGGCGCCGGGCTCCAGGTGGACGCTCCTTCCGAGTGTTGCGTCAGGATGCACCAGCACGACGGGGCTATGACCCTTGTCGATCATGATGCCGCTCAGGGTGCGTCTGACCTGGGGGTTGGCGATGCCTACTACGAAGTTGCATGCCACCGCCTCCCTGCCAGGGAGGTCGGCGATTCGTCCTAGGAACGGAACGCCAGCGGCCGCCAGACGGCGGGCATTGGCGGGGGAGAGGGAATCGTCAACCACTCCACGCAGCTCATGGGCGTGGCCGTGGTACCGGTTGATCGCGCTCACCAGCTCAACGATCTCGCGTCCTACGCCGCCTGCCCCGACGATGACCAGCGGGCTGCTCACGTTGCTGTCCCGGCCTGACTTGAACCACGAAAGGGCTCCGCAGTCACGTGGTCTGCGGAAGTGACGCCCCGGCCAGAAGCGACAGTGACCACCGTCCGGCACAGAATGCTCGCGTCCAGCCAGAATGACCGGCGCTCGACGTACTCAACGTCCAGGACGAAACGGTCCTCCCAGCTCACCCGATTGCGTCCAGCCACCTGCGCCAGCCCGGTGATCCCGGGTCGAACCTCGTGTCGTCGGGCCTGGAAGGGCGTGTACAGGTCAAGGTACTCCGTCAGCAGAGGCCGCGGGCCGACGAAACTCATGTCCCCTACGATGACGTTCCACAGGCTTGGCAGCTCGTCGAGACTCGTAGCTCGTAGGAAGCGCCCCAACTTGGTCATCCGATCCGCGTCGCGCACCTGATGTCGCAATTCATCTACTGGCAACATCGTTCGGAACTTGAGCAGGGAGAAGTCTTCCCCCTCTCGACCGGGACGTCTCTGCCGGAAGAGTACGGGTGCGCCGAGTTGTGTCCGGACAGCTGTGGCGATGGCAAGCTGGAGTGGGGCGGTGACCAGTAGGCCCATGCAACCCCCGACTACATCCAGCGCTCGCTTGCTGCGGTCGTATCGGGTCATCGCCGCGGCACTCTTCGGAGGAATTCACTGATCGAACAAGTGATGCGGTCGAACTGTGCCTCGGTCAGGGCCGAACCGCTCGGCAGCGAGAGCCCGGTGGCGAACATGGCGTCGCTCACCCCGGTGATGTAGGATGGCGCGGCGGCGAACACCGGCTGCTGGTGCATCGGCTTCCACATGGGCCGAGCCTCGATGTTGCGTTCGGTCAACCACTGGTGCAGTTCTTGCGTTGACCACCCGGCCGCCACCGGGTCAACCATGATGCAGGTCAACCAATAGTTATCCCGGTCCACGGACTCGTCGGCCCACCCGGTAGCGCCGAGGATCCTCACTCCGTCGACGTGCGCGAAAACTTCACCGTAGTGACGACGCCAGGACCGACGCCGTTGGATCATGGACTCCAGCCGCACGAGCTGAGCACGCCCCAAGGCCGCCAGCAGGTTGGACAACCGGTAGTTGTATCCGATGTCGATGTGTTCGTAGTGCGGCAACGGCTGACGGGCCTGGGTCGCGAGGTAGCGAGCGCGAGCGGCGAACTCCTCGTTGTCGGTAACCAGCGCGCCGCCGCCCGACGTAGTCATGATCTTGTTCCCGTTGAACGACAGCGCCGCCGCAACCCCGGCGCTGCCGGCGGGTCGACCTCCGCGTCGTGCTCCGAACGACTCGGCCGCGTCAGCGACAACCGGAACCCCGTGCTGTGCGGCCACCTCGTCGATCCGCCTGTAGTCCGCCACCTGTCCTAGCAGATCGACGGGGACGATCGCCGCGACGTCGCCTCGACGGGCGACCTGGTCCTCGAGTGCGCTGGCTAGGAGGTCGGGGTCGATGCACCCAGTGACGTCGGAATCCACGAAGACGGGTGTCGCGCCGGTGTAGGTGATGGCGTTGGCCGTGGCCGCAAAGGTCATGCTGGCCGTGATGACAACATCACCGGGCCCAACACCGAGGTTCAACAGCGACAGATGCAGGGCGGCGGTACCCGAAGAGAGTGCGACCGCATGCTTGCGGCCGGTGGCCTGTGCAAGTTCTTGCTCGAACGCGTCCACGTCTGGGCCGAGCGGCGCTACCCATCCAGACCTGATCGCCCGGATGACTGCGGCTTCTTCGGCCACACCCACGTCAGGCGGGGACAAGTAGATGCGTTCAGGCCATCCTGCGTGGGTGTCATCACCGTCTGCGGGAACGGAATTCACGTGGCCGCACACTCACTTCCCTGTCGACGATCCATACAGTCTCCCGCGGCTAGTTCTGCTGACCTGCCAGACGTGTGTCGCGGTCAGAGGCTCGCCAATGAGTCTAGCCCTCTCGGCGCCGGGGCAGGAACTGCACGGTTGTGCCGCGCAAGGTGTTCAGCGACGCTTGCATGCGCGTAACCAACACTTTCCTTCGCGTACTCTCCGCAGGGAAGTGCTACCTGCTGTCCGACTCGCCATCTCGAGGTTGAGTGCCGATAGACTGCGAGTAGGCGCTAGCTCGCCGTGGGCGCCAGTGTGTCCAGTCGTGAGTCAGTGACCAAGAGGCCATGCTCGAGGCGCAGGCAAGTGGCGGGACCAGCGCCGATGCGGCACCGGACTGAGTTGGTGCGGTGCGGCGGTTGGGGAGCAAGCGCGTCCCGTCACGGCCCGCTCGATACCGGCGGTCGGACTGCGGCTCTGGGTTCACGGATGTGCACCAGTATCAGATCAGGAAAAGGGGCAGGCAGTTGAAGATTCTCGTCACAGGCGGAGCTGGGTTCATCGGCTCGAATCTTGTCCGCAGGCTCCTGTCAGACGGAGTGGAGCGAGTCACCGTGATCGACGACTTCTTCAGCGGCTTCAGGTCCAACCTCGACGGTGTGGACGTCGAGATCATCGAGGGTTCGATCCTTGATCCTGAAGCGCTGACCCGCGCTGCTGCGGATGCTCACGCGATCGTTCACCTAGCGGCACGGCCGTCCGTCCCCAGGTCCATAAAGGACCCGCTAGCCAGCCACCATGCAAATGCGACTGGTTCTCTCGCTGTGCTCGAGGCGGCGCGCGCATCCCACTCGCATGTCGTGTTGGCGTCGTCATCCTCTGTCTACGGTGCCAACCCCGTCCTCCCTCGGGTCGAGGACCAGCGGCCGATGCCGATCAGTCCCTACGCCGTGAGCAAGTTGGCCGCAGAGTCGTACGCCCTGTCTTACCAAGCGGTGTACGGGGTTAGCGTCCTCCCCTTTCGGTTCTTCAATGTTTATGGCCCGCGGCAGGCGGCCGGCCACGCTTACGCCGCAGTGGTGCCCGAGTTCACCAGCCGGGCGCTGCGGGGTGAAGCGCTGACGGTCCACGGCGACGGTCTGCAAACTCGGGACTTCACTTTCGTCGACACTGTCACCGAGGTTTTATCCCTCGCTGCGCGAGAGCAGCGGCGCTCGGCTGAACCTGTCAACCTGGCCCTCGGCAGCCGAAGCTCTCTGTTGGATGTGATTGAGATGATCGAGCGTGAGACTGGGCGGCCACTCCTGATCGAGCACACGGCGGTGCGTCCCGGTGACGTGCGTGACTCGCACGCGGACACGGCTCGTCTGCGCAGATTGTTCCCCGAGATCACTGCGGTGCCGCTTGAGCAGGGAATCACGGCCACCGTCGACTGGATGCGTCAGAGCCTGTTGGCACGGTGACCACGGTGGCTGCGGGAAGGCGCCTCTACTTCGCAACAGAGTCTCGCCTGGAAGCCGGCCCCGATCACGTCGTGCGGTCACCGCACCCGGGCGACTGGTACGAGGGTTATGGCCCGATGCTGCAACACTTCGACGAGGTGGTTGTGCTCGCTAGGGTGAGGGCGAGTGGCACCCTAAGCGGACGACCCGTCGAGGGCCCTGGGGTCACGGTCGCGCGCCTTCCGTTCTATGAGGGGCCGGTCCAAGCCCTGTTCTCGCTGGTGAAGTTGCGGTCCTCCATCCGTCGCGCGACACCCGACCGGTCCGCGCACTTCGGTGGCAAGCTGCCCGGTCTGTTGGCAGGCGAGTTGCTGCGGTGGTCCCGGAAGCTACGGCGTCCATTCCTGGCCAACGTCGTCGGCGACGTCGGGGGCGTGCTGAGAGCAGGCGCTCTCGGCTCGGTCGGCATTGCCGTTGCCCAGGTGGCGACGATGGCAATGAGAAGACAGGTCGCCGCTGCCGACGCGGTGATCTATGTGTCGCAAGGCTTCCTGCAGCGGATCTACCCAGCGCATCCGGGGAGCCTCCAGCTGGCGCGGTCGAACGTCCAGTTGACCGAGGACTCGTTCGCGACGCATCGGCGCCCGCTCGGGGCGACCGGATTCAGAATTATCTCCATCGGGTCTCAGGACCAGCTGTACAAGGGGCACGACTTGCTAGTTCGTGCAGTGGCTCAACTGAACCGGTTGGGGTGTCCGGTTGAGCTTCACCTAGTTGGCGACGGACGCTACCAGCCACTGATACGCCAGCTGGCGCGTGACCTTTTGGTGGAAGACCAAGTCGTCTTTCACGGTCACGTCGGCGACGTCACCCTCGTGCGCGCGCTATTGGACTGCAGCGACGTCTATGTGCAGCCGTCGCGAACGGAGGGGGTGCCACGTGCGCTGATCGAGGCCATGGCACGACAGCTCCCGTGCATCGGGAGCAGTGCTGGTGGTATACCCGAGTTGCTCGACGCCGAGTACGTCGTCCCAGTCGACGACGTGGAGGAGCTAGCGCGCCGGATCGCAGCTGTCTGCGATGCGCCGAATGAAGCCCTGCGGCAGGGAGCGATGAACCAGGAACGGGCGCGGGTCGTTGGCCAGCTGTCGTCGACTTCACGGCTGGCCAGCTTCATCGGCCGCTTCGCCGCAGCGCCCACCGCGCACGATGCGGCTGACCAGGGGCCGCGGCCATCAGGCCACCGTGTGGTCCACCTCCTGGGCTCACTCGACCGCGGTGGAGCGGAGGTCCGCACGCTTGAGCTGATCAAGGGGTGCTCTGACCGGGAGATCAGTCATCGTGTTGTCCTGCTCTCTGGACGGGTCGGCACGCTCGGCGACGATTACCGTCGGGCTGGTGCCGTGTTGACCCCGCTGCGGATCTATAGCCCTGGCTTCCCTGCCCGTTTCATTCGTCTGCTGCGCGACGATCGGGCGCGGGTTGTACACTCCAACATCCAGTACGTGTCGGGGCCACTACTGCTGCTCGCCATGCTGGCGGGTGTCCGCACCCGCATCGCCCACTTCCGCTCTGACGGTCAACCGGAGACCACGTGGCTGCGTAGGCTGCGACGCACCTTGATGAAACGACTCCTTATCCTCAGCGCGACACAGATCGTCGGCGTTTCGCCCTCCACGGTGTCCAAGGTGGCCGACGGAAGCACAACCGTCAGCGTCCCGGTAGAGGTGATTCCGAACGGGGTGGACCTTCGTTTCCTCGACCCACGTCGTCGCAGCGACGTGCGCCACGAAGTGACCGACGACCCTGCTGTGCCCGTGATCGTGCACGTTGGCCGCGCCGATATCCCAACCAAGAACCGTGAGGGCGCCGTACGCTACTTTGCCGCGCACCGGCGCGCCGGCGGCGTCGGCGTGCTGGCATTCGTGGGTCGCGACGGTGCATCGGTGGACCAGTCGCGGACCAACCGGGGGCAGTTGCTATCGCTCGCCCGAGAGCTCGGTATCGGTGATGAGGTGGTCTTCCTCGGGGAGCGACCTGACGTCGCCGACGTCCTCGGGTCGGCCGACCTGCTGTTGTTCACGTCGTCGCTGGAGGGGTTGCCAGGCGTGATCATCGAAGCGCGGGCCATGGGCACTCCTGTAGTGGCCTCAGACGTGCCAGGGGCGGTCTACCTGTCCACTCACCTTGACGGGATCAAGATCCTCTCCCTGGACTGGGATGGCGAGGCTACGTGGGCATCAGCGATCGGCTCAGCCCTTGAGGTCCGACTCACCGAGGAGGCGCGTTTGCGAAGTCACGATCAGCTGGTCGGTGGACCCTTCGATGTCGTGACCGTGGCAGCACGATTTCAGGACCTGTGGCGTGCCTAGTCCCGCTCTGGCTCAACGCGCCCCTGGCCTATCAACGCAGCGCACGTCAGTGTGCGCGCTACTCGCCGTCACCTGCACCGTGTGGCTGATCGTCTTGCTGCTCTTCGGTGATGAGTTCACAGAACTTCGCCTGCGGCAGGTGGCTGTGATCGTGATTGTTAGTGAGGTCGTCATTGCGGTGATGGTGTGTCGCTCCGACCCGAGGGGAACCTGGGGCTTTCCGTTCCTGTACCTCCTGGTGCTGATAGTTTTCCACTCAGGGCTGTTCCTGTCACCAGCGCTGTTCGGCAGGTTGCCCGACGCGCTGCAGCATCCAAGCTCGAATTGGTTCAGCGACGTCGTCGCCAACCGGGCCGGGTACCTGGTGTGTATAGCGATCGCCTGCTATGGCATTGGCTACGCGGCAAGTCGGCTGCTGCCAACCGCTGGTGCGGCGGGTTCGGAGGAGAAGGAAGTAACCGGGCGGCGGCTCGCTTTCCGCGCTGGAATCGTCGATGTAGGAGCTTGCCTGACTGTCGCTTCGGTGTTCCTTTGGTTTGTGTTCAGTCTATCGAACGCCGGAATGCTCTTCTTCCTGGGCTCTTACCTGACCTACCTCGCCAGTACCAGTCTTGCGCCACTTCCATGGGTTTACTTGGCAATGTCGCTTGGGGTGACCTTTGCCGCGCTTGATCTTCAGCGGGGTACCGCCAAGGCTGCAGTCGTGGCGTTCGCACTGTTCGCAGTCCCGGCTTTTTTGATCGGGCTCCGGGGTGAGGTCCTGTTTCCGGCAGTCGCGGTTATCGGGGTACTGGGTTGCAGTCACCGATTATGGCGAGCACGGGTGTTCTGGGGGGTGGCCGCTCTCGCACTGATCGCTATCTCCTTTGTTGGTCAGGTTCGGGTGCAGGGCGTCAGCAACGTGTCGCAAGTAGTGTCGTCTCCAGTGGGTGCTATCGAGGAGATGGGTTACTCGATTCGGCCCCTGGTTGCGTCGGTGCGCTGGCACGAATACGGCCAGCAACCGTATCTTCACGGAGCTACCTACCTTGCACCGGTCGACCGTCAGTTACGTGGGTTGCTTGGGCTGCCCGTACCGCCGGCCCTGGACGATGAGCGTCTGATGAATGTAGAGATCTCGCGACGAGAGGGAGCGATTGGCGGTTCGGTCATCGCCGAAGCTCACCACAACGGGGGGCTCGTCGGCGTCGGGGCAGTCATGATGGTGGTTGGTGCGCTGATGGGACTGATCTTTCGACATCCCAGGTCGCCGCTGGGCGTCGCCCTCAGCGGGCTAGTTGCCGTGCTGGTGCTGATGCACATTCGTAACTCGTTCGCGCCCCTGCCGGCGTGGGCTGCGGCAGGAATAGGAATCGTAGGGGCCGCCTACTTGCTCGGTCTTCTGCGCTCGACACACGGCCGGGGCCGTCGTTCGATGGGGCCACGATGAATGCTGCCGATTTGATTGTCAGCGCTCTTAGCAAGGTTCTTCCCGTGCGGGTGATGCGGCCTGCGGTGCGGGCGCTCTCGGACCGGCTGCAGATTCGGGCCGACCCCGTCCGTTGGGCGCGTGGGCTAGGCGTAGCTGTAGGGGATCGTTGTCGGTTTCTGGCGGTGTCGCGAGCGACGTTCGGTTCTGAACCCTACCTGATCCGGATTGGAAATCATGTAACCATCACGGAGGGCGTGCGCTTCGTAACGCACGATGGCGGTGTTTGGATTTTTCGTGACGATGAGCCTCAGATGGATGTCGTTGCCGGCATCGTCGTGGAGGATAATGTGTTTATCGGCCTGCGAGCCATTCTGCTTCCTGGGGTGCATGTGGGGCGGAACTCGGTTGTCGCAGCGGGGGCTGTCGTGTCTCGCGACGTGCCTGCCGGATCCGTGGTGGGAGGGGTGCCCGCGCGTCGACTCAAGTCGGTTGAGGAATACCGCGCGTCACTGCACGGGCGAGCACAACCTACTAAAGGCATGAGCTTCGAGGAAAAACGCAGCTGGCACCTGGCGCACCTTTCGACAGATTGATGGGTCGCATGCGGCGAAAGCAGGCGTGTGCAGCCCGGGTCCGCCGGAGGGGCTTGCACGTGCCTGCACGTTCAGTGCTGCTCGTCGTGATCACGATGTCCATCCTCCTGGGGCTGTCCTCGGCAGGGCCCTCGCCTGGCCGACTGGCCGACCAGATTGTCGTTGAGCCAGTCGCTCCGTCTCTACCGACCATCTTGTCCGCGACTTTCTCGGCAGGCGAGGCTGGCGCCGTAGCCGACGACGGCCTGGATGACACCGCTGCCATCCAGACGGCGATAGACCGAGCGGCCGCAGCTGGCGGAGGGTGGGTGCTGCTTGCGTCGGGTGTGTTCGAGCTCTCGGTGGATCGCACTACGAAGGTCGCGATCATCCTTCGCACGGGAGTCGGGATGCGCGCCGCTAACCCAGGGACAAGCACGCTGAAGCTCCGAGATCGTCAAGGTGACTATCACAGCATCTTGTATGTCGACCCGCGACAGCAGGCGACCGATCTCGCGCTGCACGGGCTGAACTTCGATCAGAATAGCCGGGCCAACCCCCTGACTAGTCTGGCAAGTTTCGGTAGTGATGGACGGCTGGCAAGGTTCGTCATCAACATCCCGACTGGCCGCCGCGTGCTCGTCGATGATTGTTCGTTCTTCGATGCGCGCTCGCGCAACGTGGTGGTGACAAGCGGCCCCGCCGGTTCGGTCAGCGACGTTGTTATTAGACAGTCGCGTTTTCTGGGCATCGGTGGTGGGGCCTGGGACTTTGATCACTCCAGCATCTACGCCACCGGCGAACGAATAGAGATCGTAGGAAATATCTTCACGGCGACGTCATCTGGCGCCAACGGGGCGCACACCGCCATCGAGACACACGGAAGTGATTTCCTGATTGCGGACAACGTCGTGAGCGGCTACCTCAAGGCGATGAACCTCACGGGCGTGGCCTCGAGGTCAGATAGGCAGATGGTCCGAGATAATCATATCTCGGACGTGGCGATAGGGCTGTATCTCTGGTCTAGGCAGATGGGCCCGGTGCAGCGCACTGCGGCGTTGAGAGAAGTCTCGATCACGGACAATCACATTCTGATAAACACCGATATCTGTCGGAGGCCAGATCTCCAGGAGGCGTTGTTCTGCGCGGGAGTTGCTCTTGAGCCGGGTAGTGACAGCGCGATCGATTCACTAGTGGTGGCTCGCAACCACATCGCGTTCACCGGTGCTCGCCCGTGGGGATCGATCGCCCCCGAGCCGCAGGAGGCTGGCATCAGCTTGTGGCAGGCGAACCGACGAACGATGAGTGTGCGGGGGCTGCGCATTCAGGACAATACAGTCGTCGATTCGCCCAGCTCATCGATCGCCATCAATGTCCGTTTACTTCCCTGGTCCGACGGTCCGTCAAGGATCGACGGGAATGAGCTGACTTTCAGCGGCGATCATCTGCTGACATCAAGCACGACTTCAGACGGCGGCGCTGCAGCCGTGGTCATCCAGGGCGCCGGGAATGTACGCGTCGAACTCACGGGCAATGCTGTTGTCGATCAGCGGCGGCCTGCAGTGCTTTCCTATGCAATCTCTGCCACCGGTAGTTGCCAAGAGTTCTGCACCGTGGGTACCACGTCCGTAGAACCGTCGTCGATCACCTCCTACGACCTCGGGTCGGGCTGGCGCCTCTCACCCTAGCGGTGACACGGCGACGCATCCCCGGGAGTGTCGATTGAGCCCAGTGTGGCTCGTCCGTCACGCGGGCCCCGCACGCCGCGATCGTCGACCAATTTGAGGCAGTCCTGGTCAGACCGCGAGGTCCGACCGAGGGTCTGCTGCACCGATAGGTGACAGTGGTTCTCAGGCGGCGAGTGCGACCTGAGTGCTGTTGATGGTCTCGTACTCGGTCGGGGTCAGTCCACCCAGGCGGGCTTGTCGTCGGCGGCGGTGGTAGGTCTTCTCGATCCAGGTGATGATGGCCAGGCGTAGCTCGGCACGGGTGGCCCAGCAGCGCCGGTCCAGCACGTTCTTCTGCAGCAGTGAGAAGAAGGACTCCATCGCCGCGTTGTCACCGGCGGAGGCGACCTGGCCCATCGACCCGACCAGGTGGTGGCGGCGCAGCTCGTCTAGGAAGCGTCGGGAACGGAACTGCGACCCACGGTCGGAGTGGACGACGCAGCCGTTCACCCCACCGCCGCGGCGGGCCACTGCTGAGGCAAGCGCGTCCACGGCCAGCTGGGACCTCATCCGGCTGCTCATGGAGTAGCCGACGATCCGGCCCGAGAACACGTCCTTGATCGCGCAGAGGTAGAGCTTGCCCTCGCCCGGGGGGTGCTCGGTGATGTCGGTCAACCACAGCCTGTTCGCAGCGGCCGCGGTGAACTCGCGCCGGACCAGGTCGTCGTGGGCCGGCGGGCCGGGCTTCTTGCCGTTGGCTCCACGCTTCTTCCCGAGCACGCTCCACCAGCGGTTGGTCGAGCAAATCCGCCACACTGTCCGGTCACAGGCTCGGTGACCCCAAGCGCGGGCTTCGTCACCGAGGAGCCGGTGACCGAACTCCGGGTCGTCGCGGTGGGCGTCGAACAACGCGTTGGCCAGGTGGGCCTGTTGGAGCATGCGGGGCGTGATCGGTGCAGCGAGCCAGCGGTAGTAGGGCTGGCGGGCGAGTTTGAGTACCCGGCACGTCACCGTGACGGGGATCCCGTCGGCGGCGAGCTCGCGGACGAGCGGGTACATCATTTTCCCGGCAGGTTCGCCTGAGACAGGTAGGCCGCAGCCCGGCGCAGGACCTCGTTCTCCTGCTCCAGCAGCCGATTGCGACGGCGCAGCTCTTTCAGCTCGGCCGAGTCTGTCGAGGTCGCGCCCGGTGGGTGGCCGTCCTCGGCGTCGGCCTTGGCGAGCCAGTTCCGCAGGCAGGACTCGCTGATGCCGAAGTCTCGGGCGATCTCGGCGATTGGAGCCTCGCCGCGGCGGGCCACCGCCATGACATCGTCACGGAACTCCTTGGGGTGGGGTCTGGGCACAGTGCACATCCTTCCAGCGGTGCCCTCTGGCACCACAGATCAGATGTCACCTACTCGTGCAGCAGACCCCGATAGATGGTGCCTCACGCGATGTTCGTCCCGAGACTCTCGGTGCGCAAGGAGTACAGCGGACCGAGCTGGACCACCTGATAACCACCTCGAGATCGTAGCCCCACGCAACGGCTTATGGTGTCAGCGATCCGGTGCTGAGCAGTGTCAGCGGCTGGTCCAACACCTCGCTGGGGTGCCGCGCTGGCACGTCCACCCGGCTGATCAGTGGGTGAGCACTAGGCGTTCCCGACTCTTGGCGGTTGAACAACACCTCGTGCAACTTCTCGCCTGACCGAAGACCGGTGAACACGATCTCGACGTCCTTGCCGGACTTGGCGATGAGGCGTTCAGCGACCTCCAGGATGCTCACCGGGGTCCCCATATCTAGTACGAGCACTTCGCCGTCCTGCCCAATCGCTCCGGCTTGGATGGTGAGTTGGCAGGCCTCTCGGATGGTCATGAAGTAGCGCGTTACGTCGGGGTGGGTGACGGTGACGGGTCCCCCTTGACGAATTTGGTTGGTGAAGGTATGAAGCATTGACCCGCGTGAGCCGAGCACGTTGCCGAACCGCACCGAGAGGAAGGTGCCGAGGCCCGCGTCGGCGTACCACGCCGTCAGCTCTTCAGCGATGCGCTTGGTCTTGCCCAGGACGCTGGTCGGGTCGGCGGCCTTGTCGGTCGAGATGTTGACGACGTGGCTCGCCCCGTGGCGATAAGCGCCGTCGAGCACGTTCAACGTGCCCAGGACGTTCGTCTTCCAGCCCTCGTCAGGGTACTGCTCGAGCATCGGGAGGTGCTTCAGCGCTGCTGCGTGGAAGACCACGTCGGGCTTGTGCGCCTCGAAGACCCGCTCCAGCGCCTCCGCGTCGCGGATGTCGCAGAGGACCATGTCGGGGGTGTCGAGCAGACCCTGTCCGTAGATCGACAGCTGCACCCCGTGCAGCGCGGACTCGTCGCGGTCCAGCAGGACCAGTTCCTTGGGCCCGAACGCATGCACCTGTCGGGCGATCTCGGAACCGATGGAGCCACCGGCGCCGGTGATCAGCACGACCCGGTTGCTGAGGTAGTCCGCGATGGCGGTGAGGTCGGTGTCCACCTGGCCGCGGCCGAGGAGATCGGTGACGTCGACCTCGTGCAGGTTCTCCAGCTGCGGTTGCTTCTCGCCGAGCCTCTGGAACGCCGGGAGCGTCAACAGCTTGAGGCCGTGCGCGTCGACGGTCTCGGAGATGCTCCGGAGCAGGTCCTTGTCGTCCCCCCCGATGGCCAGGACGACGTGGGTGGCGCCCGAGGAGTGAGCGAGTCGGCCGAGCTCCTGGCCGGTGCCCAGCACCCTCCGTCCGGACAGCCTCAACCAGCGCTTGGCGGGATCGTCGTCGATCAGGCCCACCACGTCGAAGGGCGGGTTGGGCGAGTGGTCCATCAGCCTCAGGAGGTGGGCGCTCAGGTCCCCGGCGCCGTACAGGAGGGCACGGTCACGGGTGCCCCCGGCCTGGGGGTGCTGGAACTCCCGGAGAGCGCGGTAGGCCCACCGTGCCGTCGCCATCAGCATCAGGGCTCCGGGGGGCACTGAGACCGCGAGCCCGCGTGGGAACTCCGTCACCAGCAGCAGGAACGCCATGCCTACGACGAGGGCGATGGCCAGGACCAGTGCCCCGAGGTGGAGAGCCTCGTCGAAGCTCCCGATCGGGAAACGGCCCCGGTAGAGCTGGAGCGCGGCCCCCCCTGCGACTTGGAGCAGCATCACCGTCGCCGCGTAGACGAGCACCGCTCCCCACTGCACCTCGTTGATGGCGAAGTCGTAACGGGCACCCACCAGGGCGACGGTGGCGATGAACCAGCAGGTGGCGTCGAAGAGCGCCAGAACAGCGCGACGGAGCACGACGTCCCGGGTCGAGGCGAAAACAGGCATCAGTTCTCCTTGGTCACACTTTCGTGTTCCCCCGAGAACGCTCAAACATTACCCCACAATCGGTCCGGTTTCATCAGTGGCCATCTCCTTCGGAGGGAGGTCGGCCTCTACCTTTTCCCGCACCGGGTACCGCACTCGGAGTCGTGCCCTCTGCTCGCCCGAGCCCCGCGAGGACCTGCTGCCTCGGAGTTGCAGATGATCGGCGGCCGCAGACGACTCGGACGCGGTCGTCGGGCACGGGCCAGCTGCTACGGAGGGTGGTCGGCGAGCAGGACCGGCGGCTCCCACAGGGGCCGGCATGGCCGCCACGGTCCGCGGTCGGGCCGGAAGGGGCCGATCTCGGCAACGCCCCGGCAGCGCGTTCGCCATGCTCGGCCCCGACTGCGCCGGCAGGACCACCACCGGGCACGTCGTCGCAACCCTGGTGGGCCTGCCCGGACCAGGGGCAGACCGTACACGGTCCTGTCAGCGGCCGTCCCTAGACTCAGCGTCATGCCGATCCAGCCCTCGTACACCCCGGCCGCCGACCGCTACGGGCCGATGCCCTACCGCCGCGTCGGCCGCAGCGGTCTCAAGCTGCCCGCCGTCTCCCTCGGACTGTGGCACAACTTTGGCGACGACCGCCCCCTGCAGACCATGCGCGACATGCTGCGTCGCGCGTTCGACCTCGGCGTCACGCACTTCGACCTGGCCAACAACTACGGCCCGCCCTACGGCTCGGCCGAGACCAACTTCGGGCGCATCTACGAGGAGGACCTCCGCCCGCTCCGCGACGAGCTGGTGATCTCCACCAAGGCCGGCTATGACATGAGGCCCGGCCCGTACGGGGAGTGGGGATCGCGGAAGTACCTGCTGGACTCCCTGGAGCAGTCGCTGCGCCGGATGCGGCTGCAGCACGTGGACATCTTCTACCACCACCGTCCCGACCCCGAGACGCCCGTGGAGGAGACCATGTCGGCCCTGGACACGGCCGTCCGGCAGGGGAAGACGCGCTACGTCGGCATCTCCTCCTACTCCGCCGAGCAGACCCGCGCCGCCGCCGCGATCGCCCGCGAGCTGGGCACGCCGCTGCTGATCCACCAGCCCTCCTACTCCATCATCAACCGCTGGATCGAGCCCGAGCTGGTCGAGGCCGCCGACGAGGAGGGGATGGGCATCATCGCCTTCTCCCCGCTGGCCCAGGGGCTGCTCACCAGCCGCTACCTCGACGGCGTCCCCGAGGGCTCGCGGGCCACCCAGGGCAAGTCCCTGGACCCGCGGCTGCTCGACGAGGAGAACATCACCTCGCTGCGCGCCCTGGACGAGGTGGCCTCCGCCCGCGGGCAGAGCCTGGCCCAGATGGCCATCTCCTGGGTGCTCCGTGACGCCCGGGTGACCTCGGCCCTGATCGGCGCCTCCAGCGTCGCCCAGCTCGAGGACAGCCTGGCGGCCGGCTCGAAGCTGGAGTTCTCCGAGGACGAGCTGGCCACCATCGACCGCCACAGCGCGGCCTTCGGTAGCCGCAGGTGACCGTGGGGCGACGCCCACGACGACCGGTGGCGGTGCTCGCTGCTGCGGTGCCCCTGGTGCTGGCGGTGGCCTGCGCGCCGGCGGGACCGTCGTCGGCTCCCTCGCCGCAGGCCCCGTCGGACCCCTCGACGGGCGGGTCGGCGAGCTCGGGGACCGGGGCGAGCACCGCGCCCGCCAGCCCCGTCCCGTCGGGCTCCGCACCCTCGCCGAGCGCGCCGACGAGCGGCGACGTGGTGACCTGTCGCGACCTCGCGGCGGCGATGGGCCCCGAGGAGCAGGCGGGCCAGCTGCTGATGGTCGGCATCTCCGCCAACCAGCCAGCCTCCGCCGGCGTCGTCGACCAGCTCGACGGGCACCACATCAGCTCCATCCTGCTGCTGGAGAACACCACGAACGGGGTCGAGACGGTCCGCGCGCTCACTGACCGGGTCCGCGAGGAGCTGCAGACCCCCGACGGGGTCCGCACGCTGGTCGCCGCCGACCAGGAGGGTGGGCAGGTCCAGCGGCTGCAGGGCCCGGGGTTCAGCGAGATGCCCCCGGCCAGCGAGCAGGCCGGGCTGGGCGCTGACGGGCTGGAGTCGGCGGCGGAGGACTGGGGTGGGGAGCTGGCCGACGCCGGGGTCGACCTCGACCTCGCACCCGTCGCCGACGTGGTGCCGGCGGGCACCGAGGACACCAACGCGCCGATCGGCCAGCTGGGCCGCGGCTACGGCTCCGACCCCGACGAGGTCTCGGCGCTGGTCCGGGCCTTCGTCCGCGGCATGGACGCCGCCGACGTCGCCACCAGCGTCAAGCACTTCCCGGGCATCGGCGCGGTCGAGGGCAACACCGACTTCACCGCCGACGTGGTCGACTCCACGACCACCGCCGACGGCCCCGAGGTCGAGCCCTTCGCCGCCGCGGTGGAGGAGGGGGTGGACGCGGTGATGGTCTCCACCGTCACCTACACCGAGATCGCCCCCGACTCCCAGGCGGTGTTCTCCGAGGCCGTGGTCGACGACCTGCTGCGGGACCGGCTGGGGTTCGAGGGCGTCGTGGTGAGCGACGACATGGGGGTGGCCGAGGCGGTCGCCGGCACCCCGGTCGAGCGTCGGCTGGTCGACTTCGTACGGGCCGGTGGCGACCTGGCCATCACCGCCGACCCCACCACGGTCGAGCCGATGGTGCGGGGTCTGCTGGAGGCAGCCGAGGACGACCCCGAGCTGGCCGAGGCGCTGCCCGAGCACGTCGCCCGGGTGCTGAGCCTCAAGGCCGGGCGCGGACTCGCCGACTGCGAGGGCTGAGACGTTGACGCGAGCGGCGCCGAGGGCCAACGTTCACCTGGAGGCAACCGCCCAGGTCGCTGAGACGTACGTACGATGACGGCCACCGGCGCCGACGAAGGAGAGACCATGACGTGGACGCGGAGGGTGTCGGCTCTGGCAGCCGCCCTGCTCCTGGCTGCAGCGGTGACCGTGTCCGGCGCGCCGGGCGCCGACGCGGTCGACGGCGAGCTGGAGGCCACCGCCCGCGGCGAGCTGGTCCCCGCCGACCCGGCCGCGGGGACCGACGCGGTGGTCCGCGTCGAGCTGGGCCTCAGCACCACCGCCGAGCGGCTGACCGACGTCCTCGTCTCGGCAGGTGACTCCGGCAGCGGTCTCGCGGCCACCGACGTGGTGTGCGCCGACGGCCCGCTCGGAGCCGGGAGCCCGCTCACCTGCACCGCCGAGCTGGCCGCCGACGCCGAGCCCGTGCAGGACTGCGCCCTCGACGTCGACCTCGTCGTGTCCGCCGTCCGCTCCGACGGCACCGCCGTGACCACCTCGGTGGTGGAGACCCTGGCCCTCGAGGGCTGCCCGGCGGCCGGTCCCACCCCGCCGGCCACGCCCGGCGCCTCCGCCGACCCCAGCCCGTCGGCCGACCCGTCGCCCTCGGCGAGCGCCGCCCCCTCGACCTCGCCGCAGCCCTCCTCGCCGTCGGTCCCGTCCGCCCCGGTCGACGAGCCGACGGACCCGGAGGTGACGTCCGCCGCCCCCCAGACGACCCGGGAGGACACCCGCTCCAGCACCCGCGCGCTCAGCCCGATCCAGGTCAAGTACCAGTCCACCGGTGGCGCCAAGGGGCCGTTGGGCACGCAGGTGGGCGCGGAGCGGACCACGACGAGCGGGCGGTGGGCCGCCTACGAGAACGGCCGCATCTACTGGTCCTCCGACACCGGCGCGCACACCGTCATCGGCGCGATGCTGAGCACGTTCGTGGACGGCGGGTCCACCGGCGCCTTCGGCTTCCCCCAGCACGACGAGCGCTGCGGGCTGCCCGGCCGCGGCTGCTACCAGAGCTTCCAGCGGCGCCAGATCCACTGGTCGCCCGACACCGGCGCCCACTGGACGCGCGGTGGGATCCGCGACGCCTGGGGTCGGCAGGGCTACGAGCGCGGCAAGCTCGGCTACCCGACCACCGACGAGCGCTGCGGCCTGGTCCGCAGCGGCTGTTACCAGAGCTTCCAGGGCGGCTCGGTGCACTGGTCGAGCGACACCGGAGCCCACTGGAGCACCGGAGGCATCCGGCGCGAGTGGGGGAGCTACAGCTGGGAGCGCGGCATCCTCGGCTACCCGACCTCCGACGAGCGCTGCAACGACGGCGGCTGCTGGCAGTACTTCCAGTACGGCAAGATCGAGTGGAAGCCCGGCCGCGGCACCTGGGCTACGCCGGCCTTCCGTCCCGTCGTGAAGAGCACCACCCGGGCGCAGGTGGAGCACACCTACCGCTCCGGGTGCCCGGTCGGCCCGTCCAGCCTGCGCACCATCACCATGACCTACTGGAACTACTCCGGTCGGGCCGAGCGCGGGGTGATGATCGTCCGCAGCTCCGTGGTCGACGGCGTGGTGAAGGCCTTCGAGGAGGCCTACGAGGCCGGGTACCGGATCAACCGGATGGACAACCCGAACGTCTGGAAGGGCGACGACCCGGACATGATGTACGCCAACAACACCTCGGGCTTCAACTGCCGCTCCGTGGTCGGCAACCCCTACGCCGTCTCGCCGCACTCCTACGGCATCGCCGTCGACATCAACACGGTGCAGAACCCCTACCGCGACGCCCGCGGGACGTGGTGGCCGTCCAACGGGACCAGGTACATCCTCGGCGCCGGGTTGAACCGGCCCAAGGAGCACCCGGCCATCCACCGCACCGACAGCACCATGGTGCGGGCGCTGGAGAAGCGGGGCTGGTTCTGGGGCGGCCGCTGGGCCAGCCGGGACTACCACCACTTCGAGAAGAACTGAGGTGAGGGTCCGGGCGGCCCGTGCGCTGGTGGTGGCCGCTGCCGCGCTCGTGCTCACCGGCTGCGGTGCCGGATCACCCCCGACGGTGACCCCGACGCCGTCGAGCACGCCTACCGGGGGGCCTACGGCCACCGGTGCCGGCGACCCGACGGCCGGCGACCCGACCGCCACCGAGCCGACGGCCGCGCCCAGCACCGGCGCCGGTTCGGCCACCCCGCCGCCGGACCGCGAGCCCCCACCCCGGCCCACCGAGGCGGCGCCGTCCACCGCCGGGGACCTGGGCCAGGACGACCTGCCCCGCGAGGTGCTCGGCTTCACCGCCGAGGAGCGGGAGCCGGCGGAGGGGGAGTACGTCCCCAACGGCACCTGGACGCACGCCGTGGACGCCGAGCAGGCGGCCTGGGAGGCGGCACCCCGGTGCGGCGCGGAGGCGCCGGAGGAGGACGTCCCCACCGCCGCCCTGGCCGCCACCTACCTCGACGGCCGGGGGCGGCCCGGCAACGGGCTGCTGATGTCCTTCGACGACGAGGACGCCGCCCGCGGCTACGCCGGGGCCTACCGCGGGCTCCTGCTGGGATGCCCCCACGAGGGGGAGGCCCCGCTGGTCACCGAGCCGCTGGCCGAGGAGGAGCAGTGGTACGCGGGTCGGCGCGGCTACGGCCCCGAGCGGTGGTCGGAGCTCGTGGTGCAGAACGATGACCGGGTGCTGCTGCTGATCGTCAACGACGACGGGGCCGCCGACGTCCAGCAGCTGCGCGGTCTGGCCGAGGAGCTGGCCGGCTGAGAGGGTCCCCCGACCTGGACCGGCCGGGGCGCCTGGACCGGCCGGGGCGCCGGGGCGGCCGGCGGTCAGGTCCGGCCGGGGCGCGGGTCCAGCGGTGGGGGCCGAGGAGGGGGGCCGGGCGGCGCCGCAAGATGAAGAAGAACGGCCGCCCGCCTTCATGTTGGCCGGTCACGATGAGGAGATGCCGCTCACGCCGACCGACGTCGAGACCGCCCTGGACTGGGGCACGGCCGTGGCGCGCCGCAGCAGCGAGGTACCCCGACGGCGTCGGCTGTGGCCGCGGTCGCGGGGGTTCCTGGTCGGGGAGGGTGCCGTCTTCATCGAGTCCGTGGCCGCCGGCCCCTGGTCACGGCACCCGCTCTTCCTGCACCGCTGGACCGCCGAGTCGGTGCTGACCCCGAGCGCGGAGCCCCGGCGGTCCAGCGGCTGCGGGCTCGACGTCCTCCTTCCCGGCCCGCGCCGCTCCGACGACGCCTTCCGCTTCCGTGGCTTCCTGCTCGCCGAGCGACCCGCCGGTGAGCGGCGCTCGGTGGTCGTGCAGCAGCGTCGCCAGCCAGGCGTGCCCAACCCGCTGGTGGCCGGGCTGGAGCTGCAGGCCACCCTCGTCGGGCAGATCCCGCTGGTGGTGCCGCGGGTGCTCGACGTCGGCGCCCTGGACCACGGGACCGTCCGGCTGGACTGGGCGGTGGAGGAGATGCTGGACGGTCATCCCGTGCCGCTGGAGGGCACCGGTGACGCGCTGGCGGAGGCGGTCCAGCTGCTGCAGGAGACCTGGATCCGCACCGGCACCCGCCACCTGCCGCTGCGAGCGGGTCAGCGCGACCGCGCCCTCGCCGGCTGGACGGCGCTGGTGGCCGACCCGCCCCCGGGTGGCTGGCCCGCCGACGTGGACGCCGGAGCCCTGACCGCGCGCGTGGTCGCGCTGCTCGGTGACGGGCGCGGGCTCACCGTCGGCGTCACCCACGGCGACCCCAGCGTGGGCAACATGCTGCGGATGCCCGACGGCGGGCTGGCGCTGGTGGACTGGGAGTTCGCCGCACGGCGCCACGTGGCCCACGACGTGGCCAAGGTGATCCGCTCCGCCCCCGACCCCGTCGTGTTCGCCGGTGAGCTCGGGTGCGCCGCGACGCTGCGCACCCGGATGGAGTCGACCGGAGCGCTCCCGTGGCCCCTCCAGGTGGCGGCCGCCCTGCTGGTCTTCCTCGGCGAGTGGCGCCCGCGTCACGCGAGGTCGGTCAGCCGCGGTCGTGGTGAGCACGCGGCGCGCGGTCTGCGCACCGCCGTCCGGCTGGTCGACGTCCTGACCGGCTGAGGGCGCCCGGACCGGGAGCCGCACCGACACCAGCCGGCCCGAGTGCCGGGCTACTCCTCGACGCGCAGCTCGGCCAGGGCGTCGCGGGCCGGCTGCATGAACTGCGGGCTGGTGTCGGGGATCGAGGCGTAGAAGAGGCTGGCGGTGGCGTCCCCGGTGGCGACGATCATCAGGATGAGCGTCTCGCCCTTGGTCTCCAGGTCCGGGATGTCGAAGGTGAGGTGGGACTCCACCAGCCACGCGTCCTTCCCGTCGAGGGTGGTGGCCTCGCTGACCTGGTCGTCGCGCTCGACCTGGGTGTTCTCGCCGTAGAAGACGCCCACCACGCACTCGACCACGATCTCCGCGCCCTGCTCGGGGGTGAAGAACCCGTCCCCGGCGATCAGCTCACCCACCAGCACGCTGGCCACCCAGCGACCCTGGGGGTAGGGCTCGACGTCGGCGACCTGGCTCATCACGTCCCGGCCGAAGGGGACCCGGTTGTCCCCCGCGGGTGCCTCCCAGGGCGGGGGGAGCACGGGGTAGGAGAGGGCGCCGCCGTAGACCCGTCCGTCGGCCGGGCGCTGCTCGGGGGAGGCACTCACCTGCGACTCCTCGGGGCAGATCTGCTGGGTGGGCTGACCACCCGGGTTCCCGCCCCCTCCCGTACCGCCACCGGCCACCTGGGAGACCGCGCGGATGCCGAGGGCGACGAGGACCACGACCACGAGGCCCACCGCCACCAGGGCCACCAGCCAGCCCTTGCCGGCTCGCCTGGTCTGCGGCTGCCCGGGGTAGCCGCCGTGCTGGCCGTGGCCCTGCTGCTGACCGTGGCCCTGATGCTGGCCGGGGACGCCGCCCTGGCGCCCCAGCGGCTGGCTGCCCGGGCTGGCGGCCCCGGGCACGAGGCCCTGCGAGGGCGGTGCCGCGTTCGGGGTCGGCGACAGCGCCGCCGACCACGCCGAGCCGTCCCAGTAGCGGAACATGCCCGGCTGGCCGCCCGGGTCGGGGAACCAACCAGCAGAAGGATTGCTCACGGCAGCAGTCTAGGAGCGCGGGGGAGCGCCACGACCCGCCCAGCGACAGCAGGACGCGGCCTGCACCGTGCCGGGGGCCCGAGCCCCCGCCGGGTGCAGACCGCGTCCTGGACGGCGGTCGTGCGCTGGATCAGCCGAAGCGGCCGGTGATGTAGTCCTCGGTGGACTGCTCGTTCGGGTTCGAGAAGATCTTGTCGGTGTAGTCGAACTCGATCAGCTTGCCCGGCTTGCCGGTCCCGGCGATGTTGAAAAAAGCGGTCTTGTCCGAGACCCGCGAGGCCTGCTGCATGTTGTGGGTGACGATGACGATGGTGAAGTGCTCCTTCAGGTCACCGATCAGGTCCTCCACGGCCAGGGTCGAGATGGGGTCCAGCGCCGAGCACGGCTCGTCCATCAGGATGACCTCGGGCTGGACGGCGATGGTGCGGGCGATGCAGAGCCGCTGCTGCTGACCACCGGAGAGACCCGAACCCGGCTTGTCGAGGCGGTCCTTGACCTCGTTCCAGAGGTTGGCGCCCTTGAGGGAGCGCTCGGTGATCTCCTCGGCCTGGGCCCGACCCATCCGGATCCCGTTGAGCTTGAAGCCGGCGAGCACGTTGTCGCGGATGCTCATGGTGGGGAAGGGGTTGGGGCGCTGGAAGACCATGCCCACCTTGGAGCGGACCCGGACCGGGTCCACACCGCTGGCGTAGATGTCCTCCGCGTCCAGCAGCAGCTGGCCCTTCACGGTGGCGTTGGGCAGCACCTCGTGCATGCGGTTCATGGTCCGCAGGAAGGTGGTCTTGCCGCAGCCGGAGGGGCCGATGAAGGCGGTCACGGTGCGCGGCTCGATGCGGACGTTGACGCCCTCCACGGCCAGGAACGAGCCGTAGTACACGTCGAGGTCGATCGCTTCGATGCTCTTGGACATGTCGTGGTTCTCCTGTGGTGAGGGGCTCAGCGCCCGGTCTGCTTGGGGGCGAAGGCCCGGGCGATGAGGCGGGCGCCGAGGTTGAGGGCCATGACGAGCAGCACCAGCACCAGCGCCGCACCCCAGGCCCGCTCCAGCGAGGGGCCGACGGCGGCAGGTGCGGTGGGGTTCTGCAGCTGACGGAAGATGTACACCGGCAGCGTCATCATCCAGTCGTCGAACAGGTTCGCGTTCATCCTCACCGCGACCCCGGCGGTGACCAGGATCGGGGCGGTCTCGCCGATGACCCGGGCGATGGCCAGCGTCACGCCGGAGGCGATGCCGGAGATGGCGGTGGGGATGACGACCTGGACGATGGTGCGCCACTTGCGGACCCCGAGGGCGTAGGAGGCCTCACGCAGCTCGTTCGGCACCACCCGCAGCATCTCGACGGTGGAGCGCACCACGACCGGGATCATCAGCACCGACAGCGCGACGGCGGCGGTGAAACCCATCAGGCTGTTCTTGGGCCCGACGATCGAGAAGAGCAGTGCGGCCGCGAACAGGCCGGCCACGATCGACGGGATGCCGGTCATCACGTCGACGAAGAAGGTGATGGCCTTGGAGAGCCAGCCGTCCTTGCTGTACTCGACCAGGTAGATCGAGGTGAACAGCCCGATCGGCACCGAGATGAGGGTGGCGGCCAGGGTCACCAGCAGCGAGCCGGTCAGGGCGTGCAGGATCCCGCCGAAGACGGGGCCCTCACCGGCCGCGGCCGCCTGGTCGGTCACGGCGGTGGCGTACTGCATCGTGCTGCCCAGGAAGCCGGGATCGAGCAGGCCGGGCAGCCCGTTGGCGAGCAGGGTGAAGATCACCGAGACCAGCGGCAGCAGGGCCAGCACGAAGGCGGAGCAGACCAGGATCGTCCAGAACCGGTCGACCCCGGCCTGGGGGCCCTCGACGAGGCGGCCGGCGAGGAACATGGTCGGCACGAACAGCAGCCAGGCGATGACGACCCAGCCGGGCAGGTTGAACCCGATCAGGGCCATGATCGTGCCGGAGACGGCGAGCGCCGCGGCACCGACGGCCAGCGGGGTCCAGCGGGGCAGCCGGCCCGCGGTCAGCGCGCTCTTCTGCAGGGTGGCGGTGGTGCTCATCAGTTGGCTCCCGAGAAGTCCTTGTAGCGGGCGACGACAGCCCGGGCGATCATGTTGACGAGCAGCGTGATCACGAAGAGCACCAGCCCGGCGGCGATGAGCTCGCTGCGGCGGATCCCGAAGGCCTCGGAGAAGCCGAGGGCGATCTCGGCGGGGATGGTGGAGTTGCCGGTGTTGATGAGGCTGGCGGTGAGCGGGCCGGGGGAGAGCACCAGGGCGACGGCCATGGTCTCACCCAGGGCGCGGCCGAGACCGAGCATGACCGAGGACACGATGCCGGCGCGGGCGAAGGGGAACACCGCGGCCTTGACCATCTCCCAGCGGGTGGCGCCGAGGGCCAGGGCCGCCTCCTCGTGCAGCTTGGGCGTCTGCAGGAACAGCTCCCGGCAGAGGGAGGTGATGATGGGCAGCACCATCACGGCCAGCACCAGGCCGGCGGTGAGCAGGGTGCGCCCGGTCTGGGAGTACCCGCCGGCGAAGATGGGGATGAACCCGGCGTTGGCCGAGAGCCAGGCGAAGGCCGGGACCAGCGCCGGGCCGAAGACCAGCGCGCCCCAGGCGCCGTAGACCACCGAGGGGATCGCGGCCAGCAGGTCGATCACGTACCCCAGCGGCTGGGCCAGCCGCTTCGGGGCGTAGTGGGAGATGAACAGGGCGATCCCGATGCCGATCGGCGTGGCCACCACGATCGCGATCAGCGAGGCGATCACGCTGCCGATGACCAGCGGGCCGACGTAGCCCCAGAACGTGGTGTCGCGGTTGAGGTCCTCCGGGGAGGCCGTCACCGCCGGGATGGCGTCGCGGACCAGGAAGGCGGCCACCCCCGCCAGCACCAGCAGGATGACGATGCCGGCGGCGAGGCTGACGCCGGAGAAGAGCTTGTCCCCGAACTGCCCGGAGCTGTCGTCCAGCCGGACGTCGGCGGCCGGTGGGTCGACGGTCGTACGTTCGGTGTCCGTCGTCTGGGCCACGGCATCCCCTCGGGTCTCGGTCTGGCTCATCGTCCACCCTCTTGCTCGACGATCACAACATCACGGATGAGGTCCGCCGGCTGGCGGGACCCCGGGAGGGCCGTCACGGCCCTTCGGATCTCAGGCGTCGAGCCGCTGACGCCGCCCCGTGCGGCGTCAGCGGCCCTCGCTGTGGATCGTCACCCGCCGGAGCGGGCCGGCATCACTGGACGGTGATGCTCTCGATGGCCGCGGTGGCCTCCTCGGCGAGCGTGGAGGACAGCGGGGCGTTGCCGGCGGCGGCGGAGGCGGCTTCCTGGCCCTCGGCCGAGACGGCGAACTCACCGAAGGACTTGATCAGGTCGACCGTCTCCTGGTCGGCGTAGGTGGTGCAGTAGATGTGGTACGACACCAGGACGATCGGGTAGGTGCCGGCCTCCTCGGTCGCACGGTCGAGCTCGACGGCCATGTCCTGCTCCGCCCCGCCACCGATCCGCTCGGCGGTCTCGACGGCCTTGGAGGCGGCCTCCGCGGAGTACTCGACGTACTCCTCGCCGACCTGCACCGCGACGGTGCCGAGCTCCCCGGCGGCGGAGGCGTCGGCGTAGGTGATGGCGCCCTCGGTCTGGGAGGTGAGGCTGACCACGCCGGAGGTGCCCTGCGCGTTCTCGGCGGCCTCCTCGCTGGGCCAGACGTCGCCGGCCTCGTAGGTCCACACGTCCGGAGCGGCCACCGAGAGGTAGTCGGTGAAGTTCTCGGTGGTGCCCGAGTCGTCGGAGCGGTGCACGACGGAGATCGGGGTGTCGGGCAGCTCGGTGCCCTCGTTCTGGGAGGCGATGGCGTCGTCGTCCCAGGTGGCGATGTCACCCTTGAAGATCGAGGCGATGGTGTCGGCGTCCAGGTTCAGCGAGTCGACGCCCGGCAGGTTGAAGGCGACCGCGATCGGGGAGATGTAGGCCGGGACGTGGAAGGCGCCGTCGGGTCCGCACACCTCCTGGGACTGGGTCAGCTCCTCCTCGTCCATGACGGAGTCGGAACCGGCGAAGCTGTACTGACCGGCGAGGAAGCCCTCGCGGCCACCGCCGGAGCCCACCGGGTTGTACTGCACGGTGACGCTGGGCTGGGTCGAGGCGTAGGCCTGGGTCCACGCGGTCATGGCGGACTCCTGCGAGGAGGCACCGCCACCGGTGAGCGTGCCCGACAGCTGGGTGTCAGCCGGGGCCTCGCTGCCAGCGCCGCCGGCGGAGCCGGAGCCCGACGGCGGGGTGGGCGCCTCGTCGGCGGCGCAGGCGCCGAGCCCGAGGGCGGCGGTGGTGAGCACGGCGACGAGAGCGCCAGCGCGTGAGATCTTCACGGAATACCTTCCATTGCACGGTTCGAGGTCGGAGACCCCCCTCGGCCTCCGCGGTGACACTAGGAGGGGGCGATGACCACATCAGCGCTCAAACGTGAACGGAAGGTGAACGCAGGGTCAACCTCGCCGCGGTGCACGGCGCGTCGGGGGCGATTCCGACAGCTCAGCTGGTCGGTCGGTGGCGTTCGACCGCCAGCGCCTCTCCGTCGGGCCCCACGTGCAGCACCACCATCTCCGCGGTGGCCATGTGCCGGCTCGGCAGCCCCAGCGCGTGCTGCATGTGGGGGATGACCGGGCGGTGCCCGCACACCGCGGCCGGCTGGCCGGTGGCCAGGGCGATCTCGAGGAGCTCCTCGACCACCGAGCGCACCCCGTCGGGGTCCTCGCTGCCCTCCTCCTCGCTCAGCCGGCTGCTCCGGCCCAGGTCCAGCCCGTGGGCGCGCGCGTAGGGGGTCAGCGTGGCCACGCAGCGGGTGGAGGAGGAGCTGAGCAGGCGACGGACCCCGAAGGCGCCCAGCAGCGGCACCAGGTCCTGGGCCTGCTGCCGACCGCGCCGGGTCAGCGGCCGGACGGCGTCGACCAGCGTCCAGTTGCTGCGGTCCATCGCCTTCGCGTGGCGCACCAGCACCACCGCGGTGGTCGGGGGCAGCGCCAGCGCCTGCTCCACCCGGTGGACGTCGTCGGCGTGGGTCAGCTCGTGGCGGGCCCGGGGCACCGACCACCAGGCGACCTGGTCGATCTCGCGGTCCGGGGTCCAGGGGTGCTCGGCCAGCACGCCGGCCCGCCACCAGAAGACCTGCTTGTCCCCACCCGGCACGGCGTAGCGCTGGGAGTCCAGCCGGACGTCCAGCCGGACATCCAGACCGGTCTCCTCACGCACCTCGCGGACAGCCGCCTCCGGGCCGCTCTCGCCGGGCCGCTCCTTGCCCTTGGGCAGGGACCAGTCGTCGTAGCGCGGTCGGTGCACGACGCACACCTCCGGCCCGTCGGCCCCGGGGCGGAGCACGACCGCGCCGGCTGCCGGGATGTATCGCTCCTTGGCCATGTCGGCCGGCGCCTACTTGGCCCGCCGCCGGCTCTTGGCGGCGATCAGGACCTCCTGCATGTCCGCCAGCGGACGTCCCCGCTCGTCGGTGGTGTGCGCGGTCCAGCCGGCGTCGGCGTCCAGCCACCAGGAGACGGTGTCCTCGGCGAAGGCGGTGTCGAACAGCGCCTCGATCTCGGCGATGTGGGTCTTGTTGGAGATCGAGGCCAGCACCTCCACCCGGCGGTCCAGGTTGCGGTGCATCAGGTCCGCGGACCCGATGCCCACCACCGGCCGGCCGCCGCCGGCGAACCAGAACAGCCGGCTGTGCTCGAGGAAGCGACCGAGGATGCTGCGGACCCGCATGTTCTCGCTCAGCCCCGGGCGCCCGGGGCGGACGGTGCAGATGCCCCGCACCCACAGGTCCACCGGCACCCCCTGCTGGGAGGCCACGTAGAGGGCGTCCAGCACGGCCTCGTCGACCGCGGAGTTCACCTTGATCCGGATGCCGGCCGGGCGGCCGGCGCGGTGGTGGGAGATCTCGGCCCGGATCAGGTCGATCAGCCCGGTGCGGATCCCGTGCGGGGCCACCAGGAGCCGGCGGTAGCGGGTCTCCTGGGTCATCCCCGAGAGGTGGTTGAAGATCCGGGCGACGTCCTCGGTGACCACCGGGTTGGACGTCAGCAGACCCATGTCCTCGTACATCCGGGCGGTCTTGGGGTTGTAGTTGCCGGTGCCGATGTGGGCGTAGCGGCGCAGCCCGTCGGACTCGTCGCGCACCACCATCGACAGCTTGCAGTGGGTCTTCAGCCCCATCATCCCGTAGACGACGTGGACCCCCGCCTCCTCCAGCTTGCGGGCCCAGCGGATGTTGGCCTGCTCGTCGAAGCGGGCCTTGATCTCCACCAGCGCCAGGACCTGCTTGCCGGCCTGGGCGGCCTCGATCAGCGCGTCCACGATGGGGGAGTCCCCGGAGGTGCGGTACAGCGTCTGCTTGATGGCCAGCACCTGCGGGTCGGCGGCGGCCTGCTCCACGAAGCGCTGCACGCTGGTGGCGAAGGAGTCGTAGGGGTGGTGCAGCAGCACGTCGCGCTGCTTGAGGGCGGCGAACATGTCGGCCGGCTTGGCCGTCTCGACCTCGGCCAGGTGCGGGTGGGTCGAGGGCAGGAACGCCGGGTACTTCAGGTTCTCCCGGTCGATGTCGGCCAGCGAGAACAGCCCGGTCAGGTCCAGCGGTGCGGGCAGGGTGAAGACCTCGCGCTCGGAGATGTCCAGCTCGCTGACCAGCAGCTCCAGGATGGCCGGGTCGATGTCGTCCTGGACCTCTAGGCGCACCGGCGGACGGCCGACCTTGCGGCGCAGCAGCTCCTTCTCGAGGGCGAACAGCAGGTTCTCGGCGTCGTCCTCCTCGACCTCGAGGTCCTCGTTGCGGGTGACCCGGAAGGTCGTCCACTCCAGCACCTGCATGCCGGCGAACAGCTGGTCCAGGTGGCGGGCGATGACGTCCTCGATGGCCACGAAGCGGCTGGACCCCAGGGAGAGGAAGCGCGGCAGGATCGTCGGCACCTTGACCCGGGCGAACTGCCGGGCACCGGTGTGGGGGTTCTTCAGCAGCACCGCGAGGTTGACGCTGAGCCCGGAGATGTAGGGGAACGGGTGCGAGGGGTCGACCGCCAGCGGGGTCAGCACCGGGAAGATCCGCTCACCGAAGAGACGGCGCATGGTGGCCTTCTCGTCGTCGGCGAGCTCGGCCCAGGGCAGGATCTGCACGCCCTCGGCGGCCAGCGCCGGGCGGATCACGTCCTGGAAGAGGATCGCCTGCTCCAGCACCAGCTCGCGGGTGCGTTGCAGGATCGCGTCGTGGAGCTCGCGGGGCAGCAGCCCGCTCGGGCCGGGCACCGCCACCCCGGCGGCGATCCGGCGCTTCAGACCCGCCACCCGCACCATGTAGTACTCGTCGAGGTTGGAGCTGAAGATGGCCAGGAACTTGGCCCGCTCCAGCAGCGGGATCCGCTCGGCGTCCTGGGCCAGCTGCAGCACCCGCTCGTTGAACGACAGCCAGGAGAGCTCGCGCTCGGAGAAGCGGTCCTCCGGCAGCGCGGCCAGGGCGGCCTCGAAGTCCTCCAGCGAGAAGCCCTGCGTGGTGGCGAGGGAGTCCCCGCTCGTGGTCAGCCGGTCGGTGGGGTCCAGCAGCGCCGCCTCCCGGGCCCCGGACTGGTCGATGCTCTCCCGACCCTCCTCCTCGCCCGCGGACCGACGCGGCCCGCTGGTGTGGCTGCCGGGGACGGCGGCGTAGAGGACGTCGCGGTGGACGGTGACGAAGCCCGCCGAGTGGTACATCCGGACCACGCGCTGCTGGTCGGCCTCCACGTACAGCACCACCCGGGAGTGGCCGGTCTCCGACAGCTGGCGCAGCCCGGCGGTGAGCAGCGCCCGGCCCAGCCCGCCGCCGCCGGCGGAGGGGTCGACACCGATCACGTAGACCTCGCCGACGTCGCCCTCGGACTTCATCCAGTGGTAGCCGACCATGCGGCCGTCGCGCTCGGCGACCAGGAAGCTGCGCGGGTCGAACCAGGGCTCGGCCAGCCGGGCGTCCAGGTCCTCACCGGTGATCCGGCCCTGCTCGGGGTGGTGGGCGAAGGCGCGGGCGTTGACCTCCAGCCACTCCAGGTCGTCCTGCCCGGGACGGAAGTCGCGCAGCACGACGCCGTCGGGCAGACGCACCTCGTCGGTGACCGGGGCCGTGATCAGGTCGCGACCCATCATCAGCAGCTCGCGGACCACGTCCAGGCCCTCGCGGCGCGCCATCTCGGTGGCGGCGGGGAGACGTCCGAAGGCCCAGAACCCCAGCTCGGGCAGCGTGTCGGCCGGGGTGCCCGGGTGCCGCTCGGCGTGCCGCTGCCGCACCGCCCGCAGCAGCGCGGAGCCACCACCGCGCCGGCGGCGACCGGGGTGCACCATCAGCTGGGCGGTGCTGGGCACGGCCTCTCCCTCGGGGGCCCAGGTGGCCTGGGCGTAGCCGACCAGGGCGCCGTCCTCGGTGTCGTGCAGGAGCCAGTGCTCGACCTGGCCGTCACCCACCGAGAGCGCCAGGAGCGCGGCCTCGTTCAGCGGCGCGGTCTGGTCCTGGGCCTGGCAGACCTCGTGGAGGGCCCGCACCGCTGCGCGGGTCGGGTCGTCGAGGGCGGTGGCGAGCTGGGCGTGCATGGTGCTCACCGTAGAGGCAACGGGTGACACCGAGGTGTCCTGCCCGTCCGTGCCGACCGGAGCGGGGGGTCCGGCGGCCGTGCCGACCGGCGCGGGAGGACCGTCAGGCGCGGACGACGAGGCGGTAGCCGACGTTGCGCACCGTGCCGATGATCGACTCGTGCTCGGTCCCGAGCTTGGCCCGCAGCCGCCGCACGTGGACGTCCACGGTGCGGGTGCCCCCGTAGTAGTCGTAGCCCCAGACGTCGGAGAGCAGCTGCTCACGGCTGAAGACCCGGCCCGGGTGCTGCACCAGGTACTTGAGCAGCTCGAACTCGGTGTAGGTGAGGTCCAGCTGGCGGCCGTTGAGCCGGGCGGCGTAGCCGGCCTCGTCGATGACGATGCCGCCGGAGGCGATCACGTCCCGCTCGCCCTGGGCCGGGCTGGTCACCAGCCTCAGGCGGGTCTCCACCTCGGCCGGACCGGCGGAGTCGACCACCAGGTCGTCGAAGCCCCAGTCCGCCGCCAGGGCGGTCAGACCGCCCTCGGTCACCACGATCAGGACCGGCGTGTCCTTGCCGGTGGTCTCGATGATGCGGCACAGCGCCCGGGCGGAGGCGAGGTCGGTGCGGGCGTCGAGGAGCAGGGCGTCGGCGCGGGGGGCCTCCAGCAGGGAGGACGCCTCAGCCGGCACGACGTGGACCTTGTGGTGCAGGAGCGACAGGGCGGGCAGCACATCAGCAGCGCTGGTGGCCCGCTTGCTCAGCAGCAGCAGCGTCGACATCCCCGCCCTTCGCCCTCGTGCCCTGGCCCCGCGCCCCGGTAGGGCATGCCAGAGACTACAGCCATGCACCGTGTCACCCTGCGTTACTGGGCCGGGGCCCGGGCGGCCGCCGGCGTCGAGACCGAGGACGTCCGCGCGACCACCGTCGCCGAGGCGCTCGAGGCCGCCATGGCCCGGCGTCCCGGCGACGCCGGCTTCGCCCGCGTGCTCGGCACCTGCAGCCTGCTGCGGGACCGACGCACCGTCCCCCGCTCCGCCCTGGACACCCCGCTCGACGGTGACACCGAGGTCGAGGTGCTGCCCCCCTTCGCCGGGGGCTGAGGTCTGCGGTAGCCGCTGCCCGGGCCACGCTCCAGGCGTCACCGGGTGGCGGTGGCGTGCCCGCTAGGGTGACAGGACCGTGACGCCAGCGCCGGCGTCGGCACGCCAGGACAGGACGGACATGGACGAGCCCCGACCCAACATCCTGCTGCTGCACACCCACGACACCGGTCGGATGATCGGTCCGTACGGTGCTCCCGTCGCGACACCGCACCTCGACCGGTTCGCGCAGGAGGGTGTGCTCTTCCGCAACGCCTTCTCCGCAGCCCCCACTTGCTCGCCGAGCCGGGCCGCGCTGCTCACCGGGCAGTCCAGCCACGAGGCCGGGATGACCGGGCTGGCGCACCGTGGCTTCTCGCTGCACGACCCCTCCCAGCACCTCGTCCACACCCTGCACGAGCACGGCTACACCTCGGCCGTGGTGGGGATCAGCCACGTCGCCGCCCCCGCGGCGGAGGAGGGCCGCCTGCTCGGCTACCACGAGCAGCTGGAGCCGGCGGACCCCCGGGCGGCGGCGGTGACCGAGGCGGCCGTCGGCTACCTGCGGCGCCCCCGCAGCGACCCGTTCTTCCTGTCGGTCGGGTTCCTGGAGACCCACACCATGGGCGACGGTCCCCACCTGTTCGGCTACCCGCCGCTGGATGCCCGCTACGTGGCCCCGCCCGCCACCCTGCCCGACACCCCGGCCACCCGGACGGACACCGCCGGCCTGCTGGCCGCCGTGCAGGTGGTGGACCGGGCGGTGGGCACCGTGCTGGCCGCCCTGGAGGAGGCGGGGCTCGCCGAGGACACCCTGGTGATCATCACGACCGACCACGGCGTGGCCCTCCCGGGCATGAAGTGCACCCTGAGCGACCGCGGCACGGGGGTGATGCTGATGGTGCGCGGACCGGGTGACCTCTCCGGGGGCCGCGTGTGCGACGTCATGGTGTCCCAGCTCGACATCTTCCCCACGCTGTGCGAGGTCCTCGACATCGCGCCGCCGCCGTGGCTGCAGGGCCGCTCGCTGCTCCCCGCCGTGCGCGACGGCGTCGAGCTCCACGACGCGATCTTCTCCGAGGTCTCCTACCACGCCGCCTACGAGCCCCAGCGGGCCGTGCGCACCCCGCGCTGGAAGTACGTCCGCCGCTACGGCGAGCCCCGCGGACCGGTGCTGCCCAACGTCGACGACAGTGCCAGCAAGGACGTTTGGGTCGCTGCGGGCTGGGCCGAGCAGGAGCGCCCCGCCGAGGAGCTGTACGACCTCGTGCTGGACCCGACCGAGGGCCGCGACCTCGCCGCCTCGACGGAGCACCAGGCGCTCCGCGCGTCGCTGGAGGAGCGGCTCCTGGACTGGATGCGGCGAACGCACGACCCCCTGCTCGAGGGTCGCGTCCCCGCACCGGCCGGGGCGCAGGTCGACAGCGCCGGGTGAGCGGGCGGGCCGGCCCGCGCTGCCGCTCGGGGTGACCCCGCCCCTGCCGTCACCCTCGGGGCGCGGCGCAGCCGGCCCGACGCCGACCTCGCGAGGGAGGTGATGCCTCGTCGCGGCCTGCCGGGCCAGCCCCTCCCGTGGAGGGGCCTGAGCGGAGCACCCTCCCCGCGAGGAGGTCGCGGGGAGTGGCCCGCCGCGTGCTGGGTAGTCCAGAGGGCGTGCGTCGATGCGCCGCGGGCCCCGGGTCCGCGAACGTCGACCCGACCACGCCGCCGTACGGACGGCGTGGACCCCTGAGGGAGGATCCCCGTGTACCTGCACACCGAGCTGCTGATCAACGACATCGCCGTGTCCGAGCCCGACCCCGCCGCCGCCAACGCCCTCCAGGAGGGACTCGGCGGCCAGTTCGGCGAGATGCGCACGATGATGCAGTACCTGTTCCAGTCGATGAACTTCCGTGGCGACCCGTCGTCGAAGCCCTACAAGGACCTGCTGCAGAGCGTCGGCACCGAGGAGATCAGCCACGTCGAGCTGATCGGCACCACCATCTCCAAGCTCCTCGACGGCTCGCCCGGCTACAAGGGCAAGCCGACCGACCCGGTCGACGAGCCCGGGGCCAAGGGGGCCACCCCGCTGAGCATCGCCCTCGACCACAGCAACATCCACCACTACCTGGTGGGTGCCCAGGGGGCGCTGCCGGTGGACGCCGCCGGCAACCCGTGGTCCGGCTCCTACGTCTACAACTCCGGCAACCTCGTGCTGGACCTGCTGTACAACCTGATGCTGGAGTCGACCGGCCGGCTGCAGAAGTGCCGCATCTACCAGATGACGGACAACCCGACCGCGCGCTCGACCATCGCCTACCTGATCGTCCGCGACCAGGCCCACGAGAACGCCTTCGCCAAGGCGCTGGAGAGCCTCGGGGTCAACTGGGGCAGCGTGCTCCCGATCCCCAAGACCAACGCCGAGCAGTTCCCCGAGGTCAAGAAGCTCCTGGACAAGGGTCTGCAGAGCATCCAGTTCACGTTCAACGCCGACAACCAGTCGCAGGCGGCCAAGCTCTACCGCGGCGCCTCGCCCTCCAACGACGGCACCGAGCTGAGCACCGCGGTGATGCCCGACGGCGTCCCGATCACCATCTCCCCGGAGCGTCGCGAGGAGTTCTCCCCGGGCCTGGACCCCGAGCTGCTGGCGCTGATCCAGGCCACCGCCGAGGTCGAGATCGCCAACATCGAGGCCACCGACACCACCGCCTCGAAGAAGTGACCCCGACACCGGCGCCGACCCCTCGGGGTCGGCGCCGGTGCCGTGCTCAGTCGACGTCGAGCACCAGCGTGACGGGCCCGTCGTTGACCAGCCGGACCGCCATGTCGGCCCCGAAGACGCCGGTGGACACCTCCGCGCCCAGGTCCCGCAGGGCCTGCACGAAGGACTCGTAGACCGGCTCGCTGACCGACGCCGGTGCGGCCGCACCCCAGGACGGGCGACGCCCCCGACGGGTGTCGGCGTAGAGGGTGAACTGGCTGACCACCAGCAGCGGGGCCCCGGTCTGCTCCGCGGACCGCTCGCCCTCCAGCACCCGCAACCGCCAGACCTTGTCGGCCAGCCGGGCGGCCACCGCGGCGTCGTCGGTGTGGGTGACCCCTAGCAGCACCACCAGCCCGGCCCGGTCGAGGGCGCCGACCACCTCCCCGGCCACGGTGACGTCGGCGGAGGTGACTCGCTGCAGCACGGCTCGCACCCGTCGAGGCTAGAGGTCAGCGCGGGAGGGACTGCGGCAGACTCGCAGGGTGATCCGTGGTGTGGAGACCCTGCCGGTGGCGCTCGCGGTCCGCGACGTCGAACCCGAGGACCTGCCGGGACTGCAGTGGTCCGGCGGGTCGGCGCACCTGCGGGCGGTGGCCGAGAGCTGGCAGCGCAGCCTCGAGGGCGAGGTGGTGCTGGTTTGCGTGGAGGCGTCCAACGGCCAGCTGGTCGGTCTCGGTGGGCTCGACCTGAGCAAGGACCCGGTGGCCGGTGAGCTCTGGATGCTCGCCGTGCACGAGGCCTGGCAGTCCCTGGGTGTCGGCACCCGGCTTGTCCGGGCCCTGGAGCAGGCGGCGGCCCAGCACGGCAGGACCTCGGTCCAGCTCAGCGTGGAGGACGACAACCCCGGTGCCGCCGCACTGTACGAGCGGCTCGGGTACCGCGAGGTGGGACGCCGCCGGGAGTCCTGGCCGCTGGACGACGGCACCACCTTCACCACCACGACCACCCTGCTCCGCCGCGAGCTCTGAGGACGGTCACCGCGACGCACGGGGTTCGGTCGGCGGCCGGGGCCCCCGCCCGCTGCACCTAGACTCGGCGCCATGGCGTTCGAGATCCCCGAAGGACTGCACCCCGACCTGATGGGCCTGGCCTGGATGCTGGGCCGCTGGGAGGGCACCGGCAAGGGCAGCTGGCCGGGCCAGGGCGACTTCGAGTACGGCCAGCAGATCGACTTCGCCCACAACGGCGGGCCCTACCTGCACTACCTCTCCCAGACCTTCGACGTGGACGAGAACGGCACTGCCGTGCGGCCCCGCTCGATGGAGACCGGCTTCTGGCGTCCGCGCCCCGACGGCGACGTCGAGGTCGTGCTGTGCGCCCCCGAGGGCTGGGCGGAGGTCTGGGTCGGCAAGATCACCGGCGCCAAGGTCGAGCTCACGACCGACGCCGTGGTGCGGACGTCCAGCGGCGAGAGCTACACCGCCGGGCAGCGGCTCTACGGCAACGTCGAGCACGACCTGCTGTGGGCCTTCGACCGGGCCACCACCGAGCACGAGCTGCAGCCCTACATGTGGGCGCGGCTGCAGCGCGCGGGGGGCCAGGGCTGATGGCCTGGACCGACCGCGCCGTCCTGGCCGAGGGCGGGCCCGACGCCGGGGTCGCCTGGCACCACGGCGACCCGATGCGCGAGCAGCGCGCCATGGGAACCACGGCCATGGTCGACCTGTCCCACCGCGGCGTCCTCTCGGTCACCGGACCGGACCGGCTGTCCTGGCTGCACTCGCTGACCACCCAGCACCTGGAGCAGCTGGCTCCCGGCGTGGGCACCACCGGGCTGGTGCTCTCCCCGAACGGCCACCTCGAGCACGCCTTCTACGGCGTCGACGACGGCGAGACGTTCTGGGCGCACACCGAGCCCGGGGCCGCCCCCGCGCTGGTCGCCTTCCTGGACCGGATGCGGTTCATGCTCCGGGTGGAGGTCGCCGACCGCACCGAGCAGCTGGCCGTGGTCTGGCAGGCCGGACCCGCGCCCGAGGGACCCCGGACCACCCGCTCGGGTGCGGACTCCCTGGGCGGGCACGAGTCCTTCGTCCCCCGGGACCACCTCGAGCACTTCCTCGCCGACCAGCTGGAGGCCGGCGCCACCCCGGCCGGCACCTGGGCCTACGAGGCCCGACGGATCGCCGCCGGGGTCCCGCGGGTCGGCATCGACACCGACCACCGCACCATCCCCAACGAGGTCGGGCTGCTGGGCGTCGCGGTGCACCTGGAGAAGGGCTGCTACCGCGGTCAGGAGACCGTCGCCCGGGTGCACAACCTCGGCCGGCCGCCCCGGCGGATGGCGCTGCTGCACCTGGACGGCAGCGTCGACACCCTGCCCGAGCGGGGCGCGGAGCTGGCGCTGGCCGAACCGGGTCCGGACGGCACCACGGCGGGCAAGGTGGTCGGGTTCGTCGGCACCTCCGCCCGCCACCACGAGCTGGGCCCGATCGGCCTGGGACTGGTCAAGCGGAACGTGGACCCGGCCGCGACCCTGATCGCCTCCGGCGTGGCGGCCGCTCAGGAGCTGCTGGTCGACCCCGAGATCGGTCTGCACGTCCGCGCCCGGCTCTGACCCGGTCCCGCGTGCGAGCCCGGTCGTCCGGGTGACGGACCGAGCCCGGCTCAGCGGCTGCAGGCTCAGCGGCTGCAGGTGAAGCGCCACGCGCCGCCGGCGTCGGACCACGAGGCGAGCACCGAGCCGTCCTGCTCCAGGCTGTGCTCGGTCCACGAGCTGGTGCCGGAGGAGCTAGTGCGCTCCCGGGTGGTCAGCTGCAGGCCCTCGGCCTCGGCGGCGGTCTCCCACTCCTCGGCGCCGTGGCCGCCCTGGTAGACGGCCTCGGCGAGATCGCACCCCGCGTCGGCGACGGCCCACCCGCGGACCACCAGGGTCCCCACCAGCAGCACGACCGCGACCACCGCGTACACCGCGGTCACCGAGCCCGGGGGCGCGTCACCCAGCCGGGTCCGGCTGACCGTGCGCCCCTCGGAGTCGCGCCGGGACACGCTCCAGCTGCGGAACCAGAGCGGACGGGCGGCCACCAGGACGACGAAGGCGGTGAGGGCGAGCCCCACCACGGTCACCACGGTGCTCGACACCCGCCCATCCTGGAGGAGCGGGGGGTCGGCCCTCACCCTCCAGCCCCGCCTCTCCGCGGTACCCTCCCGCGGTGAGCGACGCAGACGTGGACGTGGTGGAGGTGGTCCGGAACGGGTTCGTCGAGTGCGTGCACCGTGCCCGGGTGGTGGTGACCGCACCGGACGGCTCGGTGCTGGCGTCGGTGGGGGACCCGGAGGCGCCGATCCTGCCGCGGAGCAGCAACAAGCCGCTGCAGGCGGTGGCCATGGTCGGGATGGGCCTCGACGTTGACGGCGAGCTGCTGGCGCTGGTCTCGGCCTCGCACTCCGGCGAGGCCTTCCACCGCGAGGGCGTCCGCCGGATCCTCGGGGAGGTGGGGCTGGACCCCGACGAGCTGCAGAACATCGTCGACTTCCCCTCCGACGCCCAGGCCCGGGAGGAGTGGATCCGGGCCGGTCACCACCAGGAGCGGATCGCGATGAACTGCTCGGGCAAGCACGCCGGCATGCTGCGCACCTGCCTGCGCAACGGCTGGTCCCGGGCGGACTACCTCGACCCCGACCACCCGCTGCAGCGCCGGACCCGCGAGGTGGTGGCCGAGCTGGCGGGGGAGCAGATCGCCGCCGACGCCGTGGACGGCTGCGGGGCGCCGCTGCTCGGGCTCTCCCTGGCGGGGCTGGCCCGCGCCTTCGGGCGGGTGGCCGCCGCTCCCGGCGGGGCCGGGGCCAAGGTGGCCGACGCGATCCGGGCCCACCCGCAGTGGACCTCCGGCACGCGCCGCGACGAGCTCCGGCTGCACCGGGCCGTCCCGGGCTCGGTGGGCAAGGCCGGGGCCGAGGCCGTGCACGCCATCGGGCTGGCCGACGGGCGCGGGATCGCCCTCAAGATCGCCGACGGTGCGGACCGGGCCCGCGGCCCGCTGGTGGCCGAGGTGCTGCGCGCGCTGGGGGAGGGGTCCCCGGAGCTCGCCGAGCTGGCCACCACGCCCGTCCTCGGTCACGGCCGTCCGGTCGGCGAGGTCCGGCTCGTGGCCGGGGCCCTGGACCCGCTGAGGGTCTGACCGCGTCCTGCTCCGCCGGGCGGATCCGTCCCGCGGGCTCGGTTCCGGGTTCGTTTCCCGGTTTCGCGTGGGCGACACGGTGACACCGTTGCGCGGGGCGTGATCGGGCAGGCGGGAGCGCGCTCTAGGCTCGGAGGGTGACTGCACCCCTGGACTGGACCGACATCGAGGCCGCGCTGTTCGACCTGGACGGGGTGCTCACCCCCACCGCGGAGGTGCACATGCGGGCCTGGTCGCGGATGTTCAACGGCTACCTGCAGGAGAAGGGCGTCGAGGAGCCCTACACCGACGACGACTACTTCCGCTTCGTCGACGGCAAGCCCCGCTACGAGGGGGTGCGTGACTTCCTGGCCTCGCGCGGGCTGACGCTGCCGGAGGGCTCACCCGAGGACGCCCCCGAGCGGGAGACCGTCTGCGGGTTGGGCAACCGGAAGAACGACACCTTCGCCGCGGTGCTGGCCAGCGAGGGGGTGGCCGCCTACCCCGGCTCGGTGGCGCTGCTGGACCACCTGGCCAGCACCGACGTGCGGGTCGCGGTGGTCTCCTCCTCCCGCAACGCCGTGCCCGTCCTCGAGGCCGCCGGTCTGCGCGACCGCTTCGAGGTCGTCGTCGACGGGCTGGTCGCCGCCAGGGACTCGCTGCCCGGCAAGCCGCGCCCGGACACCTTCGTCCGCGCCGCCGAGCTGCTGGGCGCCACGGTCGCCGGCTCGGTGGTGCTCGAGGACGCGATCTCCGGGGTGGAGGCCGGTCGCGCCGGCGCCTTCGGCCACGTCGTGGGCGTCGACCGCGGGGTGGGTGCCGACCGCCTCACCGCCGCCGGGGCCGACGTCGTCGTGGACGACCTCGCCCGGCTCGTGCCCCGACCTGCCTGATCCCTGCCGCACCGTCCTCGCGCCCGTCCGTCCCGCCGTCCCAGCCAGGAGTCCCTTCCCGTGAGCCAGAAGCACAGCTCCCACGTGCGCCCCGACCCGGTCGACCCGCTCGACCGCCACCGCTTCCCCGTCGACGAGTGGCGGCTGGTGGAGAAGAGCTACAGCGGGGAGGACCTCGGCACCACCGAGACGCTGTTCGCGGTGGGCAACGGCTACCTCGGCATGCGCGGCAGCCCCGAGGAGGGCCGTGACACCCACAGCCACGGCACCTTCGTCAACGGCTTCCACGAGACCTTCCGGATCAAGCACGCCGAGCAGGCCTACGGGCTGGCCGAGGTGGGGCAGACCATCGTCAACGCCCCCGACACGGCGCTGATGAAGGTCTACGTCGACGACGAGCCGATCCTGCTCTCGGTGGCCGACCTGGAGTCCTACGAGCGCAGCCTCGACTTCGCCGACGGCCAGCTGCGCCGGGAGCTGATGTGGCGCACGCCCTCGGGCAAGCGGGTGCAGATGACCAGCACCCGCACCGTCTCCCTCGCCGAGCGCCACCTGGCGGTGATGACGATGGACATCACCGTGCTGGACGCCGACGCGCCGGTGGTGGTCTCCACCCAGATCCTCAACCGCCAGGACGGCCAGGACGAGTACCACGTCCGGTCCGCGGCGATGGGGGAGGGCTTCGACCCGCGCAAGGGCTCGCAGTTCGACCGCCGGGTGCTGGAGCCGCAGTACCACTACGCCGAGAAGGGCCGGCTGATGCTGGGCTACCGCTGCGCGGAGTCCCGGATGACCATCGCCGTCGGCGCCCACCACGTGGTGGACACCACCAACGACTACACCGAGCGCTACTTCGCCGACCAGGACGCGGCCAAGATCGTCTACCGGATCGACGCCCGCGCCGGCCGGACCATCCGGATCGTCAAGTACGCCGCCTACCACACCTCGCGCGGGGTGCCGGTCCGTGAGCTGACCGACCGGGTCCGGCGCACCCTGGACCGGGCCGTCGGGCACGGGCTGATGAACGTCCTCAACGACCACCGCAGCGCCCTGCGGAGGTACTGGGAGGACTCCGACGTGGTGGTCGAGGGCCAGCCGGAGCTGCAGCAGGCGATCCGCTGGAACCTCTACCAGCTGGCGCAGGCCTCCTGGCGGGCCGAGGGGCAGGGCATCGCGGCCAAGGGCGTCACCGCCCAGGGCTACGGCGGGCACTACTTCTGGGACACCGAGATCTACGTGCTCCCCTTCCTCACCTACACCAACCCCCGGCTGGCCCGGAACGCGCTGCGCTTCCGGCACCTGATGCTGGACGCCGCCCGCAAGCGCGCCGCCCAGGTCGCCCAGCGCGGGGCGCTGTTCCCCTGGCGGACCATCAACGGCGAGGAGGCCTCGGCCTACTACGCCGCCGGAACCGCGCAGTACCACATCGACGCCGACGTGGCCTACGCCGTCAGCCGCTACGTCAACGCCACCGGTGACGTCGCCTTCCTGCTCAACCAGGGGGCGGAGATCCTGGTGGAGACCGCCCGGATGTGGGCCGACCTCGGGTTCTGGCGCAGCAACGGGGACCGCTCCTTCCACATCGACTCGGTGACCGGGCCGGACGAGTACACGACCGTGGTCAACGACAACCTCTTCACCAACGTGATGGCCCGGTTCAACCTGCGCCGGGCCGCGGAGTCGATCCGCGCCATGCAGGAGTTCTGGCCCGAGGACTTCCAGCGGCTGTGCGCGCGGCTGCGGCTGAGCCTGGACGAGGTGGAGGAGTGGGAGGCGTGCGCGGAGGGGATGATCATCCCCTTCGACGAGGCGATGGGCATCCACCCCCAGGACCTGCACTTCCTGGAGCGGGAGGTCTGGGACCTCGAGCACACGCCGTCGGGCAACTTCCCGCTGCTGCTGCACTACCACCCGCTGGTGATCTACCGGTTCCAGGTGATCAAGCAGGCCGACGTCGTGCTGGCGATGTTCCTGCAGGGCGACCAGTTCACCCTGGAGCAGAAGCGGGCCAACTTCGAGTACTACGACCCGATCACCACCGGGGACTCGACCCTCTCCGCGGTGGTGCAGTCGATCATCGCCGCCGAGGTCGGGCACCGGGAGCTGGCGCTGCGCTACTTCTACGCCGGCACCTTCGTGGATCTGGCCGACCGGCACCGCAACACCTCCGACGGGGTGCACGTCGCGTCGGCCGGCGGGGTCTGGAGCGCGCTGGTCTTCGGCTTCGGGGGTCTGCGCGACTCCGACGGGGAGCTCACCTTCGACCCCCGGCTGCCCGACTCCTGGACGCGGCTGACCTTCCGCTTCCGGCTGGGCGGGGCCCGGGTGCGGGCGGAGCTGACCCGCGACGCGTACCGGTTCTCGATCGAGGAGGGCGGCAACGCCTCCTTCACGGTGCGCGGGCGACACGTCGACGTCACCGCCGACTCCCCGGTGACCGTGCCGCTGGAGGACCAGGGTCCGGTGCTGCCCAGCTTCCCGCTGCACCCGCGGATGGTGGGCGGCCAGCGCGAGGACGGCACCCGGATCAGCGCCTCCGTGCCGCGCTCCTTCGACCTGGAGCAGTTCCAGGACTGAGGGGCCCTGCGGGCCGGAGCCACCCCTGATCTGCTTGCTGGCGCTTGCTTGTGCTTGCAGCGGCTAGCACACTGGGGGCATGGGACCACGGATCACCAGCGGCAAGCTGGCACAGCCGCTGGACTCCCTCGGGGGGTTCATCGCGGCGCAGCGGCGTCAGGCCGGGGTGTCGCTGCGTCAGCTCGCCGAGGCCGCCGGCGTCTCCAACCCCTACCTGAGCCAGATCGAGCGGGGTCTGCGTCGTCCGTCGGCGGAGGTGCTGCAGCAGCTGGCCAAGGCGCTGCAGGTCTCGGCGGAGACGCTGTACCTCCGCGCCGGCCTGCTCGACCCCGTCGAGCACACCGCCGCCGGTGGGGACGGGACCAGCACGGTGCCCGTCGCCGTCCTCGCCGACCGCCACCTCACCGGGCGGCAGAAGCAGATCATCCTCGACGTCTACGACTCCTTCGTGGACGCCGGCCGGGCCGAGCCCCCGCCGGCCGAGGTCCCCGCCACCGACACGACCGCAACCGACCAGGAGTGACATGCCCGACCAGGACCAGCGCAGGAACGAGCTCAACACCGACAAGGTGGTCGACCTGGCCACCCAGACCTTCTACGCCGCCGTCGGCGCCGCCGACTACATCGTGGCCAAGGCGACCGAGCAGTACGAGACCGCGCTGAAGGAGGCCCAGGCCCGCCGTGACAAGCGCGAGGCCCAGGCCGCCGAGGTGCGCCGTCGTGTCGTCGGGCTGCCCGAGACGGCCCGTGCCCTGCCGGACCAGGCCAAGACCCTGCCCGACCAGGCCAAGGCCCAGCTCGAGCAGTGGCTGGCCGAGGCCAGCAGCGTGTACGACGACCTCGCCAAGCGCGGCAAGGTGGCCTACGGCCGGGCCCGCGGGCAGGCCAGCGACCTGGTGGACGACCTGGGCGACCAGGCCCGTGAGGCCACCGACGAGGCGGCCGACGCCCTCCACGAGGCCACCGACCAGGTCTCGGCGACCGTGCACGAGGCCGCCGACCGCGCCGAGGAGGCCGCTGACCCGGCCGCCCCCGACGTCACCCCCGCCCCGAGCGCGGCGAAGAAGACCACCACCACGCCCCGGGCCCGCAAGACCAGCGCGAGCCGGCCCACGACATCCACCCCGAGCGCCCGGGTGCCCGCGGCCAAGAAGAACCCGGCCAGCGTCACCACCGACACCCCGTCCGGGGCGGCCAAGAAGCCGGGCAAGAAGGCCCCGGCGAAGAAGAGCCCGGCGCAGAAGGCGCCGAGCGCCAAGGAGGCCACCACGGCCCCCGCGACCGCCAGCCGTCCGACCCCGGAGCCGGTGGCCGACAACGCGCCCAGCACCGACCAGCCCGGTCCGGACGCCTCCACCCCCGGCACCGCCTCCTGACGGAGCCGACCACCCGCGTGGTCGGTGGCTGGACCCGCCGTCCACCCGGACCAGGCACGCCACTCCGGCGGCCCCGACGCCCCGGCCCTGCTCGCGCAGCGGCCGGGGCGTCGTGCGTCCGGCCCGGCTACCTCACCCGCCGTGCCGCAGGGTGCGGTGGACCAGCCCGCGGACCGGGTCCGGCAGCGCACGCTCACCGAAGGTCGTGTCCAGCTCGACCTCGGTGGCGATCACCCGGTAGGTGAAGTCGTCGGCCGTCGCCTCGGGGGCGGGCAGGTCGATCCAGAAGGAGCGCTCGACCAGCAGGGTGCGCCACTCCGCGGCATCCGGCGGGTCCAGCTCGTTGGGCACGAACCGCGCTCGGCGGGTGGTGCCGGCCACCCCGCCGGAGCGGATCAGCTCCACCGGCTGCTCACCCGGGTCGTGCTGCGGGCCCGGGGAGCCGTCGGGCGCCGGCCCCGACGGCGGAGCCGGTGGGACGGGTGCCGGGTCCCCCGACGGCATCGGCTCACCGGGGGTCGGGTCCGGGCTGGGGACCGGCTGGGACGGGCCCGGCGGGAACGGCTCCGAGGGCGTCGGGCCCGGGGTCGGGACGGGGTCGATCGGACCGGGGCCCAGCGGTACCGGCTCCAGCACGTCCACCGGCGCGCTGGGCGCGGCGGCCACACCCACCTGCTCCCAGGCCCCCGCCACGGCCTCCGCCTCGACCGAGCCGGCCCCGAAGCGTGCGGTGGCTGCCTCGACGGTGAGGGCGGCGAAGCCCTCGAAGTCGGCGTCGGCGGGGAGCCGGCCGCCGGTCAGCACGTCGTACCAGATCTGGCCAGGGGCCTCCCAGGCCTGCCCCCCGATCGCCGTCGCGGCCAGGTAGAAGGCGTGGTTGGGGATCCCGGAGTTGATGTGGACCCCGCCGTTGTCCTCGCTGGTCTCGACGTAGTCGGCCATGGTGGCGGGCTGCGGGTCCTTGCCGAGCACGTCGTCGTCGTAGGCCGTGCCGGGGGCCTTCATCGAGCGCAGCGCCACGCCCTGCACCTGGTCGGTGAACAGGTCGGCCCCGATCAGCCAGTCGGCCTGGTCGGCGGTCTGGCCGAGGACCTGCTGGCGGACCAGGGAGCCGAAGACGTCGGAGACGCTCTCGTTCAGGGCGCCGGCCTGGCCCTGGTAGACGAGCTGGGCGGTGCGCTCGGTGACCCCGTGGGCGAGCTCGTGCCCGATCACGTCCAGGGACAGCGTGAAGCGGTTGAACACCTCACCGTCCCCGTCGCCGAAGACCATCTGGGTGCCGTCCCAGAAGGCGTTGTCGTAGGACTCCCCGTAGTGGACGGTGGCCAGCAGCGGACCACCGACGCCGTCCAGGGCGTTGCGCCCGAAGGCGGACCAGAACAGCTCCCAGGTCGACCCGAGACCGTCGTAGGCCTCGTCCGCGGCGGCGTCACCGGTAGCCGGTCCACCCTCGGCGCGCACCGGCTCACCCGGCAGCTGGGTCCCGTTGCGGGCGTCGGAGACACGGCGGTCCGGTGCGGCGGGACCGGTCGGCGCCGACGCCCTCGGCAGGGCACCCCCGAGCGAGCGGAGCCCCGGACGGGGCTCGGAGCGGAAGGCGGCGTCGGCGCGCAGCGTGTGCCGGGCGACCTGGGCCACCCGCTCGGACGGGTGGTCGACCAGGCGCTGGATCAGCCACGGGGGCACGATGCCCTGCGGGCGGCGGGGAGGGACGGCGGGTTCGGGCATCGGGGACTCCTGTCGTGGTCGTCCCCCCATCACACCTCACCCCTCCGACAGATCGGAGGGGTGAGGTGGACTCAGTTCTTCTTGGCCCGGTTCCGGTTCTTCGCGCGGTCGTTGGCCGAGAGCGCGACCTTGCGGATCCGCACCGCGGCCGGGGTGATCTCCAGGCACTCGTCCTCGCGGCAGAACTCCAGCGCCTGCTCCATGTTGAGCAGCTTCGCCGGGATCAGCCGCTCCAGCTCGTCCCCGGTGGAGGAGCGGACGTTGGTCAGCTTCTTCTCCTTGCAGGCGTTGACGTCCATGTCGTCGGCACGGGCGTTCTCGCCCACGATCATGCCCTCGTAGACGTCGGCGCCGGGGGCGACGAACATCGTCCCCCGCTCCTGCAGGTTGAACAGCGCGAACGCGGTCACCACGCCGGTCCGGTCGGCCACCAGGGACCCGGTCGGACGCGTCCGCAGCTCCCCGAACCAGGGCTCGTAGGCCTCGAAGACGTGGTGCATCAGACCGGTACCGCGGGTCTCGGTGAGGAACTCGGTGCGGAACCCGATCAGGCTGCGGGCCGGCACCACGTACTCGACCCGGACCCAGCCGGTGCCGTGGTTGACCATCTGCTCCAGCCGGCCACGACGCAGACCCATCAGCTGGGTGACCACGCCGACGTAGTCCTCGGGGATGTCGATGGTCAGCTTCTCCACCGGCTCGTGCAGCTTGCCGTCGATCACCCGGGTGACGACCTGCGGCTTGCCGACAGTGAGCTCGAAGCCCTCCCGGCGCATCATCTCCACCAGCACGGCGAGCTGGAGCTCACCACGTCCCTGGACCTCCCAGGTGTCGGGGCGCTCGGTCGGGACCACGCGGATCGAGACGTTGCCGATCAGCTCCTGGTCCAGCCGGGCCCGGACCAGCCGGGCGGTCAGCAGCTTGCCGGAGCGACCGGCCAGCGGGGAGGTGTTGATGCCGATGGTCATCGAGATCGACGGCTCGTCGACGGTGATCAGCGGCAGCGGCTTGGGGTCGTTGGGGTCCGACAGCGTCTCGCCGATGGTGATGTCGGGGATGCCGGCGATCGCCACGATGTCGCCCGGTCCGGCGGAGTCGGCCGGGACGCGGGTGAGGGCCTCGGTCTTGAGCAGCTCGGACAGCTTGACGTTGGAGATGGTCCCGTCGGCCTTGCACCACGCCACGATCTGACCGCGACGCAGCTCGCCGGCCACCACGCGGAGCAGCGCGAGGCGTCCGAGGTAGGGGGAGGCGTCGAGGTTGGTGACGTGGGCCTGCAGCGTCGCACCCTCCTCGTAGACCGGGGCGGGGACGTGCTCGAGGATGGCGGCGAAGAAGGGCTGCAGGTCCTCGGAGTCGGGCATCTCGCCGTTCTCGGGGGCGGTCATCGAGGCGCGGCCGGCGCGGGCGGAGGCGTAGACCACCGGGAAGTTCAGGATGTCGGTGTCGTTGTCCTCCACCAGGTCCATGAACAGCTCGTAGGTCTCCTCGACCACCTCGGCGATGCGGGCGTCGGAGCGGTCGACCTTGTTGACGCAGACGATGATCGGGAGCTTCTTGGCCAGCGCCTTGCGCAGCACGAAGCGGGTCTGGGGGAGCGGGCCCTCGGAGGCGTCGACCAGCAGCACGACGCCGTCGACCATCTCCAGGCCGCGCTCGACCTCACCGCCGAAGTCGGCGTGGCCGGGGGTGTCGATGATGTTGATCACGACGTTCTCGCCGGTCGGGGTGGTGTGGTCCACCGCCGTGTTCTTGGCGAGGATCGTGATGCCCTTCTCGCGCTCGAGGGGGTTGGAGTCCATCACGCGGTTGTCGACGTCCTGGCCCTCGCGGAAGGCACCGGACTGCCACAGCATCGCGTCGACCAGCGTGGTCTTCCCGTGGTCGACGTGGGCGACGATCGCGACGTTGCGCAGATCCTGGCGTACGGGCATGCGGAGCTCTCCGGACAGTGAGGGGTGGGCCGGCGAGTGCACAGCCTCACGGAGTCTACCCGAGACCGGCGACCACTCGGTGCGCGCGCCGCAGGGGGCCACGGTGCCGGAGAAGGGACTTGAACCCTCACGCCCGAAGGCACAGGAACCTAAATCCTGCGTGTCTGCCGATTCCACCACTCCGGCGGGAGCGAGCCCAGTGTAGGGAGGCCGGTCTCAGACGCCGAGCTCGCGGAGCAGCTTCTCCACGTGGCCCTTGGCCCGGACGTTGTAGCGGGCCTCGGCCACCGTGCCGACCCCGTCGGCGCCCACGTCGACCACGAAGGTCGAGCGGATCACGCCCTGGACGTCCTTGCCGTAGAGCATCTTGGAGCCGAAGGCGCCCCAGGCCAGCAGCGTCTCCCTCGACGGGTCCGACAGCAGCGGGAAGCTGATCGACTCCTTCTCGGCGAAGGTGGCCAGCCTGGCCGGCTCGTCCGGGGAGATCCCCAGCACCGCCACGCCGGCGTCGGTGAGGCTGCCCGAGGCGGCGGTGAAGTCGATGGCCTGGGTGGTGCAGCCCGGCGTCATGGCCGAGGGGTAGAAGTAGACGATGACGCGGCTGCCGGCGAAGTCCGACAGGGACACCTGCTGGCCGGCGGCGTCGCTCAGCGTGAAGGCGGGGGCGGTGTCCCCGGGGGAGAGCTGGGTCGTCATGGCCGTCACCCTACTGGCCCGGGTCCCCGGCGCACCGGGCGAAGCCGCCGTGACGACCGGCCCGGCCGTTGTCCTAGGCTGACCGCGACGACGAAGGAGCTGACATGGCCAAGAGCAAGTCCGACCCGAAGGTCACCGCGGAGCAGGCGAGGGCCGACATCGCGGCCGCGCGCGCCCGTCTCTCCGGGGACGTCCGCGAGCTGATCGACGACGTGCACCCCAAGCGGGTCGTGCAGCGCCAGGTCGAGGACGCCAAGTCCGCGGCCCGCACCGAGCTCGAGACGGCCAAGGCGCAGATCAAGGACGAGCACGGCTGGCGCTGGGACCGGGTCGCCCTGGTCGGTGGTGCGCTCGCCGGGCTGGCCGTGCTGGTCACGGTGATCAAGCTCCTCACCCGCAAGCGCTGACGTCCCGAGTTCATAACGATCATCTGGACTCGACCCGGGATCAGTACCGGCGAGTAGCGTGCTGCCTACTGTGAGCAGGCACCGTTCACGGTGTTCTCTAACGACGAAGTGAGGGACACATGTCATTTGCACGGCACTCCCGCCGGCTGACGATCGCCGCGCTGTCCACCAGCGCCCTGCTGGCCCTGGCCGCCTGTGGCGGCGGTGGCGGCGGAGGTGGCGAGGCGGCACCGGAGGGATCCGACCCTGCCGCCGACCCCGCCTACGAGGCCCGCGGCCCGATCAGCTACGTAGCGGGCAAGGACACCTCGGGTTACCTCGCCACCGAGCTGGAGCTGTGGAACAGCGAGCACCCGGACGAGCAGGTCACCTTCATCGAGCTGCCGGACAACGCCGACCAGCAGCGCGCCCAGATGATCCAGAACGCCCAGACCCAGGGCAGCGAGTACACGGTGCTCAACGTCGACGTGGTCTGGACCTCGGAGTTCGCGGCCAACGGCTGGATCGACGCGCTGCCCGAGGACCAGTTCGACCTCACCGGGTTCCTGCAGCCCACCGTCGACTCGGGCACGTACTTCGACAAGCTCTACACGATGCCGGTCTACTCCGACGGCGGCATGCTCTACTACCGGACCGACTGGTTGGAGGCCGCCGGCGTCGAGCCGCCCACGACCTTCGACGAGATGAAGCAGGCCTGCGCGACCATCAAGGCCGAGGTCGAGGAGGCCGCTGACGCCGACTGCTACGCCGGTCAGCACCAGAAGTACGAGGGGCTGACGGTCAACATCGCCGAGGCCGTGGACAGTGCGGGTGGCCACCTCACCGACGACTCCGGGGCGCCGACGGCGAACACGCCCGAGGCCGTGGCCGGGATGCAGTGGATGGCCGACGCCTTCGCCGACGGGACCATCCCGGAGGAGGCCATCACCTGGCAGGAGGAGCAGGGTCGCCAGGCGTTCCAGGACGGCAGCCTGATCTTCCACCGCAACTGGCCCTACGTGTACACCCTGGCCAACGCCGAGGACGGCTCGTCCGAGGTCGCCGGCAAGTTCGACGTGGCCCCGCTCCCGGGTGTCGCCGGTCCTGGCGTCTCCAGCCTCGGCGGTCACAACTTCGCGATCAGCAAGTTCGCCGAGAACAAGGCCACCGCGGTCGACTTCATCAACTTCATGGCCTCCGAGGACGAGATGAAGAAGCGCACGGCCGCGACCTCGAACGCCCCGGCGCGCGAGTCCCTGTACTCCGACCCCGAGCTCACCGCTGAGTTCCCCTACCTCGAGGTGCTCAAGGCCTCGATCGAGACCGCTCGCCCGCGGCCCAAGGTGGTCAACTACGGCGACGTGACCCTGGCCATCCAGGACGCCGCCTACAGCACCATCCAGGGTCAGACCGAGCCGCAGGCGGCCATGGACACCCTGCAGACCAAGCTCGAGGACCTGATCCAGCAGTGATCACGTCGGCCGTCGGGCAGTTCCCTGCCCGGCGGCCGTCGGTGCGGCTCCGTCCCTGAGGGGGCGGGGCCGCGTCGAGGCTCCGGGCGGCAGTGGCGCCGCCGGATGAACGAGAGGAGGTTCCAGTGGCCACCGCCATCGAACCGGCGCGAGCAGCTCCGCCGGGCACCAAACGCAAGGCCAACCCGCTCAGCGACGGGCAGGGGCGGCTCGCCGCCATGCTGCTGTCACCCACCATGATCGTGCTCGTCGTCGTGGTGGGCGTCCCCATCCTGCTGGCCATCCGGGAGGCGTTCTTCCAGCGCAACACCGGCATCGACCCGCAGACCGGCCTCGTCGCCGGGGGTGAGAGGTTCGTCGGTCTCGACAACTTCACCTCGGTCTTCGCCGGCATGAACGACGTCACCGCCAACTACGGCGTGATGGACCGCTTCTTCAACGCCTTCATCAACACCACGCTCTTCACCGTCTTCTGCGTGGCCATCGAGACCGTGCTCGGGGTGGCGATGGCGCTCATCATGGCCAAGGCGTTCAAGGGGCGTGGCATCGTCCGCGCCGGGATCCTGGTCCCGTGGGCCATCCCCACCATCGTCTCGGCCCTGATGTGGAAGCTGATCTTCGACGAGGCCGGCGTGATGAACCGGATCATCGGCACCCAGGTGCTGTGGCTGGCTGACAACCCGGCCTCGTTCTGGGCGGTCGTGCTGGCCGACGTCTGGAAGACGGCCCCCTTCATCGGCCTGCTGACGCTGGCCGGGCTCCAGACGATCCCCGCCGAGGTGTACGAGGCGGCCAAGGTCGACGGGGCCAGCGCCTGGCGGACCTTCACCCGGATCACGCTGCCGATGGTGAAGCCGACCCTGGTGGTGGCGGTGCTCTTCCGCACCCTCGACACCATGCGGATGTTCGATCTGCCCTTCGGCATGATCGGCCTGGGCAAGTACTCTGTCGAGACGCTGTCGATGTTCGCCTACGTCGAGGCCAACGCGGTCCGCTACGGGCCGGCCGCGGCGTACTCGATCGTGCTGTTCCTCTACATCGTGCTGGTGGCCTACCTCTTCGTGAAGCTGCTCGGGGCCGACGTGATCGGTGACGAGGAGCTCAAGGCCGTGCAGGAGGGCCGCAAGCGGCGGAAGGCCGCGGCCAAGGCCGGCGGTCGTCCCGCGGGCGACACCCGCACCTCGATCACCTCCGGAGGCATGCCGTGAGCACCACCACCGCCCGCACCGACCTGGACGACGTCCCGGGGCAGCACACCACCACGGCCGAGGAGATCGCCCAGCTCAACAAGCCCAAGCGCAGCGGCAAGGCGCTGGCCGGCAGGATCGCGGCCTACGTCGGGATGGCCGTGATCGTCATCTACTGCCTGCTGCCCTTCTACTGGATGATCGTCTCCTCGCTGCGGATCCCGACCGAGGGCCGCAGCACCGAGTTCCTCCCCAGCCCGGCCTCGGTCGAGAACTACATCGGGGTCTTCAGCGGCAACAACAACTTCCTCCGCTCGCTGGTCAACTCGGTCATCGTCTCGGGGGTCACGACGCTGCTCACCCTGGCGTTCGGCATCATCGCGGCCTACTCGCTGGCCCGGCTGCGGTTCCGGTTCAAGGGCATCGTGCTGGCGGTCATCATCGCCACCTCGATGTTCCCCGGCATCACGCTGATCATCCCGCTGCTCAAGATGTTCACCGCCAGCTACAGCTGGTTCCCGTTCGACTGGATGAACACCTACCAGGCGCTCGTCCTGCCCAGCCTGTCGTTCGCGATGCCGCTGTGCGTGTGGAACCTGACGGCCTTCTTCCGCCAGCTCCCGGTGGAGCTGGAGCAGGCGGCCATGGTGGACGGCTGCACACCGGGTCAGGCGTTCCGGCGGATCATCCTGCCGCTGGCCGCCCCCGGTGTGTTCACCACGGCGATCATCACGTTCATCGCGGTGTGGAACGAGTTCATCATCGCGCTGACCTTCGCCCGCAGCTCGGACATGCAGACCGCCACCGTGGCGATCAGCAAGTTCACCGGCACGACCGGTTTCGACACCCCCTACGGCACCATCATGGCCGCGGGCGTCATCGTCACCGTCCCGCTGCTGATCGCGGTGCTGATCTTCCAGCGTCGGATCGTGGCCGGTCTGACCGCCGGTGGCGTGAAGTAGCACGCAACCGACCGCACGACCGAGGGCCCCCGGGACATCCCGGGGGCCCTCTCGTGGTCCTCCCCGATCCCGGCGGCCGGGGAGGCTGCCAGCATCGGGGCATGAGCTCTGCAGCGGTCGTGGTCCCACCGGCCCGGGAGGCTGGTGGGCGCAGCCTGGCGCCCGACCTCGCCCGCGGGGTGATGCTGCTGCTGATCGCGCTGGCCAACACTCCCTGGTACCTCTACGGCTCACCCACCGGGATCGCCTCGGTGCACCCGACCGACGGCACCCTGCTCGACCGGGCGGTCCAGGCGGTGGTGATCATCGCCGTGGACAGCCGGGTCTACCCGATGTTCGCCTTCCTCTTCGGCTACGGCATCGTGCAGAGCCACCGCAGCCAGCTCGCGGCCGGTGCCGACGAGCGGGCGGTGCGCCGGGTGCTGCGCCGGCGTCACCTGTGGATGCTGCTCTTCGGGGCCCTGCACGCCGCGCTGCTCTGGGAGGGCGACATCCTCGGCGCCTACGGCCTGGCGGGGCTCGTGCTGGTGGCGGCGTTCCTGCGCCGGCGGGACGAGACGCTGGCGGTGTGGGCGCTGGTGCTCACCTCGATCCTGGTGGTGGGGATGCTCTTCGCCGTCTCCTCGGCGGTGTTCCTGGTGGCGGCCGAGGTGCCGATGCCGCCGGGGCAGAGCTTCCTGGCCTCGGTGACCGCGATCAACGGGATCGAGAGCTGGCCGGACTCGGTGCTGCCCCGGCTCACCTTCTGGCCGCTGCTGGTGCTCGGGCAGGGCCTGCTCGGGCTGGTCGTGCCGGTGGCCGTCCTCACCGCCTTCTGGGCCGCGCGGCGCCGGGTGCTGGAGGAGCCGGGCCGGCACCGTCGGCTGCTCACCCGGGTCGCGGTCGTCGGTCTCGCCGTGGCCTGGTCCGAGGGCGTCGTGCACGCCCTGCAGCACCTGGGTGTCCTCGGCGTCCCGGACACGGTCGCCTGGGTGTTCCCCGTGACCCAGGCCGTCACGGGTCTGTTCGGCGGGCTGGGTTACGTGGCGGTGTTCGGGCTGGTCGCCGACCGGCTGTCGTCGCGGACCTCCGGCCCCGGCCCCGTCTCCGGGGCACTCACCGCGGTCGGCAAGCGCTCCCTGTCCTGCTACCTCGCGCAGTCCGTGGTCTGCGCGCCGCTGCTGGCGGCTTGGGGGCTCGGTCTGGGGGCGCACCTGGGCAGCGCCGCCACCGCCCTGCTCGCGGTCGGGGTGTGGCTGCTGTCTGTCGCCGGTGCGGTCGCCCTGGAGCGGGCCGGACGTCGTGGTCCGGCCGAGACGGTCCTCCGCCGGCTCAGCAGGGGCCGTCGCTGAGGTGTGACCCAGGCCCCCTCTGACCGGCGTCGGCCCGGCGGGTCGGCGCGCCGGTGCTGTCGGGTGCGGGCGGATCGTCGGACGCGGCGTCCTGGAGGCGACAACTCGACCGCACTCCCTCGGCTGCGGGCGGTCTCACGCGCCGATCGCGCGTGGGGCGGTGCGTGGGGAGCGGTCGGCGAGTGCGGCCGGATCGTCGTGGTCTCGGCTCCCGGGCCGACGTCATGACCGCACTGGTCCTCGCGACGGCGGTGCCGGGGCCCTGTGGGGGAGTGCCGCGTGTCTGTCGGGGAGCCGCTCGCCCGGGGTGGGAGGAGCCGAGACGCCAGACGCCCCGGCCGGGGAACCGGCCGGGGCGTCTGTCCGGAGTACACCGCCAGGGACTTGAACCCTGAACCCGCTGATTAAGAGTCAGCTGCTCTGCCAGTTGAGCTAGCGGTGCGCGCGAGAGCACACACTACCTCAGCGGCCCGGCGGAGGAAAATCGGAACCGGAGGTCAGGCGGAGAGCCGCGCGAGCTCGTCCTCGCTGAGCTGCAGGTCCGCCGCGGCGGCGCTGTCCACGATGGACTCCGGCCGGCTCGAGCCGGGGATGGGGATGACGTGCTCGCCCTGGGCCAGCTCCCAGGCCAGCACGACCTGCTGGGGGCTGACGCCGTGCGCCTGGGCCACCTCGCCGAAGACGGAGTAGCGTCCGCCGATGTCGGAGGCCTGGCCGGCCCCACCCAGCGGGCTCCAGGGCAGGAAGGCGATGCCGTGCCGGCCGCAGAGCTCGAGCTCGTCCTGAGAGCTGCGGAAGCGGGGGGAGTACTCGTTCTGGACGCTGGCCAGACCGCCCTCGCCGAGCACCTCCAGCGCCACCTCGATCTCCTCCACGTTGGCGTTGGAGATGCCGACGGCCTTGATCTTGCCCTCGGCCCTGAGGTCGGCGAACACCTGGACGACATCGCCGTAGACCTTCCAGCGGTCGGGGCGGTGCCACTGGTACAGGTCGATGGTCTCCACCCCGAGCCGACGCAGGGACCTCTCCACCGCACCGCGCAGGTACTCCGCGGAGCCGTCCCGGCCCCAGGTCCCGCCCTCGCCGCGGGTGATCCCGCCCTTGGTCCCCACCACGACCGAGTCGCGGTCACCGCCCCAGCTGCTCAGCGCCCGGGCCACGACCTCCTCGTTGTGACCCATCGCGTCCCAGCTGGGGGCGTAGATGTCGGCGGTGTCGATGAAGGTGATCCCGGCGTCCAGGGCCGCGTGGATCGTGCGGTCGGCCTGGCCCTGGTCGGGCAGCGGCTTCTCGCTCATGGAGAGCTGCATGGCCCCGAGGCCGATCGCGGAGACGGTGAAGGGTCCGAGCGTGCGTGTCTGCATGTCGTCAATCTAAGGGGGTCTGCGGGTCTCTTCGGCCTGGGTGCCGGCGGCGGTCCGGGGGTGGGTGTCCCGCCCGGGGAGCCTCGTCCTCGTTCCTCGGACGAGTTCCCAACGCCCGCCACACCCGAACACCCACCCCCGGACCGCCACCTTCGGGTCGCGACTCTCACGCGACCTCAGCTCGTGGTGTCGGGTGGTGGACACGCACGCTCGGCCCCGATGCCGTCGATCCGGCTCCCGGGGCGACCTCGGCTGACGGCTGGTCCGCCGTCACCGACCTCTCGTCACAGCCAACCGGCGAGCTGGGGTGCTGGACCGTGGATCCGCCACGAGGTGGCTCTCAGGCCGTAGCTGTGCGCTGACTCCCAGGAGGCGGTCCACCGATCCTCGGCTCGTCGACTGCCGACCGGGTCCTCGGTCAGCGGGTGCTGCGGACGGCGGCCAGACGCTGGCGGCGGAGCTCGGTGATCTCGGGGTGGTCCAGGGGCTCCAGCTCGCGGCCACCGAGACCGACCGAGATGACGTGGTCGGCCAGGGCGGGGTTGCGGGCCAGCAGGGGGCCGTGGGGGTAGAGCCCGATCACCGAGCCGCTGACCGCGCCGTCGGTGCCGTCGCCGTTGCCGATGCCGTGCTCGACGGTGCAGAAGGGCTCGGCGTCGCGGCCGCGGGCGGTCCAGCCGCCGTGGTTCTCGAACCCGGTGATCTGGCGGGCCTCGCCGTCGGCGCCGGACCAGGTGCCGAGCAGCTCACCGACCGCGCGCTTCGGGCCGCGGGTGGTGGTCACGTCCAGCAGACCGAGACCGTCGATCAGGTCGTCGTTCTCCCCGACGGTGAAGGTCCGGCCCAGGATCTGGTAGCCGGCGCAGACCCCGAGGACGGCCGCACCACGGTCGGCGGCCCGGTTCAGCGCGCCGTCGGCGCGCAGCAGCCGGACGGCGGAGATCTGGGCGGCGTCCTCACCGCCGCCGATCAGGTACACCTGCGCGTCGTCGGGGACGGGGTCCCCCGGCTCGACCACGGTCAGCACGGGGTCGAAGCCGCGCCACTGCAGCCGCTTCATCACCACCGTGGCGTTGCCGCGGTCGCCGTAGATGCCCAGCAGCGACTGGTAGACCAGCGCGACGTGGACCCGCTCGGGCGTGCTGCTCATCAGACGCCTCCCATCCGGCGCAGTCGTTGGAACGGGGTGTAGGTGGCGATGACGTCCACCGGCTCGGGGTGGCCCTCGAGGGCACGGGCCAGGTCCTGCTCGACCCGGTGCTCGACCTCGGCGTAGCGGAGCCGGACGGCCAGGTCGACCGCCCGCGGTCCGGTGCAGACGACCGTCCGCCCGCGCAGCTGCTCGTACTCCACGTCCCACAGCCAGGACACGTCGCGACCGTCGGCGGCGGCGGAGTCGATGGCCAGCACGACGGTGGAGGTGTCGGCCAGCGGCAGCGCCTCGGCCCAGCCGGCGGGGTTCTTGGCCAGCAGCAGCCGGGCCGTGGTGGTGCCGAACCGGGCGGTGGCGAAGCGTCCGGCCGGCGACGTCACCGTGTTCATCCCGGCCAGGGCGTCCTCGGTGGAGACGCCGAGCAGCCGGGCCGCGGCCAGGGCGTGGGCGGCGTTGCCGACGTTGAAGGCCCCGGGGATCTGCAGCGCGGGGGACCAGCGGGTGCCGTCGGCGTCGATGATCTGGCCGTCGCGGACCCGCAGGTCCGCCTTGGGCTCGGCCAGGTCGCAGCCGGTGCAGCTCCAGTCCCCGCCCTCGCCGGTCTCCGGGTCGGGCTGGGTGCGGGCCAGCCCGGCGCCGCACTGCGGGCAGAGCGAGGCGTCCTGCTGCCAGGTGCTGGCGGTGTCGACCCAGACCACCTCGCGGGCGGTCTGCGCCGCCCAGACGATCAGCGGCTCCTCGGCGTTGGCGACCACCACCGGCCCGTCCTCGCCGGCGGCCTCGAGGGCGGTGCGCCAGGAGCGTCCCAGCGCCTTGATCTCGTGGTGGCGGTCCAGCTGGTCGCGGCTGAAGTTGAGCAGCACCAGCACCTCCGGGCGCCCCAGCCGGACCAGGTCGGCGACGACCCGCTCGTCGGTCTCCAGCACGGCGACGTCGGCGCGCGGGGACTGGCTGAGGGCCGAGGCGAGACCGTGGTGCAGGTTCGCGCCGTCGGCGTTGGTGACCAGCCGGTGGGCCCGCTCGCCCAGACCCTGCCTGACCGCCGCCGCGAGCAGGTGCGTGGTGGTGGTCTTGCCGTTAGTGCCCGAGACGGCGGTGGTCCGGCGGCCCTGCAGCAGGGTGGACAAGGCCTCGGGGTCCAGGCGGAGGAGGACCTGTCCCCGGATCGACGCGCCGCTACCCCGCCCACTCAGCCGGGACGCGGTGGCGGCCGCCCCTCCGGCCAGCCGGGCCAGCCCGGAGCGCAGCCGGCGGACCGGGCTCCGGGACGCCGCCGGGGCGGCCGGGCGCTGCAGGGTCTGCGTGGTCATGTGACTAGTGTGCCCGCCATCGACCACCTCCCCACGTCTACGACACCCACGGGTTACCCGCCCGGTGGGGCCGTCCGTGCTGCCGGGACGAAACCGAGTTCGGGGTCGACGACGGGGTGCAGCGTCTCCCCGGCCACCCACCGCGCGCACAGCCGGCGGAACTGGGCAACCAGGTCGGCCCGCCAGCTCCCGGTCCGCGACGAGGTGTGCGGGGAGACCAGTACCTGCGGCAGGTCCCACAACGGGTCCTGCGGGGGCAGCGGCTCCACCTGGAAGGTGTCCAGCGCAGCCCCGGCCAGGTGCCCCGACAGCAGCGCGTCGGTCAGCGCGGTCTGGTCCACCGTGCGACCGCGGCCCACGTTGACCAGGAAGGACCCCGGGCGCATCCGGGCGATCACCTGACGCGACACCAGCCCCTCGGTCTGCGCGGTCAGCGGCGCCGCCACCACCACCACGTCCGCCTCGCCGACCGCCTCGGAGAGCTCGTCCACACCGAGGACCTGTCCGTGCTCGGGGTCGCTCCGGGCGGTGCGGGCCAGCAGACGGCAGTTCATGCCGACCGCGCCCAGCAGCCGTGCACAGGCCCGCCCGACGCCCCCCGCGCCCACCACCAGCACCGTCCGCCCGGCCAGGTCGGTGGTCTCGCGCGTCCGCCACCGCCGGCCCGCCTGGTCCTGCCAGGTGGTGGGGAGGTCCTTGAGGTGGGCGCTGACGCAGGCCAGCACGTACTCGGCGATGCGGCGGTCGAAGACGCCGTGGGCGTTGGTGACCACCACCCCGGAGGCGGCGAGCTCGGGGGTGACCAGACGGTCCACCCCGGCGGCGGCCACGTGCACCCAGGTGAGCCGGGGGGCGCGGGCCACCAGGTCGACCGCGGCGTCGGAGAAGAAGTCCCAGAGGAACAGCGCCTGCGTGCTCGGCAGCGCCGCCGGCAGGCCGTCGGCGTCCACCACCACCAGGTCGACCAGGTCCTGCAGGAATTCCAGCCCCTGCACCGCGACGTCGCCCTGCAGCACGGTGACCTGCGGTCTAGCCACCAGAGCCCTCGCCGACGGCGGCCAGCACCAGCGACACCTCGACCGGGGACCCGCCGGGGAGACCGGACACCCCCAGGGCCGCGCGAACCGGCAGGGAGCCGGTCGCCGCCGCCACCACGTCGGAGGCCCCGTCGGCCACGGCGGACAGCGGCAGGTCGAAGCGGCTGGTGCTGACGTAGACCGTCATCGACAGCGGCACCAGCCGTTCGGAACCGCTCAGGCAGGTCGCAGCGGCGTCGAGGGCCCGCCGCGCCGCTACCCCGGCCAGTCGTGCCCCCTCCTCCAGACCGACCGTGGTCCCCACCTGCCCGGTCGCCAGCAGCGTGTCGCCCTCGCGAGGGGTCATCCCGGCCACGAAGACCTGCTCGCCGTGCCGGAGCGCCACCTGGTACGCCCCGGCCGGCCGCGGCCTCGAGGTCACGCCTGCAGCCCCGGCTCGGTGACGTCGCAGCGGGTCAGCACCTCAGGCTCCCCCTCGGTGACCAGGACGGTGGCGGAGAAGCCCTGCCCGCCCACCCCCGCGCGTCGCAGCGTGGGGACCACGTGGACCACCATGCCGGGCTGGAACTCGCGGTGCTCGGTCTCCTGCAGCGACAGGATGTGCCCCTCGCCCCAGTCGGGGGCGAAGGCTATCCCGACGGAGTACCCGCTGCGCTTGCGGTAGGTGTCCAGCAGCCCGAAGGAGTCCACCGTGGCCCGGCACCGGGCGTGTGTCTCGGCGGGGGTGTGGCCCGGACGGACGAGGGCCACGGTGGCGTCGCGAGCCTGGCGGCAGGCCTCGGCCAGCGCAGCGGTCTCGGGGTCGAGCTCCCCGGTCCACACCGTGTGCATCAGCGGGGCGTGGTAGCGACCGCTGGAGGCGGCCATCTCCAGCAGCACGCCCTCGCCCGGCTGGATGACCCGGTCCGACCAGGAGGCGTGGATGTTGCCGGCGCGGGGCCCGGAGGCCACGAACGGCTCCATGCCCACGTACTCCGACCCTTCCTGGATCATCGTGGCGAAGGCCACTGCGGCGACGTCGCGCTCCCGGGCCCCGGGCACGGCGGCCAGCGCCGCCGCCCGCACCCCGGCGTTGGTGATGGCGGCTGAGGCCCGCAGCCGCTCGACCTCTGCTGGTGACTTCACCAGCCGCAGCTGGGCGACCAGCTGGTCGATGCCCACCACCTCCGTCGCACCCAGCAGGGCCACCAGACGGGAGTGGTTCTCGGGCACGAAGAACCACGAGCGCGACTCCAGACCCACCCGCGAGCTGGCACCGCGGGAGCGGACCACGTCGGCGGTCCGCTGCAGCGGGTCCTCGGTGTCGGCGAACCCGTGGATGTCGTCCAGGTAGGTCGTGTCCTCCCCGTTGACCACCTCGGTCTCCCTCATCAGCAGGGTCGGCTCGCCCTCGGCGGGCACCACCAGGCACTGGTAGGTGTAGTAGCCCGGCGTCTGGTGGCCGGTCAGCCAGCAGATGTTCTCCGGCGTGTTGACCACGGCGACGTCCAGGGACTGCTGCTGCAGCTCCTGCTGGAAGCGGTGGAGTCGCGAGCTCTGCTCCTCGCGGCTGAAGACGGGGGTCATGACGGGTTCCTTCCGACGGTGCTGGGGCGGTAGTGGGGCTGGAGGTCCTGCAGGTAGGGCAGCTCGTCCCGGGCGGCGCGGCAGGCCTCCGGGTCGACGTCTCCCACGACGACGGTGGGGGTGTCCCCGGCGACCACGCTGCGGCGGCCCCACGGGTCGATGAGCTGGCTGCGGCCGAAGAACGTCGCGCCACCCTGCTCGCCGACGGCGTTGACCACGGCGACGTGCACACCGGACTCCAGCGCCCGGGACGGGTGGTAGATGGTGTGGCGCCGCTCCTCCTCACCGACGGCGAAGGCCGAGGCGAAGAGCAGCAGGTGGGCGTCGCGGGCCAGCGAGCGGCAGTACTCGGGGAAGGCCGCGTCGTAGCAGATGCCCAACCCGATCCGCAGCCCGGCGTGCTCGAGCACCACCGGCCCAGGCCCTGGCACGAACACCCGCCGCTCCTCGGCCCACAGGTGGACCTTGGCGTGGACGACGTCGACGTCGCCGTCCGGGTTGACGCGGAGCAGCGCGTTGAGGGTGCCGTCGGGGCCCGCTACCGCCGCCCCCACAAGAGCGGTGGTGGCCGCCCTGCGGACGGCCTCGCGGACCGGGTCCAGGCGGGGGTCGTCGGGCCCCTGCAGGACAGTCGGCAGGTCACCGCGGAGGATCAGGTCGGTGCGGTATCCGCCGATCACCAGCTCGCTGGTGGCGACCAGCTCTGCACCCTGGTCGCCCGCACGAGCCACCGCGTCGGCCACGGCGGCGACGGAGCCCTCGACGGCGTCCTCGGTCGGGGGCGGACCGCACTGGGCCAGGGCGAGCCTCATCGGGCACCCCCGAGGTAGCTCTCGATGATGGCCCGGTGGACGACCACCGCCCGGTACAGCTGCTCGACGGGCACGTGCTCGTCGATGGCGTGCATCACCTCCAGGGTCCCGGGGCCGACGATCACGGTCGGGACGCCGGCTGAGCGGAAGGTCGTCATGTCGCAGTTGACCACCAGTCCGCCCAGGTCGGTGCGCTCCCCGGCGGCGGCCATCCCGGCCACCGCGGCGGCCACGAAGGGGTCTGTCCGCGGGGTCTCCGAGGGACCTCCGGTGCTCGGGGCGCACTCCACGATGGTGGCGCTCAGCCGGCCGTGGGCGGCGTTGAACCGGTCGAGCACCACCTGCACCTCGGCCAGCGCGCCGCCGTCGTCCTCTCCAGGGACCAGCCGGCGGTCGAGGGTGAGGCGGCAGCGTTCGGGCACCGCGTTCGGCGCCTCACCGCCGCTGACCAGCACGGTGGTCATGGTGGGTCCGCCGGTCAGCGCGTGATCGCGCTCGAGCAGCCCGGCAGCCAACCGGCGGAGCTCCACGACCAGCTCGGCGGCGCCCTCGATCGCGTTGGCGCCCAGGTGCGGGGTGGCGGCGTGCGCCGGGACGCCCCGGACCTCGATCACCGGGCGCACCGATCCCTTGTGCGCCGACAGCAGCTGCAGTCCGGTCGGCTCACCCACCACGCAGGCGTCCGGTCGCAGCGAGGAGATCAGGTGCCGGGCGCCGGTGCTGCCGCCCTCCTCGTCACCGACGGCGGTGAACACCACTGTGCCGGCCAGCGGTGCAGCGGAGTCCACCAGTCCCAGCAGGGCGACGGCCATCGCCGCCAGACTGCCCTTGGCGTCGGCGCTGCCCCGCCCGTGCAGCCGTCCGTCGGCGACCACGGGGGTGAAGGGGGCATGGCGCCAGCCGTCGCCGGCGGGGACCACGTCGATGTGGGAGTTGAGCATCAGGGTGGGTCCGGGGCCGAACGGAACGCGGACCACGAGGTTGGCGTGGCCGTCGCGGTAGCGGTCGATCTCCGGTGCCAGCCCCCGGCTGGCGAAGAGGTCGGCGAGCACGGCCAGCGCCCCGGCCTCGTCGCCGCCCGGGTTGGTGCTGTCCACGGCGACCAGGGAGCTGGTCAGCGCGACCACGTCCAGGTCGGCCGCGCCGAGGGGAGGCACGGTCAGAGGGCTGTCGGTCCGGGGTACGTCGCGGGTGTTCTGGTCGGTCATCGTGGCAGGGCTCCTGACGGTGGTGTGGTGAGGGTGACGACGACGCCCAGCCCCGGCCCCTGCGGGACCAAGACCGAGCCCTCGAGCAGGATGAGGGGGCCGGCGACGTCGTCGGTCGGGTCGACGTCGGCGCAGCCCCAGAGCTCGGCCTCCTCGATGCCGAGGCCGGCCGCGAGCGACGTGGTGGCCGCGCAGCCCAGTCGGCCCTGGTCCATCTGCCCCAGTGCGACGTGCAAACCGGCGGACCTGGCCACGGCCACGGCGGTGCGCAGGCGGGCGACGGTGCCGGTCTTCTCCAGCTTGAGGTGGACTCCCTGCACCGCGTCGGCGGCGGCCAGGACCGCGACGTCGTCAGCGTCCCGGACCGACTCGTCGGCCCGGACCGGGACGTCGCTGCTCGCGCTCACCCGGGCGAGGTCTGCCACTCCGCGCACCGGCTGCTCGAGCCAGCGGACCCCCAGCGGGGCCAGCCGGCCGGACGCCTGCACCGCCTGGGCGAGGTCCCAGCCGGCGTTGGCGTCGGTGAGCAGCTCCACCCCGTCCCCGGCCGCGGCGCGGACCGCAGCCACCCTGGCGATGTCGTGGTCCACGTCCGGCCCGCCGACGCGCACCTTGATCCGGCCGAAGCCGTCGGTCACCGCCTCGCGGGCGCGCAACCCGGCCTCCCCGACGGTGCCGAAGGGGACCTGGGCGTGGGTGGCCAGCCGGCTGGTGGGTGGACCTCCCAGCAGCAGGTGCAGGGCGCGGCCGCCGGCTCGCGCGGCCGCGTCGTGGGCGGCGACGTCAAGAGCCATCGCCGCCAACCGGGAGCAGGGCAACAGATCGGTGGTGCCCTGCTCCACCGTCCGGTCCAGCAACGGGGTTCTGGTCAGGGCGGTGAGCACGGTGCCCGTGTCCTCCCCGGTGGCGTAGCGCCCGTTGGTGCGCACCTCCGCCCAGCCGGCGACGTCGTCGAAGTCGGCGCGGACGATCAGCGCCTCCAGGATGTCGGTGGTCACCGAGGCGTGGGTGAGCGAGCGGCGCAGGGGGTGGTGGAGCGACCACCAGCTCAGCCCGCGCAGGAGCAGGGAGCCGACCGCGGTGGACGCGCCGCTCACCGGAGCGGGTACCGGGCGACCACGTCCAGCACCCGGTCCAGCGCAGCAGACCACTCCTGCTCGTCCTGGGCGAAGCACAGCCGCAGGTGTCTCAGGCCGCGCAGCCCGAACTGGTAGCCGGGGTTCACCACGACGCCGGCATCCCGCTTCAGCCTTAGCGAGATCTCCCGGTCGCTGACGTCGACCAGCAGCTCGGGGAACACGTAGGAGCTCCCGCCCGAGGGACGCACCCGCATCACACCGGAGGCGTTGATGCGCTCCACGGTGGTGTCGCGCAGCGCCTGGTACTCCACCACCCGCAGCCGCAGGTAGTCCTGGTCGTCGGCCAGCCAGCGGGCGAGCAGGTGCTGGGCGTAGGAGGGGGCACGCAGCGCGGTGCAGGACTGCACGTCCTCCATCCGGGCCACCATGGAGGAAGGGGCCAGCCCCACGCCCAGCCGGTAGCCCGACAGCGACTCGGTCTTGGACGGGCCCAGCAGCGTGATGGTCCGCTCCGCCATCCCCGGCAAGTTGGCCAGGTGCGTGAAGGTGCGCCCGTCGTAGACCAGGCGGCAGTACAGCTGGTCGGCGAGCACCCAGAAGTCGTGCTCGACGGCCAGCTCGGCGATCTGCAGCAGCGTGGAGTCCTGGTAGACCGCTCCGGTGGGGTTGTTCGGGTGGGAGAACACCATCAGCCGGGGGCCACGGGCTGCAGCCTCGGCCAGCGCCTGCGGGTCCAGCACGGGGCGGTCCTCGCCGTCGGAGAAGACCATCGGGATCCGGACCACCTCGGCGCCGAGGTAACGGATCATCCGCTCGGTCGACAGGTAGTCGGGATCGGGGAGCAGCACGAGGTCGCCCGGCTCCAGCACCGAGGCCAGGGCCACGAACAGCGCGCCCTGCGTGCCCGGCGTGAGGATGGGCTCGACGCCGTCGCCGCTGGGCAGCCCCAGCACCTCACGGATGTTCCGGGAGACGAGTTCGCGCACGCTGGTGTCACCGCGGTAGGGGGTGTAGGTCATCCCCGCCCCGGTCGCCGCCGCCACGAACGTCTCCACCGCCCACTCCGGGGGCGGGAAGCGGTGGGTGTTGGCGTAAGTGGCGTCGAGCAGACGATCCGGACCCGGACCGTTCTCCAGCTCGCGCTCGGCTTCTCTCACGGACAGTCCGATGTGCTGGTTCAGCTCGGGCAGGTCGAGTCGCGCCAGGGCGGCGGGCAGGTGGGACACGGTTCTCCTTGCGTCAGGGTCTTCCGGGCGGGGGGGTGGGTGGGGGCGGCAGGTGAGGTCAAACGGTCGTCAGAGCAGGGTGCGCAGCACCCGGATGCCGTCGGTCACGTGGCGCTCGGTCAGGTCGGCGACCCGGTCCGGGTCCCCGGCGACGAAGGCGTCGAAGATGGCCCGGTGCTGGCTCACGGACTCCTGCAGCCGGCTCGGCTGCTTGAGGTAAAGGTGGATGTAGCGCTCGCTCAGCAGCCGTAGCCGCTGGAAGGCCGCGAAGGTGGCGGCCATCTGTGCGGTCTCGTACATCGCGAAGTGGAAGTTGCGGTCGTCGTGGCGTGAGTCCTCGTGGCGGCCGCTGGTGGTGTGCTCGGCCTGCACCTCCAGCACCGCACGCACCCGCTCGACGTCGCCCGGCCCGGCACGCAGGGTGGCGGTGGTGGCCAGCAGCACCTCCAGCACCGTCCGCCCGGCGTAGACGTCCTCGGCGTCGGCCAGGGACATCGTGGCCACCAGCAGGCTGCGGTGTGGCCGATCGACCACCAGTCCCTCCGAGGCCAGCCGGGAGAGCGCGTGCCGCAACGGGATGCGGCTCACCCCCAGCTCATCGGCGAGGGTGGCCTCGTCCAGCTTCTGCCCCTCGCGCAGGTGGCCCTCGACGATCCACTCGCGCAGCTGCGCGTAGGCCCAGTCCTGCTTGCGCCAGGTGGGCGAGTGCTGGGGCTCGCCCAGCCCGGTGAAGGGGCTCATTCGTCCTCCTCGCGCAGGAAGGCGCGGGCGCGGTCGCTCTGGGGGGCGGAGAAGAACTGGGCGGTGGGGGCGTCCTCCAGGATGCGGCCCTCGTCCATGAAGATGACGCGGTCCGCGCTCTGCCGGGCGAAGGACATCTCGTGGGTCACGACCGCGACGGTCATGCCCAGTTCGATGACCTGCTTCATCACCCGCAGCACCTCCCTGGTGTGCTCGGGGTCGAGGGAGCTGGTGGGCTCGTCGAAAAGCATCAGCGTGGGTTCCATGGCCAGGGCCCGCGCGATGGCCACGCGTTGCTGCTGGCCGCCGGAGAGCTCGTGGGGGAAGTACCCGCGACGGTTGCCCAGGCCGACCATGTCCAGCAGCTCCTCGGCCTTGCGGCGAACCTCCGGCAGGGGGACCTTCTTCACCCGTCGTGGAGCCAGCACCACGTTGTCCAGCACGCTGAGGTGGGGGAACAGGTTGAACTGCTGGAAGACCATGCCGACGGCGCCGCGGAGCTGGCGGTGGGTGCCCTCGGTGGTCACGAAGGTCTCCCCCTGGAACACCACGGAACCGGCCTGCAGCTCCTCCAGCCCGGCCATGCACCGGAGTGCGGTGGACTTGCCGGCCCCCGACGGGCCGACCAGGACGACGCACTCGCCGCGGTGGATCCGCAGGCTGACCTCGGAGAGCACCGTGGTCGAGGCGTAGCTCTTGGTGATGCCCTGGGTCTCGATCAAGATCTCGTTCACCGACGTCCTCCCTCTAAGACGAGCGCCCGCGTCTCCTGCCGCTGGCGGCGCTGCGACTTGCGCGACACGTCCATCTTGACCTCGACGGCGTGGACGAGCAGGGTGCACAGCGTGGTGAGCAGCAGGTAGTGGATCGCCGCGGCGAGCAGAGCGTCGACGTAGTCGAAGTTGCCGGCGGCGGTGCGCTGGGCTACCAGCAGCAGGTCCTGGACCGCCACCACCGAGGCCAGCGCCGACGTCTTCAGCATGCCGATGAGCTGGTTGCCCGTCGGCGGCAGCACGAGCCTCACCATCTGCGGCAGCACGACGTGCAGCATGGTCTGGACGCGGCTCAGGCCGAGCATGTGCGAGGCGGTGCGCTGGCCCCGGTCCACTCCCATCAGACCGCCGCGGATGACCTCGGCCATGTAGGCGGCCTCGTTCAGGCTCAGAGCGATGATCGCGCAGGTGAAGGAGTCGAAGCGCAGCCCGACCAGGGGTAGGACGTTGAACACGAAGATGAGCTGGAGCAGGACCGGCGTGCCGCGGAAGAGCCACACGTACACCGCCACCAGCGCCCGCAGGACGCGGAAGCGGGAGCTTGCTCCCAGTGCGAGCAGCAACCCGCCGAGTATGCCCAGCGTCATCGACAGCACAGTCAGGGCGACGGTGACGAGTGCGGCTCTCAGGAACGCGACCGAGATGACGTACTCCAGCAGCTGCACCTCAGTCACCCGACTCCGTGGCGGCAGGCTCGGGAGTGAAGAGGGCGGACTCGGGCGGCAGGTTGTAACGCGCGATCAGCTCCTCGTACGTGCCGTCGGCGACGAGCTGCTCCAGGCCCGCCTCGATCGCGGCCCGGGTCTCGGTGTCGCCCTTGCGCACCGCGACGCCGATCTCGGTACCCAGCGCGAAGGTGCCGGCGATGTCGAAGGCCTCGCCGCGCTCGGTGAGGGTGAAGGCCGCGCCGGGGGTGGAGGTGTCGAACCCGTCGGCACGCCCGGATGTGACGGCCAGCAGGGCGTCCTGGTTCGTGGGCAGCGCCATGATCGTCATCGGTTCCAGGCCCTTGGCCTCGAGCTCGGTGTTGAAGTCCTCCATGTAGGTCTCGCCGATGGCGCCACGGGTGACGGCGATGGTGCGACCGGAGAGGTCATCGGGGATGTCGGCGATGCCCATCGGGTTTCCCTTGGCGACGAGCATCGCCTCGCCGACCACGAGGTAGGGGATGAAGTCCACCTGCTCGGCACGCTCCTCGTTGATGTACATGGCCGAGTTGATGATGTCGACGCGCCCTCCGCCGAGGGCGGGGATCAGCCCGTCGAAGTCGATGTCGAGAGGAGAGGTCTGCAGCCCCATGTAACCGGCGAGGCTCTCGGCCATGTCGATATCGAAGCCGGCCAGGTCGGCGCCGTCCTTGTACTCGAAGGGCGGGAAGCTGGCGGCGACCCCGTAGGTCAGCTCGCCGGGCTCGATCAGCGTGCTGGGCGGCGTCACTGTGACAGGGGTGGTGGGTGCCTCGGGCTCGGTGGAGCAGGCGCCGGCGGCGACGAGAACCGCGGCCGCCATGAGCAGGGCGCCGGGACGTCGAACTGTCCTCTTCATCGGTGGTTCCTTCGTGGCTCGGTGTGCGGTGGCGACGTCGCTGTGCTCCTACGGATATCTTGTATACAAGATACGAGCGAGCGCCACGGCGGGGAAGAGGGAGGGAACTCCGTTAACGGGACTGTTACGAACCGCTGTGCGGCGTCGTCCGGGCGCTGTGCGCGGGTGGACGTGCAACTGGCCCCGCCGGACGAACCGACGGGGCCAGATCTGCGGGGTGAGTGACGGGACTTGAACCCGCGACCCCCTGGACCACAACCAAGTGCTCTGCCAACTGAGCTACACCCACCATGGTCAGCTCGGACGCACCGTGCCTGACGCGGGGAGCAGTCTAACCAGAACCGGGGCCGGGGAGGAAATCAGCTCGTGCCGCCTCCGGGCGCCCGGTTCTCGGCGGTGGCTCCAGCCGGTGCACCGGTCGGGGTGCCGGGGACGTCCTTGGCCACGACGAGGCCGGTCAGCGACCCGGCGTGGCGGGAGGCGATCTGGCGGCAGGTCCTGCTGTCCGGTCCCGGGGGTGCGACGAAGAGGGCCTCGCGGTAGTAGCGCATCTCCTCGATGGACTCCTGGATGTCGGCCAGCGCCCGGTGGTTCCCGCCCTTCTCGGGGCTGTGGTAGTAGACCTTGGGGAACCAGCGCCGGGCCAGCTCCTTGAAGGAGGAGACGTCGACGTTGCGGTAGTGGACGTGGGCCTCCAGCGTCGGCATCTGCCGCAGCAGGAAGGCCCGGTCGGTGCCGATGGTGTTGCCGGCCAGCGGGGCCTTGCGGGGCTCGGGGACGAACTGGCGGATGTGGTCCAGCACCAGCTGCTCGGCCTCGGCCAGCTCGACCCCGTGCTCGAGCTCGGCCAGCAGCCCCGAGCTGGTGTGCATCCGGCGGACGAAGTCGCCCATCTGCTCGAGGGCGGCCGCGGGGGGCTTGATCACCACGTCGACGCCCTCACCGAGCACGTTCAGCTCGCCGTCGGTGACCAGCGCCGCGACCTCGACCAGGACGTCGTCCTCCAGGTCGAGGCCGGTCATCTCGCAGTCGATCCACACCAGGTTTTGACTCACCGGGACACCCTAAGGGGCGCGCCGCGTGCGGGGCAGCCAACGGACCAGCCAGCCGATGCCCACCAGGGCGACCGCACCGACGGTGACCGAGGCCAGGCCGAGGGTGGCCACGGCGGTGACGGCGGTGATGATCAGCGGTCCGACCGCGGTCCCGGTGTCGGCCATCAGCCGCCACCCGGCGAGGAACTGGGAACGGCCGACCGCCGGCGAGGCGTCCGCGCCCAGGGTCATCACCACCCCGGAGCTGATGCCGTTGCCCAGCCCCATCATGAAGGCGACCAGGGCGATGGTGAGGGCGGAGGAGGTGAGCGGGAGCAGCACCATCCCGAGCCCCAGCACCGCGACCGCCGGCACCGCCACCCAGAAGCGCCCGAACCGGTCCATCACCCAGCCGCCGGGGTAGAACATCAGCATGTCCAGGGCGCTGGAGAGCCCGAAGATGACGCTGGTGGTGGCCGGCGAGACGCCCTGGGACTCCGCCCACAGCGGGATGATGGACTGCCGGGTGGCCCGGGCCATCATGATCAGCAGCACCCCGACCCCGACCGTGCCCAGCACCCGCCGGTGGGCCCAGAGCACCCCGGCGAGGGTGACCCGCCGGGGCGGCCCGGACGTCGGACCGCGCGCCTCCGGCAGGTCCGGGAGGTCGGGCAGGGCCAGGGTGGCCAGGGCGGCCAGACCGCTCATCACCGCGGCGAAGGCGTAGGCCGCCGAGAGGTCCCAGACCGAGATCAGCGCCGCCCCCACCAGCGGCCCGACGAAGAAGCCGATCCGGTGGCTGCCACCGAGGCTGGACAGCGCCCGGGCGCGGTAGGCCCGAGGGACGGCCACGGTGAAGTAGGACTGCCGGGCCAGACCGAGGATCGAGCTGGCGGTGCCGCAGGCGAGCACGGCGAGCCCGAGCACCAGCAGCGACGGGGCGAAGCAGGCCACCAGCAGCGCCACCGCCTCCAGCACGCAGGCCAGCAGCAGGGCCCGCTTCTCCCCGATCCTGGCCGCCAGCACCCCCGCGGGGAGGTCGCCGGCGAGCTGGCCGATACCGAGCAGGGCCACCACGAAGGCGGCCAGCCCGACGCTGGCCCCGAGGTCGCGGGCGGTGAGGGCGATCAGCGGGGTGACCGCCCCGAGCCCGGCGGAGGCGAGCACGGTCGGCCCGTAGGCGGTGAGCAGGAAGACCGGTGTCGGGCGCCAGCGCTCAGCGGTGGCCACGGTGGCCCTCCCGTCGGCCACCGGCGAGGAGGCACGCGTCGGTCGGGCGGGGGGTCACCGGCGTCAGTGTAGGGCTGACCTCCTGTCCGCCGACGGGCCCGAGGGCTACCGTGGGGCGGTGACCACTCCTCCCCAGCCCGACGACGCCGCCCAGCCCGAGGACGCTCCCGAGCCCGGTCCCGGCCCGCTCAGCGAGGACGAGGCCGAGGAGCTGGTCCGGCTGGCCCAGCTGTGCCTGGAGATGGCCCGCCAGGGCGACACCGAGGGTCTCGCCACCTACGTCGACGCCGGTGTGCCGGTCGACCTGACCGACGCCGACGGCAGCACGCTGATCATGATCGCCGCCGAGTTCGGGCACGCCGCCACGGTGGCGGCGCTGGCCGAGCGCGGCGCCGACGTGAGCCGGCTCGACGAGCACGGCCGGGCCCTGCTCGCCTGGGGTGGTCAGGGGTGAGCGAGCCGTTGGTGGTGCCCGTCGCCGAGGGCGGGATCCGGCTCGGGCAGTTCCTCAAGCTGGCCGACCTGATCGAGTCCGGCGCGGAGGCCAAGGGCTTCGTCGCCGAGGGGCTGGTGCTGGTGAACGGGGAGATCGAGACCCGTCGGGGGCGTCAGCTGGTGGTGGGTGACCTGGTCGAGGTGACCGGGGTCGGGTCGCAGCAGCGCAGCGCCCGCGTCGGCTGAGCCGGACGACCGCCGCGCGCCGTGACAGGTGTGCCAGAGTTCGACCATGACTGCCAAGGGATACCTGCTCGTCCGCCGCACCGTCGTGGACCCCGAGCTGGCCAAGGAGTACCTGGAGGTCGCCGCCGTGGCGCTGGCCGAGGCCGGTGGCCGCTTCCTGGCCCGGGGAGCCGCAGCCACCGTGCTCGAGGGGGACCCGCAGCCCGAGGGTGCCGGCTGGACCCTGATCGAGTTCGACAGCGTGCAGGCGGCGGAGGAGTACTACCGCTCCGAGGCCTACGCCTACCCCCGCGAGCTGGCCTCCCGGGCCTTCGACCGGTTCTTCCTGATGGTGGAGGGCGTTCCCGTATCCTGAGCCGCGGGTCGCCGGACCCGAGCCCCCGTAGCTCAGTGGATCAGAGCAGGAGCCTTCTAATCTCTTGGTCGCAGGTTCGAGTCCTGCCGGGGGCGCTCACGCGGCACCGGTGGGGCCGGTCCACCCGGCCGCCGACACCGGGGACGTCCTCGGCGGACGGCCTGGGCCTGCGGCCCTTGTACGCTGACGGGCATGTCGGTGGAGGCCCAGGAACGTCGTGCGCGTCGGCGCTCCGGAGTGCCGGTGGTCCGGACCGGGGACCCGGCCCGGCGCCTGCTGACCGACCCGGTCCTCTGGCTCACCGTGGCCCTGCTGGTGGTGTGCGCGCTGTGCGCGGTGGCCCTCTGGTTCCAGGTGGTGCCCGACCGCGAGGTCCCCGGCGGCACCCTGATCGGTCTGGGCACCGACGCGATCCCCAAGGTGAGCCTGTTCGCCGCCTACAGCCTGGTGCCCATCTCCCTGCTCTACTTCTGGGCCGACCGCTGGCGCCCGGTCTTCGTCTGGACCCGGATCGGGCTCTGGGTGGCCGCGCTCGCCTGGGGTGCCTTCGTCTCGACGTTCCTCTCCGCCCAGCTCAACACCTGGGCCGCCAGCCGCCTGGCCATCGAGGGGGACGGGGACCCGGCCTCGGGGGCGCGGGCGGCGGTCTTCGTGGCGCCGTTCGTGGAGGAGTCCACGAAGGCCACGATCCTGTTCTTCATCGCGATCCTGCTGCGCTACCGCTTCGTCAACCGGCTCTCGGGGATCGTGCTCGCGGGGCTGGCCGGGGCAGGGTTCGCCTTCACCGAGAACATCCTCTACTACGGACGCGCCTACCGGTACGCGGCGCAGACCTTCGGTCAGCAGGACCCTGACGAGGTCCTGCGGCAGATCTTCTTCCTGCGTGGCGTGATGACGCCCTTCGCCCACCCGCTGTTCACCATGTGCACCGGCATCGGCCTGGCGGTGGCCCTGCGCGCCAAGAGCAAGCTGTTCCGGGTGCTGGCCCCGCTGATCGGGTTCCTGGCGGCCGCCCTGCTGCACATGGCCTTCAACGCCTCCTCGACGCTGTTCCAGGGCACCACGCTGCTGCTGCTCTGGGGCGTCGCGCTGATGCTGGTGGGGACCGCGATCGGCTTCATCATCCGCCAGCTCCTCCACGAGGGTCGCAGCGTGCGCGCCCGGCTGGAGGACTACGTCCGGTCCGGCTGGCTGGAGACCAGCGACGCCGAGGCCGCCAGCCGGCTCCGGACCCGGATGCGGGCGCTGTGGCACGCGCTGTGGCGGGGCCCCTCCACCTTCTGGTCCACCATCGTCTACCAGGTCTCGCTGACCGAGCTGGCCTACCTGCGCGACAGCCAGACCCGCGGTCTGGTGGACCGGTCCGGGACCGGGCGCGAGCACGAGCTCCTCGCCACCGTGACCGCACGCCGTCCGCACGCGGTGGTGCTGCCCGACGGCCGGGCCCCGTACCCCCGGCTGCGGCGGCGCAAGGCCGTCCAGCAGTGGGCGCCGCCGGCCTACCCGGGCCCCTCCGGTCTCGGTGGCAGCTGGCCCGCGCCCCCTGGTGCGACGGCCAGCCAGCCGCTCGGTCAGACGGCCACCCAGTACTCCGAGGTCGACCCCTCCTGGGCGCCGCCGAAGAGCTGAGCCACCCCGGGTGACAGGATCGGAGCCCCCGGTCCCAGCCGGGGGTGACGAGGGGAGTGCTGGTGTCCGGGAGCCTGTCGACGGCGCTGGTCGAGCTGCGTGACGCGCTCGCGCCGGTGCGGTTGCCCCTGCCGCTGCCCCAGGTGGAGCACCACCGGCGGTCGGTGCGGACGGCCGTGGACCAGCTCGACGACTACGTGCTGCCGCGGCTGGACGCCCTCCAGGCCCCGGTGCTGGCGGTGGTCGGCGGTTCCACCGGAGCCGGGAAGTCGACCCTGGTCAGCTCCCTGGTGGGTCGGGTGGTCAGCGCGCCCGGCGTGATCCGCCCCACCACGCGCTCACCGGTGCTGGTGCACCACCCCGATGACGCCGAGTGGTTCACCAGCGACCGGATCCTCCCCGGGCTGGCCCGCACCACCGGGCCGACCACCGGCCACACGTCGCTGCAGCTGGTGGCCGAGCCGTCGCTGCCGAAGGGACTCGCGCTGCTCGACGCCCCCGACATCGACTCGGTGGTGGAGCAGAACCGCCTGCTGGCCGCCCAGCTGCTCGCCGCGGCGGACCTGTGGCTCTTCGCCACCTCAGCGGCGCGGTACGCCGACGCGGTGCCCTGGGACTACCTGAACGCGGCTGCCCGGCGGGGTGCGGCGGTGGCGGTCGTGCTGGGCCGCGTCCCCCCGGCCGCGATGCGCGACGTGCCCCCGCACCTCGGTCAGATGATGAGCGAGCGCGGGCTGGCCGAGTCACCGCTGTTCGCCGTCCCGGAGACCACCACCGACACCGACGGCCTGCTCCCGGAGTCGGCCATCTCACCGATCCGCGGCTGGCTGTCCGAGCTGGCCGGCGACGAGCGGCGCCGCACCGCGGTGGTGCGCCAGACCCTGGCCGGGGCGGTGGCCCAGCTGGTCCGGGCGGCCCCGCAGGTGGCCGAGGCCGTCGACGACCAGGTGGCCAACGTCGTGCAGCTGCGCGACGAGGCCGACCACGCCTACGCCGAGGCGGTGCGCAGCGTCTCGGTGCAGTCCGCCGACGGCACCCTGCTGCGCGGGGAGGTGCTGGCCCGCTGGCACGACTTCGTCGGCACCGGTGAGTTCTTCCGCGCGATGGAGCGGCGGATCGGGTGGCTGCGGGACAAGGCCGTGGCCATGATCACGGGCAAGCCGCTGGCCGAGCCGGTGAAGGTGGCGGTCGAGTCCGGTCTGGAGGCCCTGGTCCGCGAGGAGGGTGAGGCCGCCGCCGAACGGGCGGAGGCGTCCTGGCAGGCCCACACCGCCGGACGGGCGCTGCTGCAGCGCTCGACCGAGGACCTGCGCCGCCCCTCACCGGAGTTCCCCGCCGCGGTGGCCCGGACCATCCGGGACTGGCAGGGCGACGTGCTGGAGCTGGTGGCGGACGAGGGGATGGCCAAACGGTCCCAGGCGCGCTTCCTGGCCCTCGGCGTCAACGGGGTCGGGGTGGCGCTGATGATCGTGGTCTTCTCCCAGACCGGCGGTCTGGTCGGGGCGGAGATCGGCGTGGCCGGGGGGACGGCGCTGCTCGCCCAGCGGGTGCTGGAGGCCGTCTTCGGTGACGACGCGGTCCGCCGGCTGGCCGAGCGGGCCAAGGAGCTGCTGGACGACGGGGTCGAGGTCGTCCTCTCCGCCGAGCTGGCGCGCTACCACCGGGCCCTGGCCGCGGAGCAGGTCGAGCCCGAGCAGGCCGAGCGGATCTGGCGGGCGGTCGCCTCGGTCCGCGCGGCGATGGGCGACCTGGACGAGGGGTCCGCAGCCCTGGAGAGCGGCCGACGCGACCTGCCCGTCGCCGAGGAGCCCGCCGCACTGGACCGGGGCACCAGCGGGACCCCCCAGCTGACCCGGCGCGTCGGGGGTGAGCGCGAGCCGCTGGTGCAGCCCGCCGCGCCCGGGGAGCACCTCGGGATGGCGCAGCCGCGCCCGCGGACGGACCGCGAGGGTGGGCGGTGAGCGCACGGGAGGCCGTCCGGGGCCGGGCCGCCAGGGACCTGCCCGCACGGCTGGAGCAGCTCGCCGAGGGGGCCCGGCTGAGCCAGGGCCGGGCCGACCCCGGGCTGGTCCGTGCCGCCGAGGACGTCGTCCGCCGCGCCGAGCGACGTCTGGCCGTCTCCGGGGACCACACCGTGGTGGCCCTGGCCGGGGCCACCGGGTCCGGCAAGTCCACCCTGTTCAACGCCCTGGCCGGGCAGGAGCTCTCCACGCCCGGGATGCGGCGCCCCACGACGTCGGAGGCGATGGCCGTCACCTGGGGGAGCGAGTCGACCGACGACCTGCTGAACCTGCTGGAGGTGCGCCGCCGGCACGCGCTGCACGAGGACCGCGCCCGCCGCGGCCTGGTCCTGCTCGACCTGCCCGACCACGACTCGACCGAGGTCGCCCACCGCGTGGAGGCGCACCGGCTGGTGCAGCTGGTGGACCTGATGGTCTGGGTGGTGGACCCGCAGAAGTACGCCGACGCCGCCCTGCACGAGCAGTTCCTGGTGCCGATGTCCGAGCACGCCGGCGTGATGGTCGTCGTGCTCAACCAGATCGACCGCCTCTCCCGGCCCCAGGCCGACGAGTGCCTGCGCGACCTGGAGCGGCTGCTGGCGTCGGAGGGTCTCGGGCAGGTGCCCGTGCTCGGGGTGTCGGCGGTCACCGGGTTGGGCGTCCCCTCGCTGGAGAAGCTGCTGGCCGCGCGGGTCCGGGAGAAGGCCGTGGCCGCCCAGCGGCTGGGGGTCGACGTGGCAGCCGCCGCCCGCGGGCTGCTCGGGGCCACCGGTGACGCCGGCGGGACCGGTGTGGCGCGCGCCGACCGGCAGCGCCTGGTGGACTCCCTGTCCGCCGCGGCCCAGGTGCCCGAGGTGACCCGCGCGGTCGACCAGGCCTGGCGGCTGCGCGGCGGCATGGCCACCGGCTGGCCGGCCCTGGCCTGGCTGGGTCGCTTCCGCCCCGACCCGCTGCGGCGGCTGCACCTGGACCGGCTCGCCGGTCTCGGCCGACGCGAGCGCGCCGCCCGCGAGCTCGAACCCGCCCGCGTCAGCCGCACCTCGCTGACCCCGGTCGGCGGGGCCTCCCGGGCGCGCGTCGACGGCGCGCTGCGACAGGTCGCCGACTCCGCCGCCGCCGGCATGTCGCGCGGCTGGGCCGACCGGGTCCGGGCCGCCACCCTGCAGCACCAGGGCGACCTGCCCGACCACCTGGACCGGGCCGTCGCCACCACCGACCTGCAGATGGACCGCGCCCGGCACTGGTGGCGCGCCGTCCGGGTCCTGCAGTGGGTCCTGCTGGCTGCCGCCGTGGCCGGGCTGCTCTGGTTCGGCATCGACCTGGTGCTCGCCTACCTCCGGCTGCCGCTGCTGCCGGAGGTGCTGTGGTGGCGCTTCCAGGCCCCCACCTGGCTGCTGCTCGGCGGCGTCGCCGCCGGGCTGCTGCTGGCGGGGATCAGCCGGATCGGGGTCGTCCTCGGGGCCGGCCGCGCGGGCGCGAGGGCTCGGCGGGCCCTGGTGAGGGCCGTGGAGAAGGTCGCCCAGGACGACGTGCTGGCCGCCGTGGAGACCGAGCTGGACCGGCACGCCCGGGCCCGCACGGCGCTGGAGCGCGCCGCCGGCTGAGACGGCCCGAGGCGCGGACCCCCCCGCCCGCGCGCCCCGGGAGCCGTCCCCGGCACCCACCACCCCGCCCGGCTCAGCCCGCCACGGCGGCGGCCGGCTCCGGCTCCTGCTCGACCGACAGGATCAGCTCCCGGTAGGCCTCGTCGGTCTCGTCCTCGACGACCGGGCGCTCGGACCGCCGGAAGGTGCTGGTGCCACGGGTCAGGTCGGGCCCGACCGTGGTGGCCTCCAGCACGAGGCGCTCGCGCCGCTCCCCGTGCTCGTCCTCCCAGGAGCTGAGGCGGAGCCGGCCGTTCACCAGCACCGGGTCGCCCTTGGACACCGACGACGCCACGTTCTCGGCCAGACCGCGGAAGCAGGTGACGGTGAGCCAGATCGTCTCGGCGTCCCCCCACTCACCACCGCGTCGCTGCCGGGGCGTGCACGCCACCCGGAAGCTGGCGGTGGGCCAGCCTCCCCGGGTGACCTTCGTCTCGACCTCGGTGCCGACGTTGCCGCTCAGCTCCAGCACTGCGTCCATGCTCGTTCCTCTCCTCGGGTCGCGACCGGTGCCGCGGGACCTGCCCAGACCATGGCGTCGGAGCACCCGTCCCGGTCGCCGCCGGCACGGGCCTGTGGACAGGGCTCCTGAGGCGGCCCGGCCTGTGGACAAGTGCGGACGGTGTGCGGTGTCGGTCCCCGCTGGCATACTCGTAGCCGGCCCGCGTGCCCCTGCTGGTGCGCACATCCCACGTCTGCGAAGGTTGAAGCACCTCGATGGCTGAGTTCATCTACACCCTGCACACCGTCCGGAAGAAGCTGGGCGAGAAGGTCGTCCTCGACAACGTGACCCAGTCGTTCCTGCCCGGGGCGAAGATCGGGGTCGTCGGCCCGAACGGTGCCGGCAAGTCCACCCTGCTCAAGGTGATGGCCGGGCTGGTCCAGCCCGACAACGGCGACGGCATGCTCGCCAAGGACGCCACGGTCGGCATCCTGCTGCAGGAGCCGCCGCTCACCGAGGGCAGGACCGTCCTGGAGAACGTCGAGGAGGCGGTGGCCGAGACCAAGGGCCTGCAGCGCCGGATGGACGAGCTCGGGGTCCTGATGGGGGAGCCCGACGCCGACTTCGACGCGCTGATGGCCGAGATGGGCGACGTCCAGACCGAGCTGGACCACCGCAACGCCTGGGACATCGACGCCCAGCTGGAGCAGGCCATGGACGCGCTCCGCTGCCCGCCGCCGGACGCCCTCGTGGACGTCCTCTCCGGTGGTGAGCGACGACGCGTCGCGCTGTGCAAGCTGCTGCTGCAGAAGCCGGACCTGCTGCTCCTCGACGAGCCCACCAACCACCTGGACGCCGAGTCGGTGAACTGGCTCGAGGGCCACCTGAAGAGCTACGCCGGCGCCGTCCTGGCCGTCACCCACGACCGGTACTTCCTGGACAACGTCGCGGAGTGGATCTGCGAGGTCGACCGCGGCCAGATCCACGGCTACCAGGGCAACTACTCCGCCTACCTCGAGACGAAGCGCTCCCGGCTCCAGGTCGAGGGCAAGAAGGACGCCAAGCGCGCCAAGATCCTGGAGAAGGAGCTGGAGTGGGTCCGCTCCAGCCCCAAGGCCCGCCAGGCCAAGAACCGCGCCCGCCTCGCCCGCTACGAGGAGATGGCCAGCGCCGCCGAGCGCGAGCGCAAGATCGACACCTCCGAGATCAACATCCCGCCGGGCCCGCGTCTGGGCACCGACGTGCTGCAGGTGAACGACCTGGTCAAGGGCTTCGGGGACCGGGTGCTGATCGACGGGCTCACCTTCGACCTGCCCCGCTCGGGGATCGTCGGCATCATCGGCCCCAACGGCGTCGGCAAGTCGACGCTGTTCAAGATGGTCGTCGGTGAGGAGCAGCCGGACGCCGGCTCGCTGGAGCTGGGCAAGACCGTCTCCATCTCCTACGTCGACCAGGGCCGTGGCGGCCTGGACCCGAAGAAGAACGTCTGGGAGGTCGTCTCCGACGGCCTGGACTTCCTCAAGGTCGGCAACTTCGAGATGCCGTCGCGGGCCTACGTGGCCTCCTTCGGCTTCAAGGGGCCCGACCAGCAGAAGCCCACCGGCGTCCTCTCCGGAGGTGAGCGGAACCGGCTGAACCTGGCCCTCACCCTGAAGATGGGCGGCAACCTGCTGCTGCTCGACGAGCCGACCAACGACCTGGACGTGGAGACGCTGCAGGGCCTGGAGGACGCGCTGCTGGAGTTCCCCGGCTGCGCCGTGGTGATCTCCCACGACCGGTGGTTCCTGGACCGGGTGGCCACCCACATCATGGCCTGGGAGGGCGATGCGGAGAACCAGGCCAAGTGGTTCTGGTTCGAGGGCAACTTCGCCGACTACGAGGCCAACAAGCTCGAGCGCCTCGGGCCCGAGGCGGCGCGGCCGCACCGGGCCACGCACCGCCGTCTGACCCGCGACTGAGCATGGCGCAGGTCGTCGTCACCGGCACCGCCGGCATCCTGGAGCCCAGGGTGCCGGCGCTGTCGGAAGCCGTCCACGCCGCCGCGCAGGAGGCGTTCGGGCTGCCCCCCGGCAAGCGGTTCCACCGCTTCGTGCCTCTGCCGCGCGAGCTGTTCCTGCACCCGCGCAGCGAGGACTACACGATCATCGAGGTGTCGCTCTTCACCGGGCGCAGCACCGCGGCCAAGAAGGCCTTCATCGCCGGGGTGTACCGGCGCACCACTGCCCTCGGGCTGGCCGCGGAGGACGTCGAGATCACCATCACCGAGACGCCCCGGGAGAACTGGGGCATCCGCGGCGTCCCAGGCGACGAGCTGGAGCTCGGCTACCGCGTCGACGTCTGAGTCAGTCCGGGCGGACCCGCCCGCGCAGCGCCTTGGTCCGCCCGCGCTGCACCTTGGCGTCCACCCGGCGCCGGCGCGAGCCCTTCGACGGCTTGGTCGGCACCCGGCGCGGCGGTGGGGGAGCGCAGGCCTCACGGATCCGCTCGGCCAGCCGCTCCCGCGCCGCCACCCGGTTCCGCAGCTGGCTGCGCTGCTCCGACGCCACGATCCGCACCACCCCGAGCCGGTCGGCCGCACGGGGCGGGAGCACGCTGCTCGCGGTGGCGTCGAAGACCAGCTCCACCCGGGTGTCGGCGGTGTTGACCGACTGCCCGCCCGGCCCGGAGGAGCGGCTGAAGCGCTCCACCAGCTCCTCACCGGGGACGACGAGGCCCTGGGGGATCCCCGGCCCCGGGGGAACGGCCAGGTCCAGCGTGCCGCTCATGGGCGCGCACTCTACCGGGACCGGCCGACCGAGGACCGGGCACGTCTCCGCCGGACCGGTGCGGCGGCGGGGCGCAGTCCCCGGGCGGAGCCACCGCCCTCGGCCCACCACGACGGCGTCGGACGCGTCCGCGGTGCCGGAGCACCGTCCGCCTCCCCACGGCTTCCGCGCTGAGCGTCGCCGCGCTCCCGCGCCGGCGCCACCACCGCCTGCGCCGGCGGTACGGCGTCCGGCCCCAGCCGATCCTGCCCGGATGCCCCGGGACGGACGGCCACCGCACCGGGCGGCCTCCCGCCCGAGCCTTCGCGGGGAGCAGACGGGACGCCACCGCCCGTCCCCGACCCCCGACCGGCCCCGCCTAGGGTGGTGCCATGCCCACCCTCGCGATCACCAACGCCCACGTCGTCCCGGTCACCGGGGAGCCCTTCGACGGCACCGTCGTGGTCACCGACGGCACCATCAGCGCGCTCGGGCCCGACGTCGGGGTGCCCTCGGGTGCGGAGGTGGTCGACGCCGGTGGCCAGTGGCTGCTGCCCGGCTTCGTCGACGCCCACACCCACCTCGGGGTGCACGAGGAGGGTGAGGGCTGGTCCGGCAACGACACCAACGAGATGACCGACCCGGTCACCGCCCACGTCCGCGCGCTCGACGCGATCTACCCCGGCGACGTCGGCTTCACCGACGCCCTGGCCGGCGGCGTCACCACGGTCTGCGTCAACCCGGGGTCGGGCAACGTGATCGGCGGGCTGTGCGTCGCCCTGCACACCTCGGGACGCACCGTCGAGGAGATGGTGCTGCGCTCACCCGCCGGGCTCAAGGCCGCGCTGGGGGAGAACCCGAAGCGGGTCTACGGCGAGCAGAAGAAGACGCCCTCCACCCGGCTCGGCACCGCCGCGGTGATGCGGGAGGCGTTCGTGGCCGCGGAGAACTACCAGGCCAAGCGCGCCAAGGCGGTCGCCGAGGGCGAGCGCTTCGACGCCCGCGACCTCAGGCTGGAGGCGCTGGCCTCGGTGCTGGCCCGTGAGATCCCCTGGCGCCAGCACGCCCACCGCGCCGACGACATCGCCACCGCGGTGCGGATCGCCGACGAGTTCGGCTACGAGCTGGTCCTCGACCACGGCACCGAGGCCCACCTGGTCGCGGACCTCCTGGCCGAGCGCGGGGTCCCGGTGCTGATCGGCCCGCTGCTGACCAGCCGCTCCAAGGTCGAGCTGCGTCAGCGCTCGCTGGCCAACCCCGGTCGGCTGGCCCGGGCCGGGGTGGAGATCTCGATCATCACCGACCACCCGGTGATCCCCATCCACTTCCTGGTCCACCAGGCCACCTTCGCGGTCAAGGAGGGGCTCGACCCGGTCACCGCGCTGCGCTCGATCACCATCCACCCGGCCCGCGTCCTCGGCCTGGAGGACCGGATCGGCTCGCTCGAGGTCGGCAAGCTCGGCGACCTGGTGCTGTGGAGCGGGGACCCGCTGGACGTCATGCAGCGCGCGCTGCGGGTGTTCATCGCCGGTCACGAGGTGCACACCTGGACGTCGGCGGCCTGACCTCCGGTCCTCGTAGGGTCCGCCAGGTGAGGACGCCCGAGCGCACCGACCCGCTCCCGCCCGACGGGCCGGGAACCGTGGCCGGCGTCGCGCTGCCGGAGGGGCGCCGGATCCACCCGCACCCCACCTTCGCCCGCGCCAGGGACAACTACGCCTGGATCACCCGCGAACCGCTCGACCCGCCGGAGCTGGACCGGCTCTGGCGCGCGCTGGCCGCCGCCTTCTCCCGCACCGGGCTGTGGCCGGTGCTGGCCACCGGGCTCGACGACGGCGCGGACCGTCCCTGGTTCGACGGCGAGCTCGGCGAGCGCCAGGACCCGGGCCTGCACGACCCGGCCGCGGTGCTGGCCGGGCACACCGACGACGGCACCCTGGACGAGGAGTCGCAGCCCGACCCGCGGTTCGTCTTCACCGGTCTCGCCCCCGCGGTCCCCGGCCCCTGCGACCCCCCGGTCGAGCTGCCGCTGCACGAGCCGGGGACGCACCTGATGCTCGTCCCGGTGGCCCGGCCCGCCGACGTCCCGGCCCGCCTCGGCTGGATGGGCACGGTCAACACCGGCCTGGGTCCCGGGGAGCTCAGCGCGGTGCTGCGGAGCTGGGAGGACCGGTTCGGCGCGGTGCTGCTGGCCATCGGGTTCGACACCTTGCAGCTGCAGGCCGGGCGCCTCCCCACCGAGCCGGCCGCGCTCGACCAGGTGGTGAGCGAGCACTACGCGCTGTGCGGGGACGTCATCGACCAGGGCCCGGCGGTCGACGCCTACCGCGAGACGCTGCCGACCCTGCGGCCGGAGCGCCACGTGTGGTTCTTCTGGTGGGACTGACCCTCCGGGGCCGCCACGCAGCCGGTGCCGGGACGTGCCTCAGCGGGCGTCGTCGGCCCCTCGCAGCAGCAGCTCGGGCAACGTGACCGCCCGGCGGTCGGCGAGCTCGGCCAGCTGGGTCCGGCAGGAGAACCCGTCGGCCAGCACGAGGGCGTCGTCCCCGGCGGCGCGGACCGCGGGCAGCAGGTCGTGCTCGGCCACCTTCACCGACACCTCGTAGTGGCCCTGCTCGACCCCGAAGTTGCCCGCCAGGCCGCAGCAGCCGCCCACCGTCGTCACCTCCGCACCGGTGGAGGCCAGCAGCGCGGCGTCGGCCTTCCAGCCGAGCACGGAGGCGTGGTGGCAGTGCGGCTGGGCCACCACGGTCGTCCCGGACAGGTCCGGCGGGGTCCAGCCCGGGGTCCGGGCCAGCAGCTCGGCCAGGGTCAGCACCCCGGTGGCCACGTCGGCCACCCGCGGGTCGTCGGGGAGCAGCTCGGGGGCGTCGCTGCGCCAGACCGCCAGGCAGGACGGCTCCATCCCCACCACCGGCGTACCGGCGCTGACTACCGGGTGCAGCACGTCCAGGGCGCTGCGGAGCTGGCGGCGGGCGCCGTCCAGCTGGCCGGTGCTGATCCAGGTCAGCCCGCAGCAGGCGTCGCGAGGCAGGAACTGCGGGTCGTAGCCGGCCCGGCGCAGCAGCTGCACCATCGGGTCCGCCCCCGGCCCGTCGAAGAAGTCCGAGAACGAGTCCACCCAGAGCACCACCGGACCGTTCGGTGCCTCCGGCGTACCGGTGGCCGCCCGTCCGGCGCGGGTGGCGGAGGTGGTGGCGAAGCGGGGGAGCTGACGTCGCTGGTCGACGCCGGCGCCCCAGCGCAGCAGCGAGCGCAGCCCGGGGGTGGCCATCACGGCGTTGGTCACGGCGGCCAGCCCGGGCACCCGGGTGATCAGCCGGCCCCAGCGCGGCAGCCAGCCCAGCGCGTAGTGGCTGCGCGGCCGGATCCCGCCCTTGTAGGTCTCGTCCAGCACCCGGGACTTGTAGGCGGCCATGTCGACGCCGGTGGGGCAGTCGCGGCGGCAGCCCTTGCAGGACAGGCAGAGGTCGAGGGCCTCGTGCACCTCGGGGGACCGGAAGCCCTTCTTCACCGTGGTGCCGTTGACCATCTCCTGCAGCACCCGGGCCCGGCCGCGGGTGGAGTCCTTCTCCTGGCGGGTGGCCTGGTAGGAGGGGCACATCACCCCGCCGGCCCCGGTGGTGTCGGCGATGCACTTGCCCACGCCGCTGCACCGGTGGACCTCGTCGGCCAGGTGCAGCTCGCGCCCGCGCATCGGGGCCAGCCGGACCTGCTCGGCGCGGAGGTCGGCGTCGACCGGGCGGGGGTCGACCAGCACGCCGGGGTTGAGCAGCCCGGCGGGGTCGAAGACCTGCTTGACCGCGCCGAAGAGGGCGATCGCCTCGGGGGAGTACATGCTGGGCAGCAGCGCCGAGCGGGCCCGGCCGTCGCCGTGCTCACCCGACATCGAGCCGCCGAAGGAGGCCACCAGGGTCGCGGCCTCGGTGACGAACTCGCGGTAGCCCGCGGCACCGCCCTCCTCGGTGAGGGGGAAGTCGATCCGGACGTGCACGCACCCGTCGCCGAAGTGGCCGTAGGGCAGTCCGCGCAGCCCGTGGCGGGTGAGCAGGTCGTCGAAGGCCCGGAGGTACTCGCCCAGGTGCTCCGGCGGGACGGCCGCGTCCTCCCAGCCGGGGTAGGCGGGACGCCCGAGGCTGACGCCGGCCAGCCCGGCGCCGTCCTCGCGGATCTTCCACAGCGCGTTGGCCCGGGCCTGGTCGGCCACCACCAGCCCGTCCAGGCAGTGGCTGGCCTCCAGCAGCAGGGCCGCGCGGGTGGCCAGCCGCGCGGGGTCGGTGTCGGCCAGCTCGACCAGCATCCACCCCTCGCCCTCGGGCATGGCCGGGACGGAGGAGTCGCCCAGCCGGCGGCGGACCACGTCGACGATCCGGGAGTCCAGGCCCTCGCAGGCGGTCGGCGCGTGGGCCAGCACGGTGGGGGCGTCGTCGGCGGCGTCGGCCATCGAGGCGTAGCCCAGCGCCACCATGATCCGGTGCGGCGGGTCGGCCACCAGACGCACGGTGGCCCTGGTGATGGTGACCAGGGTTCCCTCCGTGCCGGCCAGGAAGCGGGCGACGTCGAAGCCGTTCTCCGGCAGCAGGTGCTCCAGGCTGTAGCCCGAGACCTGGCGCCCGAAGCGGCCGAACTGGGTGCGGATGGTGCCGAGGGAGGAGGCCACCAGCTCGCGCAGGGCGGTCAGGGTGGGGGAGTCCTCCACCGGGGTGGCGTCGGGTCCGCCGAGCACCAGCCGCTCACCGTTGCCCGCCACCACCTCCAGACCGAGCACGTTGTCGGCGGTCTTGCCGTAGCCCAGGGCGCGCGGGCCGCAGGCGTTGTTGCCGATCATGCCGCCGAGGGTGCAGCGGTTGTGGGTGGAGGGGTCGGGGCCGAAGCGGAGCCCGTGCGGGGCGGCCACCTTCTGCAGCTCGGACTGGATCACGCCGGGCTCCACCACCGCGGCGCGCTGCTCGGGGTCCACCGAGATGACCCGGTTCAGGTGCCGGGAGACGTCGACGACCAGGCCCGGTCCTACGGCGTTGCCGGCGCAGGACGTCCCGCCGCCGCGCAGGGTCACCGCCACGCCGCGCTCGCGGGCGGCGTCCAGCACCGCCTCGAGCTCGTTGGTGCTGCGGGGGACGGCCACGCCGCGGGGCACCACCCGGTACAGGGAGGCGTCGCTGGAGTAGAGCGAGCGGGCCAGCGTGGAGGTGTCGATGACGTCGCGGACGCCGTCCTTGTCGAGTCGCCACGCGAGCCCACCGAGCTCACGGTCGACCAGGGCCCGGTTCGTCATGGCACTCAGTGTGCCGACTCCCGGTCGGAATCGAGAACTCGTTCAAAAGCGCGACCCAGGGCCTGGAAGTCCTCCGGGGCCACCGCCTCGACGAAGACCTCGCGGACCGACTCGACGTGGCTGGGGGCCGCGCTGCGCAGCAGGTCGAAGCCGGCGGGCGTCAGCTCGGCCCAGACCCCGCGCCGGTCGCTGGGGCAGGACACCCGGGCCACCAGCCCCCGCCGCTCCATCCGGGTGACGGTGTGGGTCAGCCGGGACCGGGACTGGTGCACGGCCTCGGCCAGCTCCGACATGCGCAGCCGCCGTCCCTCGTTCTCCTCCAGGCAGACCAGGATCTCGTACTCGGCCAGGTCGAGCCCGTGCCGGCGCAGGTCGGCGTCGAGGTACTCGTTGATGCGGGCCGTGCCGAGCAGGTAGGCGCGCCAGACCCGTTGCTGGTCGGCGGTGAGCCACCGGGCCTGGACGCGATCGGGCATGCGCCCACCCTACCGCGAGAAGTTGACAGTTCAACTTCCTGCGCTACCATCGGTTTCGTTGAATCTTCAACCAATGGTCGGCCACGACCAACCCACCCGAGGAGCCCCGATGTCCACCCAGACCCTGACCACCGCCACCTGGCAGCTCGACCCCGCCCACTCCGAGGTCGCCTTCACCGTCCGCCACCTGATGAGCAAGGTGCGGGGCACCTTCGACGAGTACACCGGCACCATCACCACCCCCTCGGAGGACCCGACCGCCGCCTCGGTCACCGCCGAGATCAAGCTGGCCTCGGTCAACACCCGCAACGCCCAGCGCGACGGCCACCTCCGCTCCGCCGACCTCTTCGACGCCACCAACGACGCCACCATGACCTTCGTCTCCACCGGCATCACCGGCAGCGGCACCGACTACGAGATCGCCGGCGACCTGACCATCAACGGCGTGACCAAGCCCGTCGTCCTGGACGCCGAGCTGCTCGGTGTCGACGTCGACGCCTACGGCGCCACCCGCCTCGGCGTGGAGGCCCGCACCTCCATCTCCCGCAAGGAGTTCGGCTTTGACTTCAACGTCCCGCTCGAGGGCGACAAGCTCCTGATCGGCGACAAGGTCGACATCACCCTCACCATCGAAGCCGTTCAGGCCTGATCTTCGCTCTGGGTCTCTGGTTCCCAGGTTGAGTCCGCGAGGGGGGTCGGGGGCTCGTCCGCACAGGCTGCCCCTTGAGGCCCAGCCTTGGTCCCCACCGGCCGGGGCTGGGTCTCAGGCGTCTTCAGCCTGTGCGCACGAGCCCCCGACCCCCCTCGCTCCTGCCTGGGTGCGGTGGGTGACCCGCTCGATCGGTGGGGCGAGCCCACGCGGGTCCCGCTGTGCTGGAGGTGGGTGCCGCGCGGTTGCGGGTGGGTGAGCGCGCGCGGGTGGTGCGCTAGGACGTCCTGCGCCGGTTCCGCTACCTGGGTGTGACCGGCTACCTGGCTCCCCGTGCGACGTCTGGCCGGGAGTACCCGGTCGGACGTCGTACTGGGTCGGGTGTTCGCGGGGTGGCTGGGGTGAGGGCGGGGCGGGGTGGCGGCGTTACGTTGGGGGCATGCCCGAAGCCGTCGTCGTCGCTGCCACCCGGACCCCGATCGGGAGGGCCTTCAAGGGGTCGCTGACCAGCGTCCGGCCCGACGACCTGGCGGCCGGCGTGATCGCGGACGTCCTCGCGCAGGTGCCTGAGCTCGACCCCACCACGCTGGACGACCTGTACCTCGGGTGCGCGGACCCCCGCGACGAGCACGGGGGCAACATGGCCCGACGGGTCGCGGTGCTGCTCGGGCTGGACGGGGTGCCGGCGAGCACGGTCAACCGGTTCTGCGCCTCCAGCGTGCAGACCGCCCGGATGGCCTTCCACGCGATCAAGGCGGGGGAGGGGCACGCCTTCGTGTCCGCCGGGGTGGAGTGCGTCTCCCGCTACCGCGGCTTCGACGGCGCCGGCCTGGACCCGGCCGAGAGCCACCACCCCGCCTTCGCCGGGGCCCAGCGCCGCAGCGCCGCCACCGCTGCGGCGAACAGCCCCTGGACCGACCCGCGGCTGGACGGGGAGCTCCCCGACGTCTACGTCGCCATGGGGCAGACCGCTGAGAACGTCGCCACCGCCTGGGGCGTCAGCCGCGAGGACCAGGACGCGTGGGGCGTCACCTCGCAGAACCGGGCCGAGGCCGCGGTCGCCGGCGGGTTCTTCGCCCGCGAGATCTCCCCGGTCACCCTGGCCGACGGCACCGTGGTCAGCACCGACGACGGCCCCCGCGCCGGCGTGACGCGGGAGAAGGTGGCCCGGCTGTTCCCGGTGTTCCGCGAGGACGGGACGGTCACCGCGGCCAGCTGCTGCCCGCTCAACGACGGCGCCGCCGCGACGGTGATCATGAGCGACACCCGTGCCCGCGAGCTCGGGCTGACCCCGCTGGCCAGGATCGTGTCGACCGGCGTCAGCGCCCTCAGCCCCGAGGTGATGGGGATGGGGCCGGTCGAGGCCACCCGCCAGGCCCTCGGCCGCGCCGGGATGACCATGGCCGACGTCGACCTGGTGGAGATCAACGAGGCCTTCGCCTCCCAGGTGCTGGCCTCGGCCCGGGAGCTCGGGATCGACCCCGAGCGGCTCAACGTCCACGGCGGGGCCATCGCCCTCGGCCACCCGTTCGGGGCCACCGGGGCCCGGATCATGACCACCCTGATCAGCTCCATGGCCGAGCGGCAGGCCGAGATCGGGCTGGAGACCCTCTGCGTCGGCGGCGGGCAGGGGATGGCCGTGGTGCTGCAGCGGCTCTGAGTCGCGGGTCGCGGGCCCCGCGCGGGCGCCCACCCGGCTAGGATCGACGCACACCGCGACGGGGCCGTGGGTCGCGTCGGGTGTGCGCTGGTCGCCTGGCCAGCACGGTCCCGAGGACAGGAACAGACGATGAGCACTGCGCCAGCCGGCTACGACGTCAGCGACCGCGCGCCCTCGGTCGGCGCCATGTTCGTCTCCCAGGTGGCCAAGGGCAGCCAGCGGGAGGCCTTCCGCCACCGCAACGCGCAGCTCGGCTGGGAGTCGATGACCTGGGGTCAGACCAAGGACGTCGTCTTCGAGCTCGCCGCTGGTCTGCTCTCCCTCGGCCTGCAGCCCGAGGAGCGGGTGGCGATCGCCAGCCAGACCCGGATCGAGTGGATCCTGGCCGACCTCGCCGTGATGTGCGCCGGTGGCGCCACGACCACCATCTACCCCACCAGCACCGCCCCGGTGATCGACTACATCATCGCCGACTCCGACTCCAAGGTGCTGGTCGTCGAGGACGCCGAGCAGCTGGCCAAGGTCGTCGGCCACACCGGCTCCTCGGTCACCATCGTGCTGATCGAGGGCAGCAGCGACGACGAGCGGGTGATCACCTGGGAGCAGCTGCGTGAGCGCGGCCGCGCGCACCTGGCGGAGAACCCGGACTCGGTGGAAGAGGCCATCGCGGCCACCAACCCTGACTCGCTGGCCACGCTGATCTACACCTCCGGCACCACCGGCCAGCCGAAGGGCGTCCGGCTCACCCACGACTGCTGGTCCTACGTCGGCCACGCCGTGGTGGGGATCGACCTGGTGCGGCCCGACGACCTGCAGTTCCTGTGGCTGCCGCTGTCCCACGTCTTCGGCAAGACGCTGATCGCCATCCAGCTCGAGATCGGGTTCGCCTCCGCCGTCGACGGCGTGATCGAGCGGATCGTCGAGGGCCTCGGCGAGGTCAAGCCGACCTTCATGGCCGGTGCCCCGCGGATCTTCGAGAAGGTGCGGGCGCGCGTCCGGCTGGGTGCCGCGCACGGGGTCAAGGCCAAGATCGCCGACTGGGCCTTCGCCGTCGGTGAGCGCTCGATCGAGCCGCGGCTGCGCGGTGAGCCGCTGAAGGGCCCGCTCAAGGTCCAGTACGCCATCGCCGACCGGCTGGTCTTCAGCAAGCTGAAGAACCGCCTCGGCGGGCGGATCAAGTTCATGGTGTCGGGCTCCAACAAGCTCAACGCCCAGGTGCAGCGCTGGTTCTACGCCGCCGGCCTGGTGGTGATCGAGGGCTACGGGCTGACCGAGACCAGCGCCGTGGTCGCGGTCAACGACCCCCGCACCCCGCGGCTGGGCACCGTCGGGCAGGCCCTGCCCGGCACCACCTTCCGCATCGCCGAGGACGGCGAGGTGCTGGTCTCCGGCCCCGGCGTGGCCAAGGGCTACCACGGGCTGGAGGACCAGAGCGCGGAGTCCTTCGTCGACGGCTGGCTGCACACCGGCGACATCGGCGAGCTCGACGCCGACGGCTACCTGAAGATCACCGACCGCAAGAAGGACCTGATCAAGACCTCCGGCGGCAAGTACGTGGCCCCGCAGAAGGTCGAGGGCGCCCTGGTCGCGGCCTGCCCCTACGCCAGCCAGGTCGTGGTCAGCGGTGAGGGGCGCAAGTACGTCACCGCCCTGATCGCCCTCGACCCGGACTCGATCAAGGCCTGGGCGACCAGCAACGGCGAGCAGACCGACGACTACGCGGCGCTGGTCACCTCCTCGAAGGTGCACGACCTGCTGCAGACCCACGTCGACGCCGCCAACGCCCAGCTCGAGCGGCACGAGACGGTCAAGCGCTTCGCGGTGCTGCCGGCCGAGCTGAGCGTGGACGAGGGCGAGGTCACCCCGAGCATGAAGATCCGCCGCCGGGCCATCGCCGACAAGTACGACGACCTGGTGGCCAGCCTCTACGACGAGGACTGATCCCCGCCCGATGACGCACCTGTTCCGCTGCCCCCTGCGCTGGGGCGACATGGACGCGCAGGCCCACCTGAACAACGGCGTCTACGTCGACTACCTGCAGGAGGCGCGGGTCGACTTCCTGACCCGCTCCGAGGTCGGGGGGATGCTCGGCGGCGCCGGCCCGGCCGGTCCCGGCCGCGGGGTGCTGGTGGTGGCCCACCAGGTGGAGTACCTGCGCCCGCTGGTGTGGACGCCGGAGCCGCTCGAGGTTCGCCTCGACGTGCACGAGGTCGGCGGCGCCCGGTTCACCCTGGGCTACGTCGTCGGTGACCCGGAGGCGCCGGCGGTGCGGGCCCGGACCGTGCTCACCCCCTACGACCTGGCCGAGGGCCGGGTGGTGCGGCTGACGCCGGAGCAGCGCGCCTTCCTGGCCGACCGCGCCGTGCCCGCCGAGCCGCTGCGCGACGTCCCGCGGGTCCGCTTCGGCGACCAGGACGGGATGGGCGTCCCGCTGCGGGTGCGCTGGTCGGACCTGGACTCCTACGGGCACGCCAACAACGTCCGCTTCTACGACTACGTCCAGGAGGGCCGGCTGCGGCTGCTCTCCCAGCTGGGTGAGCAGGCCGGGGTGGCTGAGCGGACCTGGCTGGTGGTGCGTCAGGACGTGGACTACCGCGCCCAGCTGGGCTACCGCACCGAGTCCTACGAGGTCCGCACCGCGGTGGCCGAGCTCGGACGCTCCTCGATGACCCTGGCCGCCCGGGTGCAGGACCCCCTGGACGGCACGGTGTTCGCCGAGTCCCGCACGGTCAGCGTCTGCGCCGACGCCGCCGGGCGCCCGGTGCCGGTGCCGGACAGCCTGCGGGCCGCGCTCGAGCCCTGGCGGCGGAGGTGAGCCCGACGGACGGGGAGCCCCTGGTGGACGACTGGCAGCAGCGGGTCGACGCGCTGTGGCAGGAGGCCGACCTCGACGACGCCGAGGCCAGCACCGCGGCGATGCGGTCCCTGGTCGCCGAGCTGGACGAGGACGACGCCCGAGGGCCGTTCGAGCTCGGCGGCATGTACGACTCGGTGGGCCGGGAGCAGGAGGCGGCCGAGCAGTACGAGCGGGCGCTGTCCCTGGGGCTGGACCAGGAGCGGACAGCCCGGCTGACCATCCAGCACGCCTCGACGCTGCGCAACCTGGGCCAGGTCGAGGAGGCGGTGGCGCTGCTGGAGGCGATGACGCCGCACCCGTCGGTGGGCTCGGCCCGTGAGGCGTTCCTGGCCCTGGCGCTGCACGCCTCCGGACGTCCGGACCAGGCGCTGCGGGTCGCCCTGGAGGGGCTCGTCCCGCACCTGCCCCGCTACCAGCGCTCCGTCACGGCCTACGCCGCCGAGCTCTAGCCCGCCCCGTGCCGCGCCCGCGCGCTCAGCGTGTGCACGTCGGCGGCGACGACGCAGCAGAAGTGCACACGCCGAGGTGGCAGTGGGTCAGACCTGCAGCCAGACCGCGGTGTCGGTGTCCAGGACGCCGCTGGTGACGTCGCCGGAGGCCACCAGCACCTGGGCGCCGGCCGGCAGCTCGACCGGGGCCTCGCCGAAGTTGACCAGGCACTCGAACCCCTGGCCGCGGGAGAAGTGGAGCACCTCGGGGCCGCTGTCCACCCAGCGCAGGGTGCCGTCGCCGAGGGCCGGGTGCTGGCCGCGGACGCCGAGGGCCGCCCGGTACAGCTCGAGGTGGCTGCCGGGGACGCCGTCCTGGGCCTGGGCGGTCAGCGGGCCCCAGTGGCTGGGCTGGGGGAGCCACGGGGTGGCGGTGCCGAAGCCGTAGGGCGGGCGGTCCCCGGACCAGGGGATCGGCACGCGGCATCCGTCACGGCCGCGGACGGTGTGCTCCGAGCGCAACCAGACCGGGTCCTGCAGCGCCTCCTCGGGCAGGTCCTCGACCTCCTCCAGAGCGAGCTCGTCGCCCTGGTAGACGTAGGCACCGCCGGGCAGCGCCAGCTCCAGCAGCGCCGCCGCGCGGGCCCGGCGGCGACCCAGCTCGAGGTCGATCGGCGTCCCGACGAGGTCGTTCCAGGACAGCATCAGGTCGTCGGGGTGGACGCCCTCGGGGGTGAATCGCATGCCGCTGCGCGGGCGGCCGTAGCGGGTGACCACGCGGGGCACGTCGTGGTTGGCCAGCACCCAGGTGGGCGGTGCACCGACCTCGGCGTGGGCGGCGATGGTCAGGTCGATCACGTTGCGCTGCGACGCCGCGCCCCACTCGCAGAGCAGGGCGTCGAAGTTGAAGGTGGTCTGCAGGTGGCCGGGGCGGACGTACTGGACCAGCCGGCTGGCCGGGGTCAGGTAGGCCTCGGAGACGAACGTCTTGGTGCCCATCCCCTTGGCCTGGTACTCGTCGGCGATGGAGCGCCAGTGGGCGTGGATCTCACCGATGTCGTGGCGGTCGAAGATGGGCGAGCCGACGTACTTCTCCCGGGTGGCCAGACCGGTGGCCGGGTCGACGGGCATGTCGGGGAACGTGGGGTCGACCTTCATCGAGTCGGCCACGTCGATCCGGAAGCCGTCGATGCCGCGGTCGAACCAGAAGCGGATGACGGACTCGAAGAAGGCGAAGACCTTCGGGTTGTCCCAGTTCCAGTCCGGCTGCTCGGGCGCGAAGAGGTGCAGGTACCACTGGCCGGGGGTGCCGTCGGGCTCGGTGACGCGCTCCCAGGCGCTGCCGCCGAAGACCGCGAGCCAGTTGGTGGGGGGCTCCGAGCCGTCCTCACCGCGCCCGTCGCGGAAGACGAAGAGGTCGCGCTCGGGGCTGCCGGGGCCGGCGGCCAGCGCGGCCTGGAACATCGGGTGGGCGTCGGAGCAGTGGTTCGGGACCAGGTCGATCAGCACCCGGATCCCCAGCGCGTGGGCCCGGGCGACGAACTCGTCGGCCTGGTCCAGGGTGCCGAAGTCCGGGGAGATGTCGGTGTAGTCGGCCACGTCGTAGCCGCCGTCGGCCAGCGGGGAGGGGTACCAGGGGGAGACCCAGACCGCGTCCACGCCGAGCTGGTGCAGGTAGGGCAGCTTCTCGATCATGCCCGCGACGTCACCGGTGCCGTCGGAGTCGGCGTCGGCGAAGGAGCGCGGGTAGATCTGGTAGACCACCGCGCTGCGCCACCAGGTCGGGTCGTCGGTGGTGGCCGGGGCGGGGAACGGCTGGCCGGTGGTCGTGGTGGGCTCGTCGACAGTCACGGGAACCCAGTCTCGACCGTCAGTCTGAATCGGTCAAGAAGAGGTTCTGGCGGTGAGCCGGGGGCTCCTCGTCGGGCCGGTTGATCATGAAGGTCGCCGCGCGGGTGAGGTAGTCCCACAGCGGCTCCTCCAGCTCCGGGGACAGCTGCAGGGAGTCCACCGCGACGCGCATGTGCGCCACCCAGTGGTCGCGCATCCGCGGCGTGACGTCGAAGGGCGCGTGGCGCATCCGCAGCCGCGGGTGACCGCGCTGCTCGTGGTAGGTGGTCGGGCCGCCCCAGTACTGCTCGAGGAACATCCGCAGCCGCACCTCGGCCTCAGCCAGGTCGGCGTCGGGGTACATCGGCCGCATCTCGGGGTCCTCGGCCACCTGCTCGTAGAACACCCGGGCCAGCTGCACGAAGGTCTCGTGGCCGCCGACCGCGTCGTAGTAGCTCGTCTCAGTCATCGCCCCCCATTCTGCCTCCCGGGCACCACCCCACCCACCACGGCCGGTACGACGCGGCTCCCGACGCGCTCTCCGGCCTGCACGGACCCGGGCGTCGGCAGGGGGCTACAGGCGGAAGGCCGACCAGTCGATCTCGGGGCCGTCGCCGTGGTCGGGGACGTCCACCCGCTCACCACCCCGGCGGGCGGACTCCATCGCCGCGATGCCGGGCAGGTTGAACCGGGCGGCCAGCCAGGCGTTCACCGGCGGCTGGGTGCGCCGGGTGACCGCGCGGACGAAGTCGTCGGCCAGGAAGTGGTGGGAGCCCTCGTGGCCGTTCTTGGCGCCCTCGAACTCGGCCGGGAGACCGGCGCGGTCCTGCACGGGGGCGGTGCCGGACATGAAGCTGTGCAGCAGGGCCGGGTCGATGCCCTCCCGCTCCGCAGCCGGCACGTGCTCGGTGCCGGTGCGGAACAGCGGGCTGATGTCGACCAGCTCCTGGCGGTCGCTCCAGGTCGCGGCCGCGGAGTGCTGCTCGAGGACGCCGTCGGTGCCGTAGAAGCGGAACCGGGACTCGTGCACGTGCGAGGGGTGCCCGACCCGGCGGAACTCGTTGATGCGCATCACGCCGCCGTCGGCCAGCTGGAAGTGCGCGGACATGTTCGACCAGTCGTTGCCGAACAGCGACACCTCGCGGTCGAAGACCCCGTCGCCGCGGTCGTCGGGGATCCCGATGCAGCTGACGCCGGTGGCGTGGGTCGGCCAGGCGCCCAGCACCCCGCCGACGGCGTGGGTCGGGTACTGCATCGGCGGGTAGCTGGCGGTGGGCTTCCAGTCCTCGCCGCCGCTGAACTGGTAGGCGGCGTAGAAGCCGTTGTCCATGTCGTGCACGTAGTCGCCCTCGGCGTAGAACAGCCGGCCGAAGGCGCCGTCGGCCAGCTGGCGGCGGGCGTGCACCACGGCCGGGTTGTAGTAGGAGGTCTCACCGAGCATGTACACCAGCCCGGTCCGCTCCACCTCCGCGACGACCGCGGCCACCTCGTCGGCGGTGTAGGCCATCGGCACCGCGGAGTAGACGTGCTTGCCGGCGGCCAGCGCCTGCAGCACCAGCGGCGCGTGCAGCCAGCGCTGGGTGAACACCGCGACCGCGTCCACGTCGGAGTCGACCACCGCGTCGGCGTCGGGCAGCGTGCCCGCCAGGCCGTAGCGGGAGGCCATCGCCTCGGCCCGCTCCGGGATCAGGTCGGTGATCTGCACGGATGTGACGTCAGGGTGCAGCTGCCACAGCGAGGCGAAGCTCCCGGCGAACTGTCCTGCTCCGACGATCCCGATCTTCATGACGTCCTCGTCCTCTCGTGGTCCCGCTGCTGGCCGACGACCACGCTAGTGGGTGTCACCGCCGGGTGCTTGGATGACTGCGGTCGGTCGAGACGCGACCGAGCACCGATGGGAGAACCATGGCAACCACCCGCACCGCGCACACCACCTGGCAGGGCTCGCTGTTCGAGGGCTCGGGCCGTGTCGAGCTGCAGTCCTCCGGCGTCGGCACCTTCGACGTCAGCTGGCCCTCGCGCGCCGAGGAGGCGAACGGCAGGACCAGCCCCGAGGAGCTGATCGCGGCCGCGCACTCCTCCTGCTTCTCGATGGCGCTGTCCAACGGGCTGGCCAAGGCCGGCAACGCCCCCACCACGCTGGAGACCAGCGCCGAGGTCACCTTCGTGCCCGGCACCGGCATCACCCAGATCGTGCTCCGCGTGGTGGGCACCGTCGAGGGGCTGAGCGAGGAGCAGTTCGTGGCCGCCGCCGAGGAGGCCAAGGCCGGCTGCCCGGTGTCCCAGGCGCTGTCGGCCGTGCCGATCTCGCTCGAGGCCTCGCTGGCCTGAGCTGTCGGGTCGTCGTGACCCGTCCACCCGCCCGGGACGAGCTCGGGCGGGGACGGGTCAGCGGCGGTAGGTGCAGCGGCCCTGCCAGAAGGTCGCCTCGACCGGGTCGGGCAGGGTCAGCCCGGAGTAGGGGTTGTTGCGCGACAGCGACAGCGTGTCCGCCGCGTCCACCGTGCTGCGGCGGGTGGGGTCGACCAGCACCACGTTGGCGGGCTCGCCCACGGCCAGCGGACGTCCCTGGTCGGCGAGCCCGGCGATCCGGGCCGGGGTGCTGGACATCCGGGCGACCAGGTCGCCCCAGCCCAGCAGACCCGTCTGCACCATCGCCTCGACCACGACCCCCAGGGCCGACTCCAGCCCGACCATGCCGAAGGCGGCGTCGGCGAAGGCGTGCTCCTTGTCGTGGCGGGCGTGCGGGGCGTGGTCGGTGCCCACCGCGTCGATGGTGCCGTCGGCCAGCGCCTGGCGCAGCGCCTGGACGTGCTCGTCCGGGCGCAGCGGCGGGTTCACCTTGTACGTCGGGTCGTAGCCCAGCACGGCGTCGGTGGTCAGCAGCAGGTGGTGCGGCGTCACCTCCGCGGTGACCGCGACGCCCTGGGCCTTGGCCCAGCGCAGCACCTCGACGCTCTCCGCGGTGGAGACGTGGCAGACGTGCAGCCGGGAGCGGGTCAGCCGGGCCAGCTGGACGTCCCGGGCCACGATCGTGGACTCCGCCACCGCGGGCCAGCCGCCGAGGCCCAGGCGTCCGGACACCTCACCCTCGTGGCAGCAGGCGTCCGGACCGGCCAGCCGCGGGTCCTGGGCGTGCTGGGCGATGACGCCGTCGAAGGCGCGGACGTACTCCAGCGCGCGACGCATCAGCCGGGAGTCGTGCACGCAGTGCCCGTCGTCGGAGAAGACGCGCACCTCCGCCGCCGACCGGTGCATCAGCCCGAGCTCGGCCAGCTGCTCACCGGCCAGCCCCTTGGTGACCGCGCCGACGGGCACGACCTGCGCCGAGCCGTCGCGCCGTCCCAGGGCGGCCACGTGCTCGGCCGCCTCGGCGGTGTCGGTGACCGGGTTCGTGTTGGCCATGGCCAGCACCGCGGTGTAGCCGCCGCGGGCTGCGGCCAGGGTGCCGCTGCGGACGGTCTCGGCGTCCTCGCGGCCGGGCTCGCGCAGGTGCGTGTGCAGGTCGACCAGACCGGGCAGGGCCATCAGCCCGTCCGCGTCGAGGGTGGTGACGTCGGCGGGCGCCCCGGCCGGGTCGGCCAGCCGGCCACCCTCCAGCAGCAGGTCGCGGACCTCTCCGTCGGCCAGCCGGGCGCCGGTGATGAGGAGCGTCGGGTGGCTCACGGGGCGTCTCCTGGGTACGAGGGACCGGTCGCAGCGGCGGCCGGCTCGGGGGTCGCGGTCCGCGCCGGGGCAGGTGCCGCGGAGCGGGAGCCGTCCTCGTCGCTGCCGCCGAGCAGGTGGTAGAGCACGCTCATCCGCACCGCGACGCCGGCGGCCACCTGGTCCAGCACCAGCGAGGACGCGCTGTCGGCGGCGTCGGCGGAGATCTCCAGACCGCGGTTCATCGGGCCGGGGTGGCAGATGCCGGCGCCGGGCTGCATCCGGGCCAGCCGGTCGCGGGTCAGGCCGTAGCCGACGGTGTACTCCCGCGGGGTGGGGAAGTAGCCGCCCGACATCCGCTCCCGCTGCACCCGCAGCATCATCAGCACGTCGGCCGCACCCACCACCTCGTCGAGGTCGGTGCTCACCTCCGCCGGCCAGCTGTCCACGCCGGAGGGCAGCAGGGTCGGCGGGGCCACCAGCACCACCCGCGCGCCCAGGGTCTGCAGCAGCAGCACGTTGCTGCGGGCCACCCGGGAGTGGGTCAGGTCCCCGACCACGGCCACCGTCTTGTCGGCCCAGTCGAAGTCGGGGTCCTGGCCGAGGAAGTGGCGGCGCATCGAGAACGCGTCGAGCAGGGCCTGGGTCGGGTGCTCGTGGGTGCCGTCGCCGGCGTTCACGACGTGGGCGTCCACCCACTGCGAGGCCTGCAGCGGTGCGCCGGAGGCCATGTGGCGGATCACCATGGCGTCCACCCCCATCGCGGCCACGGTGAGCACGGTGTCGCGCAGGGACTCGCCCTTGGAGACCGAGGAGCCCTTGGCGGAGATGTTGATGACGTCGGCCGAGAGCCACTTGCCGGCCAGCTCGAAGGAGGAGCGGGTCCGGGTGGAGTCCTCGAAGAACAGGTTGACGATGGTCCGTCCGCGCAGCGCCGGGAGCTTCTTCACCGGCCGGCTCTGCACCAGCGACATCTCCTCGGCCAGGTCGAGGATGCTGGCGACGTCGGCGACGCTGAGGTCGGCGGCGGAGAGCAGGTGGCGGTTCACCGCTCGCCCCTGGTGATGGTGACCTCGTCGGTGCCGTCGGTCTCCTGCAGGCGCACGTGCACCCTCTCGTGGCTGGCGGTGGGGAGGTTCTTGCCGACGTGGTCGGCCCGGATCGGCACCTGCCGGTGACCGCGGTCCACCAGCACCGCCAGCCGGGTGGCGCTGGGTCGGCCGAGGTCGGACAGCGCGTCCAGGGCGGCCACCACGGTGCGTCCGGAGTAGAGGACGTCGTCGACCAGCACGACCACGGCCCCGTCCACCTCGCCCGGCAGGACGGTGCGCCCGACCGGTCGGGTGGGCTGGCTGCGCAGGTCGTCGCGGTACATGGTGACGTCGAGCTGGCCGGTGGGCACGGGGTGGCCCTCGACCTCGGCCATCAGGGCGGCCAGCCGGTGCGCCAGCGGGACGCCGCGGGTGGGGATGCCCAGCACCATCAGCTCGCGGGCGCCGTGGTTGGCCTCCAGCACCTGGTGGGCCATCCGGGTCAGCGCGCGGCTCATCTCGGCGGCGTCGAGCACCACGCGGCTCGAGACCGGGTCGGGGGTTCGCGGCACTGGGCTCCTCGGGACGTGCGACGACAGGCGTGCACTACGGTGGGGGTCGTGAGCGGACTGACCAGCATGTTAGTACCCCTGAGGACGCTGCCGGGGTGGCCGACGGTCGACGACCCGTCGCTGCTGACGGCTCTCCTCCTCTACCTCGGCCTGCCCGGGGCGACCATCCTGCTGATCTGGTTCGCCGGCGTCGTGTCACGGCTGGCCCGTCGTGGACGCGGTGAGACCGGTCCGGAGATCGAGCACCCGCTGAGCATCTGGGGCCTGGAGACCGAGGAGCAGTACCGCGAGCTCGTCACCGGGGAGACGTCCCGCCCCGCCATCGAGCGCTGACCCACCCTCCTCGGCTCAGGCCGGGCGGTCGACGGCGGCGATCGGCATCTGGCCCAGCAGGGTCGGGAGCTCACGGGTCACGGAGGCCGTTCCCTCGATGGTGACCAGGTCGGCCGTCAGCGCCTGGGACCAGGATCGGTCCCCACGCCAGACCTCGGTGAGGGTGCGCAGGCTGGTGCGGACGGTCGCGGCCACCCCGAAGCCCGGGTCGACGTCGCAGACGTCGACCTCGTCGCCGGTGACGCAGAGCCACCACCGGGCCGCGCGCGGCGTGACGTCGTCGAACTCGAAGGCGACCACGGTGCGGCCGCGCGGCCAGGCCGACACCGGGATCGTGCGACGCACGTCCCACAGCAGCAGGTGCGGGTCGAGATCCTGCTCGCCGAGCTGGCCGATCCACCGCACGCCCCAGGCCCCGAGTCCCTCCACGATGCCGCGGAGCTCCTCGCCGCAGGGCGTCAGGGTGTAGCAGCTGCGGCCGGTGTCGGTGCTGCGACGCACCAGGCCGGCGCGCTCCAGGGTCCGCAGGCGCTTGGAGAGCAGCGCCGGCGACATCCGGGGGTTGCCGCGGCGCAGGTCGTTGAAGTGCGTGCTGCCGGCGAGCAGCTCGCGCACCACGAGCATCGTCCAGCGCTCGTCCAGCAGCTCCATCGCCTTGGCGACGGGACAGAACTGTCCGTAGGACGACATGGGCGCGCCTCCTCCCGGTCAAGGAGCCCTCTGCGCCCAGTAGACACCTGTGGTGCCCCTCCGGCTAGAGGTGCGGGGTCGCCTCCGGGTGCGGGCACCGCCGGACCGCGAGGAGGCGTACCGGGAGCAGGTGGGGACGTCCGGTACAGATCCTGAACCGCCGACGGTTCACATCTGGCACTGGTACGCCGACCCCACCGGGACGACCCTGGGAGGACCAGCTACCAGGGAGACCTCCATGACCGAGCACGCAGTCACCACCCCCGACCTCAAGGCCAGGCACCGTGCGATGTGGGCACTGGGCGACTACCCGTCGGTCGCCACCGACCTCATCGCGGCGCTCGGTCCGACCCTGGTCGGTGCCTGCGGGCTCCGGGCCGGCGACCGGGTCCTGGACGTCGCGGCCGGCTCCGGTAACGCCTCGATCCCCGCCGCGCGTGCGGGTGCCGCGGTCGTCGCCTCCGACCTGACCCCGGAGCTGCTGGAGTCCGGCCGGGCCCGGGCCGAGGCCCTCGGTCTGTCGTTGGACTGGCGTGAGGCCGACGCCGAGGCGTTGCCCTTCGGCGAGGACGTCTTCGACGCGGTGATCTCCTGCGTCGGTGTCATGTTCGCCCCGCACCACCAGACGAGCGCCGACGAGCTCGTCCGCGTGGTCCGCCCGGGCGGCACGATCGGGCTGCTCAGCTGGACGCCGGAGGGGTTCATCGGCCAGATGTTCTCGACGATGAAGCCCTACGCCCCGCCACCGCCGGCAGGTGCTCAGCCCCCACCCCTGTGGGGGCGCGAGGACCACGTGCGGGCGCTGCTCGGGGACCGCGTCGCCGAGGTCGAGGCCCGACGCGAGCCGCTGACCGTCGACCGCTTCGGCACGGCGGAGGAGTTCCGGGACTTCTTCAAGGCCCGCTACGGGCCGACCATCGCCGTCTACCGGGCGATCGCCGATGACCCGGCGCGGGTCCGGGCGCTGGACGACGAGCTGGCCGAGCTGGCTCGCCGCCACGACCTCGGCGACGGGCGGATGGAGTGGGAGTACCTCCTCCTGACCGCCCGGAAGCGGGGGTGAGCACGGGGCGCGCGAGATCTGCCCGACGGGGGACGGGCCACGGTGCGGGCCTGGTGCCGACCCACCCGTGACGTCAGAGGTGCTCCGGCGTGACGCGCGCTCCGGCTCGGGTCAGCGTGCGCCGGAGCGGAGCGTCCAGGGGTCGGTGCGGACGTCGGAGAGGAGGACCTCCGGGCCGTCGGGTCCGAGCCCGTCGGCGAGGACGCGGGCCAGCACCGGCAGCCAGGTGGCCTCGGCTGCGGCGTGGGCCACGTCGAGCAGGACCGGCGCCCCCTCGTGCTGCAGGAACTCGCTCACCGGGTGGTGGCGCAGGTCCGAGGTGAGGTAGGCGTCGGCCCCGCTGGCCCGGGCGGCGTCCAGGTAGCCGTCCCCGGCGCCACCGACCAGGGCCACGGTGCTGATCCGCCGCGCGGGGTCGCCGGCCAGCCGGACCCCGGTGGCGGTCGCGGGGACCCGGGCGGCCACGTGCTCGACCAGCTCGGCGGCGGTCATCGGCTCGGGCAGCCGGCCCACCCGCCCGGTGCCCGTGACCGGGTCGTCGCCGTGCGGCACCAGCGGGCGGCACCCCACCAGACCGAGGGCGTCGGCCAGCGCCTGGGAGACCCCGTCCACGGCGACGTCGGCGTTGGTGTGGGCGGTCAGCACGGCCACCCGGTCCCGGGCCGCGGCCAGCACCAGCCGGCCCTTCGGCTCCTCGGCCACCACCGACGTCAGCCCGCGGAGCAGCAACGGGTGGTGGGCCACCACCAGCTGGGCCCCTCGCTCGCGGGCCTCGGTCAGCACCTCCGGCACCACGTCGACCGTGAGCAGCACCCGGTCGACCGGGGCCGAGCGCTCGCCGACCGCGAGGCCGACGGCGTCCCAGGGCTCGGCGGTGGCTGGTGGGTAGTGCCGCTCGACGACGTCCACGACGTCGCCGACCGTGACGGTGCCCACCGGCTCAGACCGCCTAGGCCGCCCGCCGGCAGCGCAGCGCGCGCCGGGCGTCGTCCAGCCGCTCGCCGACCACGCGGCGGACGGGATCGCTGAGCTGGCGCTCGCCCATCCAGGCCTCGACCCGCTGCACCAGGTCCTCGTCGGCCACCGTCATCGGGAACAGGTGCTCCAGCACGTTGTTCTGCAGCGGCAGCCCCTTGCTCGCCCACACCCCGCGGGAGGCGGAGATGTCCTCGACCGCCTGCAGGTAGCGGTCGACGTAGGGGGTGGTGAGCTCCTCCTGGCCGACCTGCCAGAACCGGGTGCAGATCTGGTGCTGGGTCTCGTTGGGGACGTCCGGGTCGTCCACGGCCAGGACCCAGGCGGCCTCCTTGGCCTCGACGTCCGGACGTGCCGCGCGGGCCCCGGCGGCCTTCTCCGCACCGGCGATGGTGTTGTCGCGGTGCAGCTCGGCGGTGATCGCGGTCTCCCCGGCGTGACCGAGCCGGCACAGGTGGGTGAGCAGCAGCCAGCGCAGGTCGGTGTCGACCACCAGGCCCTCCGGCACCTCCTCGCCCTCCAGCCAGCCGGCCAGCAGCTCCGCCCCGACCTCGGTGCGCACCGAGCGGGCCAGCGCCTGGGCCAGGGACAGCTGGTGGTCCGAGCCGGGCTCGGCGCCGACCAGCAGGGTGGCCAGCCCGGCGGTGAGGCGCCGGGACAGGCTGTCGCGGGAGGACCGCGGCGCGTACAGGTCGACCGCGGCCTGGGCCTGGCCCAGCGTGCGCTGCACGGCGGCCAGGTCGGACTCGACGCCCACCCCGCGCAGCACCAGCTCGACGTAGTCGTCGGCCACCAGCTCGGCGTCACGGCACATGTCCCAGGCCGCGCCCCAGCAGACCGCCCGGGCCAGCGGGCTCTCCAGGTGGTGGACGTGCTCGACCAGCGTCTGCTGCGAGCGGGGGTCCAGCCGCACCTTGGCGTAGGTGAGGTCGTCGTCGTTGAGCAGGACCAGGTCCGGCTGGAGACGTCCGACCAGCTCCGGCACCTCGGTGAGGGCGCCGACCACGTCCACCTCGAGACGGGTGGTGCGGGTGAGGCGGTCCCCGTCGAGGTCGTAGAGGCCGATCGCCATCCGGTGGCTGCGCAGCGTCGGCCACTGCTCCGGCGCGTCCTGCGCCACGGCGAAGGAGGTGAAACGGCCCTCGTCGTCGGTCTCGAAGCGGGGGGAGAGGGTGTTGACCCCCGACGTCTCCAGCCACTGCGCCGACCAGTCCGACAGGTCGCGGCCCGAGGCCTCGGTCAGCGCCGAGAGCAGGTCGGCCAGCCGGGTGCTGCCGAAGGCGTGCTCGGCGAAGTAGGCGCGGACCCCCGTGAGGAACTGCTCCAGCCCGACGAAGGCCACCAGCTGCCGCAGCGCGGAGGCGCCCTTGGCGTAGGTGATGCCGTCGAAGTTGAGCTCGACCGCCTCGAGGTCGACCATGTCGGCGGCGATCGGGTGGGTGGAGGGGAGCTGGTCCTGGCGGTAGGCCCACGTCTTGCGGCTGTTGCAGAAGGTGGCCCACGGGGTGACCGGGTCGCTGATCTCGGCCTGGGCGAAGTGGCTTGCCCACTCGGCGAAGGACTCGTTCAGCCACAGGTCGTCCCACCAGGTCATGGTGACCAGGTCGCCGAACCACATGTGGGCCAGCTCGTGCAGGATCGTGTTGTCGCGCGAGGTGTGCGCGGCCTGGGTGACGCGGGAGCGGAACAGGTACTCGTCGCGCAGGGTCACGCAGCCCGCGTTCTCCATCGCGCCCATGTTGTACTCCGGCACGAACGCCTGGTCGTAGGTGCCGAAGGGGTACGGCGTCCCGAAGTGCTCCTCGAACACCCCGAACCCGGCGCGGGTGACCGACAGCAGCCGCTCGGTGTCCAGGTGCGGCACCACCGAGCGGCGGCACAGCAGGGACAGCGGGACGTCCCCGTGCGGGCCGGAGTAGGTGTCGACGACGCGGTGGTAGTGACCGGCGACGAGGGCGGTGATGTAGGTGGAGATCCGCAGCGTGGGGGTGAAGTCCCAGCGGGAGAGGGCGTCGTCCAGCCGCTCGGGCTGCGCCGCGGGGGCGTTGGACACCACGGTCCAGTCCGAGGGGGCGATCACCGACAGCTCGAAGGTGGCCTTCAGGTCGGGCTGCTCGAAGCAGGCGTACATCCGCCGGGCCTCCGACACCTCGAACTGGGTGTAGAGGTACACCAGCCCGTCGGCGGGGTCCACGAAGCGGTGCAGCCCGAGCCCGGAGCGGCTGTAGCGGTGCAGCGCCACGACGGTGAGCTCGTGGTCGCCCTCGGTCAGCTCCAGCGGCAGCCGCGAGTCGGCGAACAGGGCGGTGTCGACGGCGCGGCCGTCCAGGGTGGCGGACTCGATCCGCTCGGCGATGGCGTCGATGTGCGTGCTGCCGGCCTGGGAGGTGAAACGCACCGTGGAGGTGGTGGTGAAGACCTGGTCGGGCTCGCTGAGCGCCTCACCCCAGTGGTCCCGTCCCGAGAGGTCCACCAGGACCTGGTAGGAGTCGGTGCTGACGAGGCTCGACCGGTGGGCCGCCTCGTCACGGGTGAGGTTGTCGGGAAACACTGAGTCCGCCTCCATCTGTGGTCCTGCACGCGGCGGAACCGACCGCAGCGTCGTCGAGACGTTACATGAGGACCCTTCGGAACCCCCGGCGTCGAGGTCACCACCCTTCTCCTAGGCTGCGGACCATGGCTGACACCGAAGTGAAGAAGGTCGACTTCTGGTTCGACCCGCAGTGCCCGTGGGCGTGGATGACCTCGCGCTGGATGCTCGAGGTCGAGAAGGTGCGGCCCGTCCGCACCACGTTCCACGTGATGAGCCTCGCCGTCCTCAACGAGGGCAAGGACATCCCGGAGTCCTACCGGCAGATGCTGGCGGGCGCCTGGGCGAACGTCCGGGTCTGCATCGGGATCGAGGACCAGCACGGCTCGGACGCGCTGCGCGAGTACTACACGGCCGTCGGCACCCTGATCCACCCGGGCGGGCAGCGCAACGACCGGGCCACCATCGAGCAGGCGCTCGGCCAGGTGGGCCTGCCCGCCGAGCTCGCCGACCTGGGCGAGACCGACGCCGCCGACGACCGGCTGCGCGCCTCCCACCACGAGGGCATGGACCCGGTCGGCTCGGAGGTGGGCACCCCGGTGGTCCGGGTCAACGGCAAGTCGCTGTTCGGCCCCGTCATCTCCCCGGCCCCCAAGGGCGAGGAGGCCGGTCAGCTCTTCGACGGCTTCGAGAAGGTCACCGCCTACCCGGGCTTCTTCGAGCTCAAGCGGACCCGCGACGTCGGGCCGATCTTCGACTGATCGACCTCGCCCTCCAGCGAGACGGCGGCGTCACCCGTGCACCGACATCGGTGCAGGAGTGACGCCGCTGTCGTCCGCTCAGGCGGCCCAGAGGTCACCGTCCGGCACGGCCACGCAGCTGCGGCAGCGCGTCGGGGTCCCGGACCACCCGCGAGCCCTCATCACCTGGGCGACCTGGGCGGCCGTCCGGCAGGCTGCCCCGGCCACGTGCACCCAGCCGTAGCGCAGCGTGACGAGCCCGCCGAGCATGGCCGTGTTGTCCCGGTCCATGTCGACGAACCGCGCCAGACCGGCGTGCCACTGGCTGTCCAGCTCGACCACCAGACCGAGCTCCTCGTGCACCACGTCGCGGCGGTAGCCCCCGCGACGGACCTGGCGACGCCCGCGGGGGAGGCCGTGGGCTCGTTCCACCCGGTGCAGGTAGGCCCGTTCGAGCGGTGACTCCACCCCCGCGCGGACGTCGCCCAGCACCGCCTCGAGCAGGGCCCGGTGCCGCGCCCGTGGTCGGCACGCCAGCGCACTGCACAGCCGTGACGGTGTGGTCCGACGCCGCTGGACCGCGTCGATGACCAGGGCGAGGAAGTCCTCCTGGTCGAGCTCAGCGGCGAGGTCGAGCACGCAGTCCTCGACCCCGAGGTGCGGCGGGCTGCCGAAGGTGCGCCCCGAGTGGGTCGCGGGACCTTCCTCGCGAAACCGGTAGGGGCCCTCCACCCGGAGCCGGCGACCGCGGGGCGTCCAGACGTCGATCTGCTCGGGTTCCCCGCTGAGCCCGTGCAGGTGCAGCCCCGCCTGCCCGCCGACACGTGACCCCTCGGGGCCGAGCAGGACGCCGGCCCAGGCCATGCCCAGCCACGACGCCTGGCCGGAGGTGCAGACGATGCCGCGCACGGGTCGCGACCAGTGCCGCTGGCTGACCAGCCGGTCGACCGGGCGTCGGCTGAGGCCGTGCCCCTGCAGCTGTTCCGGGGTCAGCACACCGCCCTGCAGGGACGCGAGGAAGAGGAGGGCATCGGGAGGGTCGTGGCGGGATCTCACGAGCACACCATCGGAGCGGTGGGCGTCTCGAGCCCCGGGAGGCGGTCACCTGTGGACAGCGGCGTCAGCTGTGCACGGAGTTCGGTGCACGATCGACGCCGCGCGCGGGGGAACCCGTGCTCAGTCCCCGCGCTCGACGCTGGCGGTGCAGAAGGCGCGCCAGGACGGCTCCTCGCGGAGGTCGGCGGGGAGGCCGAGCGGGTCCAGCACCGCCGCCACGGCCTCCCGGGTCGCGCGGTCCCAGTCGCCGCTCAGCTCGCAGGGGACCTGCCACACCTCCCGGCAGACCGCCTGCACGTTGAGGGTCTGGATCCGGGAGCGGCCGGTGAACACCGCCGGCCCCGACCCGGAGCGGCCGTTGTCGACGTGGACGTGGTTGCGGTGGGCGTCGTCGAAGAGGTGGCTGAGGACGTCGGCGAAGTGCAGCGACAACCCCGCGACCAGCTGCCAGTACCGCCGCCGGGCCGTCGCCTGCTCCCCGGCGGGCAGCGCCTCGACCCGGTCGATCCTCCCGGGGTGCAAGATCTCCCCGTCGCGGCGCAGGCTGGTGACGTCGAGGGCGCGGCCGGCGTGGTGCCAGGAGCCGCAGTCGCCGCGGCCGTCGATCCAGGTGCCGAAGCTCCACAGCTCGTCGGGGGTGCCGTCGGGGGAGTGCTCGCCCCACCACGTCAGCCAGGCCCGCAGCTGCTCGGCGAAGGCGGGCTCCAGCGCGAAGGACTGCCGCCGGCCGGACTCCTCGTAGACCAGCGCCGCCGGGCCGAGCGTCTCCAGCCGGGACAGCTCGCCGCGGGCCACGCAGGTGGGGCGCTCCCGCGAGACCGGCCCCTGGGCCCCCACCCCGCAGCCGGTCAGGACCACTGCGCCGGCCCCGGCCGCGGCCCCGCCGAGCAGGGTCCGGCGGGTCAGCATGGCCTCGACGGTACCGAGTGCGGCCGAACGGCCCGGCCTGCCAGACTGCAGCCATGCGCGTCCACATCGCCACCGACCACGCGGCCTTCGAGCTGAAGGAGCACCTGCGCGCCCGTCTGGCGGAGGCCGGCCACGAGGTCGTCGACCACGGGGCCACCGAGCTCGACCCCGACGACGACTACCCCGACCTGATCATCCCCTGCGCGCAGGCGGTGGTGGCGGACCCCGGCTCCCTCGGCATCGTGCTCGGGGGGTCCGGCAACGGTGAGCAGATGGCGGCCAACAAGGTCACCGGGGTGCGTGCCGCCCTGGCCTGGAAGCCCGAGCTGGCCTCCCTCGCCCGCCAGCACAACAACGCGAACGTGGTCTCGGTGGGGGGCCGCATGCACACCGAGGACGAGGCCTGGGAGATCGTCCGCACCTTCCTGGACACCCCCTTCTCCGGCGACGACCGCCACGCCCGCCGGATCGCGATGATGGACGCCTACGAGGCGAGCGGCAAGATCGCCCCCTCGGCCTGACGTGGCGTCACCGCCGAGCAGCACCGCCGTCTGGGGCGACCTCACCGCCGACCTCGACGACGCCACCCTCGTGCTGCGGCGCGGGGCCGAGGTCCTGCTGCGCTGCACCCTCCGCCCCCGGGTGTCCGGTCGGCTGCTGCCGGTGCAGCACCGTCGCGTCGACCCCGACGAGATCGAGCTCGGGGGCCACGACTCCGGGCTGCGCTGGAGCGTCCGGCACGCCTTCTCCGATGCCTGGCACACCCGGGTCTCCCTGGAGGTCGACGACGCGCCGGTGCAGGTCCAGGCGCTCGACCTCGAGGTGGTCACCGACCGTGCCGGGTGGTGCTGGCCGTCGGGGGTGCACGGGCTGCTCGCCGTGCTCGGGCCGGACCCCCGGCTGCTGGTGACCAGGGCGGTCCGGGCCCGGCTGGGCGACGGCGCCGCCCTCGGCCCCCTGACCGTGCGACCGGGCACCGCCACCGTGCTCGCCCTGCGGACCCGCTGGGAGGGCCTGGACGAGGTGGCCGAGCGGCTCCCGGTCTGGCTGCCGCCGCTGGAGCGCCCGGACGGCGACCCGCTGGAGCTGGTGCACCCCGACGCCGGGCTGGTGCTGCCGAACGGGCTCACCGCCACCACCCAGGACGGCACCAGCGAGATCGACGCGGTGCTGGGGGAGTGGCAGCTCAGCCTGCACGGGCCGGAGGGGGAGACCCGGCTGCAGCCCTGCTGGGCCCCCACCGCCGAGGACGCGACGGCCGAGCGCGCCTCCGAGCTGCTGCGCGACGCGCCGCGCCGCCAGGGGGTGCCGGACGTCCCGCCCGCCGCGGCCCTGCTGCTCGGCCGGGCCGGGCGCGGCGCCGACCGCGACGACGCCGTCGACCGGGCCCTGGCCGCCGACACCGACGCGCCGTGGCTGGTGCTGCTGGCCGTCGAGGAGCACCAGCGCACCGGACGCGCCGAGCTCCTGGCCCTGGCCGCCGACCTGATCACGCGGCTGCCCCCGGGAGGCGCTGCCCCGGCCGCGGCGATGGCGGTGCTGCTGGCCAGCGCCACCACCGGGCACGACCCCGCACCGGCCGCGGCCGCCCTCGCGTCCTGGTCCGGCACCGGCGACCCGCTGCTCGACCTGGAGCTGGAGCTGCTCACCGGCACGGTCGGCGCCCCGGGTCTGGAGGTCGCCCGCCGGGTCGTGCAGCGCCTCGGGGCCGGGCTCCCCGGGACGTCGCTGCAGCCCAGGCCCGCCGCCGACGTGGCCCGCGAGGTGACCCTGCTCCGGTGGCTGCCGGACCGGGCCGCCGCGGCGCTGGAGGACGTGCTGCTGCCGGCGACCTCGCTGGCCGAGCTGGTCCAGCGCAGCGAGCGCCGGCTGCTGGCCCGGGCCGACGTCGACGACGTGGCGCTGGCCTGGCTGGGCACCACCGTCGGAGAGCGGTGAGCGCGGGCGCGGACGCGGGCTGCCATGCTGGCGGCATGCACCGCTCCTCCCGCACCGAGAACCACGCCGGCCACGAGGTGCACCTCGTCGAGTCGGCCGGCGCCGGTCCGCTGGTGCTGCTGCTGGGGGGTGCCGGGCTGGTCGCGGACTACTGGGACGACGTCACCATGCTGCTGCCCGACCTGCACTGGGCCGCGCTGGACCGTCCCGGTCTGGGTGGGACGCCGTGGCCCGGGACGCTGCCCACGCTGGCCGGCAGCGTCGAGCTGACCGCCTCCGTGGTGCGCTCGCTGGGGGGCCCGGCCGTCGTGGTGGCCCAGTCGATGGCCGGCTACCACGCCGAGGCCCTGGCCCGGCAGCACCCGGACCTGGTGGCCGGGGTGGTGCTGGTCGACAGCTCGGTCTCCTTCTACACCTCCCCGCCCCGCGAGGTGCCGGTCGGCCTCGCCCGGGCCGTGCACCGGATGGCCCGCCTCGGGGCCCTGCGCACCCTGGGCGGCGCGCTGCACCGGCTCGGGGCCGCGTCGCTGGCCAGGGAGTCGGGGTGGGTGCTGGGACGCACCCGCTACCGGCGCCGCTACACCGACCCCGACGCGCTGGCCGCGATGATCGCGGAGTTCTCCAGCTGGGGCGGTCAGGGCTGGGACCTGCTCGGCGTCCGCTCCGCCCACCCCTACCCGGCGGTCCCCACGATGGTGCTCAGCGCCAGCAGCACCGGCGGCCGGGACTGGCTGGTCAAGCAGCACCGGCTGGCCCAGATGCTGGGGGCGCGCCAGCTGGTCACCGACGAGGGCAAGCACATGCTGATGGTCGACCAGCCCGAGGTGGTGGCCCGGGCTGTTCGTTCCGTGCGCAGTCAGACAGGCCTCGACTGAGCAGCCGGAGGACGATTCCTCCCGGCGCAGAGCCGCGTGCCAGAGTGGCAGCGACCACGTTCCACCAAGGAGGACCCATGCCCCAGGCAGCTGCCTACGCCGCCCACTCCGCCGACGCCACGTTCGCGCCGACCACCATCACCCGCCGCGAGCCGGGCCCGACCGAGGTCCTGATCGACATCGCCTGGGCCGGCATCTGCCACTCCGACATCCACACCGCGCGCGAGGAGTGGGGGACGGCGCACTTCCCGCTGGTCCCCGGTCACGAGATCGCCGGCACCGTCGCCCAGATCGGCTCCGAGGTGACCAAGTTCGCCGTCGGTGACCGGGTCGGCGTGGGCGTCTTCGTCGACTCCTGCCGCGAGTGCCCCGAGTGCCTCGGCGGCACCGAGCAGTACTGCAGCGGCGGCGGCATGATGGGCACCTACAACTCCAAGGGCCGTGACGGCCTGTGGAACGACGGCGGCTACTCCACGGCGATCACCGTCGAGCAGGACTACACGCTGCGCATCCCCGAGGGCATCGAGCTGGCCGAGGCCGCGCCGCTGCTCTGCGCCGGGATCACCCTGTACTCCCCGCTGCGGCACTGGGGCGCCGGGCCGGGCAAGAAGGTCGCCATCGTGGGCATGGGCGGGCTGGGTCACATGGGCGTCAAGATCGCCGCCGCCATGGGCGCGGAGGTCACGGTGCTCAGCCAGACCCTGTCCAAGAAGGAGGACGGCGAGCGCTTCGGGGCCACCCACTACCACGCCACCAGCGACCCGGAGACCTTCCGCACGCTGGCCCGCTCCTTCGACCTGATCATCAGCACCGTCTCCGCCGACCTCGACATGAACGCCTTCCTGGGTCTGCTCAAGGTCGACGGCACCCTGGTCAACGTCGGGCTCCCCGAGAACCCGCTGAGCGTCAAGGCCGGGGCCCTGGCCGGAGCCCGCCGCAGCCTGTCCGGCTCCAACATCGGCGGCATCGGCGAGACCCAGGAGATGCTGGACTTCTGCGCCGAGCACGGCCTGGGTGCCACGGTGGAGAAGATCGGCGGGGACGACATCACCGCGGCCTACGACCGGGTCGTGGCCAGCGACGTCCGCTACCGCTTCGTGATCGACACCAGCACCTTCCCGCCGGCCGGGTGAGCCCGCGCGACCACGTCCTCGTGCTCCCCGGCGGCGCCTACGCCGAGCGGGCCGAGCACGAGGGCGCACCCGTCGCGGAGTGGCTGCGCGGGCTCGGGGTGGGGGCGAGCGTGCTGGACTACCCGGTGCTCACCCGCCACCCCGAACCGCTGCGCAGCGTGCGCGCCGCCGTCGCCGCCGCCCGCGCCGACGGTGCGGAGCGGGTCGGGGTGCTGGGGTTCTCCGCGGGCGCCCACGCCGCCGGGATGGCCGCCTACGCCCCCGGTGCCGCGGCGGGGGAGCGTCCGGACCTGGCGCTGCTCTGCTACCCGGTGGTGTCGATGCAGCTGGCCACGCACGCCGGATCGCGGGAGAACCTGATCGGCCCCGTCGCCGACGACGCGCTCCGGGCGTCCACCTCGCTGGACCGGCTGGTCACCGCGGACGCCCCGCCGACCTTCGTCTGGCACACCGCCGCCGACGAGGCCGTCCCGGTGGAGCACGCCTACCTCCTGGGTCAGGCGCTGGCCGCCGCCGGGGTGCCGCACGAGCTGCACGTGTTCCCCGACGGCCTGCACGGCATCGGCCTGGCCGCCGACGAGCCCGGAGCCGACGCGTGGACGTCCCTGGCCGGGGCCTGGCTCAGCCGCGTCCGCTGACCCCGGCCCCGGCAGGGGCGTCAGTGCGGGGAGGCCTTCTCCGCCCCCGCTCCCGTCAGCGACCGCACCTGCAGCTCGGTGTAGCGGTCCTCGCCGTCCCCGCGACCACCGACCAGCGTGCCGATGAACCCGGCCAGGAACCCGATCGGGATCGAGACCAGACCGGGGTTGTTGAGCGGGAACCAGGCGAAGTCCATGCCCGGCAGCAGCGACTTCTCCGCCCCGGAGACGACGGGTGAGAAGAAGACCAGTCCGACCGCGGCGATCAGGCCGCCGTACATCGCCCAGCAGGCGCCGGTGGTGTTGAACCGCCGCCAGAACAGGTTGTAGATCAGCGTCGGCAGGTTCGCCGAGGCCGCGGTGGCGAAGGCCAGCGCGACCAGGAAGGCGATGTTCAGCCCCTGGGCGGGGATGGCCAGCGCGATGGCCACCGCACCGATCACGATGGCGGCGATGCGGGCCACCCGCACCTCGTCCCTCTCGCTGGCCTGCCCCTTGCGGAGCACGGTGGCGTAGAGGTCGTGGGCCACCGACGTCGCCGAGGTCAGGGTCAGGCCGGCCACCACGGCCAGGATGGTCGCGAAGGCCACCGCCGAGATCAGCGCCAGCAGCACCGACCCGCCCAGGCTGCCGTCGCCACCACCGACGGCCTGGGCCAGCAGCGGGGAGGCCACGTTGCCCGAGGACGCCGCCACCGGCGAGCCGGGCTGGGTGTCCACCAGTGCGGCGGCGCCGAAGCCGAGCACCAGCGTCATCAGGTAGAACGAGCCGATCAGCCCGATGGCCCACAGCACCGACTTGCGGGCGGCCTTGGCCGTCGGAGTCGTGTAGAAGCGGATCAGGATGTGCGGCAGGCCGGCGGTGCCGAGCACCAGGGCGAGCCCGAGGGAGAGGAAGTCGAACTGGCCGACCAGGTCCTTGCCGTAGAGCTGGCCGGGCTGCAGGAAGGCCTCGCCCTTGCCCGACCGCTCCGCCGCCGCACCCAGCAGGGTGGAGAGGTTGAAGCCGAACTCGGCCAGCACCAGGACGCTGATCAACAACGAGCCGATCATCAGCAGCACGGCCTTGACGATCTGCACCCAGGTGGTGCCCTTCATGCCGCCGAAGGTGACGTAGATGATCATCAGCGCGCCGACGATGACGATCACCGTGTTCTTCAGCACCCCGGAGTTGATCCCCAGCAGCAGGGAGACCAGGCTGCCGGCGCCGACCATCTGAGCCAGCAGGTAGAAGATCGACACCACGATGGTGGACAGGGCCGCCGCGCTGCGGACCGGGACCTGCTTCATCCGGTAGGCGAGCTGGTCGGCCATCGTGTAGCGCCCGGAGTTGCGGAGCAGCTCCGCGACCAGCAGCAGCGCCACCAGCCAGGCCACCAGGAAGCCGATGGAGTAGAGGAAGCCGTCGTAGCCGTACAGCGCGATGGAGCCGGAGATGCCGAGGAAGGAGGCGGCCGACATGTAGTCCCCGCCGATGGCCAGGCCGTTCTGGAAGCCGGAGAAGTTGCGCCCGCCGGCGTAGTAGTCCGCGGCGCTCCTGGTCTGCCGGGAGGCCCAGATGGTGATGCCCAGGGTGAGGGCGACCACCGCGGAGAACAGGACGACGATCAGCACCTGGTCGTTCACCGCACACCCCCGTCCTGCTCGTGGTGGCGGGCGTCGCCGGCTTCGAACTCGTCGTTGAGCTGGGCGGCCAGCGGGTCCAGGCGGTTCGTGGAGTAGCGGGCGTAGAGCACCGCGATGCCGAAGGTGGAGACGAACTGCAGCAGTCCGAACACCACGGCGACGTTGACGTGGCCCACCACCTGGATGTTCATGAAGCCGCGCGCCCAGTTGTTGGCGGCCACGTAGAGGATGTACCAGGCCATGAAGGTGATCGTCGCCGGCACCACGAAGCGCAGGTAGCGACGACGCAGCTCGACGAACTCGGGGCGCTCGGCGAGGGCGGCGTACCGCGGGTCCGAGCCTGGGGGTGTGCTCACACTGCCTCCTGATCGACGGTGATCAACGGTCGGGCGAGCCCGGCCAGGCCACACCCTAGTGCTGGTCCTCCGGCTCGGCCAGAGCCCCGGACCGGGGTCGCCGTGGAGGTCCGGAGGACCCCTCGCGGCTCATCCTGGCGGGGGCAGCGGCAGGGCTCGCAGCGGGTCCCCGCCGTCGACCAGCAGCGGCGCCCCGGGGACCAGGACGGCGGCCAGCCGGCGCAGGGCCTGCTCGGCCAGCTCGGGGTGGCGTCCGTCCAGCGCGCCCACCCGCACCGCGAAGGCCAGGTCGTAGCCGGGTTCGTCCGGGTCGAGGCGCAGGTCCTCCACGGCGACGCAGCGGAAGTCCAGGCGGTCGGTGCCGAGGTCGTTGGCGGCCCGCGCCGCGGCGATCGCCCGCGGGGAGCGGTCCACGCCCAGGACACGGCCGTCCGGGACGCGTCGGGCCACCTCCCGGGCCGCGGCTCCCGGCCCGCACCCGATCTCCAGCACGCGCAGCCCCGGACGCAGGGGCAGCGCGTCGACGACGGCCCGCAGGCGTGGCGACAGGGTCATGGTCGGCCTCCTCCGCCCAGCGTAGGGCGGTGTCGGCCCGCCGGGGCAGAATCGAGGACGTGCCGTACCCCGACCCCACCCGCCCGGCGGTGCTGCACCTCGACCTGGACGCCTTCTTCGCCGCGGTCGAGCAGCGGGACAAGCCGTCGCTGCGGGGCAAGCCGGTGGTGGTCGGCGGGGTCGGCGGACGGGGCGTGGTGGCCACCGCGTCCTACGAAGCGCGGGTGTTCGGGATCGGGTCGGCGATGCCCACCGGGCAGGCCCGCCGGCTGTGCCCCAACGCCGCCTACCTGGGCGGACGCTTCGACGCCTACCGCCCCGTCTCGGAGCAGGTGATGGCCCTGGCCCGGGAGCTGTCCCCGCTGGTGGAGCCGGTCTCGATGGACGAGGCCTACGTCGACCTGGGCGGGCGCGAGGACGGCGGACCGCTCGACGTCGACGGCGTCACCGAGATCGCCGAGCGGTTCCGGGCCGACGTCCGCGCCCGCACCGGCCTGACCGTCTCGGTGGGCGCCGGCGGCAGCAAGCTGGTGGCCAAGATCGCCTCGGACCTGCGCAAGCCCGACGCCCTGGTGGTGGTGCCCCCGGCGGAGCAGGCCGAGCTGCTGGCCCCGCTGTCGGTGAAGAAGATCCCCGGGGTGGGCGCGGTCAGCGCCCAGCAGCTGGCCCGGCACGGGTTCCACACCATCGGCCAGCTGGCCGTGGCGGGGGAGCAGGAGCTGGTCCGGCTGCTGGGGCGCGCGCACGGCGGCGGGCTGTGGGCGCTGTCGCGGGGGATCGACCCGCGACCGGTGATCAGCACCCGCGAGGCCAAGTCGGTCTCGGCGGAGTCCACCTTCGGGATGGACCTGACCGACCGGCGCGACCTGGAGCACCGGCTGGGACGGCTGAGCGAACGCGTCGCGGCCCGCCTGGTGGAGCAGGGGCTGGCCGGGCGCACGGTCACCATCAAGGTCCGCCGCTACGACTTCCAGACGCTGAACCGGTCCCGGACGCTGCAGCACGCCACCTCCTCGGCCAAGGAGGTGGGCGGGCACGCCCGGGAGCTGCTGCGGGCCATCGACCTGGCCGGTGGTGTCCGGCTGCTGGGGGTCGGGGTCTCCGGGCTGACCGAGTACGCGCAGGCCGACCTGCTCTCCGCCGACGACGTGGAACCGGTCCTCGACCCGGACCTGCCGGAGGAGCCCGAGGAGCCGGTCCGCGATGACGCCGAGGAGTGGCGGCCGGGTCAGGACGTCTGCCATGACGAGCACGGGCCCGGCTGGGTGCAGGGGTCCGGGGCGGGTCGGGTGACGGTCCGCTTCGAGGGCCCGCACACCCCGGTCGGTCGGATCCGCACCTTCGCCGACGACGACCCCGCGCTGCGGCCGGCCGGCCCGCCGGAGTACCTGCCCCAGGGGGACCCGGCGCCGGGGTGACTCAGAAGACGGTGGCCACCAGGTCGACCACCCGCCCGCTCCGCAGCACCGGCAGCACCCGCCACTTGTCGAAGAGGGTGCAGGGGTGGGAGATGCCGAGGGTGACCACCTCGCCCACCTGCACCCGGGCCTCCTCGCGGAGGAAGGCGTGCTGGTCGTTGAGCGCGGTGACGCGACCGGTGGCCGGACGCACCTCCGGGCCGTCGTGCACGGTGAGCGGGAGCGGCAGGTCCTGGTCGAACCCGACGTCACGACGGCCCAGACCGAGCAGGGCCAGCCCGGGCTCGGGGACCGAGAGCACCTGGCCGCGGACGTCCAGCGCCGGGCGCAGCGCCGCGGCCGGCCGCATCCGCCGCCAGGGGTCGCTGCGGGCGTACATCCCGTGGTCGTGGGAGAGGTAGGCCCCGGAGCGGACGACGCCGCGGACCCGCGACCCGTCGGGCAGCGGGAGGGGGAGCCGCTGCAGCACCACGTCGAGGTAGGAGCTGCCCCCGACCGAGACCACCGGGGGCGTGGCGACCAGCCGCTCGGCCACCATCGCGGCGGCCAGGTCGCGGAGGGCGTCGACGAACGCGGCGGCGGCGGCCAGGCCGTGGACGTCGGTGGTGGCGGTGACCGCACCCTCGTAGCCGGCGGTCCCCACCAGCGGCAGCCCGTGGGAGGCGGCGGTCCGGGCCAGGGCCAGGGCCTCGGTGGTCCCGCGCACCCCGGTCCGGGCGCCGGCCGCCCCGAGCTCGACCAGCACGCCGAGGTGGCGACGGACCTGGGGGCGGGCGGCCAGCGCCTCGGCCAGCACCTGCACCCCGCGGCGGGAGTCGACGTAGCACCAGAGCACCCCGTCGGCGAGGCGGGCCCGGTGCAGCAGGTCGGAGGCGTCGAAGGCGTCCACCAGCTCGTTGGCCAGCAGCACCGCCGGGCAGCCCCAGGAGAAGGCGACCCGCGCCTGGGCCGGGGTGGCCACGGTCGGGCCCCAGGCGCCGGCGTCCAGCTGGAGCTGCAGCAGCGGCGCGGACATGTGGGTCTTCAGGTGCGGAGCCACCAGCACCCCGGCGCCGGTGCAGACGCGGGCCATGGTGGCGACGTTGTGGTCCAGCGCGTCGGCATCCAGGGTGGCCAGCGGCCAGGAGACCCCGAGGTCGGCCAGCCGCGGGTGCTCCCGACGCACCCGCTCGGCGGTGAGGGGGGCCTCCACCCGCCAGCCCTTGGTGGTGACGTCCACCACCGCCTCGGGGTGCTGCAGCCGGACCGTGCTCATCGGGTTCCTCCTCGGGGGTCGGGGACGCCCCGGCGCAGGGCGCGTCCGGGGGTGGCGCCGGTGAGGGCGCCGTCGCGGAGCACCGGGACCCCGCCCACCCACACGTCCTGCACGCCCTCGGCCAGCCGGCGGGGGTCGTCGTAGCTGGCGGTGTCGCGGACGGTGACCGGGTCCAGCAGCACGACGTCGGCGACCGCCCCGTGCTCCACGCCGCCGCGGCCGGTCAGCCCGAACAGCCGGGCGGCCCGGGCGGACAGGTGCTCGACGACGTCGGCCGCGTCCCACCCGCCGAGCTCGTGCAGACCGAGGGACACCATCCGGGCGAAGGCGCCCCAACCGCGCGGGTGCGGGCTGCCGCCCAGGTAGATGGCGTCGGACCCGCCGAGGTGGCGGGGGTCGTCCAGCAGCGCGCGGACCGCCGCGGGGGTGTTGCCCGGGGGCTGGCGGAACACGACGCTGGCCCGGAGCCGGCTGGCGACCAGCAGCCGCAGCACCGCCTCGGGCACGGTGCTGCCCAGCCGGTCGGCCACCTGCACCGGGGTCAGGCCCTCCGCCCACTCCAGCGCGCCCGGCACCGAGGCCAGTCGGGCGCCGGGCCACAGCGGGGCCAGCGACTCCAGGTGGCTCAGCAGGTCGGCGCGGACGTCGGTGCCGTCGGGAGGGGCGAGCACCGCCAGCGCGGCACCGACGTCGGTCACCGGCACCCACGGCGGCAGCGCCACCATGGACAGGATCGAGCAGCCGCTGAGGTAGGGGTAGGAGTCGAAGGTGAACGCCGCCCCGGCCTCCCCGGCGGCGGTCAGGGCGTCCCGGACCACCTCCAGCGGCCCGTGCAGGTGGGAGACGTGGGTGGCCACCCCGGTCTGCAACGCCAGGTCGACCAGCTCCCGCACCGCGGTCGGCGTCCGGTCCTCGTAGCCGCGCATGTGGCTGACGTGCGGCACCCCGGCCGACGCCGCCACCCGGCACAGGGCGAGCAGCTCGGCGCGGGAGGCGGAGGAGGCGGGTGCGTACTCCAGGCCGGTGGAGAACCCGCAGGCGCCGTCCCGCAGCGCCTGCTCGAGCAGGGCCGCCATGGACTCCACCTCCGCCTCGGTGGCCTCGCGCTGGGCCCGGCCCAGCACCGCCACCCGCAGCGTCCCGTGCGGGGCCAGGTAGGCGGTGTTGACGGGCGTGGCCCGGTCCCAGGTGTCCAGCAGGGCGGCGACCGAGCCGCCGCCGAAGGTGGGGTGGTGGCCGTTGATGGCGGCGAAGTAGTCCTGGGCCCACCCGGTGGCGTCGTGGCCGTCGGGAGGGCTGGGAGCCAGCGAGACGCCGTCCTGGCCGAGGACGACGGTGGTCACCCCCTGGCGGAGCAGGGCCAGCTGGACGTCGGGGTCGAGCACGGCCGCCTCGCCGTGGACGTGGGCGTCGACGAACCCCGGCAGCGCCCACCGCCCGCCCCCGTCGACCACCTCGGCCCCGGGACGCCGGGCGGTGCCGGCCGGGGCAGCGCCGGTGACGCGTCCGTCGGCGAGCGCCAGGTCCCAGCGGCCCTCGCGCCCGGGCAGCACGACGTCACCGAGCACGACGGGGGTGGCCACGGTCATGGACGCCATCGTGCCGCACACCGGTCGGTGCGAGGGGGCGAGCCCGGAGGAGCGCGTCGGACCCGGTCGTCGGGCCAGAGACGGATTTCGGCGGTCAGTGCCATCGGCGAGGTGGCCGCACCCGCGCCACTGCTGGGCGGCCTGCTCGGCGTGGGCGCACTGACCTTCGAAATCCGTCGAGGCAGCGGAGTGTGTTCCGGCGGCTGCCGCTAGCCTCGAGCCCCCGACCCGGCAGGAGACCCCATGAGCACCCCCAAGCGCGCGCTGCGCACCGACGACGCCCCGGCCCCGGCCTTCACCTTCTCCCAGGGGGTGGTGAAGGGGAACCTGCTGCAGGTCTCGGGCCAGGGACCGCAGGACCCGGAGACGGGGGAGTACCTGTTCCCCGGTGACGTGGCCGCGCAGACCACCCGCACCCTGCAGAACGTGCGGGCCGTGCTGCTGGCGGGCGGGGCCGACGTCGAGGACGTCCTGTCGCTGCGGGTCTACCTCACCGAGCGGGACCACTTCGCGGCCATGAACGAGGCCTACGGCGCGTTCCTGGCCGAGCACTGCCCCTCGGGCGTGCTGCCCTGCCGCACCACCGTCTTCGTCGGCCTCCCGCGCGAGGAGATGCTGGTGGAGATCGACGCCCTGGCCGTGCTCGGCTGAACGACCGGCCCGGCGACGTGGGCCACCAGCCTGCTCGGGCCCCGGGCACTTCACCGCCCTGGAGCGGACACACCGACCGCCGAGGAGGTGCAGCGCGCCCGTCGGAGCTGCGACGAGCGCCTCAGCCCGGGGCACGTTCAACGGTGCGGGAGGCTCCGGGAGTCCGTCCGTGAGCGGACCGTCCCCCACCCGGAGGCGACGGCGGCAGCCGCCAGCAGAGCTCGCCTCCGACGGTGGCCCCGATCCCACTGCTCCCGGACCGCACGCCAGTCCGCGGGGGGTGCGTCGTCGGGGTCCCAGGCCCGCAGACGTGTGTTCATCGGCTCGTTGACGACGAGCGTGACCGCGACGGCTGCTGCGACGCAGGCTGCCGCGAGCGCACGACCTGTCGCCAGTGGGACGTCGTGCCGGCCGAGCGCGACCAGTGCTGCCCCGGCAGCCGTCGCTGTAGCCGACAGGAAGAGAGGCGGCGCGGCACGTGACATCACCCGGTCCAACCGCTGCTGACCGGTGAGCCAGCCAGGGAAGTCGGTGGCGCTGCGCATCCGGCTGAACGGGTCGAGGGCGACGACTCCCACCACGGCAGCGAGAGTGGTGACGTGGGCGGCCTCCACGGCGACCCTCCATCTGCTCATGCCATCAGCGTGGACCGAGGCGGGACCCGGCACAAGGGTCGACGCCGTCGCGACCGTCCGGACGGATCTGGTGGGACCAGGTGGTGCCGCTCAGCCCTCGGCGGCGCGACGCTGCTCGTGCAGGGCCTTGCGGCGCTCGTACTCCTTCTTCATCTGCGCCCGGGGGTCCCGCCCGGGGTCCATCGCGGCCGGACCCATGATCCGCAGCAGGTTGTAGGTGATGTGGTGGTCCAGCCTGAAGAACAGGGAGAACCGGTCCTTGCGGGGCACCTCGGTCACGACGACTCCCGGAGTTGTGTGCACGAACTGTTCGTGTACGAAGTAGTCTAACCCGCACCACCACCAGAACGACCGGGAGGACGACGTGGCCGAGGACGAGACCGACCTGCTGGCCCTCGAGGCGCAGGTGTGCTTCGCGTTGGCGGTCGCCTCGCGGCGGGTGATCGGGCTGTACCGACCGGTGCTGGAGCCGCTGGGTCTGACCCACCCGCAGTACCTCGTGATGCTCGCGCTCTGGCAGCACGGTCCGCTGACCCTCGGCGGACTGAGCGCCCTGGTCCAGCAGGAGCCCGCCACCCTCTCCCCGATGGTGAAGCGGCTGGAGTCCCTCGGCTACCTGGTCCGCGACCGCGATCCCGACGACGACCGCGCGCTGCGTCTGGTGCTGACGGACCGGGGGAGGGCGCTGCGCGACGAGGCGCTGGCCATCCCGCCCGCGATGATGGCCCGGCTCGGTCTCGACGCCGACCAGCTGGCCGGGCTGAACACCGTGCTGAAGGACCTGATCGAGCGGGCGGGGCCCGCGGCCGCGGCCGGCTGAGGCGGTCGTCACCTCGGGCGCTCCCGTCCTCCGGTACCGCGACCACATAGGCTCCGGCCGTGGCCCGGTGGAGCAGGTCCCAGGTGGAGGCGGCTGCGACGGACGCCGGTTCGATGGCCGCCGCGCGCAAGCTCGCCCGGCCGGGTCCGTGGTCGGCCTGCGGGGCCACCGACATCCTGCTCTGGGGCCAGTGCCAGGGTTCGGGCCGCACCCCGTACCAGGTGAGCGTCGACCTGACCGCCCCCGCCTGGCGCTGCTCCTGCCCGAGCCGCAAGTTCCCCTGCAAGCACGCCCTCGCCCTGCTGCTGCTCTGGTCCGACGGCGCCCTCGAACCGGGCGGGGCGCTGGAGGCAGGCACCGACGTGGCCGGGTACGCCGCGGAGTGGTCGGCGCGGCGCAGCGCCCGGGACCCGGTCGCCGAGACCCCGACCAGGGCCCCCGACCCCGCCGCCCAGGCCGCCCGGCTGGCCAGGCGGCTGGAGCTGATGGACGCCGGCGTGGAGGAGCTGGCGCTGTGGCTCACCGACCTGGTCCGCGGCGGGCTCGCCGCGGCCCGCAGCCGTCCGACCAGCTGGTGGGACCAGGCGGGGGCGCGGATGGTCGACGCCCAGCTGCCCGGGCTCGGCCAGCAGCTCCGCGACCTGGGCTCCGAGGTCAGCGCCCGCCCGGACTGGGCCGAGCACCTGCTCGCGACGCTGGGCCGGCTCTGGGCGGTGGTGCGCACCTGGCGGCGACGGACCGAGCTGGACGAGGACGAGCTGGCCGACCTGCGGGTGGTCGTCGGCTGGAACCTGGCCCGTGAGGACGTCCGCGGCGGTGAGCCGGTGACCGACGACTGGCTGGTGCTCGGCGCCTCCCGCTCCGACGACGGCCGGGTGCAGCAGCAGCGGACCTGGCTGCACGGACGCCGCAGCGGGCTCACCGTCCAGGTGCTCGACTTCGCCGCCGGCGCCACCGCGCTCCCGCTGGCCCAGGTCTCGGGCAGCTCGCTGCACGCCGCCCTCGCCCGCTACCCCGGCCACGCGCCGCAGCGGGCGCTGTTCCTCGACGAGCCGCGACCGGCCGACCAGCCGGTGCCCTGGCCGACGCCGGGAGGGGTCGCGAAGGCGCTGGAGCAGCGGGCCGCGCTGCTGGTCCACCAGCCGTGGCTGCGGGTGAGTGCCGCCCACCTGGCCGGGGTGCGGTGGCAGCCCGGACGTCCGAGCCTGCTGGTGGACGCCCGCGGCGACGCCCTGCCCGTGGTCGCCGACGCCGACGTGTGGACGCTGGCGGCCCTCACCGGCGGGCACCCGGTCGACCTCGTCGTCGAGCTGGTGGAGGGGGCCGTGCGGCCGCTGACCGTGACCGCCGCCGACCCGGTCGCCGGGGTCCCCGCCGGTCAGGTGGTGGTGGTGTGAGCGCGGACCCGCTCCCCGGGTGGGAGCCCGCCCTGCTCTCGGCGGCCCTGGTCGGCACCTCGCGGCGCCCACCGCCCGAGTCGCCCGCGGCGTGGCCGTCGCAGCCCGACGTCCCGGCGGAGCAGGGGCTGCTGGACGACGCGGCGCTGTGGCAGGTCGCCCGGCGGGCGGGGCACCGGCCCCGGACGCAGGAGGACCTGCGGGAGCCCGCGCCGGCCGAGCACCTCCCGACCGCCCCGCCCGCCGCGGACCAGCTGCTCGGGCTGCTGCTGCACCAGCCACCGGTGCCCCCGACGATGGTGCGTCCGCTGCTGAGGCTCTGGGTCACCTGCTGCGCGGACGCCGACCGGGTGCCCGAGCCGTCCCGGCTGCCGGCCCTGCTCGACCGCGGCATCCGCGACGTCGGTCTGCGCGAGGACCTGGCCCGGCTGCGGTCCGCCCGGCTGCGCTGGCTGGTCGGGCTGCGCGAGGAGTGGCGTCTGCCTCCGGCGACCGACGAGGCACCCGTGCACCAGGTGCCGGACGAGCACGAGTGGGCCCGGACCCCGGCCGCGACCCGGGAGCGGGTGCTGGCCGAGGTGGCCCGTCACGACCCCGCCGCGGCGGTGCGGCTGGTCCGCAGCAGCTGGGCCACCGACCGGGCCCGGGAGCGGGCCGCCCTGCTGACCGTGCTCGGCCAACGGCCGCACCCGGCGGCCATCGACCTCCTGGAGGAGGCGCTCGACGACAGCGCGGTCGGCGTGCGCCGCGCCGCGCTGGCCGTGCTGGACCGGTTGCCGACGTCCCCCCGCGCCCAGCGGATGGCCGGGCGGCTGGCCGCCCTGGTCACCGTGCAGCGACGCAGCGGTCTGGGCCGGCTGCTCGGGCGGGGCGGCGTCCGGCTGCAGGTCGAGCGTCCTGAGGCGCCGGACCAGGCCGCCCAGCGCGACGGTCTGGACGAGCCCGACGAGGGGTCGCGGACCGACCACTGGCTGACCCAGCTGGCCGCCGCCGCCCCGCTGACCTGGTGGACCTCGCTGGTCGGTGCCGGCCCGGCGCAGGTCTGGCAGGCCGTCCCCGACGAGGCCCTGCGCCGGGGGCTGGTGACCGCGGTCAGCCAGCAGCGCGACCCCGCCTGGGCCGGCGCGCTGTGGCCGGAGCTGGAGTCTCCGCCGGTGGAGTGGCTGGACCTCGGCCCCGCCGAGCAGCGGGAGGCACACGCCCTCCGCCAGCTGGATGCCCCGGTGCAGCGGACCCCGCTCGGCCGGGCGGTGGCTGCGGAGGCGCTGCTGCCGAAGGTGCCCGGCCCCTGGAGCGCCGGGTTCAGCCGACGGGTCGCCACGCTGCTCCTCGACGAGGGCACCGGGCTGTCCCGCGTCCCCGTCCAGCTGCTCGCCAGCCGCCTGCACCCCGAGGCCCTGGACGTCCTCGAGGACGCCCGGGTGCCCGAGGACGCCCGGCGGGCCGTGGGCCAGATCCGTCAGCACCTGTCCGTCAGCCAGTCGATCCGAGAGGCGTTCCGATGACCACCGACACCCCTGCCGCCGCGCAGGAGGCCGTCCGCCCGCACGCCGAGCAGGAGCACGCCGCCGAGCTGGCCGCCCTCGCCGCCTCCGACGACCGTCCGCGCCCGCCGAGCTGGCGGCTCTCGCCGTGGGCGGTCACCACCTACCTGATGGGCGGGACGCTGCCCGACGGCACCGAGATCACGCCCAAGTACGTGGGCTCCCGACGGCTGATCGAGATCGCCGTGGCCTCGCTGGCCACGGACCGGGCGCTGCTGCTGCTCGGGGTGCCGGGCACCGCCAAGAGCTGGGTCTCGGAGCACCTGTCGGCCGCCATCTCCGGCGTCTCCACCCTCGTGGTGCAGGGGACGGCCGGGACGCCGGAGGAGTCGCTGCGCTACGGCTGGAACTACGCCCGGCTGCTGGCCGAGGGTCCGAGCCGGGCCGCGCTGGTGCCTAGCCCGGTGATGCGGGCGATGGAGAGCGGGGCGCTGGTGCGGATCGAGGAGCTGACCCGGATCCCCGCGGAGGTGCAGGACGCGCTGATCTCGATCCTGTCGGAGAAGACGCTGCCGGTGCCCGAGCTGGACACCGAGGTGCAGGCGGTCCGCGGGTTCAACGTCATCGCCACCGCCAACAACCGCGACAAGGGGGTCAACGACCTCTCCTCCGCGCTCAGGCGGCGCTTCAACACCGTGGTGCTGCCGCTCCCGGACTCCCTGGCCGACGAGGTCCGCATCGTCGGGCAGCGGGTGCGACAGCTGGGCCGCTCGCTGGAGCTGCCGGTCGAGCTGGAGGAGCTGGCAGAGATCGAGCGGGTGGTGACGGTGTTCCGCGAGCTGCGCGGCGGCGTCACCGTGGACGGGCGGACCACCGTGAAGTCCCCGAGCGCGACCCTGTCCACCGCCGAGGCGATCTCGGTGATGACCAACGGGGTGTCCCTGGCCGCCCACTTCGGCGACGGCCGGGTCAGCGCCGCCGACGTCGCCGCCGGCCTGGTCGGGGCCGTGGTCAAGGACCCGGTGCAGGACCGCGTGGTGTGGCAGGAGTACCTGGAGACCGTGGTCAAGGACCGCCGGGAGTGGGCCGACCTCTACCGGGCCTGCCGCGAGCTGGGCTGACGTGACCCAGCTCGTCGACGACCCCTCGACCGCGCCGCCGGAGCCCCCGGTCGGGCCGTCGGTCACGGTGCTCGGCATCCGCCACCACGGCCCCGGCTCGGCGCGCTCGGTGCTGCTGGCGCTGGAGGAGCTGCAGCCGGACCTGGTGCTGGTCGAGGGCGTCCCGGAGCTGGACGCGGTGCTGCCGCTGCTGGGCGAGGAGGGGATGGAGCCCCCGGTGGCCGGGCTGGTGCACGCCGTCGACGAGCCGGGCCGGGCGCTGTTCTACCCGCTGGCCTCCTTCTCCCCGGAGTGGGTCGCGCTCCGCTGGGCGCTGGCGCGGGGTGTCCCGGCCCGGCACGCCGACCTGGCCGCGACCCACGTGCTGGCCCTCGAACGCGACCTCGACAGCCTGCTGGGCGACGGTGACGACGAGGACGCGGAGGAGGGCGACGACGAGAGCAGCGACCCGCGGTCGCCGGAGCGGAGACCCGCCACCCGGGAGCGGATCGACGCCCTCGCCGAGCTGGCCGCCGCCGCCGGCTACGACGACCCCGAGCGCTGGTGGGAGGACGCGGTGGAGCACCGCTCGACGTCCTCGCTGCAGCGCTTCGCCACCGTCGCCGAGGCCATGGCCGCCGTCCGGGAGGGACGCGACCCGGTGGCTCCGGCCGTCGGCCCGGACACCGACGCCTGGACCCTGACCAACGCCCGACGCGAGGCGGCGATGCGCCAGGCGGTGCGGGCCGGCTGGAAGGCCGGGCACACCCGGATCGCCTTCGTCTGCGGGGCCTACCACGCGCCCGCCGTCGACCCGACCGGACGTCCCGCCGCCGCCGACAACCGGCTGCTGACCAAGCTGGCCAAGGTGAAGGTGGCCGCCACCTGGGTGCCCTGGACGACGGGGCGGCTCAGCCGGGCCAGCGGCTACGGCGCCGGCGTCACCTCCCCGGGCTGGTACCAGCACCTCTTCGAGCACTGGCAGAGCGGGCCGTCCGGGGAGGGTGCGGACCTGGCCAGCACCAGCTGGCTGGTGCGGACCGCCCGGGCGCTGCGCGAGGAGAACCTCGACGCCTCACCGGCCTCGGTGCTGGAGGCGACCAGGCTGGCCGAGACGCTGGCCGTGGTCCGCGGACGTCCGTCGGTGGGCCTGGAGGAGCTGCTCGAGGCGACCCAGGCCGTGCTCTGCGAGGGCTCGCCGGTGCCGCTGCGGCTGGTCGCCGACCGGCTGGTGGTGGGCCACCAGCTCGGCCAGGTGCCCGAGGGAACCCCGATGGCCCCGGTCGCGGAGGACCTGGCCCGCCAGCAGCGGTCGTTGCGGCTGAAGGTGTCGGCGGAGGAGAAGGTCGTCGAGCTGGACCTGCGGCGCGAGGCCGGCCGGGCCCGCTCGGTGCTGTTCCACCGGCTGCGCGCGCTGGACGTGGACTGGGCGACCCCGCTGGAGACGGGCGGCACGCTCGGCACCTTCAAGGAGGTGTGGTCGCTGCGGTGGCGGCCGGAGCTGTCGGTGACGCTGGTCGAGGCCGGGCTGCACGGCACCACCGTGGAGGATGCCGCCGCCGGCCGGCTGGCCGAGCTGGCCCGCGAGGCCGACGGGCTGGGCGAGCTGGCGGTGCTGATCGAGCGCTGCCTGCTGGCCGAGCTCGGTGAGGCGCTGCAGACCGTGGTGGCCCGGGTGGACGAGCAGGCCGCGCACGGCAGCGACGTGCTGGCCCTGCTGACGTCGGTGGCGCCGATGGCCCGCACCCGCCGCTACGGGGACGTCCGCGCCGTCGACACCGGCCGGGTCGGGGAGGTGCTGCTGACCGTGGTGCGACGGGCCAGCGTCGGGCTCCGGGCGGCCTGCAGCTCCCTGGACGACGACGCGGCGGCGCGGATGCGGACCGCGATCGAGTCCGCCCACGACGGCATCGCGCTGCTCGACGACGAGAAGCTCTCCGGCCCCTGGCGGCAGGCCCTGCAGCAGGTGGCCGCCGACGACGCCCTGCACGGCTCGGTGGGAGGCCGGGCCAACCGGATGCTGCTGGACGCCGGCGGGCTGCCCGCCGAGGAGGTGGCCCGGCGGTTGTCGCGGCGGCTGTCGACCGGTGCGGACCCGGTGTCGGCGGCCGGCTTCCTCGACGGGCTGCTGGCCGGGGACGCGCTGCTGCTGGTCCACGAGCCGACGCTGCTGCGGCTGGTCGACGGCTGGCTGGCCGAGGTGGGTGCAAACACCTTCGACGCGCTGCTGCCGCTGCTGCGCCGCACCTTCGCCGACTTCGCCCCCGCCGAGCGGCGGACCATCGGCCAGCAGCTGACCACCCAGGACGGGCCCGAGGTGGAGGCGGAGACGATCGACGCGGTCCGGGCGGACCCGGCCGTCCGGGCACTGGCCCGGCTGATGGGTCTCAGCGGGAGGGGGAGCGCGTGAGCGAGGAGGACGACCGGGTGCGTCGCTGGCGGCTGGTGCTGGGCGGGGAGTCCGCTGACGGCACCGGGGCCGAGCTGGAGGGCGACGACCTGGTCCGCGACCGGGCGCTGAGTCAGCTCTACGACGGCGAGCGCCGGGGACGTGGCGGGCTGGGGGCGTCCGCGCCCTCGGTGGCCCGTTGGCTGGGGGACATCCGCAGCCACTTCCCGACCCGGGTGGTGCAGGTGATGCAGGCCGACGCGATGGACCGGCTGGGGTTGCACCAGCTGCTCACCGAGCCCGAGACGCTGGCCTCGGTGCAGCCCGACATCAACCTGGTGACCACGCTGATGGGGCTGCGCGGGGCGATCCCGGAGTCCTCGAAGGAGGCGGCCCGCCAGGTGGTGCGGACCGTGACGGACGAGCTGCAGGCCCGGCTGGCCGCGGAGCTGGTGCAGGCGGTCAGCGGCGCGCTGGACCGGGTGCGCCGGACGTCACGACCCCGGCCGGCCGACATCGACTGGGGCCGGACCGTCGCAGCCAACCTCAAGCACTGGCTGCCCGAGCACCAGACCGTGGTCCCCGAGCGGCTGGTCGGGCACGCCCGCCGCCGCAGCCAGGTCGAGCGCCACATCATCCTGTGCATCGACCAGTCCGGGTCGATGGCCAGCTCGATCGTCTGGTCCGGCGTGTTCGGGGCGGTGCTGGCCTCGCTGCGCTCGGTGCGGACGTCGTTGGTGGTGTTCGACACCGAGGTGGTCGACCTGACCGACGAGCTCGACGACCCCGTCGACGTGCTGTTCGGCATCCAACTCGGCGGCGGCACCGACATCAACCGGGCGCTGGCCTACTGCCAGACCCTGATCGAGCAGCCGGAGGAGACGGTGCTGGTGCTGCTCAGCGACCTGCTGGAGGGCGGGATCGCGGAGGAGATGCTGCGCCGGGCCCGCCAGGTGCACGACTCCGGCGCGGTGATGGTGGCGCTGCTGGCCCTGAGCGACGAGGGCGCCCCCTACTACGACGCCGAGCACGCCCAGGCGCTGACCGCCCTCGGCGTCCCCGCCTTCGCCTGCACCCCCGACGTCTTCCCCGACCTGATGGCGGCGGCGATCCAGCGGCACGACCTGGGGGAGTGGGCGGCCAGCCACGACATCGTCACGGCAGGCTCTGCGGAGTCGGACTGAACCCCGGCTGGGGCGCTGGAGCGGGTGACCGGGATCGAACCGGCATATCCAGTTTGGAAGACTGGGGCTCTACCATTGAGCTACACCCGCACGCTGCCCGTGAGCAGCGGTGCCACTGTAGACGAAGGCACTCCCGGCCGCCACGAGCGGCGGGTCCGGGTGGTCGGGGCGACAGGACTCGAACCTGCGATCTCCTGCTCCCAAAGCAGGCGCGCTAGCCACTACGCTACGCCCCGATTCCGTGACGGAACCCGGTCACTGTAGCCCACCAGGACGTCCTCACGGCGCCTGGATTGGCCGCCGTCGGGGCCCGGCAGTAGGCTGACCCGGCACTTGCGGTGTGCGCTGACGCGCGCCCGCGCACCCATTCACCGAGGAGTTCTGCTGTGCCCAGCACTGTTGAGGAGCTGAGCCCGAACCGGGTCAGGCTCACCGTCGAGGTCCCCTTCGCCGAGCTGAAGCCGAGCCTGGACAAGGCTTACAAGTCGATCGCCGAGCAGGTGACGATCCCCGGCTTCCGCAAGGGCAAGGTGCCCCCGATGGTCATCGACCAGCGCTTCGGGCGCGGGATGGTGCTCCAGGAGGCCATCAACGACGCCCTCCCCGGCCTGTACACCAAGGCCGTCCAGGAGGCCTCGATCACCCCCCTCGGCCAGCCCGAGGTCGAGGTGACCAAGCTCGAGGACGGCGACCTGATCGAGTTCACCGCCGAGGTGGACGTCCGCCCCGAGTTCGACCTGCCCGACTTCTCCTCCGTCGCGGTGGAGGTGGAGCCCCTGGACGTCTCCGAGGAGCTCGTCGAGCAGCAGCTGCAGACCCTGCGCGAGCGCTTCGGCTCCCTGATCGACGTCGAGCGCGCCGCCGGCGAGGGCGACGTCGTCACCCTGGACCTGGTCGCCACCAAGGACGGGGAGACCCTCGAGGACGCCCAGGCCGAGGGCATCACCTACAAGGTCGGCGCCGGCGGCATGCTGGACGGCCTGGACGACGCCCTCACCGGGCTGTCGGCGGGTGAGTCCAAGGAGTTCACCTCCACCCTGGTCGGCGGTGCCGCCCGCGGCACCGAGGCCGACATCCGCGTCACCGTGTCCAAGGTGCAGGAGCAGGAGCTGCCCGAGATCGACGACGACTTCGCCCAGATGGTCTCGGAGTTCGACACCGCCGAGCAGCTGCGCGGCGACGTCGTCAGCCGGCTGACCAACATGGCCCGTCTGGACCAGGCCGCCAAGGCTCGTGACGCCGTCCTGGAGGCCATCGTCGCCGACCTGGACGTCTCCCTGCCCGAGGGGCTGCGCACCGACGAGCTCGCCGCCCGCCGCACGCAGATCGAGCAGCAGCTGGCCCAGGCCGGCCTGTCGCTGGAGCAGTACCTGCAGGAGTCGGAGGAGGCCGAGGAGGCCGAGACCCCCGAGGAGTTCTGGGCCGAGGTCGAGGTCCGTGGCGAGGCTGCGCTCAAGGCCCAGCTGCTGCTGGACAAGGTGGCCGACGACCGCGAGATCGGCGTCGAGCAGGAGGACCTGACCCAGCACATCTTCCGCAAGGCGCAGCAGAGCAACACGTCTCCGGAGCAGGAGATGCAGCACATGATGGAGCACAACCACCTGCCGGAGTGGATGACCGAGATCCGCCGCGGCAAGGCGCTGGCCCTCATCGTGGAGTCCGCCACGGTCACCGACACCGCCGGTGAGAAGGTCGAGCTGGCCAACCTGGGCAACGACGGTTCCATCACCGAGCCCGCCGCTGACGAGCCGGCCGGTGCGGAGTCCCCGGACAGCCCGGACTCGCCGGACAGCCCGGACTCACCCGACAGCCCCGCCTCCCCGGCGTCGGCCACGGAGACCGAGTCGCGCTGACGCGGTAGCAGCTGCACCCGAGGGGGTGGTCGGAGCGATCCGGCCGCCCCCTCGGCGCGTCCCGGTCCGTCCGGAGCGCCCTGCGCCGTGAGCGAACAGCACCCGTGTCCGCTCCGGTCTGTCACCACCGGGCGGTAGCGTCGAGCACGTGAACGAGAGACTGCACGCCAACGTCCCCGCCGGAGGTGCTGACCCGCTGCGCGCCGCAGGCGGCGGCGCCGCCAACTTCGGCATGACCGACAACGTCTACCAGTCGCTGCTGGCGAACCGCATCATCTTCCTGGGCTCAGAGGTCCGGGACGAGAACGCCAACGCCATCTGCGCCCAGATGCTGCTCCTGAACGCGGAGGACCCGCAGAAGGACATCTGGCTCTACATCAACTCACCGGGTGGTTCGGTGGACTCCGGCATGGCGATCTTCGACACCATGCAGTGGATCTCCAACGACGTGGCCACCGTGGCCATGGGCCTGGCCGCTTCCATGGGGCAGTTCCTGCTCAGCGCGGGCACCCCGGGCAAGCGCTTCGCCCTGCCGCACAGCCGGATCATGATGCACCAGCCCTCCGGTGGTCTGGGCGGCACCGCCTCCGACATCCGGATCCAGGCCGAGCAGTCGCTGCACATCAAGTCCGTGATGGCCGGGCTGATCGCCGAGCACACCGGCCAGCCGCTGGAGCAGATCGAGGCCGACTCCGACCGCGACCGCTGGTTCACCGCCGACCAGGCCCTCGAGTACGGCTTCATCGACCAGGTCTACGAGCGCGCCGCCCAGGTGCGCGCGGAGGGCCCGAACCAGTGAGGAACGTGGACGCCATGAGCAACGCGATCGCCATGTCCGCAGGCAGCGGGCAGCCCCCGATCTCGCCGGAGATGAACTACTACATCCCGCAGTGGGAGGAGCGCACCTCCTACGGCATCCGCCGGGTCGACCCCTACACCAAGCTGTTCGAGGACCGCATCATCTTCCTCGGCACCCCGATCATGGACGACGTCGCCAACGCCGTGATGGCGCAGCTGCTGTGCCTGCAGTCGATGGACGCCGACCGCCAGATCCAGATGTACATCAACTCACCCGGTGGCTCCTTCACCGCGCTGACGGCCATCTACGACACGATGCAGTACATCAAGCCGCCCGTGCAGACGGTCTGCCTCGGCCAGGCCGCCTCGGCCGCGGCCGTGCTGCTGGCCGCCGGAGCCAAGGGTCAGCGCCTGGCGCTGCCCAACAGCCGGATCCTGATCCACCAGCCGGCCACCGAGGGCAGCTACGGCCAGTCCTCGGACCTGGAGATCCAGGCCCGCGAGATCCTGCGGATCCGCTCCCAGATGGAGGGCATGCTGGCCCGCGACACCGGCCAGCCGATCGAGACGATCACCCGTGACATCGAGCGCGACAAGTTCCTCACGGCCGAGGAGGCCAAGGAGTACGGCATCATCGACGACATCCTGACGTCGATGAAGGATCTGGGCTGACACAGCCCTCGTCGCCCGACCCGGCGTCCATCCGCTGCGAGCGGACGGACGCCGGGTTAGGCTGAGGAACCATCGCAGGGAGGAAGTTTCGTGGCGCGCATCGGAGAGAGCGGGGACCTGCTCAAGTGCTCGTTCTGCGGCAAGAGCCAGAAGCAGGTCAAGAAGCTCATCGCGGGCCCGGGCGTCTACATCTGCGACGAGTGCATCGATCTCTGCAACGAGATCATCGAGGAGGAGTTCGCCGAGGGCGGTGACGCCGGCCTGCTCGAGGAGCTGCCCAAGCCCGAGGCGATCCGGGAGTTCCTCAACGCCTACGTGATCGGCCAGGACAACGCCAAGAAGGCGCTGGCCGTGGCCGTCTACAACCACTACAAGCGCGTCCAGGCCCAGGCCACCACGCAGCCGCGCCGGGCCGCAGGGCACGACGAGGGCGTCGAGCTGAGCAAGTCCAACATCCTGCTGATGGGCCCCACCGGCTGCGGCAAGACCTACCTCGCCCAGACCCTGGCCAAGATGCTGAACGTCCCCTTCGCGATGGCCGACGCGACCGCGCTGACCGAGGCCGGCTACGTCGGCGAGGACGTCGAGAACATCCTGCTCAAGCTGATCCAGGCCGCCGACTTCGACGTGAAGAAGGCCGAGACCGGCATCATCTACATCGACGAGATCGACAAGGTCGCCCGCAAGAGCGAGAACCCCTCGATCACCCGTGACGTGTCCGGTGAGGGCGTGCAGCAGGCGCTCCTGAAGATCCTCGAGGGCACCACCGCCTCCGTCCCACCCCAGGGTGGGCGCAAGCACCCCCACCAGGACTTCATCCAGATCGACACCACCAACGTGCTGTTCATCGTCGGTGGCGCGTTCGCCGGCCTGGAGCAGATCGTCAACGCCCGGATCGGCAAGCGCCCGCTCGGGTTCAACAACGACGACGCCGCCCGCTCCCCGCAGGACATCGACCCGTTCTCCGCGGTCCGGCCCGAGGACCTGCACAAGTTCGGGCTGATCCCGGAGTTCATCGGCCGGCTGCCGATGATCTCCAGCGTGAGCCCGCTCGACCGCGAGGCGCTGATCCAGATCCTGACCGAGCCGCGGAACGCGCTGATCAAGCAGTTCCGCAAGCTGTTCGAGCTGGACGGCGTCGACCTCGAGTTCACCCCCGAGGCGATCGAGGCCATCGCCGACCTCGCCCTGGAGCGGGGGACCGGGGCCCGCGGGCTGCGCGCCATCCTCGAGGAGACCCTGCTCGAGGTCATGTACGAGGTTCCCAGCAACGCCGAGGTGGCCCAGGTCGTGATCACCGCGGCCTCCGTCACCGACGGGGCCGCACCCACCCTGGTCACCCGGAGCGAGCTGGCCAAGCGCGAGAAGAGCGCCTAGCCCTCGACCCCCACCCGCCCGGCGGGGGCCTCGTCCTCCTCGTCGAGCAGCAGGACGGCGAAGACCAGGTTGAGCCACCGGTCGAACTTCCGCCCCACCTGCGGCAGCCGCCCGGCCTCGACGAAGCCGAGCCGGCGGTGGAAGGCGAGGCTGCCGGCGTTGTCCGCGTCCAGACCGCCGACCATGGCGTGGACCCCCCGTCGACGGCACTCCTCGATCAGCGGCTGCAGCAGGGCCCGGCCGAGACCGTGGCCCTGGTGCCCGTCGGCCACGTAGACGCTGTGCTCGACGGTGTGCTGGAAGCCGGCCTTGGGCCGGAACGGGCCGAACGTGCTCCAGCCGACCACCACGCCCTGCACCTCCACCACCAGCACCGGCCACCCGTCGGCCTGCTTCTCGGCGAACCACAGCTCCCGGGAGAGCAGGCTCACCGGGGCCAGGTCGTAGCTCGCCGTGGTGTGCACGACGGCGTGGTTGTAGATGTCGGTGATGGCCACGACATCGACCGCCATCGCCGGGCGCACCAGCGGGCCCGGGGTGCCGGTCGGGGTCACCGCAGGGCCCTCCGCAGCAGGACGGTCCCGCCGGCCACCAGCATCGCCGTGCCCAGCAGCGCCGTCACCGGGGAGGGGGCGGGCGAGCCCGGCACCAGGTCGGGCAGCCGGTCCTGCGGGGGGCCGGGATCGGCCGGCGGTGCCGCCGACGGCTCGGTCGCCGGCGTGGCCGAGGGGGTCGGGGTGGGTGTGGGGCTTGGGGTCGGCGTCGGGCTGGGGGCGGGTTCCACCTCGACCGCGCGGTCGACGATGGCTCCACCGAAGGTGGACGTCCCGGGGTAGCTCACGAAGAGCACCAGCCGACCGCCCGGGGCGTCCGCGGGCACGGCGACGGCCACCTCGAAGCCGCCGTCACGGGCCACACCGGTCTCGCCCAGCCGGCCCCCGGCGGCGTCCAGGACGTCGACCCGGGCGCCGTCGGGCAGCCGGTAGCCGTCCGCGCCGACGTCGACCTGTCCGCGCAGCGTGACCACCGAGCCCGGTCGGGTCCGTGACGGGGACACCTCGGCGCGGATGGTGGTGGGCACCTGGCTGATGACGAACTCCGAGCGGGAGGAGGTCGACCCCGCCAGGGACTCCTCGTCGCTGTCGAAGGAGGCACGGACCGAGTGCGTCCCCACCTCGAGACGAGCGGGACCGGTGCGCAGCTCCGCCGTGCCCGAGCGCACCCGGACGGGGTCGCCGTAGGGCTCGCCGTCGACCAGGAACTGCACCTCGCCCTGGGCGTCCTCGGGGGCGACGGTGGCCCGCAGCCGTCCGGGCAGGTCGTAGCGCTGGCTGCTGGCCGCCACCCGGGTGCGGGACTGGCGGTCGGCCTGGGCGACGGTGAACCCGACGGCCTCCGACACCGAGCCGGCCGGCCCGTCGGCGGCCGCCTCGTACTCTGCCACCACGCGGTGCCGCCCGACGTCGACCCTGCGGGAGTCGACCTCCAGCGAGGCGCGACCGTCGCGGACCCGGCTGGAGCCAAGCCTCCGCCCGTCGACGGAGAACTCCACCCGGCCGGAGGACACCGCCAGCCACTCGCTGCTGACCCGCGCCCTGAGCCTCGTGGTCTCGCCCAGCCGGTGGTCCTCGGCGTCGGCCTCCACGGCCGTGGGCACGCGCTCCGCCTCGACGCCGTCGGCCGTCCACTCCAGGACGTCGCGGCACTCGCCCTCGCGGCGCCAGGTGGCCACGTCGTCCCCGACCACGCCGGTGGTCCGCCCGTCCAGCACGACCGGGAGGTCGCCGCGGTCGTCGGAACCGGCCGGCACCACCGGGCAGGCCGCTGGGCTGCCGAAGTTCCCCGAGACCTCGCTGACCACGACGGGGTAGGCGTTCTGGTTGCTGAGGGCGTAGCGGACGTAGAAGTCCTGCCCGGGGCCGACCTGCTCCACCTCGCGACCCGTGGCGGCGTCGACGTAGGCCTCGGCGGTGGCCGTCACCCGGCGGCGGTCGTCCCCGGCGGCGGGGCTCGCGAGGGCGGCCATGGCGACCAGGGCGAGCGCACCGACCAGGAGGGCGCGAGGTGCGCGTCTCCCGCAGGCGGGCGTCCTGGATGGGGACATGTCCGGGCTCCCGGGGGCTGGAGGCTGCTGGTCTCAGAGCCTACCGGGGGCCGGCACACCGACCAATGACGACGAGGTCACGGGTCGGTGACGCTTCAGGCGGCGGCCTGCTCCACCGCGGCGGCGAAGGCGGCGGGGTTGGCGTAGTACTGGCTCGCGTCGAAGTCCTCGCCGTTGACGCGGATGGTCGGGGTGCTGCTCACCTCGGCGGCGGTGGAGGCGGCGTCGGTGCCCCGGACGAAGGCGGCGGTGTCCTTGCCCCGGTAGCAGGACTTGAAGGTCTCCAGCGTCTCACCGGTCAGACCGGCCTCCTCGGGGAAGCGGGTCAGCAGCTGGTCGTCGCTGTAGCCGGTGCCCTCGGAGGCGGGCTGGTTGGCGTAGATGACGCCGTAGTAGTCGGTGTAGGCACCGGCCACGTCGGCGCAGGCGGCGGCCACACCAGCGCGGAAGGAGGCGTCGTTGCGGAGGCTGCGGTCCAGGAAGGTCATGGTGCGGTGCTCGACGGTGACCTGGCCGCTGGCGGCCATCTCGTTCACGGTGGCGCCGAGGGCGTCCTCGAAGGACTTGCAGGCCGGGCACTGGAAGTCCTGGTAGATGGTGAGCACCGGCGCGTCGGCCGGGGCCACCCCGGGGTTGGCGATGATGCCGGTGTTGTCGGCGTTGGCATTCGGCGGGGTCACACCCGCGACCTCGTTGGCGCGCCCACGCAGCGCCTGGACGCCGACCACGACACCGACGACGAGGGCCGCCGCGACGACGATGGCCACCCCCACCAGCAGGATGCGCTTCTGACGGCGTCTGGCCTCCGCGGCCGCCGCCTGCTGGCGCAGCTGCTCCCTCCGGCCTCCGGCCTTGGGCGCCTGCGTCCGCTTCGTCATCGCTTCTCCTCAGTCGTTCACTCCGGTCGGCAGGACGCCGCTCCCGCGCCATGCCGCGCAGCAGCATAGTTGCTGGTTCAACGAGGAGGCGCCCCTCAGGGTTCCGGCCACTACGCTGGGCACGACATGGCTGACACCGAGACCCACGCCCAGATCACCGCCCGGCTGCAGTCGCGCTGGCCCGAGCAGCGGGTGGCCCCCTCGCTGGGGCGGATCAACGCCCTGCTGGCCCTGCTGGGCGACCCGCACCGCGCCGCACCCGCGATCCACATCACCGGCACCAACGGCAAGGGCAGCACCGCCATCGTGGCCGACGCGCTGCTGCGGGCGGCCGGGTTGCGCACCGGACGGTTCTCCAGCCCCCACCTCAGCCGGGTCAACGAGCGGATCAGCATCGACGGCGAGCCGATCGACGACGAGCGCTTCGACGCCCTCTGGCACGAGCTCGAGCCCTTCGTGGCGATGGTCGACGAGCAGCGCATCGACGGGGTCGAGATGACCTTCTTCGAGGTCATCACGGCGATGGCCTTCGCCGCCTTCGCCGACGCCCCGGTCGACGTCGTGGTCCTGGAGGTGGGCCTGGGTGGCACCTGGGACGCCACCAACGCCGCCGACGGGGACGTCGCGGTGATCACCCCGATCGACCTCGACCACACCCACCTGCTGGGCAGCACGGTCGCCGAGGTGGCGCGCGAGAAGGCCGGCATCATCAAGCCCGGCGCCACCGCGGTGCTCGCCGGCCAGCCCCTGGAGGCGGCCACCGTGCTGCTGGAGCGGGCGATGGAGGCCGGCGCGCTGGTGCAGCGCGAGGGGGTCGACTTCGGCCTGCTGGAGCGCACCCCAGCCGTCGGCGGCCAGGTGCTGCGGATCAACGCCGCCGAGGGACCGGTCGGCGACCTGCACCTCCCGGCCCACGGCGCCCACCTGGCTCAGAACGCCGCCCTCGCGGTGGCCGCCGTGGAGGCCTTCCTGGGCATGAAGGCGCTCTCGCCCGACATCATCCAGGAGGGCTTCGACGCCGTCCGGCTGCCCGGCCGGATGGAGGTCGTCCGCCGCGGGCCGACGATCCTGCTCGACGCCGCCCACAACCCGCACGGCGCACGCGCCACCGCCGCCGCGGTCCGCGAGGCCTTCGACTTCTCCCCGCTGGTCGGGGTGCTGGCGGTGATGGGGGACAAGGACGTGGTCGGGATCGTCGAGGCCTGGTCGGAGCTCTTCGACTCGGTGGTGGTGACCCAGGTGGCCTCCACCGACCGGGGGATGCCGGCCGAGCAGCTCGGCGAGGTGGCCTCCGGCGTGCTGGGCGGGGACCGGGTGCACGTGGTGCCGAGGATGGACGACGCCATCGAGCGCGCCGTCGCCCTGGCCGAGGCCGACGGCGCCCCGGTGCCCGGGGTCGTCGTCACCGGCTCGGTGATCGCGGTCGGCGAGGCCCGCACCCTGCTGGTGTCGGCGGAGGAGGAGCGCCGCGCCGTCGAGGAGCCCGTGCTCGAGGTCGGTGAGGCCATGCCGCCGGAGGACTACGACGGCTCGGAGCCGAAGGGCTTCGGCTGGTGAGCGGCGGGTCGCGGCTGCTGCTCAACCCGGGCAACCCGATGACCAAGGTGCTGATCTCGATCGTCGCCTTCCAGGTGATCGTGTTCGGCCTCGCCATCTTCGTGATGATCCAGGTGTCGCAGGTCCCGGTGGCCACCGCGGTGGCCCTCTGCAGCGCCTCCGCCCTGGTCGCGTTGACCTCCGCGGCGACGCTGCGCCGTCCGCTCGGCCAGGTGCTGGGCTGGATCGCCCAGGTGATGGGTCTCGCCCTGGGCTTCTGGACGCCGGCGATGTTCATCATGGGCGCGATGTTCGCCCTGCTGTGGCTGACCTGCGTGGTGCTCGGCAAGCGACTGGACGCCCAGGCCGAGGCCTGAGCCGGTCGTCCACAGGCGGCGCCCGACCACGGTCGGGGCGACGCCGCCCGACGGTAGGGTCTGGGCCATGACTGAACTGCCCCGCACCTTCGTCCTGATCAAGCCCGACGCCGTGCGCCGGGGCCTCGTGGGCGAGGTGCTCAGCCGCTTCGAGCGCAAGGGGCTCACCATCGTGGCCCTCAAGCAGGTCCAGGTGACGCCCGAGCTGGCCGACGAGCACTACGCCGAGCACGTCGAGCGCGACTTCTACCCGCCGCTGCGCACCTTCATCACCTCCGGCCCGTCGGTCGCGGTGGTGCTGGCCGGTGACGAGGTGGTCGAGGCGGTGCGGCTGCTGAACGGCGCCACCGACGGCCGCAAGGCCGCCCCCGGCACCATCCGCGGCGACCTGTCGCTGTCGAACCGGGAGAACCTCGTGCACGGGTCGGACTCCGCGGAGTCCGCGGCCCGTGAGATCGCCCTCTGGTTCCCCGAGCTGGAGGGCTGACGTCGTGAGCCACCCACCGTCGGGGCAGCCGTCCTGGATGCCCCCTCAGGACCCCGTCCCCGGACAGGGCGAGGTCCAGCCCCAGCCGGGCGGGCCGCGAGACCCCTTCCCTGCCGGCCCCGTCCAGCAGCCTGACCTCGGGCAGGCGCCGCAGGGCTACGGGCAGCCGCCCCAGGGTCAGCCGGGCTACGGCCAGCCGCCCCAGGGTCAGCCGGGCTACGGTCAGCCGCCCCAGGGTCAGCCGGGCTACGGCCAGCCCCCTCAGGGTCAGCCGGGGTACGGCCGGCCGGGAACCCCGGTGTACGGCCAGCCGCCGCAGGGCCAGCCGGGCTACGGGGTCGCCCCCGGGCAGGGAGCCCAGGTGGCGGCTCCGCCGCAGTGGGTGCCGGCGCAGAAGCCCGAGCCGCTCCCGGTAGAGCCCCGCGCCTACCACCACTTCTACCGGACCCCGGCGCACCGCTGGTGGAAGCCCCTGGCGCTGGTGGCCCTCGTCGTCGTCGGCTTCATCATCTCCTCGGTCCTGGTGGTCTTCGTGGCCAGCGCCATCGAGCTGGCCACGGGGGGCATCACGGCCGAGCAGCTGATGGCCGGTGAGGTCCCGAGCTCGCCGGGCTTCTTCGCCGCCAACAACATCGCCCTGGCGCTGCTGATCCCCTTCGGCATGCTCGGCCAGTGGTTGGTCTACGGGCAGCGGCCGCGCTGGCTGTCCTCGGTCGAGGGTGGCGTCCGGTGGCGCTGGTTGCTCGTCTGCGCCGGCGTCGTGGCCGTCATCTGGGTGGTCTACTCCGTGGTCGAGGTCGCCCTCACCGGCTTCCAGCTGCAGGGCACCCAGATCGCGCTCTGGCTGACGCTGATCGTGCTGACCACGCCCTTCCAGGCCGCGGGGGAGGAGTACGGCCTGCGCGGCACCCTGACCCGCGCGGTCGCGGCCTACTTCCCCGACGGGCGCGTCGCGCTGGTGGTGGCGATGGCGGTCTCGGCGGTCGTCTTCATGTTCCTGCACGACGCCCAGGACCCGTGGCTGAACATCTACTACCTCGGCTTCGCGGTGGTGGCCTCGTTGCTGACCTGGCGCACCGGCGGGCTGGAGGCCGCGGTGGCCTTCCACGTCATCAACAACCTGATCGCCCTGGTCCTCACCGTGCTCGCCGGCCAGACCGACAGCCTGTTCGAGCGCGAGGTGGGTGCGGGTTCGCCGTGGATGCTGGTCGGGGTGTTCCTGGCCGTCGTCGTGGCTCTGGTGATCGACCGGCTGTTCGTCCGCTCCAGCCTCCGCCGGGCGACCGCCCCCGGTGCGCCGGCCACGCTGCCCGGCGGTGAGCCCGCCGTGCTGCCCGGTCGCTCCTCCTGAACGAGGGTCGCGGGGGCTGCTGGCTCAGGAGCGGGTGCGCAGCTCGGCCTCGAGCGTGCCCGGCCGGCAGGCCAGCAGCCCCAGCACCGTCAGCGGGACGACCATGACCAGCATGGCCAGCACCGGCCACGTCCACCCGCCGGTGACGTCGTGCAGCAGGCCCACCACGAAGGGGCCGAGGGCGGAGATCAGGTAGCCGACCCCCTGGCTGAAGGCCGACAGCGAGGCGGTGCCCTCCGCGGTCTCGGTCCGCAGACCCACCAGGGCCAGGAACACCGGGAACGCCGAGGTCCCGACCGCGAGCAGCGCGGCCCACAGCCAGGGCAGCACCGTCGGCACCAGCAGCAGGCCGACCAGCCCGGCGACGGCGCACAGCACCACCACCAGCACCGCCGAGTAGGGGCTGGGGTTGCGGGCGGTCCAGGTGGGCAGCAGGAAGGCCAGCGGGATCGACACCCCGGTGGTGATGCCCAGCAGCAGGCCCCCCTCGACCTCGCTGAAGCCGGCGCCCACGAAGATGCTGGGCAGCCAGCCGAACAGCGAGTACGACAGCATCGACTGCACCCCGAAGAAGAGGGCCATCACCCAGCCGCGCCGGGTGCCGGCCACCTGGCGCAGGCTGGTCCGGGGCAGCGGCACCCCGTCGGCCGGACGCCGCCGGTCCGCACCGACCATGCCCAGCCACAGCGGCAGCGCCAGCAGCGCCAGCACCGCCCAGCCGGCCAGCGCCGGCCGCCACCCGCCCACCGCCGCCGCCACCGGGGCGGTCACCAGGCTCGCCAGGGTGAGACCGGTGACCAGGGCGGTGGTGTAGGTGGCGGTGACCAGCCCGACCCGGTGCGGGAAGTGCAGCTTGACCAGCGAGGGCAGCAGCACGTTCGAGACCGCCATCCCGGCCAGGGCCAGCGCCGACGCCCCCAGGAACGGGGCGGGAGACCCGACGAGCACCCGGACCAGCTGCCCGACCAGCACGGCCAGCAGGGCCACCACCACGGTGCGGTGCAGCCCCAGCCGTCTGGCCAGCCAGGGCGCCACCAGCCCGAAGACCGCGAAGCACAACCCCGGCAGCGCCGTCAGCAGCCCGGACCCGGTCCCGTCCAACCCCAGGGAGTCCTGCAGGGTGAGCAGCACCGGACCCACCGCGACAGCCGTGGGCCGCAGGTTCAGCGCCAGCAGCACCAGGGCCGCCAGCACCAGCCACGGGTGGCGCCGCCAGGCGGGGGCGGAGTCGGTCGGGGACACGCGGCGTGAGCCTAGGTCCTGCCGGCTCGTCGACCGGGAGCGTCCGCGCCGCGTCCGGGGACGGTGTCGGTTCCGGTTCGGAGCGGGCGCTGTGAGATAGTGGCCAGCAGGTCGGGGCGCCGCCGGTGCCCCCGTGGATCCACGCCGCGCCGCGAAGTGACAGTTCGAGGCACCCGTCGGACCCCCACCGCGACGTCCGCCCACCTCCGGGCGACGACCGCGGGAGGGTCTCCGGGGCGGCGGAGCCACACGCCAACCAGCTTTCTGCGCCCAGGGTCCACGGGCCGGGCGCAGCGTCGCGGGTCGTCCTCACCGACGGCCCGAGCAAGGAGACCAGATGTCGGACGAGCCCACCTCAGCACCCTCCGAGGAGCAGCCGGCCAAGAAGCCGGTGCGCCGCCGCCGCAGCGCCAGCCGCGCCGCCGGTCCGCCGCAGGGGAGCGAGACCCCCGTCGTGGTCGAGACCACCCCCCCCGCGCCCGTCACGAGCGCCCCCACCGATCCCGAGCCGACGCCGGACACCGAGCTGCCGACCGCCGCCGGTGCGACCAGCGCCCCGGCCGCCGAGGTCACGACGGCCCCGGCCGCGGAGCCCACGAGCGCCCCGGCCGCGGAGGCCACGAGCGCTCCCGCCGCCGACGCCCCGGGTGCTCCCGCCCCCGAGGCCCCCAGCGCTCCCGTCTCGGAGGTTCCCAGCGCGCCGGCCGAGCCGGCGGCAGCCACCAGCCGTCCCCGTACCCGCCGCCGTGCCGCCACCCGGCCCGCCGGCAAGCCGGATCCGGTGGTCGCCAGCGCGCCGCCCGCGCCCGCCGAGAGCCAGCCCGAGAGCCCCGCCCAGCGCGAGCCCGTCGCCGAGGAGCAGCCCGGCACCCCGGCCGTCGCCGAGACCCCGGCCGTCGCCGAGACCCCGGCCGTCGCCGAGACGCCGGCCGAGCCCGCGACCCGGCCGCGCCGCACCCGCAAGCGCGCCACCAAGGCCGACGCCGCCCCCGAGCAGCCCGTCGCCCCCCAGCAGTCGGTCGCCCCCGAGCAGCCCACCGCCGCCGACGACGCCCCGACGACGAGCGCCCCTGCGGCGCCGGCCGCGACCGGTCCCACCGTCGACGCCCCCGCCGCCCCTGCTGACCTCGACGCCCCCTCCGCCGCCGCCGAGGGCGCGGCCGAGGCACCGGCGGACAAGCCCGAGAAGCCGTCCCGACGTGGTCGGCGCTCACGGCCCAGCGCCGCGGTGGCCGACCCCTTCGCCCCGGCGCAGCGCTCGACCCCGGCGCCCGCCGCCGCACCGGACCCGGCCGACGACCTGACCGCCGCCGTGCGGGCGGTCTTCGACCAGGCCGCCTCCAGCCCCCGGGCCACCAGCGACCAGGACGACGACACCGCCGGAGCGCCGGCCGACCCGGCCCTGCTCGACGAGGAGCCCGAGGACGACCAGGGCGACGACCTGGGCACCCCGACCGCCGTCCAGGGCCCGTTCGCCTGGTACAGCGGCACCCCCGCCGACGGCGACGCTCCTGCCCCGACCCGCTCCGACGACCGGGTCGCGGACCGCTCCGCGACCGAGGACGAGGACCGCGGCGACGAGCAGGCCGAGGACCGTGCGGAGGAGGGCGACGAGGACGACGACGACTCCGACGGTCCCTCGCGCAGCCGCCGTCGCCGCCGTCGCGGCGGTCGCCGACGTCGCCGTGGTGGCGACTCCGACCGCTCCGAGGACGCCGACCGCTCCGACGACGCCGACCGCTCCGACGACGCCGACCGCTCTGACGACGTCGACCGCTCCGAGGACGCGGAGGGCGACGACGCCGAGGAGACCCAGCGCGCCACCACCTCCGACGAGGCGGGTCCGGCGGCTGAGGACGACGGCGAGGGTGACGAGCCCGGAGCCGACGACGAGGGGGACGCCAGCGGTTCCGACGGAGGTCGTCGCCGTCGTCGCCGTCGTCGCCGTCGCGGCGAGGAGGCCTCCACCTCCGAGGACGACCCGAGCGACACCGTGGTGCGGGTGCGCGAGCCGCGCCGCAGCGCCCGGGAGAAGGCCAGCGACCAGATCACCGGCATCGAGGGCTCGACCCGGCTCGAGGCCAAGCGCCAGCGGCGCCGTGAGGGCCGTCAGAGCAGCCGACGCCGCACCCCGATCCTGAGCGAGGCCGAGTTCCTGGCCCGTCGCGAGGCGGTCGAGCGCACCATGGTGATCCGCCAGGGCGAGGACCTCTCCCAGCTCGCCGTGCTCGAGGACGGCGTCCTGGTCGAGCACTACGTGGACCGCGAGTCCGCCACCTCCCTGATCGGCAACGTCTACCTCGGCCGGGTGCAGAACGTGCTCCCGTCGATGGAGGCCGCCTTCGTCGACATCGGCCGCGGCCGCAACGCCGTGCTCTACGCCGGGGAGGTCGACTGGGAGGCCAACGGCGCGGACAAGAGCTCCCGCCAGATCGAGAAGGTGCTGAAGTCCGGCCAGACCGTGCTGGTGCAGGTGACCAAGGACCCCGTCGGGGCCAAGGGCGCCCGGCTGACCAACCACGTCTCGATCCCCGGCCGCTACGTCGTCTACTCCCCGGGTGGCCACCTCTCCGGGATCTCCCGCAAGCTGCCCGACATCGAGCGCAAGCGGCTCAAGGACATCCTGTCCGACCTGGTGCCCAACGAGGCCAGCGTCATCGTGCGCACGGCCGCCGAGGGGGCCAGCGAGGACGAGCTGGTCCGCGACGTCAACCGGCTGAAGGCCCAGTGGGAGGCGATCGAGAAGAAGATCAGGACCGGCTCCGCGCCCCAGCTCCTCTACGCCGAGCCCGACCTGACGCTGCGGATCGTCCGCGACCTCTTCACCGAGGACTTCGCCCAGCTCCTGGTCGACGGCAACGGCGGCGAGAACGACGCCTACGCCAGCGTGGAGAGCTACGTCGGGCACGTCGCCCCGCACCTGGCCGACCGGCTGCGTCGCTGGGACCGCCAGGTCGACGGTGACGTGTTCACCGCCCACCGCCTGGACGAGCAGATCGCCAAGGCGCTGGACCGCAAGGTGTTCCTGCCCTCGGGCGGTTCGCTGATCATCGACCGCACCGAGGCGATGACGGTCATCGACGTCAACACCGGCAAGTTCACCGGCTCCGGCGGCAACCTGGAGACCACGGTGACCAGCAACAACCTGGAGGCCGCGGAGGAGATCGTGCGCCAGCTCCGGCTGCGCGACATCGGCGGCATCATCGTGATCGACTTCATCGACATGGTGCTGCCCAGCAACCGCGACCTGCTGCTGCGCCGGCTGGTGGAGTGCCTCGGTCGGGACCGCACACGTCACCAGGTGGCCGAGGTGACCAGCCTCGGGCTGGTGCAGATGACCCGCAAGAAGATCGGCACCGGGCTGGCCGAGGCGTTCACCGAGACGTGCGAGCACTGCGACGGGCTGGGATACCACACCCACGAGATGCCGGTGGAGACCCAGAGCCAGGCCGACGGCGGCGAGCGCCAGGGTCGCCGGGCGGGTCGCGCCGGTCGCAACAAGGGCGGTGGCGGCAAGGCGGAGGCCCCGGCCAAGGAGTCGAGGTCGGAGCCGGTCAGGCGTCACGGCGGTCCCCAGGACGTCTTCGCCGCCATGCACGCCAAGGAGGCCGAGCCCGGCGAGGACGGCACCGAGGAGGCCCAGCAGGACGCGGTCGAGGAGACCGCACTCGCGCCGGTCCCCGCGCCCGACACCGCGGTGGAGGAGCCGGCCACCGCGCCGACCAGCCCCGTGGTGCTGGACGTCGAGGAGCCGGAGACCCAGCTCGTCGAGCCCGCGCCCCAGCTGGTGGAGCCCGCACCGCAGGCCGTCGAGCCCGCACCGGTGCTGGTCGAGCCCACCCCGGAGCCGGTCCAGCCGGTCCTCGACGCCGTCGCGGACCAGCCCGTGGTCGACGCGCCGGCCGACGGTGACGCCGACCCGGTGGGGGAGCCGACGCCGGAGGACGGCACGGAGGACGACGGCGCCCGCTGAGCGCCGCCGGAGCGCAGGACGTCGACCCCGACCGGTTGGCGTCCTGCGTCCCGGGCTGACACGCTGGTGCCGTGGCCTCCCACGGTGCTCCCGCCCAGCCCGACCTCACCGTGGTGGTGACCTTCTTCCGGTTGCGTCACCTCGCGCCGGTCACCATCCGCAACCTCTCGCTGGTCGAGGGTCGTGAGCGGTTCCAGCTCGTGCTCCTCGACGACGCCTCCGGTGACGGCACCGCGGACGTGATCCGCCGGCACTGCCGGATGTGGCTGCCCGAGGCCGAGGTGGTGGAGCTGGAGCACAACGTCGGGGTCTCCGCGGCCCGCAACGTCGGACTCGCCCGGGCCCGCGGCCGCTGGATCACCTACCTCGACGGCGACGACTTCGTCTCGGCCGACTACTGGGCCAGCGTGGTGGCCGACGCCGACCGGCTGGACGTCGACTTCGTCCGCACCGACTTCGTCCGCGTCGAGGGTCTCAAGCGCGATCTCGGCCGGGTGCCGCACCAGCGCCGCGGCGTCCGCCAGGCCGCCGGGGAGGGCGTGCTGCCCTTCGACCACGGCGCCTCGGTGGACTACCCGCGCTGCTCGGCCGGGGTCTACCGCACCGACCTCCGCGAGCGCGGGCTGCTGGAGTACCGCGAGGACCTGCGCACCTGCGAGGACCGGCACCACATCTGGACGCTCCACCTCCGCGCGGACACCTTCGCCGTGGTCGACCACGCGGGCTCCTTCTACCGCCGCGACATCGGCACCAGCCTGACCCGCACCCCCAGCGAGAAGCAGATGGACTTCCTGCCGGCCTACCGCTCGATCGTGGACATGGTCCAGCAGCACGAGCAGTCCGAGCGGTTCATGCCCAAGGCGGTGCGCGGGCTGCTGGCCATGACCGCCTTCCACCTCGGCGCCCGCGCGCGCTTCACCCGCGACCTGGAGGAGGAGCTGGTGCGCCGCTGCCGACGGACGCTCGACGACGTCCCGCAGGACGCCCTGGCCGAGGGTCTGCGCCGCCTCGACGGCAAGCGTCGGGCCGTGGTGGAGAGGCTGCGGGCCGGGGAGCTGGAGCTCATCAGCGCCGACCCCGCCGCCACGTCCGGAGCCGGCCGGTGAGGCGCCCGGTGCAGGCCGTCTGGCGGTCCTCCGAGCCCGCGGTCGAGGCCCCGACCACGGTGCTCCAGGTGACCAGTGCCGACGGGCTGGCCCTGCTGGCCGCAGCGGTGGATGCCGGCTGGTGGTCCGGCACCCGCCGGGTGCTGCTGCTGGTCGACACCTCCCCGGTGCCGGAGGCCACCGCGCCGCTGTGGCTGCTGCCGGAGTTCGAGCCGCTGGCCTCCCGCTTCGTCGAGGCGTGGTCGCTGAACGACGTCTGCTTCCCCCACCACCCCGGCGCCTGGTCCCCGCGCGTGCAGGAGCACGACCTGATCGCCCGCTACCTGCAGCAGCTGCTGGGGCTGGCCGAGCCGGTGCGGCGGCTGGTGCTGGAGTCGGTGACCACCCGGCCCGCCTCCCAGCTGCTCCACCTCTTCCCCGAGGCCGGGCTCGACGTGTACGCCAGCGGCCTCACCGGGCTGTGCCCGCCGCCCGAGCGGCCCTCCCGGCAGGTGTCGCTGCGGATCGAGCGGACCCTCGCCGTCGAGCCGGTGCCGGGGCTCGAACCGCTGCTGCCCGGTGAGCCGGACGTGGGGACGACCCTGCTGCCCGCCGCGGCGGTGCGGGCGGTGCTCGACGAGGCCGCGGAAGCGGTCACCCCCACCTCCCTCCCCGAAGGCGGGGTGCCCGTCGTGCTGACCGGGCTGCTCGCCCCGACGGGCCTGCTCACCCCCGACCAGGAGGTGGACCACTGGGTCACCGCCCTGGAGGCGCTGGCCGCCGCCGGGCACGGACGCGTCGTGGTGAAGCCGCACCCGGCCGCGCTCGACACCCACGCCACCGACCTCGAGGCCGCCGGCACCCGGCTGGGGCTGCAGGTCGAGGTCGTCGACCAGCCCTGCCTGCCCTCGACCGTGCTGCACCACCACCGCCCCCCGCTGGTGGTCGCCGGCGCCGCCGAGGACCTCCTCCCCGCCGCGCTCCACGACCTCCCCGTCGCCCGCTGGCGCACCCGCGACCTGCTCCGCTCGCTCAGCCCGGAGGACGGGCGACGGGTGGCCCTCGCGCTGGCGGAGCGCCTCGTCCCCGACCTCGCCGACCAGCCCGCCGGCGGTCCGCTGCGCGGCTACGAGGGAGGCGACCGGTGGCTGGTGGAGGCGGTCCGCCACCGCCTGCGCCCGCGGCTGGCCCCCGATCCCGGCCCGCCGCCGCCCGGGGCGCCCGACCCGGAGGACTTCCTCGCCGTCCCCGAGGAGCCGCAGGCCGCACCCGGGCCCGGGCCGGTGACGGCCCCGTCCGCGACGTCCGGACCCTCGGGCGCCCCGGCGGCCGCGCTCTCGTCGCCCGGTCGACCCGGCCACGTCATCCGGCTCCGCCGTCGCCTGCACCGGCTCCGCCGGCGTCTGCTCAGCCGCGGCCAGCGCGGCTGACCCGACCCGCGCAGGCGACGCCGCGCGTCAGCGGAGGAGCGGCACCCCGCGTGGACACCTGTCGTTCACCTGTCGGTACCCCTCCTGCCTAGCATCGGCCAGCGTGACCACACCCCGTCCCCCGCGCGCATGACCTCGCCCCGGCTGAGCCTCGTCCTCCCCGGCAAGGACGTCGCCCCGTGGGTCGGGGACGCCCTCAGCAGCCTGGTGGACCAGCTGCCCGCGGGAGAGCTCGAGGTGGTGGTGGTCGACGACGGCTCCACCGACCAGACCTCCGAGGTGGTCAGCAGCTTCGCCGACCGGCTGCCGCGGCTGGTGCTGCACCGCAACGAGGAGCCCAGCGGTCTGGCCACCGCGAGGAACACCGGCCTCGGTCTGGCCACCGCCCCGCTGATCGGGTTCCTGGACGGCGACGACTGGCTGGCCCGCGGGCACCTGGCCCGGCTCGTGGCGGCGGTCGAGGAGCTCGACGTCGACTTCGTCCGCTGCGACCACGTCCGGGTCACCGCCGGGCGACGTCAGCTGGTCCGGGCCCCGATGGCCGTCCGTGGACGTCGGCTGGACCCCCGCGACGCCATCCTCCCCGCCGACGACTCCAGCATGGTCGACTACCCCTACGCCTGGGCCGGCATCTTCCGTCGCAGCATGCTCGAGGAGGGGCTGCTGCACTTCCACGACGGCCTGCACACCGCCGAGGACCGACCCTGGATCTGGCGGCTGATGCTCCAGGCGCGCTCCTACGCCGTGGTGAGCTCACCCGGGGTGATGTACCGCCGCGGTCTGTCCGGCTCGCTCACCCAGATCGTCGACCGCCGCCAGCTCGACTTCCTGCGCGCCTACCGGCTCTGCTTCGCGCTCGTCGACGCCGACCACGCGGGCAGCTCGTTCGAACCCAAGCTGGTGCGGCAGTTCCTCGCCGTGCTGGCCTCCCAGCTGGCCCGCCAGGGTCTGCCTCGTGAGCTGCACGCCGCGATGGTGCGGGAGTCGGTGGCCATCCTGGGCGGTCGCGACCCCGAGGTGCTGTGGAGCACCGGGCTGGCGATGGACGAGAAGCGTCGCCAGCGCCTGCAGCCGGTGCTGCGCCGGGTGGTGCCGGCCGGTCGTCGCGGCGCCGCACCCGTGGCGGTGAACGCGTGAAGCACCTCGTGGTCGCCTCGACCTCCTACCAGCTGCTCTGCCTGGCCGCCGCCGCCGACCACGGCGTCTTCGACGGCGGTGAGCGGGTGCTGGTCCTCGCCGACGGCTCCCAGCTGCCGGAGCTGACCACCCCGCTGCCGGAGGTGGCCGGCTACGACCAGCTGGTGGCCCGCTTCGACCGGGTGGTCGACCTCGCCGGCCTGATCGCACCGCGCCGCCCGGCCCAGTTCTCCCCGCGGGGGGAGGAGCTGACCATGTGGGAGGCGCTGCTGCGCAGCCACTGGGGTCTGGGTGAGGAGCCCGTCACCCTCTGGTTGGACGCGATCCAGGTCAACCCCGGTCTGGCCCTGGCCCGGGTCTTCTTCGACGCCGACCTCAACGCCCACGCCGACGGGCTGATGGCCTACGGCCCCACCCGCAGCCGGCTGCCGCTGGCGGTCCGCCAGCGCGTCGGGACGCTGCTGCACGTGGACCTGGTGCCGGGGTTGCGGCCGCTGATGCTGCACGAGGCCTCGCCCGCGCTGACCGCGCTGCCGGTGTCACGGCTGCGCGCGGTGATCGACGAGGTGGGCCGGTCCGTGGGGGCCGAGGACGCCGCCCGGGTGCAGGCCTTCGTCGGCGCGGCGGGGGAGCGGTCCGGGGAGGAGCCACGCACCGCCCTGATCCTGGGGCAGTACCTGACCAAGCTGGAGCTCCTCACCACCGAGGAGGAGGACGAGCTGCACCGCGACATGGTGACTGCCGCCCGCGAGGCCGGGGCCACCCACTGCGTCTTCAAGCCCCACCCGGCCGCCGGACCGGCCCTGGCCGAGGCGCTGACGGCCCACGCGGACGCCCTGGACCTGCCGCTGCTGGTCCTCAACAGCCCGGTGCAGGCGGAGCTCCTCTTCGCCGCGCTGCGGCCGCACCTGGTGGTCAGCGCCTTCTCCACCGGTCTGGCCACCGCCGACACCGTGTTCGGGCTCGACGCCAGAGCGGTGGGCACGGCCAGGCTGCTGGACCGGCTCCAGCCCTACCAGAACAGCAACCGGGTCCCGCTGACCCTGGTCGACGCGCTCTACGCCGGCGACCTCCCGGCCCCGGCGGCGGCCCCGGACGACCTCCCGCCGAGGCGGCGGCTGCAGCTGCTGCTGCACGCCGTGGCCTACTGCATGCAGTCCCAGAACCTGGACGACCTGCGCCACGACGCGGTGTCCTACCTGACCGACGCCAGGGGGAACCCGGAGATGCGCTTCTTCAAGAAGCGCCGGATCCTGGCGCTGGGCCTTCCCGGTGTCCGCCCGCCCGGCCGGCTGGACGGGCTCCCCCTCCCGGTCCGTCGCGTGGTGCGCCGGGGCGTCCGGGTGTGGCGTCGGTCCACCGCTGGGCGGGCACCGTTTTGACCCCAGCGGGGCCGCCCCGTATTGTTTCCCCTCGGTGCACGCTCATCCGACCGGTTCCCCGGCGAGCGGTCCTGGAGGATTCGAGGATGCACCACAACGAGACGTGAGAAGAGAGAAGGTCAGTCGTGTACGCGATCGTGCGCAGTGGCGGACGCCAGCACAAGGTGGCCGTCGGCGATGTCCTGGAGATCGACAAGGTGGCCGCTGAGGCCGGGTCCGAGCTCCGGCTGCAGCCGCTGCTCCTGGTCGACGGCGAGTCCGTGACCTCCGACCTCGATTCCCTCAGCAAGGTCTCCGTGACCGCCGAGGTCATCGCCGAGACCAAGGGTCCCAAGATCCGGATCCTGAAGTTCAAGAACAAGACCGGGTACCGCAAGCGCCAGGGCCACCGCCAGCGCCACACCCAGGTCAAGGTCACCGGGATCGAGAGCTGAGGAGCAGCCATGGCACACAAGAAGGGCGCATCGTCCACCCGCAACGGTCGTGACTCGAACGCGCAGCGCCTCGGCGTGAAGCGGTTCGGCGGCCAGCTCGTCAACGCCGGCGAGATCATCGTCCGCCAGCGCGGCACCCACTTCCACCCCGGCGACGGCGTCGGCCGTGGTGGCGACGACACCCTCTTCGCGCTCCGCGAGGGCACGGTGGAGTTCGGCACCCGTCGCGGTCGCCGCGTGGTCAACATCCTGGAGGTCGCGCGCGTCAGCGCCTGACGTCCTCCGTCGACAGCCCCGTCCCGACCGGGACGGGGCTGTCGTGCGTCCTGGCTTCCGTCAACACCTAAAATGGTGGCCCTTTTGGGTTCTTGAGGTAGGTTCGCCCTCATGCGTGGTCCCTTCTTCCCCGGTGCGGGGACCAGCCCCTTCCGACTCGAGGGCCGTGACGACGAGCTGCGGACCTGGCACCGGATGCTCACCGACCTCGCCGTCTTCGGCCAGACCCAGGCCCGCCACCTGGTCGTCCAGGGCGTGCGCGGGGTGGGCAAGACCTCGCTGCTCAAGCAGTTCGCCGAGGACGCGCTCATCGAGGGCTGCCTGGCCGTCCGGGTCCGCTGCCAGACCAGCGGCCGGGAGTCGCTGATGGAGCGGGTCCGCCACGCCGTCGACGCCGCCCTGGAGCACCGTGACCTGGCCGCCGAGCACGGGCGCGTGGTGCGCGCCGCCGTCAGCACCCCGGTGGGTGGGCTCGAGGTCGAGCGCGAGCTCTCCCGGCCCACCGGTCTCACCGACACCGACTTCATGCAGTTCCTGGTCGACGCCACCGCCGAGGTGAAGGGGCGGGGCGGTACCGGGGTGGCGCTGCTGGTCGACGAGACCCAGTACGCCGACCGCACCAGCCTGGTCAACCTCTCCGAGCTCGTCTCCCTGATCGGGGAGCGCGACGCCGACAAGCCCCCGCTGCTGCTCTGCTTCGCCGGGCTGCCCACCGACACCGCCGAGAAGGTGGCCCGCTCCTCCAGCCACGCCGAGCGCGTCTACCGCACCATCACCCTGGGCTACCTGGACCGGGCCAGCACCCGCGACGCGCTGCTGCTGCCGGTCCAGCAGGCCGGCGGGCAGTGGGAGGCCGACGCCCTCGAACGGGCGGTCGAGGTCACCGGCGGCTACCCGGCCTTCATCCAGGAGTACGGCCAGGCGATCTGGGAGCTGCGCCGTGGCGAGCGCATCGACGCCGCCGTGGTGGCCGACGGCATCACCGCGGCCCGTCCCCAGATCGAGGCCTACTTCGAGGGCGCCTGGACCGCCGCGCCCCCGCTGGCCCGCTCCTGCCTGGTGGCCCTGGCCGAGGCCGGTGGTCGGGCGCGGATGCGCGAGCTCGCCCAGGCCCTCGGCCGCGGCTCCAGCAGCGAGATCTCCTGGGCCGTGGAGGAGCTCCGCCAGCGCGGCACCGTGCTCAAGCCCGAGCGCGGGGTGGTCGTCTTCGGCCGCTCCGGCATGGCCGAGTGGGTCCTGGAGCACCACGCCGAGGACCAGCCGTGAGCCACCCCGCACGTCCCACCAGCACCACCGACCTCCCCAGGAGAACCTGATGGCCATCCCCAGCTTCGTCGACCGGGTCACCCTGCGTGTGCAGGGCGGCAACGGCGGCCACGGGTGCGCCTCGGTGCACCGCGAGAAGTTCAAGCCGCTCGGCGGCCCCGACGGGGGCAACGGCGGTGACGGCGGCTCGATCGTGCTCCGGGTCGACCCCAACCTCACCACCCTGGTGGAGTTCCACCGCCAGTCGGTCCGGCGCGCCACCAACGGCCAGCCCGGCCGCGGGGACCACCAGGCCGGCTCCCGCGGCGAGGACGTCGTGCTGTCGGTGCCCGACGGCACCGTGGTCACCGACGCCGACAGCGGCACCGTGCTCGCCGACCTGACCGGGGCCGGGGCGGAGCTGGTGGTGGCCGCCGGCGGCAAGGGCGGGCTGGGCAACGCGGCACTGGCCTCGTCCTCGCGCAAGGCCCCCGGCTTCGCGCTGCTGGGCGAGGAGGGCGAGGAGCTGCTGATCGCCCTCGAGCTCAAGGTGGTGGCCGACGTCGGCCTGGTCGGCTACCCCAGCGCCGGCAAGTCCTCGCTGGTGGCCGCGATCTCCCGGGCCCGGCCCAAGATCGCGGACTACCCCTTCACCACGCTGATCCCCAACCTCGGCGTGGTGGTGGCGGGGGAGACCACCTTCACCGTGGCCGACGTGCCCGGGCTGATCGAGGGGGCCAGCGAGGGCCGTGGGCTCGGCTTCGACTTCCTCCGCCACATCGAGCGCTGCGCCGCGCTGGTGCACGTCATCGACACCGCCACCTACCTGCCGGGCCGCGACCCGCTCTCGGACCTGGACGTGATCGAGGCCGAGCTGGCCGCGCACGGCGGGCTCGAGGACCGTCCGCGGCTGGTGGCGCTGAACAAGGCCGACGTCCCCGACGCCGCCGAGCTGGCCGAGATCGTCCACGCCGACGTCGCCGCCCGCGGCTGGCCGGTGTTCGTGGTCTCCACCAAGAGCGGTCAGGGGCTCAACGAGCTCATCTTCGCCATGGCCGAGCTGGTGAGCGCCCGCCGGGCGGCCCAGCCGGCGGCCGAGCCGGCGCGGATCGTGCTGCGTCCCGGTCCGGCCCGGGGCACCGGCCCGGAGTTCACCATCGACCGGCAGGGCGACGGCGACGGCGGCTTCGTCTGGCGGGTGAAGGGCAGCAAGCCCGAGCGCTGGGTCCGTCAGACCGACTTCGGCAACCCCGAGGCCGTGGGCTACCTGGCCGACCGGCTGAACCGGATCGGCATCGAGAACAAGCTGCTCGACCTCGGCGCCCGCGCCGGGGACGCGGTGGCCATCGGCGGGGAGGACGCGGTCGTCTTCGACTTCGCCCCCCAGGTCGACGTCGGTGCGGAGATCCTCAGCCGACGCGGTGAGGACCAGCGGCTGGAGGAGGACCGTCCCGCCGCCCAGCGCCGTCGGAGCAAGGACGCCGACTACCACGCCCGCCGCGAGGCCCGGGAGGCCGGCGGCTGGGACGAGGACCCCGGTGCGTGAGTCCACCCGGGCCCAGGTGGCCGCGGCGCGTCGCGTCGTGGTGAAGGTGGGCTCCTCCTCGCTGACCACCGGCGGCGGCGACCTGGACACGGCCAAGGTCGCCGCGCTGGTGGACGCCCTGGCCGCGGCCCGGCACGCGGGCCGCGAGGTGGTGCTGGTCTCCTCCGGGGCCATCGCCGCCGGGCTCGCGCCCCTCGGGCTGCGCACCCGCCCCCGCGACCTGGCCACCCAGCAGGCCGCGGCCTCGGTGGGGCAGGGGCTGCTGGTGGAGCAGTACGCCCAGCGCTTCGCCGCCCACGGCATCACCGTCGGGCAGGTGCTGCTCACCGTCGAGGACGTCACCCTGCAGAGCAGGTACCGCGACGCCTACCGCACCGCGGCCAAGCTGCTCGAGCTCGGTGTGCTGCCGGTGGTGAACGAGAACGACACCGTGGCCACCAAGGAGATCCGCTTCGGGGACAACGACCGGCTGGCCGCGCTGGTGGCCCACCTGGTCCACGCCGACGCGCTGGTGCTGCTCAGCGACGTCCCCGCCCTCTACACCGCCCACCCCGACACCCCGGGGGCCGAGCGCGTCACCGACGTCGCGGACCCGACCCGGCTGGTCGGGGTGGACGTCTCCCGCCGCGGCTCCGCGGTGGGCACCGGGGGCATGGTGACCAAGATCGAGGCCGCGCGGATCGCCACCTCCGCCGGCATCCCCACCCTGCTGACCTCGGCGGCCTCAGTGGCCGGGGCGCTGGCGGGGGAGGACGTCGGCACCGCCTTCGCCGCCACCGGCAAGCGCCGCCCCACCCGGCTGCTCTGGCTGGCCCACGTCTCCGACGCCCAGGGCCGGCTGGTGCTCGACGCCGGCGCGGTCCGGGCCGTCACCCAGCGCAAGGCCAGCCTGCTGCCCGCCGGCGTCACCGCCGTGGTCGGGGCCTTCAGCGCCGGCGACCCGGTCGACCTGGTCGACCCCGACGGCGCCGTGGTGGCCCGCGGGCTGGTCAGCTACGACGCCAGCGACCTCCCGGGCATGATCGGCCAGCGCACCGGTGCGCTGGGCGACGAGCTCGGCGCCCAGTACGCCCGCGTGGTCGTGCACCGCGACGCGCTGGTGGTGCTCTGAACCCAGCCGCCCGAAGGTCCAGCAGGACGATCTGCGGCCGGATGTTTCGAACACGACACGATCTCGTGCCTGAGGCGACACCGGGGGGCCGACCTCGCTAGGTTGCCCGCAGGACGTGGGTGATCCCCACGCTGCCGTGGCCGTGGGCCCTGGACGACGAGGTGGAGTGCAGTGAAGCAGACAGTGTTCCGACGGGGAGCCGCGCTGGTCGCGTCCCTGGCCCTGATGAGCGGCCTGGCCGCGTGCGCGGAGAGCCAGCGCGAGCCGGACCCGGCCACCGACGGCGGGGAGGAGCAGACCTTCGTCTTCGCCGCCTCCTCCGACCCGGTGATGATGGACCCGGCCATGGCCAGCGACGGCGAGACCTTCCGCGTCGCCCGCCAGATCTTCGAGGGCCTGGTCTCCACCGTGCCCGGCACCACCGACCTGGCGCCCTCCCTGGCCACCGAGTGGACCAGCAGCGAGGACGGCCTCAGCCACACCTTCACCCTGCGCGAGGGAGTGACCTTCCACGACGGGACGGCCTTCGACGCCGAGGCGGTCTGCGCCAACTTCGACCGCTGGTACAACTGGACCGGGATCAACCAGTCCGAGAACATCACGTACTACTACGGCAAGCTGTTCCGCGGCTTCAAGGGCGACGACACCGCGCTGTACAAGAGCTGCACCGCCGACAGCGCCACCGAGGCCACCGTCGAGCTGAACTCCCCGTTCGCCGCCTTCATCCAGGCGATGACGCTGCCGGCGTTCTCGATGCAGAGCCCGACCGCGCTGGCCGAGCACAACGCCGACGACACCGCCGGCAGCGAGGACGACCCGCGGTTCTCCTCCTACGCCACCGAGCACCCGACCGGCACCGGCCCGTTCAAGTTCGACAGCTGGGAGCGCGACCAGCAGGTCACGCTGACCCGCAACGACGACTACTGGGGCGAGAAGGCGATCGTCAGCAAGGCCATCGTCCGCACCATCAGCGACCCGACCGCGCGCACCCAGGAGCTCCAGCAGGGCAGCATCGACGGCTACGACCTGGTGGCCCCGGCCGACCTGCAGCCGCTGCAGGACGCCGGCTTCACCATCCAGAACCGCCCCGCCTTCAACATCCTCTACCTGGCGCTCAACCAGAACACCGAGGCGATGAAGGACGTCCGCGTCCGGCAGGCGATCAGCCACGCCATCGACAAGGAGGCGATCATCGCCCAGACGCTCCCCGAGGGCTCGAAGGCGGCCACCCAGTTCATGCCCGACCTGGTCAACGGCTACTCCGAGGACGTCACGGTCTACGAGTACGACGTGCAGAAGGCCAAGGACCTGCTGGCCGAGGCCGGCCAGGAGGACCTGACGATCCGGCTGGCCTACCCGACCGGGGTCTCGCGGCCCTACATGCCGACCCCGGAGGACACCTTCGTGGCCGTGCAGTCCCAGCTGGAGGCCGCCGGCATCACCGTCGAGCCCGTGGCGGCCAAGTGGAGCCCGGACTACCTCGACATGGTCCAGGGCGACGGTGGCGTGGACAAGCGCGACATGCACTTCCTGGGCTGGACCGGTGACTACAACGACCCGGACAACTTCGTCGGCACCTTCTTCGGCAAGAAGGGCAACGAGTTCGGCTTCGAGGAGGAGGAGCTCTTCAGCGCGCTGAAGGACGCCCGCGAGCTGCCCACGCTGGAGGAGCAGACCGGGGCCTACCAGGAGATCAACAACCAGATCGCCGAGCTCGTCCCGGGCGTCCCGCTGGCCCACCCCGCCCCCTCGCTGGCCTTCCGGCCCCAGGTGCAGGGCTACACCGCCAGCCCGGTGCAGGACGAGGTGTGGAACACGGTCTCGCTGACCGAGTGAGCCCAGCCGGCACGGGGGCGGTCCGCACGGGCCGCCCCCGACCCGCGTCCGCGAGGACGCGTCCTGCCTCCGAGAGGTGAGTGATGTTCCGCTTCGTCGTCCGCCGGCTGCTGCTGCTGGTGCCGGTGCTGTTCGGGTTGAGCGTGCTGCTGTTCATCTGGCTGCGCGCCCTGCCCGGCGACCCCGCCCGCGCGCTGCTGGGGGAGAAGGCCACGCCCGAGTCCATCGCCCGGGTGAACGCGCAGTACGGCTTCGACCGACCGCTGCTCGAGCAGTACCTGACCTACAGCGGGGCCCTGCTCCGCGGGGACTTCGGGTCCTCCGCGATCAGCGGCGAGCCCGTGCTCAGCACCTTCCTGAACCGGTTCCCCGCCACCATCGAGCTCGCCCTGGCCGCGCTGCTCTTCGCGGTGGTGGTCGGCATCCCGCTGGGCTACCTGGCCGCCCGCCGCTCCGGCGGGGTGCTCGACTTCGTCGCGGTCGGCAGCTCGCTGGCCGGGGTGGTGGTCCCGGTGTTCGTGCTGGCCTACCTGCTCAAGCTGGTCTTCGCCATCGGCCTCCCCGGGCTGGACCTCCTCGCCGTGCTGCCCGCCTCCGGGCGCCAGGACGTCCGGATCGACGCCACCCACGTGACCAACTTCTACGTCCTGGACGGCATCCTCACCCGTGAGTTCGACGCCTCCCTGGACGCCGCCCTGCACCTGGTGCTGCCGGCGGTCGCGCTGGGCTCCATCCCGCTGGCGATCATCGTCCGGATGACCCGGGCCAGCGTGCTCGAGGTGCTGCACGAGGACTACGTCCGCACCGCCGAGGCCAAGGGCCTGGCCCGTGGGCTGATCACCCGCCGCCACGTGCTCCGCAACGCGATGCTGCCCGTCACCACCACCATCGGGCTGCAGACCGGTGCGCTGCTGGCCGGGGCGGTGCTGACCGAGACGGTGTTCGCCTTCAACGGCATCGGCTCCTACCTGTTCGACGCCATCTCCAGCCTGGACTTCGCCGTGCTGCAGGGCTTCATCCTGTTCATCGCGGTGATCTTCGCACTGGTGAACCTGGTGGTGGACCTGCTCTACGGCGTGATCGACCCGAGGATGAGGACGCGATGAGCCAGCCGACCGTCGACCCGCAGCCCTCCCGCTGGCCGCCCCGGCTGGTGCAGGCCATGGGCGGCGACGCCGTCCCCGACGAGAAGGGGACCAGCCTGTGGGCCGGTGCCCTGCAGCGGATGCGCCGCAACCCGACGGCGATCCTCGGCGCGGTGATCGTGCTGGGCTTCGTGCTGGTGGCGCTGCTGGCCCCGGTGCTCGCCCCCTACGAGCCGGCCAGCACCGAGTGGATCGCCATGGTGACGCCCTCCGACGTCCCCGGCCCGTTCCCCGGGCACCCGCTCGGGCTGGACCCCTTCGGCTCGGACCTGCTCACCCAGCTGCTCTACGGCGCCCGCCAGTCCCTGATCATCGGGGTCGTCTCCACCGGGCTGGGTCTGCTGGTCGGGGCGCTGCTGGGTGGGGTCGCCGGCGCCTTCGGCGGCTGGGTCGACACCGTGGTGATGCGGGTGGTCGACATCCTGCTCTCCATCCCCTCGCTGCTGCTCGCGGTCAGCGTGGCCGCCGTGCTGGGCCGCAACCCGCTGGCCATCATGATCGCCATCGCCGCCGCCCAGGTGCCGATCTTCGCCCGGCTGCTGCGCGGCTCGATGCTGGCCCAGCGCGGCCAGGACTACGTGCTGGCGGCGTCCTCGCTGGGGCTGCGCCGGCGGACCGTGGTGATGAGCCACGTGCTGCCCAACTCCCTCGGCCCGGTGATCGTCCAGGCCACCCTGACGCTGGCGACCTCGATCATCGAGGTCGCCGCGCTGTCCTACCTCGGGCTCGGCGCCCCGAACCCGGCGGTGGCCGAGTGGGGCCGGATGCTGGTCAAGGGCCAGGAGCGGCTGCAGTCAGAGCCGCACCTGACGCTGCTGCCCGGACTGTGCATCGCGGTCACCGCCCTCGGCTTCACCCTCTTCGGCGAGGCCCTGCGCGAGGCCCTCGACCCGAAGGCGCGCCGGTGAGCACCCAGGTCCCCCCGGTCCCCGACGCACCAGCAGGGAGCACCATGAGCACCTCGACGACCACGGCCCCGCTGCTGGACGTCCGCGACCTCACCGTCACCTTCCAGCGCAAGGGCGGCCGGGCCACCTCCGCGGTGGACGGGGTGTCGTTCACCATCGCCCCCGGCGAGGTGGTCGGGGTGGTGGGGGAGTCCGGCAGCGGCAAGTCCGTCACCTCGCTGGCCGTGATGGGGCTGCTGCCCACCCGGGCCACCCGGGTCGGCGGCCAGGTGCTCTTCGAGGGCCGCGACCTGCTCACCCTGCCGACCGCCGAGCGGGCCAGGATGCGGGGCCGGGAGCTGGCGATGGTGTTCCAGGACCCGATGAGCTCGCTCAACCCGGTGCTCACCGTCGGGCTGCAGGTGACCGAGGTGCTGCGCCGCCACAACGACATCTCCGCCGCCGACGCCCGCACCGAGGCCGTCGACCTGCTCCGTCGGGTCGGCATCCCCGACCCGGCCCGCCGGGTTGGGGAGTACCCGCACCAGCTCTCCGGCGGCATGCGGCAGCGGGCGCTGATCGCCATCGCGCTGGCCTGCAAGCCGCGGCTGCTGATCTGCGACGAGCCGACCACCGCCCTCGACGTCACCATCCAGGCGCAGGTGCTGGAGCTGCTCCGCGAGCTGGTCGCCGAGATGGGCACGGCGATGATGATGATCACCCACGACCTCGGTGTGGTGGCCGGTCTCTGCGACCGGGTCAACGTGATGTACGCCGGTCGGGTGGTCGAGGCGGCCGGGCGCCAGGAGCTGTTCGCGGCGCCGCGGCACCGCTACACCGAGGGCCTGCTGGCCTCGATCCCGCGGCTGGACTCGCCGCGGGGGGACAGGCTGACCCCGATCCCCGGCACCCCGCGGGACACCATCGGCTGGGACCGGGCGTGCGCCTTCGCCCCCCGCTGCCGCCACGTCACCGACGCCTGCATCCACCCCGACCTGGAGCTGGCCGAGATGGACCCGGACCACCACGTCCGCTGCGTCCACCCCGCCGGACGTCCCGAGCCCGCCACCGAGGAGCACCGATGACCGCGGCCACCCCACCCGCCGACGACCTGCTGGTGGTCCGCGGGCTCAAGGTGCACTTCCCGATCAAGCGCGGCATCGTGCTGGACCGCACCGTCGGTCACGTCCGCGCCGTCGACGGCGTCGACCTCACCGTCGCCCGCGGCACCACCTACGGGCTGGTGGGGGAGTCCGGCTGCGGCAAGTCCACCCTGGGCCGGGCCGTGCTGCGGCTGGAGGAGGCCACCGAGGGCACGATCACCTTCGACGGCACCGACGTCCGCGCGCTGGGCCGGGAGCCGCTGCGCAGGTCCCGCCGGCGGATGCAGATGGTGTTCCAGGACCCGCTGTCCAGCCTCGACCCGCGCCAGAGCGTGCAAAGCCTGCTGGTGGAGCCGCTGCGCGCCCACGGCCTGAACGAGGCCGACCGGGAGCGCTACGGCGCCGACGGGGAGAAGGCCTGGTTGGCCAAGGCCGCCGACATGCTGGAGGTGGTCGGGCTGCCGCGCTCGTCCCTGGCCAAGTACCCCCACGAGTTCTCCGGCGGGCAGCGGCAGCGGATCGGGATCGCGCGGGCCATGGTGCTCAACCCCGAGCTGGTGGTGGCCGACGAACCCGTGAGTGCGCTCGACGTCTCCGTGCAGGCCCAGGTGATCAACCTCCTGGAGGAGCTGCAGGACCTGCTCGGGCTGACCTACGTGGTGATCGCCCACGACCTGGCCGTGGTGCGCCACATCTCCGACACCATCGGGGTGATGTACCTGGGCACCATCGTCGAGGAGGCCCCCAGCGACGACCTCTACGAGCAGCCCCTGCACCCGTACACGATCGCCCTGATGTCGGCCATCCCGGTGCCCGACCCCGAGATCGAGGACAGCCGGGAGCGGATCCTGCTGGCCGGCGACCTGCCCAGCCCGGCCGACCCGCCCAGCGGCTGCCGGTTCCACACCCGTTGCCCCTGGGTGCAGGAGACGCTCTGCGCCGACACCGTGCCCGACCTGCGCGAGCTGGGTCCGGGCCGCAAGGTGGCCTGCCACTGGGCCGAGCAGATCCGCGACGGGGAGATCCGCCCCCGGCACGTCACCCCGGACGAGACCGTCGAGGACGACGGGGGCGCACCGGGCGGACCGGTGCCCGAGGTGGCGACCGCGGTGACCCCGGCGATCCCCTGAGGCCCGGCTAGGCTCGCCGCGACCGGGGCAGACCACCTCGGCGACGTCGAGGAGGAGACCCGTGCCCACACAGGTGCAGGGCGTGATCGCCCGCAGCAAGGACGCTCCGGTGGAGCTGACCACCATCGTCATCCCGGACCCGGGACCGGGGGAGGTGGTGGTGGACGTGCAGGCCTGCGGCGTCTGCCACACCGACATGCACTACCGCGACGGCGGCATCAACGACGACTTCCCGTTCCTGCTCGGTCACGAGGCCGCCGGGGTGGTGAGCGAGGTGGGCGAGGGCGTCACCGACGTGGTGGTCGGGGACTACGTGATCCTCAACTGGCGTGCGGTCTGCGGCCAGTGCCGGGCCTGTCTGCGCGGACGTCCCTGGTACTGCTTCGACACCCACAACGCCAGGCAGAAGATGACCCTGCTGGACGGCACCGAGCTCTCTCCGGCGCTGGGCATCGGCGCCTTCGCGGAGAAGACGCTGGTGGCCCAGGGCCAGTGCACCAAGGTCGACCCGGCCGCGGCCCCCGAGGTGGCCGGGCTGCTCGGCTGCGGGGTGATGGCCGGCATCGGTGCGGCGATCAACACCGGCGGCGTCACCCGCGGTGACACCGTGGCCGTCTTCGGCTGCGGCGGCGTCGGCGACGCCGCGATCGTGGGGTCGCGGCTGGCCGGCGCGGCGAAGATCATCGCCGTCGACATCGACGACCGCAAGCTCACCACCGCCCGCGAGATGGGGGCCACCCACACGGTCAACTCCAAGGAGACCGACGCGGTGGAGGCCATCCGCGCACTCACCGGCGGGTTCGGCGTCGACGTGGCGATCGAGGCCGTCGGGCGTCCGGAGACCTACGAGCAGGCCTTCTACGCCCGCGACCTGGCCGGCGTCGTGGTGCTGGTCGGGGTCCCCAACCCGACGATGGAGATCACCCTGCCGATGATCGAGGTGTTCGGACGCGGCGGGGCGCTGAAGTCCTCCTGGTACGGGGACTGCCTGCCCAGCCGGGACTTCCCGATGCTGATCGACCTGCACACCCAGGGCCGGATCGACCTGGCCGCCTTCGTCACCGAGCGGATCGGCATCGGCGACGTCGAGGCCGCCTTCGAGAAGATGCACCGCGGCGACGTCCTGCGCTCGGTGGTCATGATCGGGGCCCCCGCATGAGCGCCTCGACCTTCCGCATCGACCGGACCGTCACCTCCGGCACGTTCTCCCTCGACGGCGGCACCTGGGACGTGGACAACAACGTCTGGGTGATCGGGGACGACACCGAGTGCGTGGTGATCGACGCCCCGCACGACGCGACGGCGATCATCGACCTGGTGGGGGGCCGCACCGTCACCGCGATCCTGCTCACCCACGCCCACGACGACCACATCGACGCCGTCAGCACCCTCTTCGAGGCGGTCGAGGCCCCGGTCCACCTGCACCCCGACGACCGGATGCTGTGGGACGCCGTGCACGCCGACACCGGCCCCGACGGCGACCTGGCCGACGGCGCGGAGTTCTCGGTCGCCGGCCGGACGCTGCGGGTGCTGCACACCCCGGGCCACAGCCCGGGCAGCTGCTGCTTCCACCTGCCGGAGGAGGGCGTCGTCTTCACCGGCGACACGCTGTTCTCGGGCGGACCGGGGGCCACGGGCAGGTCGTACTCCAGCTTCGAGACCATCATCGCCTCGATCACGGAGAAGCTGCTGACACTGCTGCCGGAGACCGTGGTGCACACCGGGCACGGCGACTCGACGACGATCGGTGCCGAGGCCCCGCACCGGCAGGAGTGGGTCGACCGCGGTCACTGACCGGGGAGGGCTCAGACCACGCAGAACTCGTTGCCCTCGGGGTCGGCCAGCACCAGGTGGTCGAGCCGGCCGCCCTGCTCGTGGCGGGCCAGCACGGTGGCGCCGGCCACCTCCAGCCGGGCCCGGGTGGCCTCGATCCGCTCGGCGCGGGTCGGGGCCGGGACCGCGCGCCCGCCGCTGACCTGCAGGTCCAGGTGGAGACGGTTCTTGTCCACCCTCGCCTCGGGCACGCGCAGGAAGGACAACCCGGGGGAGCGGCCCTCGGGGTCGACGAGGTAGGCGCCGTCGTCCCACTCCTCCTCGGGCACCTCCAGGGCGACCAGCCACTCCCGCCGGCTGGCGAACCCCTCCGGCGGGGGTGCCTCCCGGTAGCCCAGCGCCTCGGCCCAGAAGGCGGCCAGCCGCCCGGGCGAGGAGCAGTCCACGGTGAGGCCCCAGGTCGCGGTCATGGCTCCAGCCTGCCACCGGGCTCGACGGCCCCCCGGTCCCCGGGAGAGGGTGGGTCCTCGTGACGGGCGACGAGATGTACCTGGGCGTGGACGGCGGCGGCACCAAGACCGCCCTCTGCCTGGTCGACCGGGGCGGGCGGCTGCTGGCCGAGCACCGTGCCCCCAGCACCTACTACTTCGCCAGGGGCGTGCAGCTGGTCGGTGAGGTGCTGGGGCCCGCCGTGGCGGAGGTGTGCCGGCGGGCCGGGCGCGCCCCCGCCGACGTCACCGCCGCCTTCGTCGGTCTGCCGGGGTACGGGGAGGCGAGCGCCGACGTCGCCGCCCTCGACGCCGCCCCCGCGGCGGCCCTGGGGCACTCCCGCTACGTCTGCGGCAACGACATGGTCTGCGGCTGGGCGGGGTCGCTGGGCGGGCGCGACGGCGTGAACGTGGTCAGCGGCACCGGCTCGGTCGCCTACGGCGAGCGGGAGGGGGTCGGCGTGCGGGCCGGCGGCTGGAGCGAGGTGTTCTCCGACGAGGGCTCGGCCTACTGGGTCGCCGTGCGCGGGCTGCAGCTGTTCAGCCGGATGGTGGACGGTCTGATCGAACCGGGACCGCTGCTGGACGTGCTGCGCGAGCACCTGGGGCTGACCGCGGACCTGGACCTGGTCGACCTGGTGGTGAACCGGTGGGGCGGGGACCGGGCCCGCGTCGCCGGGCTGGCCCGCCAGGTGGGTCAGGCGGCCGAGGCCGGTGACCGTGCCGCTGCCGCGGTGCTGGAGCAGGCCGGCGTCGAGCTGGCCGCGCTGGTGGCGGTGGTCCGGCGACGGCTCGGGTTCGCCGAGGACGAGGCGGTGGCCGTCTCCTGGTCCGGAGGGACCTTCGGTGCCCCGCTGCTGCAGCGCTCCTTCTCCCGCCAGGTGCTCGCCGCGCACCCCACCACGACGCTGGTCACGCCGCTGCTGAGCCCCGTCCTGGGGGCCGCCGTGCACGCCGCCCGGCTCGCCGGGTCCCCGCTGGACGAGGCGGCGGTGACCCGCCTCTCCGTCGCCACCTCCGGGCCCGGGCCCGCCGGGGACTGAGCCCGGCCGCCGGCGGCTGGAGGAACACGGCCTCCCTCGGGTAGCGTCGTCCAGGTTGCTCGAACGATTCAGTGTTCGGGCCGGTGGTGCGGACGGAGCAGCAGGTGACGGGCGAGCCGATGGGTCTCGAAGGTGGTCTGGGGACCGGGGTGCAGGCCTACCTGCGGCTGCTGCGCCACGGCCCGGCGGCCCGCCCGTTCCTGGCGGCGTTCCTGGCCCGGCTGCCCATCGCCATGGCCCCGCTGGGGATCCTGCTGCTGATCGAGCGCGACCGCGGGGCCTACAGCCTGGCCGGTCTGGTGACCGGGGCGTTCGCCCTCGGGTCGGCGGTCGGGATGCCGCTGTGGGGGCGTCTGATGGACCGCTTCGGCCAGCCGCGGGTCCTGGTCCCCACCTCCCTGACCAGTGCGGCGACCCTGGTGGCGCTCGCCCTGGCCACCGTGCTGGGCGTCCCCTCCCCGGCCCTGCTCGGGCTCTCCCTGCTGGCCGGGCTGAGCTTCCCGCCGATGAGCCCCGCCATCCGGGCCGCCTGGCGGGTGATCTTCCCCGACCGGGCCTCGCGGCGGGTGGCCTTCGCCCTCGACGGCACCAGCGTCGAGCTGATCTTCGTCGGCGGACCGCTGCTGCTCTCCCTGCTGCTGGTGCTCACGCCGCCGGCGGTGCCGCTGATCATCACCGCCGCCCTGCTGGCCGGCGGGTCGCTGGCCTACTCCCGGACCTCCGCCGCCCGGTCGTCCGGGGGGCTCTCCCCGAGCACCACCACCGAGGACGGTCAGCCGCCGGTCCGACGGGTCCCCGTGGTGCTGATCGGTGGTGTGGCCACCGTGCTCACCGTGATGCTGATGCTGAGCATCGGGTTCGGCCAGCTGGACACCTCGATGGCCGCCACCGCCGGGCAGCTGCTGGGCAGCACCGACAACGTGGGCGTGTTCTTCGCCGCCATCGCCGGCGGCAGCACCGTCGGCGGCCTGGCCTACGGCGCCGGCACCTGGAAGTTCCAGGAGCGGCACGGCGTCGTGGTGCTGCTGGCCGCCTTCTCGCTGCTCCTGGGCGCGATGGCGCTGCTGATGCGTTCCCCCGACCCGGGTCTGCTGCTGGTCCTGCCGCTGCTCTTCGTCACCGGCATCACCATCGCCCCGACGCTGATCATGCAGCAGAGCCTGGTGGACCACCTGGCGCCCTCGGACCGGTTGAACGAGGCCCAGGCCTTCCTCTCCGCGGCCAACACCACCGGGGCCGCGGCCGGCACCGCCCTCGCCGGTGTGCTGATCGACTTCCACGGCCTGGACTGGTCCTACGCCGGGGCGTCGGCCGCGCTGGCGCTGGCCGTCGTCGTCGCCCTGCTCAGCCAGCGCCGCTGGCGCTCCGCCGCCCAGGCCAGCGCCCGGCACGACGCGGCCGAGGACGCGCTCGCCGCCCACGGATCCTAAGGTGGTGCGGTGAGTCCAGACCAGCCCCGTCACCGCCGGCCCGCGAGCCTGACCGCGGCGCAGGCCGACCAGATCCCCGGCGGCGTCTCCCCGGAGGTCCGCAGCGAGGTCGCCCACGACACGGCCCGCGCGCTGCTGGCCGGCACCCGTTCCCGCGCCCGCCAGGGCCAGGCGGCGGAGGTCGTCCGGCGGCTGGTCGACCTGGTCCGCACCGAGGGCCTGGAGGACCTGGCGGCGCTCTGGTCGTCCTCCCCGGCCCGGTCCATGCCCGGCACCCTGTGGCGGCTGTACCGGCTGCACACTTGGGTGCACGCCGATCCCTCGGGACTGGCCCGCACCTACGAGGCCGGCATCCACACCAGCGAGTACCTGGAGCTGGTGGCCGGCGTGCCCAGCCCGCCCGGCCCGGACGAGCTGCGCGACACCCTGGACCGGATCCTCTCCGGCGCCTTCACCGGCGACCTGGCGGTGGCCCTGGACCGCGAGGCCGCCGTCTGCCGGATCCTGGCCTTCGGCTCGGGCCACCAGGCCTCCGACGACGCCGACCCCCAGCTGGTCCACGACCTCACCCGCCGCGCCGCCGGCCTGCTCCGCACCGCCGACGAGCTCTCCCTCGCCGCGGCCCTGGAGCGCGACGGCCACCTCGACTGAGGACCCTCGGCACCGCCGGGCGGCGCCCGGCTTGATCCCCAGCGGGAGGCGACTAAAGTGTCCCCTGCGTCGGGCTGCGGTAACCCCGGGCTCCAACACCTGCCGCCTAGAGCGGCCTTCCGCCGAGAGGCGTTCCCGGTCCGGCGCACCTACTTCCTTCCCCCACCTCACCGCCGAGGCGGTCCGCCCGGCGGGCGCCCGGGCCCACGGGCACCGGTCGGTGCATACAGTTCCCCCATGTCGTTCCTGACCCAGGCCTCCGCCGCCAAGGAGGCCTCCCGCTCCCTCGCCACGGCCTCCCGGGCCACCAAGGACGCGGCCCTGCACGCCATGGCCGACGCCCTCGCCGGGGCCGAGACCGAGGTGCTCGCCGCCAACGCCCGGGACGTCCGGGCCGCCGAGGCCGCCGGCACCACCGCCGCGATGGTGGACCGGCTCCGGCTCAGCCCCGCCAGGGTGGCCGACATGGTGCAGGGGCTGCGCGACCTCGCCGGGCTGCCGGACCCGGTCGGGGACGTGGTCCGCGGCTGGACCAACCCCAACGGGGTCCGGGTGCGCCAGGTCCGGGTGCCCTTCGGCGTCGTCGGGATCATCTACGAGGCCCGCCCCAACGTGACCGCCGACGCAGCCGGGATCTGCCTCAAGTCCGGCAACGCCGCCCTGCTGCGCGGCTCGTCCTCGGCGACCTCCTCCAACACCGCCGTGGTCACCGCCCTGCGCACCGGGCTGGAGCGGGTCGGCCTCACCCCCGACGCCGTCCAGCTGGTGCTGGGTGGGCGCGAGGTGACCACGGAGATGATGGCCGCCCGCGGGCTGGTCGACGTGCTCATCCCGCGTGGGGGAGCGGGTCTGATCGAGGCGGTGGTGACCGGCTCCCAGGTGCCGGTGATCGAGACCGGCACCGGGAACTGCCACCTCGTGGTGGACGCCGCCGCCGACCACCAGACCGCCCTGGACGTCGTCGTCGACGCCAAGGTGCGACGCCCCTCGGTCTGCAACTCCCTGGAGACGCTGCTGGTCCACCGCGACGTCGCCGAGGAGTTCCTGCCGAAGGCGCTGGCCCTGCTGGCCGAGCACGGGGTCACCGTGCACGGGGACCCGTCCGTGGCCGCGCTCGACCCGGCCGTGGTCCCCGCCACCGAGGACGACTTCACCGGGGAGGCGCTCTCCCTGGACCTCTCGGTCGCGGTGGTGGACGACCTCGACGCCGCGCTGGCCCACATCCGCCGGTACAGCAGCGGGCACTCCGAGACCATCGTCACCGACTCCACCCGGGCCGCCGAGCGGTTCACCACCGAGGTCGACGCCGCCGCCGTGCTCGTCAACACCTCCAGCCGGTTCGTCGACGGCGGCGAGTTCGGCTTCGGGGCCGAGATCGGCATCTCCACCCAGAAGCTGCACGCCCGTGGACCGATGGGGCTGGCGGAGATGACCTCCACCAAGTACGTGGTGGTGGGGGAGGGCCAGGTCCGTGGCTGACGCCGTCCCCGGGCTGGCCACCGAGCGGTTGCGGCTGGGCGGCTGGGGGCCGGCGGAGCGCGAGGCCCTGGTGGCGCTCAACGCCGACCCCGAGGTGATGAGGTACTTCCCCTCCACCCAGGACCGGACCCGCACCGAGGGGCTGCTGGACCGGGTCGAGCGCTCCTTCGCCGAGCGCGGCTGGGGGCTGTGGGCCGTCACCCCGAACGAGACAGGAGCCTGCACCGGCTTCGTCGGCCTGCTGGCCATGCCCGAGGGAGTCCCCGGTGCGGGTGGGGTGGAGGTCGGCTGGCGGCTGGCCCGCTCCGGCTGGGGCCGCGGCTACGCCACCGAGGCGGCCACGGCCGTCCTCGACCACGCCTTCGGCCCCCTCGGGCTGAGCGAGGTCTGGTCCATGACCACCGTCACCAACACCCCGTCCCAGGCGGTGATGGGACGGCTGGGGATGCGGCGGCACGCCTCCTTCGAGCACCCCGCCCTGGAGCCGGACCACCCGCTGCGACCCCACGTGGTCTTCCGCACCACCGCCGACGCGTGGCGGGGTCGCGTCCGACCAGACGGTAAGGTGCCCGCATGACTGCAGGAATGATCCTCCTCGAGGTCGCGCACCGCGAGCTGTTCATGCCCGCCTGGGCCTTCGGCGTGATCGCGTTCGCCCTCCTGGTCATCGGCGCGCTGGTCGTGCACGGCATCTCCACCCGTCGTCCGCACAGCTGAGGCCGGGCCGGGTGACTGAGACGGGCCTCGCCCGCAGGCCGGGGACGCCGCGAGGTCACCGCTACCGGCTGGGCGTGATGGGCGGCACCTTCGACCCGATCCACCACGGGCACCTGGTCGCCGCCAGCGAGGTGGCCAGCCGCTTCGGGCTGGACGAGGTGGTCTTCGTCCCCACCGGCGTCCCGTGGCAGAAGAAGCACCGCGACGTGTCCACCGCCGAGGACCGCTACCTGATGACCACCATCGCCACGGCCTCGAACCCGCGGTTCACCGTCAGCCGGGTCGACATCGAGCGCGGCGGCGACACCTACACCGTCGACACGCTCAAGGACCTCCGCGCCGAGCGGGGTGACGACGTCGACCTGTTCTTCATCACCGGCGCCGACGCGCTGGCCCAGATCCTCACCTGGCGCGGTGCGGACGAGCTGTTCGAGCTGGCCCACTTCGTCGGCGTCACCCGGCCCGGGGTGGAGCTGCACTCCCCGGCGGTGGGTCACCTGCCGCCGGACAAGATCACCCTGATGGAGGTGCCGGCGCTGGCCATCTCCTCCACCGCGTGCCGGGCGCGCACCCAGGAGGGTGAGCCCATCTGGTACCTGGTGCCGGACGGCATCGTCCAGTACATCGCCAAGCGCGGGCTCTACGCCCATCCGGGCGACCCGTCCGACGCCTCCTGACCCTCTCCCCAACCGACTCCTCCGAAGGGATCCCCATGGCGGCAACCGACCGCGCCATCGAGCTCACCACCGCCGCCGCCTCCGCGGCGGCCGACAAGCTCGGCACCGACATCGTCGCCTACGACGTCTCCGAGCAGCTGGCCATCACCGACACCTTCCTGATCGTCACCGCCGCCAACGAGCGCCAGGTGGGCGCCGTCGTGGACGGCGTGGAGGAGAGGCTGCGCGAGCTCGGGGCCAAGCCGGCCCGCCGCGAGGGCAACCGCGAGCAGCGCTGGGTGCTGCTGGACTACCTCGACCTGGTGGTGCACGTGCAGCACAGCGAGGAGCGCAGCCTCTACGCCCTGGAGCGGCTGTGGGGCGACTGCCCCCGGCTGGAGCTGGGTGTCGAGGAGAAGCGGTGACCGCTGGCCGGCTCCTGCTGCTGCGCCACGGCCAGACCAGCTGGAACGCCACCGGGCGCTTCCAGGGGCAGGCCGACATCGAGCTGGACGACCTCGGCCTGGCCCAGGCCGAGCAGTCGGCGCTGCGGCTGCAGCACGAGGGCATCACCCGGCTGTGGAGCTCCGACCTCATCCGCACCCGTCAGACCGTGGCCGCGGTCGAGGCCGTCACCGGTCTCACCGCCACCCTGGACAAGCGGTTCCGCGAGATCTCGGTCGGCTCCTGGGAGGGTCTGACGCTAGCCGAGGTGGTCGCCGAGGACCCGGGCTACCTGCAGCGCGAGAACGCCGGGGAGGACGTCCGCCGCTCCGCCACGGGGGAGTCCCTGGGCGAGGTGGCCGAGCGGGTCCGAGAGGCGCTGGTCGACGTCACCGAGGAGGCCGAGGCCGACGACGTGGTGCTGGTCTCCACCCACGGGCTGGCCTCCCGGGTCGGGATGGCGGCCTTCCTGGGGCTGGACCTGGTGGGGGCGCGCCAGTTCAGCGGCATCCGCAACTGCCACTGGATCTCCCTGGCCCGGGTGCACGAGCGGTGGCGGATCGAGGCCTACAACACCGGCGCCGGCGAGGGGAACCTGTCCGGGCTGGTCGGCTGAGGCCCTCGATTTGTGCGGGCCCGGACGCCCGCGCTAAAGTCTCGGGGTCCCCACCGGGGGCATCCCGCACGGGGCTATGGCGCAGTTGGTAGCGCGCTTCCATGGCATGGAAGAGGTCAGGGGTTCGAATCCCCTTAGCTCCACCCCGCACACGAGGCCCGGACCAGAGATGGTCCGGGCCTCGTGACGTCCCGGGCCCGGACGCGAGACCGGGCCGGTCCGGATCAGCAGCTCCCGAGGGGCCCGTAGCGCTCCGGGTCCGCCTCCGCGGCCGCCGCGGTGATGGTCCGCGCGATCTCCCCGAGCGCCGCCAGCTGCTCCGGCGTCAGCACGTCGACCACCAGCCGCCGCGCCTCGCGGACGTGGCCCGGGGCGATCTCCTCCAGCTTGGCCGTCCCCGCCTCGGTCAGCCACGCCTCGGTGCGCCGCCCGCCACCGTCGACGCAGGTGCGTCGCCCGACCCAGCCGGAGCGCTCCAGGCGGGTGACCGCGTGGGAGAGGCGGGACAACGAGCCCTGCGTCAGCGCGGCGATGGTGCTCAGCCCCAGCGTGCGGTCCGGGGCCTCGGACAGGGCGGCGAGCACCTGGTACTCGTACCGGTTCAGGCCCGCGTCCCGCTTGAGCTGGGCGTCGAAGGCCGAGGGGAGCGTGGCCAGCATCGCGAGCAGGGAGCGCCACTCTCGCTGCTGGTCCGGGGTCAGCCAGTCCATCTCGTCGGTGGCCCCGCAGTCGGTGCCGGTGGCCTGGCAGTCGGTGCTGACGGGTGCGCTCATACCGACGAGAGTACGTGCTTGAACATTCAAGTCCCGTGGTCTAGAGTCCTACTTGAACATTCAAGTAGGACTCTTCGAGGAGAAACCGTGTACCTGCTCCGTGTCGACGCCAGCATCCAGGGCGACCGCTCTGCCAGCAGCGCCCTCGCCGACGGCGTCGTCGACCGCTTCACCGCCACCCACCCCGGCTTCCCCGTCGTCCGGCGCCACCTCGGCCAGGACCCGCTCCCCGCCGACGCCTGGGCCGCCGCCATCTCGGCCAGCTTCACCCCCGAGGACGAGCGCAGCGAGCACCAGCGCGAGGCCACGGCCACCGCCGAGCAGCTCGCCACCGAGCTCCAGCAGGCCAGCAGCGCGGTGCTGGCCCTGCCGTTGTACAACTTCGGTGTGTCCCAGCACGTGAAGGCCTGGATCGACCTGGCCATGGCCGGTGCCCCGCTCGGTGCCCGGCTGCTGGAGGGGACGCCGACCGTGGTGGTCACCACCCGTGGCGGCGCCTACGGTCCCGGCACCCCGCGGGAGGGCTGGGACCACAACACCGACTACCTCCGCCGCGTGCTGGCCGACTGCTGGGGCGCCGACCTCACCGTGGTGGAGCGGGAGTTCACCCTCGTCGGGGTCAACCCCGCGCTCGACCAGTTCACCGACCTGGCTGCGGACATGCACCGTGACGCCGAGGCGCACGCGACGCGTGCGGGGGAGACCCTGGCGGCCCGCCATGCCGCCTGAACCGACGTCGCCGCGGCCCGACCGCGTGCGGGCCCGGCGGCGTCCTGGCATCGACTACGACGGCGTCCCGACGTCGCTGGCCGCGACGGCCGTCGAGCCGGGGGACCCGGGCTACCGGGACGCGCGCTCGACCTACCTGCGCGGCGGGCACCCCGGTCTGGTGCTGCGTCCTCAGACGACGGGCGAGGTGGTCGACGCGCTGGCCTTCGCCCGCCGCCACCGCCACCTGCCGCTCGGGGTCCGCAGCGGTGGGCACGGCATCAGCGGCCGCTCCACCAACGACGGCGGGCTGGTGATCGACGTCGGCGCCCTGGACCGGATCGAGGTGCTGGACCCGACCCGGCGGCTGGTCCGCATCGGCCCCGGGGCCCGGTGGCGCGACGTGGCCGCGGCGCTGCAGCCCCACGGGTGGGTGCTGGGCTCCGGTGACCACGGCGGCGTCGGCGTCGGGGGTCTGGCCACCGCGGGTGGCATCGGCTACCTGGGTCGTCTGCACGGGCTGACCATCGACCACCTGCGGGCGGTCGAGGTGGTGCTCGCCGACGGCTCCCTGGTGCGGGCCGACGAGACCGAGCACCCCGAGCTGTTCTGGGCCGTCCGCGGGGCCGGTGCGAACTTCGGTGTCGTCACCGCCTTCGAGTTCGTGGTGGACGAGCTCACCGACGTGGGCTGGGCCCAGCTCGCCTTCCGGGTCGACGACCCGGCGCGGTTCCTGGTCGACTTCGGCCGGGTCGTCGAGGCGGCCCCGCGGCAGACCACGCCCAACCTGATCCTGAACGGATCGGGCGTGGCGCAGGTGCTGGCCGTGGTCGCCTCCGACGACCCCGAGGTGGTGCTGTCGCAGCTGCAACCCCTCGCCTCGATCGCCCCGCTGATCCAGCAGCAGGTCGTCATCACGCCCTACGCCGAGCTGATGACGATGTTCCCCGCCGCCCCGCACCGGGGCCTCGGTGAACCCGTCTCCCGCTCCGGGCTGGTCACCCGGCTCACCCCCGAGGTGGCCGACGCCGGCGCCCGGCTGCTGGCCGACGGCGGCGTGCACTTCTTCATGCTCCGCAGCATGGGCGGTGCCATCGCCGACGTCGACCCGGGGGCGACGGCCTTCGCCCACCGCGACGCCGCCTTCTCCATCAGCGCGATGGGGAGGAGCGCCGCCGAGGTGGACCGTTCCTGGGACGTCCTGCGTCCGCACCTGACCGGGAGCTACCTGAGCTTCGACAGCTCCACCGACCCCGACCGGGTCCACCAGGCGTTCCCGCCGGCCACCCTGGCCCGGCTGCGCGCCCTCAAGGCCGAGCTGGACCCGACCAACCTCTTCCGAGACAACGTCAACGTGGTCCCCGCACCCGAACCGGCGAGGAGTCCGGCATGACCGACTACGGGCACGACCTGCTCTTCGGCACGTTCGTCACCCCGACCAACGACCCCGTCCAGCACGCGGTCGAGCAGGCCGTGGTGGCCGACCGTGCCGGCCTGGACCTGGTCACCTTCCAGGACCACCCCTACGTGTCGACCTTCTCCGACACCTGGACCCTGATCACCTGGGCCGCGGCCCGGACCGAGCGGATCCACCTCACCGCCAACGTCACGAACCTGCCGCTGCGCCCGCCCGCGGTGCTGGCCCGCAGCGTCGCCACCGCCGACCTGCTCTCCGGCGGGCGCATCGAGCTGGGGCTCGGGGCGGGTGGGTTCTGGGACGGCATCGAGGCGATGGGGGGCACCCGGCTCACCCCCGGGCAGTCGATCACCGCCCTGGAGGAGGCGGTGGCGATCATCCGCGGTCTCTGGGACACCGGGCAGCGGGGCGGGCTCACCGTCCCGGGCACCCACCACTCCGTCCGTGGCGCGCGCCGCGGGCCGGCCCCCGCCCACCACCCGGGCATCTGGGTCGGGGCCTACAAGCCGCGCATCCTCCGGGCCACGGGTCGGGTGGCCGACGGCTGGCTGCCCTCCGCGGCCTACCTCGGCGGCGGGCTGGGGGACCTCACGGAGATGAACGAGCACGTCGACACCGGTGCGGCCGAGGCCGGCCGCGACCCGCGCGAGATCCGGCGCCTGCTCAACGTCTCCGGTGAGTTCGGCTCCACCAGCCGGGGCTTCCTGCAGGGCCCGCCGGACCAGTGGGTGGAGGAGCTGACCGACATCGCGCTCAGCCACGGCACCAGCGCCTTCGTGCTGGCCTCCGACGACACGGCCACCACGGAGAGGTTCGCCGCCGAGGTGGTCCCCGCGGTCCGCGAGGAGGTCGCCCGGGAGCGTCGTTGACCCGCCGCCCGGGCGCCGGGCGCCGGCCTCCGGGTGCTCAGCTCCTGGCTGGCGCCGCAGCGGGTGCCGGGGCGGGCAGCCGGACCGTGACCCGCAGCCCTCCTGCCGGTCGGGGCGCGAGGTCGAGGGTGCCCCCATGGGCGCTGGTGATGCGCTCCACGATGGCCAGCCCCAGCCCGACCCCGGCGTGGTCGCTGCGGACCCGGGCCGAGCCCCGCTGGAAGGGCTCGGTGAACGTGGCGACGTGCTCGGGCCCGAGCACCGGGCCGGTGTTCTCCACGGTGAGCTCGGCGTTCCCGGCTGAGGCCGTGGTGGTGACCCGGACGACGCCACCCGCGCCGACGTTGTGCACGATCGCGTTGTGCACGAGGTTGGTGGTCAGCTGCAGCAGGAGCGCGGCGGACCCCGTCGTGGGTGCCGGGTCGCCGGAGGTCTCGAGGAGGACGCCCCGCGCCTCCGCCAGCGGCAGCAGCGTCTCGGCGGCCTCCTCCGCGGCCAGCGACAGGTCGACGAGCTCGTCGGGAGCTGGTCGCTGGTCGGCGCGGCTGAGCAGGAGCAGGGCCTCGGTGAGCTCGATCGCCCGGGAGTTCACCAGCCGCAGCCGGCGGAGGAGCGCGTCGGTGTCCCGGTCGCGGTCCCGGCTCGCCACGTCGAGCAGGGTCTGGGTGATGGCCAGCGGGGTGCGGAGCTCGTGCGAGGCGTTGGCCGCGAACCTCTGCTGCTCAGCGACGTGGGCCTCGAGCCGGGCCAGCATGCCGTCGAAGGCGTCGGCCAGCTCGCGGAACTCGTCGTTGCGGCCGGGCAGCCGGATCCGGTGCGAGAGCGCGCCGCTGCCGGCGGTGCGGGTGGCCTCGGCGATCCGGTCCAGCGGGGCCAGCACCCGGCCGGCGAGGAGCCAGCCCCCCACCAGCCCCACGACCAGCAGCAGTCCCAGCATCAGGGTGGCCTTGGGTGCGAAGGCCTCCCACAGGTCGGCGCGCCCGGGGATGAACACCCCAGGGCCGCCGGGTCGGGTCGGGTCGCCGTCGACGTCGCCGGGAAGCACCACCGCCCGCTCGGGCACGTAGCGCAGCAGGAAGAACCACACCACCGCGATCAGCCCGACCCCGGTGACCAGGAGGAAGCCGGCGTAGCTGAGGGTGAGCCGGAGCCGGACGCTCGGTCCGGGTTCCCTAGGCACGCTCGTCCGCCCCGGCGCCGGCGTCGGCCGCGATGCGATAGCCGACCCCGGGCACCGTGGTGATCAGCCACGGCGGCCCGAGACGCTTGCGCAGCGCCGAGACCGTGATCCGGACGGCGTTGGTGAAGGGGTCGGCGTTCTCGTCCCAGGCCCGCTCCAGCAGCTCCTCGGCGCTGACCACCCCGCCCTCGGCGGTGACCAGCACCTCGAGCACCGCGAACTGCTTGCGGGTCAGGGCGACGTAGCGGCCGTCGCGGTGGACCTCGCGGCGGAACGGGTCGAGACGCAGGCCGGCGAGCTCGCGCACCGGCGGCCGGTGGTGGGCCCGCCGACGGTCCAGCGCCCGCAGCCGCAGCACCAGCTCGCGGAGCTCGAAGGGCTTGGTGAGGTAGTCGTCGGCGCCCAGCCCGAAACCCGAGGCCAGGTCGTCCAGCCGGTCGGCGGCGGTGAGCATCAGGATCGGCATCCCCGTCCTGGAGGCGACGATGCGGGCCGCGACCTCGTCCCCGGAGGGCCCGGGGATGTCGCGGTCGAGGACGGCGATGTCGTAGCTGTTGGCCGCCAGCAGCTCCAGCGCCGTCCGGCCGTCACCGGCGACGTCCGCGGCGATCGCCTCCAGACGCAGACCGTCGCGGACGGCCGCCGCCATCAGGGGCTCGTCCTCCACGACCAGTACGCGCATCCTCCGATGCTAGAGAGGAGGACGTCTCGTGGGTGTATCGAGAAGTGGATACGCCCTGGCAACACGCCCCCGCCTGGACTGGTGACGTGTCCTCCTCTCCGACTGCCCACGCTCCCACCCGCCGTCCCCGAATCGCCAGCCTCGCCGTGCTGGTCCTCGCCGTGACGCTGACCGCCGTCCTCGGTGCCCGGACGCTGGAGGGCTCCTCCCCGGCGGCGGGCCCGTCCTCGGAGGTGGTCCCCACCGTGACGGGGTCCTCGGTGGACCCCGACCACGAGCCGGACGGCGGCCCCGACGCGGGGCCGCCGCGCAGCGAGGGGGCCTCCGGGGAGGGCGTCGGCGCCGGCGACGGCCGGCTGGCCAGCGCGGTGACCGTCGACGACGAGCGGTTCCCGGCCCTGACCCGGCTCGACCCGGCCCTGCTCGACGCCCTGCGCGAGGCCGCGACCGACGCCTCGGGGTCGGGGACCACGTTCCTGGTCACCAGCGGCTGGCGCTCCCGGGCCTACCAGCAGCAGCTGCTGGACCAGGCGGTGGCCACCTACGGCTCGGAGCAGGAGGCGGCGCGGTGGGTGGCCACCCCCGAGACCTCCCCGCACGTGTCCGGCGAGGCCGTGGACCTGGGGCCCGACGCGGCGACCGCGTGGCTGTCCGAGCACGGCTCCCGCTACGGGCTGTGCCAGGTGTACGCCAACGAGCCGTGGCACTACGAGCTGCGCCCCGACGCCGTCGAGCACGGGTGTCCCACCTCCTACCCGGACCCGACCCACGACCCGCGGATGCAGGGCTGAGCGAGCGCCCTGCTGCGGTCAGGTGGGGGACCGTTGACGCTCCCGTCCGGCCGAGCCGATCATGGTCCAGCCAGCCACCCAGCGAGGAGCGACGTGACCCCCACGCCCACGGTCGGGCGGGCCGCCTTCGTCGCGGCCCGCGCCCGAGCCGTCCGCGGGCTGCGGGGACGGGTGCTGGAGATCGGTGCGGGGCGCGGGGCCAACTTCGCCGACCTCGGCCCCGGGGTCGAGTGGCTCGGTCTGGAGTCCGCCGCAGGACCCCGGCGTCGGCTGGCCGTGAACGCCCGACGGCACGGGCACCTGGCACCCCCGATCGCGGCGTCCGCGGAGTCCGTCCCGTTGCCGGCGTCGAGCGTCGACGGCGTGCTGGGGACCACCGTGCTGTGCAGCGTCCGCGACCCGGCCGCCGTCCTGGACGAGGTCGCCCGGGTCCTCGTCCCCGGTGGCCGGCTGGTGCTGGCCGAGCACGTCGCCGCACCGCCTGGCAGTGGTGTCCGGGCCCTCCAGCAGGCGGTCCGCCCGTGGACCCGCCTGCTGGACCACGGCTGCGACCCCACCCGCGACACCGCGGCGGCCGTCGCGCGGAGTCCCCTGCGGCTGGAGACCGTCACCTGGTTCCTGGTGCCCGTGCTCGGACGGCTCGGCGTCCCCTTCGTCGTGATCGAGGCCAGCGCGCCGCGGTAGGCGCCGGCCTCCGACGTCCCGCGCCGCGGGACGGGGTGCCCCCGGAGCCGGGTGAGCAGCAGAATGCCAGCGCGGCAGCAGGGTCGCGAAGACGTCGACGAGGCTGGGGAGCAGATGCGGGTACTGGTGGCACCGGACAAGTTCAAGGGCTCCCTCACCGCCCGCGAGGCAGGCGAGGCGATGGCCGCCGGGGTGCGGGCGGCGCTGCCCGACGCCGAGGTCACCGTGCTGCCGATCGCCGACGGGGGAGAGGGCACCCTCGAGGTCGCCCTGGCCGCCGGCGCCCAGCTGGAGCGCACCGTCGTCCGCGGACCCCTCGCGGAGCGGGTGGTGGCCGAGTGGGCGCTCTTCGACGACGGCCGGGCCGTGCTGGAGACCGCCCGCGCCAGCGGGCTGGCCCTGCTCAGCCCCACCCCGACCACGGCCGCGACGGCCCACAGCTTCGGCTCCGGGGAGCTGGTGCGGGCCGCGATGGACGCGGGTGCCACCGAGGTCGTGGTGGGCATCGGCGGGTCGGCGATGACCGACGGCGGGTCGGGCGCGCTGCGGGCGCTGGGCGCCCGGGTCCTGGACGCCGACGGCCGGGAGGTCCCGCTCGGCGGGTCGGGCCTGCTGGAGGCCGCCTCCCTCGACCTGAGCGGTCTCGAGCCCCGCCTGGGCCACATCCGGATCTCCTTCGCCTGCGACGTGGACAGCCCGCTCACCGGACCCGAGGGTGCCGCGGTGGTCTTCGGCCCGCAGAAGGGTGCGGACCCCGCCCTGGTCGCCCAGCTCGACGCCGCGCTGGTGCGCTGGGCCGCGCTGCTGGCCACGACCACCGGCGTCGACGTCGTGGTGCCCGGCTCGGGAGCGGCCGGCGGGCTGCCGGCAGCCTTCCTGGCCTGTGCCGACGTGCGGCTCCGCAACGGCTTCGACCTCGTCGCCGACCTGCTGGGCCTGCCCGACGCGGTGGCCGGGGCCGACCTGGTGCTGACCGGGGAGGGGTCCCTGGACGCCCAGTCGCTACGGGGCAAGGGCCCCATCGGCGTGGCCGACCTGGCTCACGGGCAGGGGATCGACGTCCTCGCGGTGGCCGGGGTGGTCACGGCCGACCCGCTGGCGCTGGCCGGGCACGGGGTCGTCGGCTCGGCCGCCTGCGCCGACCTGGCCCCCGACGTCCGCTCGTCCCTGGCCGAGGCCGCCCGCTGGACCCGCGAGGCCGCCGAGCTGGTGGTCCGCCGCTGGGTCGCCGACCGGTCGTCCCCGGCGGTGGGGAACTCAGGCACCCGCTGACCCGCCGGCCGCCCCCGGTGTGCCGCGGACTCAGGCGAGGGCGACCACCAGCAAGGTGAAGGCGGCGACGATCACGGCGACGCGGAGGTGGTGGAAGCGGTCCCAGCGGTTCAGCTGCTGCTTCCAGTCGACGGGCCGGTTCGCCGGGGTCCACGTCCTGGTCCGGTTGTTGATCGGGACGAGCAGCAGGACCGACATGACCACGCTGAGGAGCAGCAGCGCGCCGGCGGTGACAACCAGGCCGGCGCCCTGCTGCCACCCGGCGACGGCCCAGACCACGACGAGGACGAGGGAGGTGATGTACCAGACCGGCATCACCGCGCCGAGCATCCGGCCCCCGTGCGCCCGACCGCTGAGGCCGGAGTCATCGGGGAGGGCGTCGAGGATCCGGTTGATGACGACGGCGACGGAGAGCTCCACGCCCACCATCACGCCGACGACCACGGTGGTGAGCACCTCGAGTGCGACGAGCATGGCGTCCTCCTGAATCTAGCATTGACAGTTTATGGAGCAACACTAGGCACGAGCATGCTCGGATGTCTAGCGCTGCTAGGGTGTGCGCATGTCCGTCCAGCGACGCCGCGAGCGCGAACGCGCCGACCGTGAGCGGCTCATCCTCTCCACGGCCCGCGAGCTGGCGGAGCAGCAGGGCTGGGACGCGGTCACCACCCGCCGGCTCGCGGAGCGGATCGAGTACAGCCAGCCCGTCCTGTACAGCCACTTCCGCGGCAAGCGCGAGATCATCGGCGCCGTCGCCCTCCAGGGTGCGACCGAGCTGGCCGCAGCGCTGCGCTCCGCGGCGTCCGTCGCGGACGGCCCGCGCGCCCGGGTCACCGCGCTGGGTCGTGCCTACCTCGACTTCGCCGCCGCCAACCCCGCGGTCTACGACGCCATGTTCCAGCTCGACGGCGGCCTGGCGTTCGCGAGCGCCGACACCCCCGAGCCCCTGCAGGACGCCTTCGCGGCCCTGCTGGAGAGCCTCGGGGAGGTGGCCGGGGAGGGCGTCCACCCCGGGCTGTTCACCGAGGTGTTCTGGGCGGCCCTGCACGGGCTGGCGACCCTGACCAGGGCAGGACGGCTGCCTCCCGAGGACGCCGAGCGGCGGACGGAGTTGCTGGTCGACCGGCTCGCCGTGCTCTGACGCGGGTCCGCCGCGTGTGACGGGTGTGTGACGAGGGCGGACCACCCCCTCGCGCACCCCTACGATGACCGCCATGGTCACCACCTCGCCCCGGGCCGCCCGCCCGACCCAGCCCGGCCCGCAGCGCGGAGCCCTCGACCGCTACTTCGAGATCACCGCCCGTGGATCGACCATCGGTCGTGAGGTCCGCGGTGGTCTGGTCACCTTCTTCACGATGGCCTACATCCTGGCCCTCAACCCGCTGATCATCGGCACCAAGCCCGACGGTCAGGGCAACCTCCTGGGCGGCATGCCCTACCTGGGGGCCGACGGGCAGGTGGACGGCGCCGCCGTCGACGCCTCCATCGCCATGGTCGCCGCGGCCACCGCGCTGGTCGCCGGGGTGATGACGATCCTGATGGGCGTGGTCGGCCGCTTCCCGATCGGTCTGGCCACCGGACTCGGGCTCAACGCCTTCCTGGCGGTGCTGATCGCCCCGCAGATGACCTGGCCGCAGGCCATGGGGCTGGTGGTGATCGAGGGCGTCATCATCGCCGTGCTGGTGCTGACCGGCTTCCGCACCGCGGTGTTCAAGGCCGTCCCCCGCTCGCTGCGCACCGGCATCTCGGTGGGCATCGGCCTCTTCATCACCCTGGTCGGTCTGGTCGACGGCGGGATCGTGCGCCCCGGCGAGGGCACCCCGGTCCAGCTCGGCATCGGGGGCTCGCTGGCTGGCTGGCCGGTCTTCGTCTTCGTCCTCGGCCTGCTGCTGGTCGCCGTGCTGCACGTGCGCCGGGTCAAGGGCGCCATCCTGATCTCGATCCTGGCCGCCACCGTCGTCGCCCTGGTGATCGAGGCCGTCGCGAAGGTGGGGCCGAAGATCGGGGACGAGAACCCGACCGGCTGGCTGCTCAACGTGCCGAGCCTGGACGGCGTGCTGTCCCTGCCCGACCTGTCGCTGATCGGGCAGGTCGACGTCTTCGGGGCCTTCGGCAGCGCCTTCGACGGCGGTTTCCGCGCCAACCTGTTCTTCGGCCTGGCGCTGCTGGTCTTCGCGCTGCTGCTGGCCGACTTCTTCGACACCATGGGCACCGTGGTGGCCGTCGGTGCCGAGGGGAACCTGCTGGACGAGCGGGGCAACCCGCCGCACCTGACCCCGATCCTGCTGGTGGACTCCGCCGCCGCGGCCGCCGGTGGTCTGGGTTCGGTGTCCTCCAACACCTCCTACATCGAGTCCGCCGCCGGCGTCGGTGACGGCGCCCGCACCGGTCTGGCCTCCGTGGTGACGGGGGCGGCGTTCCTGCTCGCGATGTTCTTCGCGCCGCTGATCAGCGTCGTGCCGTCGGAGGCGGCCACCCCGGCCCTGGTGTTCGTCGGGTTCCTGATGATCGCCCAGGTGGCCAAGATCGACTGGAGCGACGCCGAGGAGGGGCTGCCGGCCTTCCTGACCATGGTCCTGATGCCCTTCACGTACTCGATCACCGTGGGCATCGGCGCCGGCGTGCTGGCCTACCTCGTGCTCAAGCTGGCCCGCGGGAAGGGGCGGCAGGTGCACTGGCTGATGTACCTGATCGGGGCGGCCTTCGTCATCTACTTCGTGCAGGGGCTGCTGGGCCAGGCGCTGGGCGGCTGACCGGCGGCGCTCACTGCCGCCACCAGTGCCACAGGTGGCCGATCGCCACGCCGCCGGCGGCGGCCACCGTGCCCCCGACCAGCGCCCCGACGGCCCACCCGGGGCTGATGAGCAGCGACGCCGTGATCATCAGGAAGCAGGTCATCAGGCTCCCCACCAGCACCAGGACCGCGACCACGGCGGAGGCCGACGAGCGCTGCGCGGGCACCGGCAGGGGAGCGGCGTGCGGGCGGGGGGCGTCGGCGGGCAGGTCGCGGGTGAGACGCGCCAGGTCGCCGGCGGTGCGGGCCGACATCGCCCGGTTCAGCCGCTCCTCCAGCTCCTCGCCGTCCAGCCGGCCCAGGCTGAAGTGCTGGCTCAGCTCGTCGCAGACCCGGCTGCGCTCGGCGTCGCCGACGCGGAGCCCGGGCGGCGGGCCGGGGCGGCGCACGGTGACGGGAACCCAGCTCCGCTGCCGCGCCCAGGCGGGGACGGGCGGAGCGGGCGGGACCGGGAGGTGGCTGGAGGGGTGCGGCGACGGGGGCAGCGAGATCGTCATGGGTGTCAGTCTGGGCAGCCGAGCCCGCCAGCCCAAGGGCTGAGGCACCGGGGTACCAGCCGGGGGAGGCAACTCGCGACCACGGTCGCAGCGGGTGACCTCCATCACGAATGGGGCACAGTCACGCAACCCGACGGGTTCGTGAGTCGTAGTGAGGGCAAGACGCGGTTAGTGTGTGATCGCCGACACGGCGGCAGAGGAGAGATTGTGCGAGTAACACGTTCGACGACGGCAGCGACGCTGGCCCTGGTGGCCGCCCTGGCGGCGGGTGCGCTCGCCGGGTGCGCCCCGAGCACCAGCACCGCCCGCCCCGGCGAGGTGGCTCCCAGCTCCGCCCCGAGCGTGCCGGCCAGCTCGACGCCCTCGCCGAGCCCCAGCGGTGCGGAGGAGTCCCCGTCGGCCAGCCCGAGCGCGACCCCGAGCCCCACCCCGACGCCGACCCCCTCCCCGACCCCGACCCCGACGCCCACCCCCACGCCGACGGCCAAGCCGGTCCTGTCCCCGGGTGACACCGGTGACCAGGTGCGCGAGCTGCAGGCCCGGCTGGCCCAGCTGGAGTGGTTCGAGGGCAAGATCACCGACAGCTACGGCGACCAGACGAAGGTCGCCGTCGGCGGGTTCCAGGCCAAGCGGGACCTCGACGACACCGGCGTGGTGGACGAGAAGACCTGGTCCACGCTCACCTCGATGACGCGCCAGCCCACCGACGACGAGATGCACAACCGCCTCACCCCCGGCCCGGCCCTGTTCGAGGAGGGCTCGGAGGGCGAGGACGTCAAGGAGCTGCAGGCGCGGCTGAAGCAGATCGGCTGGTTCTCCGGCAAGGTGACCGGCTACTACGGCGCCGAGACCGCCACCGGCGTCAAGGGCTTCCAGGAGAAGCGCGCGGTCCCCACCACCGGTGAGGTCGACCAGCGCACCCTCGACCGGCTGAACGCGATGACCCGCGAGCCCACCGAGGCCGAGCTGACCAACGAGCCGCCGAAGAAGGAGAAGACCTCGGCGGGCAACCTGGACTCGCGCTGCATGACCGGCCGGGCCCTCTGCATCTCCAAGGCCACCAACCAGATGGCCTGGGTCGTCGACGGCGAGGTGCAGTCCTCGTTCGCGGTCCGCTTCGGCTCCGAGCTCACCCCCACCCGCGAGGGCGCGTTCAGCGTGGGCTGGAAGTCACGTGACCACGTCTCCACCATCTACGACACCCCGATGCCCTACGCCATGTTCTTCAGCGGGGGGCAGGCGGTCCACTACTCCGCCGACTTCGCCGCCCGCGGCTACAACGGCGCCTCGCACGGCTGCGTCAACGTCCGCGACAAGGCCGGCATCGCCTCGCTGTTCGACCAGGTCGGTGTGGGCGACAAGGTGATCGTCTACCGATGAGCCACCGTCGGGTGACCCTGGTCTCCGACTACTCCTTCGACACCCTCGGCGGCGCCGAGACCGCCCTCTTCGAGCAGGCCCGGGCGCTCGCGTCGCGGGCGGAGGTGACCGTGGTCGCCCCGCTCAGCGCGCGGATGCCGGAGCTGGCCCGGGGCAGCGCGGCCACGGTGGTCGGTGTGCCGGCCCGGGTCAGGCTGCCGGGGCTCGGTCTGCCGCTCGTGCCCAACACCGGGGCCGTGCGGGATCGGCTGCGCCGGCTGCTGCGGGAGCGGGGGAGCGACGTCGTCCACCTGCACTCGGAGTTCGGGCTGGCGGCCGCGGCCACCGCCGTGGCCCACGAGCTCGGGCTGCCGGTGGTGCAGACCGTGCACACCTTCTTCTGGCAGACCACCTGGCCGGTGCAGCGGCTGCTCGCTGTGGGGGCCCCCCGCTTCCACCGGGCCCTCACCGGGCTGGCGTCGACCACCGTCCGGCTCGACGCGCGCCCCGGCAACTCCGCGCTGCGCAACATGACGCTGACCCAGGCCGGCACCGTCGAGCGGGTGCTGTCCCCGTCGGCGCACCAGGCCGAGACCCTGCGGCGTGCCGGGCTGCCGCACGTCGACGTGGTCCCCAACGCCCTCGGTACCCCCGTCTCCGGGGCCCGCGTGCTGGAGCGGGTCGACGGCCCGCTGACCGTGCTGTGGATCGGTCGGCTGGTGCCGGAGAAGCGGCCGCTGTCCTTCCTGCGGGCCGGGCTGGAGGCCGTCGGTCGACTCGGCCCGGGCCGGCTGCGGCTGCTGGTGGTCGGTGACGGCGAGCAGCTGGCCGAGGCCCGCAGCCTGGTCGCCGGGTGCCCCGACGTCGAGCTGCTGGGCCGTCAGCCGCACGCCCGGGTGCTGGAGCTGCTCGCGCAGGCGCACCTCTGCGCGCTGACCTCGGTCGGCTGGGACAACCAGCCGATGACCGTCGTGGAGGCCGTCAGCAGCCTGCGCGGCGTCCTCTACTGCGACCCCGCCCTCACCGAGGGACTGACCTCGGCGGGCATCCTGTCCCCCGCGCCGGAGGACCGGCTGGCCGACACCCTGGTGCGTCTGGTGCACCACCCGGAGGAGGTCGTGGCCGCCTCGGCCGGGGCCGAGCAGGACCGGCTGGAGTTCGCCCCGTCGACGTTCGCCGACCGGGCGATGGCCAGCTACGACCTGGCCCGCCACCGGCTCTAGGGCCCTCGTACGGGGGGTCCCTGCAACTGTGGTCTCGATTCCCCTTCCGGGGCGGAAACCCTGGTAGGGCCAGGGTCGCGAAGCCCCCTAACGGTCACGACCGGCTGATAATTTCGCCGCGTCGGCCCGCCCCGGGCCGGTGGGGAGGAAGTGCCATGACGACCGCAGCGGCCATCGGTCTCGGTCTCGTCGCGGCCGTCTGCTTCGCCCTCGCCGCCGCCTACCAGCACCGCGCCGTCGGCCGTCACGTGGACCGGACCGCCGACAGCACCCAGCTCAGCGCCCGGCACTTCTGGGCCCTGGTCCGCACCCCCCGCTGGCTGGCCGGCACGGGGCTCGCCGGCCTCGGGGCCGTCCTGCACATCAACGCCCTCCGGCTCGCACCGGTCGCGGTGGTGCAGCCGGTCGGCGTGGTGGCGGTGCCGCTGAGCGTCCTGCTCACCGCCCGCCGCACCCGCACCCGTCCGCCGCCGGTGGTCTGGGCCGGTGTGCTGGCCACGGTGCTCGGGGTCTTCGGCTTCGTCCTGCTCACCGCCCGCAGCTCACGCAGCGAGGTGCCGGTCCTGCGCGACATCCTCGTGGTGAGCGCCGTGCTGGCCGTGATCTGCTGCCTGCTGGTGCTGGCCGCCAAGCACGCCCCCGGCCGGTGGCCCACGCTGCTGTGGGCCAGCGCCGGTGCGTGCGCCTTCGGGCTCGCCTCGGCCTACGTGAAGGCGCTGTTCCTGCTGCTGGGGGCGCGTACCCCGCTGACCTCCCCGGCCGTCTGGGGCACCGGCTGCGTGATGCTCGCCGCCTACGTGCTGGGCGCCTGGATGGTCCAGCACGGCTACCTCGCCGGCTCCCCGGAGGTGGTGGTCGGTGCGCTGACCGTCACCGACCCGGTGGTGGCGGTGCTGATCGGGCTGGTGCTCCTGGGCGAGGGCGGCTTCGGCCTCCCGACCGCGCTGGGGATGATCCTCTGCGCCGTGCTGGCCGTCGCCGGGGTCGTCGCGCTGTCCACCCACCACCCCCAGGTCACCGCCCCCGTACCCGACATCACCCACCCACCCGCCCCCTCCCACCCCTCCTCGAACCGGAGCGTCTCGTGAAGATCCTGATCACCGCCGACACCTACCCGCCCCAGATCAACGGGGCCGCCCGCTTCACCGAGCGGCTGGCCGAGGGCCTGGCGCGCCGGGGGCACGACGTCCACGTGGCCGCGCCGTCGCTCACCGGCCGTCCCTCCCGGCAGGTCGTGCGTGGCGTCACCCTCCACCACGTCCGCTCCTTCCGCTACCCCCTCTACGAGCGGTTCCGTCTCGGTGCCCCCTGGCGCGGAGCCGCGCTGCCGCTGGTCGACGAGCTCCAGCCCGACGTGGTCCACATCCAGGCCCACTTCACCGTCGGCCGGGCCTTCGCCGCGGCGGCGTCGCACCGCGGCATCCCGGTGGTCGGCACCAACCACGTGATGATCGACAACATCTTCGACCACCTGCCTGTGCCCCGGCTGGCCCGCGGCTGGGTGAGCCGCACGGTCTGGCGCGACATCGGCCGGGTCTACGGCCAGGCCTCGGTGGTGACCACGCCCACCCCGCGGGCGGTCGACCTGCTCACCGAGGCCACCGGCCTGCAGGCGCTGGCGGTCTCCTGCGGGATCGACGCGGCGCCGTTCAAGGACGCCAGCCGACGCTGGGCCGCCGCCTCCCAGGCACCGGACCACGTCCCGACCGCCCTCTTCGTGGGCCGGCTGGACCCCGAGAAGCGGGTGGACGAGCTGCTCCGGGCCTTCGCCCAGCTGCCGGCCTCGCTGCCGGCGCGGCTGGAGATCATCGGGCACGGCTCCTGCCGCCCCGAGCTGGACGCGATCGCCAAGGAGCTGCAGGTGGGCTCGCGGGTCGTGTTCCGCGGGGTGGTGACCGACGAGGAGCTGGTGGAGGCCTACGGCCGGGCGGACGTGTTCTGCATGCCGGGGGTCGCGGAGCTGCAGTCGATCGTCACCCTGGAGGCGATGGCCGCCGGGCGCCCGGTGGTCGCCGCGGACGCGATGGCGCTGCCGCACCTGGTCGAGCCCGGGCGCAACGGCTGGCTCTACACCCCCGGCGACGTCGAGGAGCTGGCCGGGCACCTGGCCACGCTGCTGGGCGACCGGGCGCTGCGCCGCCGGATGGGTCGTGAGAGCGAGGTCATCGTGGCCCGGCACACCCTCGAGGCCACCCTCGAGCGCTTCGAGGAGATCTACGACGAGGTGACGCATGGCAGGATCGTGCGTCTGCGCCCGGCGGCCTGAGGGCCGCGCCACCCGAGGACAGGAACCGGATGAGCTTCTTCGAACGAGTCGTCGACTGGGTCGTCGCCCTGATGGACGTCATCGGGGCGCCCGGGGTGGGCGCAGCCATCCTGCTGGAGAACGTCTTCCCGCCGATCCCGAGCGAGCTGGTGCTGCCGCTGGCCGGGTTCGCCGCCCAGCAGCAGAAGTTCGGGGTGGTGGAGGCGCTCGTCTGGGCCACGGCCGGCTCGCTGGCCGGGGCCTGGCTGCTCTACGGCCTGGGTCGGGCCTTCGGTGCGGAACGGCTGGCGCGCATCGCGGACCGCATCCCGCTCACCGAGGCCGGCGACGTGCACCGCGCCGTGGCCTGGTTCGACCGCCACGGCGCCAAGGCCATCTTCCTCGGCCGGCTGGTCCCGGGAGTGCGCAGCCTGATCTCCATCCCCGCCGGCATCGACCGGATGAACCCGCTGACCTTCACCGGCTTCACGCTGCTCGGCAGCGCCATCTGGAACACGCTCCTGATCGGCGCCGGCTACCTGCTGGGGACCCGCTGGTTCCTGGTCGAGGAGTACATCGGGGTGGTGTCCAAGGTGGTCTACGTGATCCTCGTCGGCCTCGCGGTGTTCGTGCTGTGGTACCTCATCCGGAGGCAGCGCCGCGCCGCGCACGCCGCCGCGGGGGTCGGCCAGGACGAGGACGACTGACCGTCCACAGGGCCTGAGCGGCGTCCACAGCCGCGGGGGTCCTCCCGGCACGACCGCGCTCCCGGCGCCACATCTGGGGCATGACCGCCTCTCCGCTGCCCACCGACCAACGCCCCACCATCCGCGCCACCCGACCCGGTGACGTCCTGGGGGTGATCCCGTACCTGCTCGGCTTCCTCCCCGGCGAGGACGTCGTCGTGGTGCTGATGGCCCGCTCGACGGTGGTGCTGACCGCCCGCACCGACCTCGCCTCGGTGACCTCGGTCTCGGCCCTGGTGGAGATGGTGGAGGACCTGGCCGACCTGCACGGCGCCGACAGCGTCGTGGTGGTCGGCTACCACCCCGAGCCCGAGCCGGTGACCCGGCTGCTGGAGGGTCTGCCCGAGCGCCTCGACGGGGTCCGCGTGGTCGACCTGCTGCGGGTGGACGGGGAGCGCTGGTGGTCCTTGCTGTGCCGCAGCGGCTGCTGCCCGCCCGAGGGGACGCCCTACGACGTGCCGGGCAGCCGGACGGCGGCCGAGGCCGTCTGGGCCGGACTCACCACGCTGCCCTCGCGGGACGAGCTCCGCAGGATCACCGAGGCGCCCCAGGACCGGCTGGAGGAGCGCCGTGCCCTGTTCGACGCCGTGGCCGGGGAGCTGCTCCCCGCCCGGCGCGGGCTGCCGCGGCGCACCCTCCGGCTGGTCGAGAGGTGCCTGGCCGCGGGTGGGCCGCCGGGGGAGAGGGAGTGCGCCGAGCTGGCCGTGGCGATGTACGACATGGACGTCCGGCACGAGGTGTGGGCGGCCCAGAGCCGACCCACCGCCCCCGCCGCGGTGGCGCTGTGGGCGCGGGTGGCCCAGCAGAGCGTCGACCCCTTCCGCACCGCGCCGCTGTGCCAGCTGGCCACCTCGGCGTGGCTGAGCGGCGACGGCGCCCTGATGTCGGTCTGCCTGGAGAGCCTGGCCGTCACCGACCCCGACGCGCGGCTGGTCAGCACCCTGGACATGATCCAGCGGCTCGCCCTGCCCCCGTCCTGGTGGGAGCAGGGGACGGCCTGACCAGCGGTGCGGCGGCCCTGCCTACGATGTCGGTGACCGTCAGGAGGAGACCAGGTGGCACCGTCGTCGACCCCGCGCCCCGTCCCGGCGCGCAGCGGGGCCCGGACGCGTCCGGCGCCCGTGCGGGCAGCCTCGCGGGCCCTGCTCGAGGAGGCCCCGGACGACGTCCACCTCCTCCCCGGGGCCGTCGAGCCCGCCCAGGACCGTCGCGGCGCCGGGACGACGGCGCTGCGGCGGCGACGCGTCGCGGTGCTCGTCACCGTGCTCGTCGGCGCCGTGCTGCTCGGGTGGTCGCTCAGCCGCGAGCCGGGCGACCCGCTGTTCCTGGTGAGCAGCCTGGTCCTGGCGGCGGTCTGGCTGGGAGGGGCCCGGCTGTCCGGGCACGTCCCGCTGGGCTGGTGGCGCACGGGGTCCGGTGAGCGTCGGCGCCCGGTGGTGCCGGGGGTCCTGGTCGGGGCCAGCGCGATGGCGGTCTTCTTCCTCGGGGCGCTGGTGGTCGCCCAGCTGCCGGTGTTGCGCGAGGCCGTGCTGGACGTGCTGGCCCACGCCGCCCTGCCCGGCCTGGTGCCCGTGGTGGGGGTGGCGCTGCTCAACGCGGTGGCCGAGGAGGCCTTCTTCAGGGGCGCGCTCTACGACGCCGTCAGGAGCCCTGGCGCCGACCGCTCCTGGCGACCGGTGCTGGTCACCACGGTGGTCTACACCGTGGTCACGGCGGCCACCGGCAACGTGATGCTGGTGCTGGCCGCCGCGGTGCTCGGGCTGCTCTGCGGTCTGCACCGACGCTCCACCGGCGGGGTGCTGGGGCCGGTGCTGATCCACGTGGTCTGGTCGATCGGCATGCTGCTGGTGCTCCGACCCCTGATCGAGGCGGCCGGGTGAGCCGGGCGGGAGGAGGGTCGGTGGACGACGGAGCGGAAGGACGACCCGTGGACGAGGCACCGGAGGGAGCACCCGTGGACAAGGTGCGGGGGACGGCGCTGGTCACCGGCGCGACGGGCTACATCGGCTCGCGGCTGGTGCCGGCCCTGCTGGCCGACGGCTGGCGGGTGCGGGTGCTGACCCGCTCCGCCGACCGGCTGGCCCGCCACGCCTGGGGCGGGGAGGTCGAGGTGGCCGAGGGCTCTGCCGACGAGCCCCGGACCCTGGCCGAGGCGGTGGCCGGGGTCACGGTGGCCTACTACCTGATCCACTCGATGGACGGCGAGGGCGACTTCGTCGAGCGGGACCGCCGGCTCGCCGAGCAGTTCGTGGCGGCCTGCGACGACGCCGGGGTCGGCCAGCTGGTGTACCTCAGCGGGCTCTACCCCGAGGGCGAGGAGCTGTCGGAGCACCTGGGGTCGCGGCGCGAGGTCGAGCAGGTGCTGCTGGCCGGGGCCACCCCGACGGTGGTGCTGCGGGCCGCCGTCATCGTGGGCACCGGCTCGGCCTCCTTCGAGATGCTCCGCCACCTGACCGAGCGGCTGCCGGCGATGGTGGGTCCGCGCTGGCTGGACAACCGCATCCAGCCCATCTCGGCCCACGACGTCCTGCACTACCTGGTGCGGGTCGCCTCGGTGCCGGCCCGGCTGGACCGCGGCTTCGACGTCGGCGGCCCGGACGTGCTGACCTACCGGGAGATGATCCAGCGCTTCGCCCGGGTGGCCGGGCTGCCGCCCCGGCTGGTGGGCACGGTGCCGACGGTGCTGACCCCGCGGGTCGCCAGCCACTGGATCGGGTTCGTCACCCCGGTGCCGGTGGGGCTCGCCAAGCCCCTGGTGGGGAGCCTCGTGCACGAGGTGGTGTGCTCCGAGCACGACATCGCCGAGCACGTCCCCGACCCCGAGGGTGGGTTGCAGGGCTTCGACGAGGCCGTCGCCGACGCCCTGGCCGACCCCGGGCTGGGCTCGGACGCCGCGTGGTCCGGCCCCACCGTCCACAGCGACCGGCACAGCACCAGCATCCGGGCCGGGCAGGACGCGGTCTGGACGGCGCTGCGCCAGGTGCTCGCGCACCCCGCCGTGGTGCGGACGGGTCTGTGGCGGGAGGACCAGGTCGACCCGCCGCGGCGGCTGGTGCTCCGCTCCAGCCTGACCTTCACCGGTCGCACCGAGGTGACCGCGGAGCTGGAGGCCGACGGCCCGGGTCGGACCCGTCTCACCCTGGCCACGGTGCACCACCCCAAGGGCTTCCTGGGGCGGGTCGGCTGGGTGGCCAGCCTGCCGCTGCGCGTGGTGGCCCAGCTGGTGACCCACCGCGCCGTGGCCGAGCACAGCCGGACCGGGGCCCGCTGACGCACCCCGGCGGACGTGGGCCCTCGGGCCGCCGGCGCGCGATCCAGTAGCGTGCCGGCCATGTCCTTCGTGGTGTGCGGTGAGGCCCTGATCGACCTGGCGCCGCTGGCCGGAGCCCGGGAGTCCACCTTCGCCACCTCCTGGGAGGCCCTCTCGGCCGGTGGACCGATGAACACCGCGGTCGCCCTCGCCCGGCTCGGAGCCGACGTGGACTTCCTCGGCCGGCTCTCCACCGACCGCTTCGGCACCCAGCTGCGGGCCCACCTGGAGGCCAACCGGGTCGGGCTCGGCTCCGCCGTGGTGGTCGACGACCCCACCTCGGTGGCCGTGGTCAGCCTCGACGAGCAGGGCAAGGCCAGCTACGCCTTCCACTTCGCCGGCACCGCCAACTTCGACTGGCGCCCCGAGGAGCTGCCCGCGCTCGGCGCCGACTCCTGGCTGCACTTCGGCTCGCTGCTGTCCGTGGTCGAGCCCGGGGCCTCGGTGGTGCTGGAGTGGCTGCGGGACCAACCGGCCCGGCTGTCCTACGACATCAACGTCCGCGCCGCGGTGATCGCCGACCCGGTGGAGTACCGCCGCACCGTCGAGCCCTGGCTGGAGGTGGTCGGACGCCGCTCCGGCGTGGTCAAGGCCAGCGACGACGACGTCGCCTTCCTGGCCCGCGCCGGTGACGGGCCCAGCGACCCGGTGGGGCTGGCCGCGGAGTGGGTCCAGCGCCACGGGCTCGGCCTCTTCGTGCTCACCCTCGGCCCGGACGGCGCGGTGGCGCTGCTGCCCGACGGCCGCCAGGTCGTCGTGCCGGGTCACCGGGTCGAGGTCGAGGACACCGTCGGCGCGGGGGACACCTTCATGGCCGGCTTCCTGGCCGCCTACGTCGAGGACCCCGAGGACGTCCGCGCCGCGCTGCAGCAGGGCGCCGCCGCCTCGGCCATCGTCTGCGGTCGCCAGGGCGCCCAGCCGCCGTCCCTGGACGAGGTGCGGGAGCTGCTCGGTCGGCCCTGACCGGTCGTGGCTCGAGAGGAGGCCCACCCCCCGAGGAACTCCGGCTCGGCCGCCGGGTCGGTTGGGTTAGACTCCCGCCATGCGCAGCCGGGAGCTCCAGCTTCGATAGCCGCCGGGTCACCACCCAGGCGGCCACCCCTCGTGCCTCACGGCACCGTGCGAGGGGCTTTTTTGTGCCCGGGACCCGGGCCGGGTGCCCCCCAGCAGCGCAGCGGTCGACCACGAGGAGAACGAGCAGTGAGCGAGCAGACCGAGACCATCCCGTCCGGTGACGTGGAGGTGGACGGCCAGCCGGTCCGGCGCTACGACGCCGCCGCGGCCCAGCAGCGCTGGCAGGCCCACTGGGCCGAGCACGGCACCTTCACCCCGGCCGACGACGACAGCCGCGAGCGGCGCTACGTCCTCGACATGTTCCCCTACCCCTCCGGCGACCTGCACATGGGCCACGCCGAGGCGTTCGTGATGGGTGACGTGGTGGCCCGCCGGCTGAAGCTGCAGGGCTACGACGTGATGCACCCGATCGGCTGGGACTCCTTCGGTCTGCCGGCCGAGAACGCCGCCATCCAGCGGGGCTCGCACCCGGCGGACTGGACCTACGCCAACATCGAGACCCAGGCGCGCTCGTTCAAGCGCTACGGCCTGAGCCTGGACTGGTCGCGCCGGCTGCACACCTCGGACCCGGAGTACTACCGCTGGACCCAGTGGCTGTTCCTGCGCTTCCGCGAGCGCGGTCTGGCCTACCGCAAGGACAGCGCGGTCAACTGGTGCCCCCAGGACCAGACGGTGCTGGCCAACGAGCAGGTCGTGCAGGGTCTGTGCGAGCGCTGCGGGGCCACGGTCACCAAGCGCAAGCTGAATCAGTGGTACTTCAAGATCACCGACTACGCCGACCGGCTGCTGGACGACATGGCCCAGCTGGAGGGCGGCTGGCCCGACCGCGTGCTGACCATGCAGCGGAACTGGATCGGCCGCTCCGAGGGCGCCCACGTCGACTTCGCCATCGAGCTGGCCGACGGCACCCGCCGGGCCGAGCCGGTGCGCGTCTTCACCACCCGCCCCGACACCCTGCACGGGGCCTGCTTCTTCGTGGTCGCCCCCGAGGCCGACCTGGCCGCCGAGGTCGTGGCGCCGGAGCACCGGCCTGCGTTCGAGGCGTACCTGGAGCGGACCAACAAGGCCACCGAGATCGAGCGGCAGTCCACCGACCGCCCCAAGACCGGCGTCTTCCTGGGGGTCCACGCGGTCAACCCGGTCAACGGGGAGCGGCTGCCGGTCTACGCCGCCGACTACGTGCTGGCCGACTACGGCACCGGCGCGGTGATGGGCGTCCCGGCCCACGACCAGCGCGACCTGGACTTCGCCCGCGCCCACGACCTGCCGGTACGGATGGTCATCGACACCGGCGAGGAGGACCCCGCGGTCAGCGGGGTGGCCACCAGCGGTGACGGCACCTACGTGAGCTCCGGTGAGCTGGACGGGCTGAGCGACAAGGCCGCCGGGGTGCGGACCATCATCGAGGCGCTGGAGCGCGACGGCGTCGGCAGCGGCACCGTCACCTACCGGCTGCGGGACTGGCTGCTGAGCCGGCAGCGGTTCTGGGGCTGCCCGATCCCGATCGTGCACTGCCCCTCGTGCGGTGAGGTCCCGGTCCCCGACGACCAGCTGCCGGTGCGGCTGCCCGACCTGCGCGGGGCCGACCTGGCGCCCAAGGGCACCAGCCCGCTGGCCGCGGCCACCGACTGGGTGGACGTCGACTGCCCGGGCTGCGGCGGTGCGGCCAAGCGCGACACCGACACCATGGACACCTTCGTGGACTCGTCGTGGTACTTCTTCCGCTACTGCTCCCCGGGCTACGAGGGCGGTCCCTTCGACCCCGAGGACGTCCGCCGCTGGATGCCGGTGGCGCAGTACGTGGGCGGGGTGGAGCACGCGATCCTGCACCTGCTGTACATGCGCTTCTTCACCAAGGTGCTGCACGACATGGGGCTGGTCGACTTCGACGAGCCGATGCGCCGGCTGCTGAACCAGGGCCAGGTGATCAACCAGGGCCGCTCGATGAGCAAGTCGCTGGGCAACGGGGTGGACCTGGGCGCCCAGATCGACGAGTTCGGGGTGGACGCGATCCGCACCACGGTGGTCTTCGCCGGACCTCCCGAGGACGACATCGACTGGGCCGACGTCTCCCCGGCGGGCTCGCTGAAGTTCCTGCAGCGGGCGCACCGGCTGGCCGCCGACGTCGCCAGCGAGCCCGGGGTGGACCCCGCCGGTGGTGACCTGGCCCTGCGCCGGACCACCCACAAGACGGTGGCCGAGGTCACCCGGCTGGTCGAGGACCAGCGGTTCAACGTGGTCGTGGCCCGGGTGATGGAGCTGGTCAACGCCACCCGCAAGGCCATCGACTCCGGTCCCGGTGCCGCTGACCCCGCGGTCCGCGAGGCCGTCGAGGCCGTCACCGTGGTGCTGAGCGTGGTGGCCCCCTACGTCACCGAGGAGATGTGGGAGCTGCTGGGCCACGAGCCGTCGGTGGCCGAGGCGTCCTGGCCGGTGGCCGACCCCGCGCTGCTGGTGGCGGAGTCGGTGACCTGCGTGGTGCAGGTCAAGGGCAAGGTGCGCGGTCGGCTGGAGGTCGCCCCCGACATCGGCGAGGACGAGCTGAGGGCGCTGGCCCTGGCCGACCCCGGGGTGCAGCGGGCGCTGGGTGGTGCGGAGATCCGCACGGTCATCGTCCGGGCCCCCAAGCTGGTCAGCATCGTCCCCGCCTGATCCCTGCCCCCTCGAAGGACGGACCGACCCATGCGCATCGCGATGGTCTCCCTGCACACCTCCCCGGCCGACCTGCCGGGGGAGGGTGACGCGGGCGGGATGAACGTGGTCGAGCGCCAGCAGGCCGACGCCCTGGCCGGGCTGGGCCACGAGGTGGAGTTCCTGACCCGGCGCACCGACCCGTCGCTGCCCGAGGTCGCCGAGCTGTCGCCGGGGGTCCGGCTCCGCCAGGTCACCGCCGGGCCGGTGGAGGTCGTGGCCAAGAGCCGGGTCTCGGACCACATCGGCGCCTTCGCCGAGGCCCTGCGCCCGCTGGGGGAGGGGATCGACCTGGTCCACTCCCAGCACTGGATGTCGGGGGTGGCCGCCCTCGGGTGGGCCCGCGCCCTCGGCGTGCCGCACGTGCAGAGCTACCACTCCCTGGCCGTGCCGGTGGGACGTCCGCTGCAGGAGGGCGAGCCCGCGGAGACCGAGGAGCGGGTGGCCGGGGAGCGCCGGCTGGCCCAGGAGTCCGACCTGGTGGTGGCCATCAGCCAGGCCGAGGCGGACACCATCACCGACCGCTGCGGCGCGGACCCCGACCGGGTGGTCGTCGTGCCCCCGGGGGTCGACCTGGACCTGTTCCACCCACCGGCGGACCGGGTGGCCGACCGTGAGCCGCCACGCGGGCGCGGGCACGGCTACGTGGTCTTCGCCGCGCGGCTGCAGCCGCTCAAGGCCCCCGACCTGGCCGTCGGTGCCGTGGCCGGGCTGCCGGCGGACCGCCGTCCGCACCTGGTGATGGTCGGCGGCACCTCCCCGGACTTCGTCCACTACCGCCGCGAGGTCGAGCGGCTCGTCGCCGACGCCGGTCTGGAGCAGTGGGTCAGCTTCCGCGGCCCGCAGAGCCGCCAGCAGCTGGCCGACCTGCTCCGGGGTGCCGGCGCGCTGCTGGTGCCGTCGTGGTCGGAGACCTTCGGGCTGGTGGCCCTGGAGGCCGCCGCCAGCGGGACGCCGGTGGTGGCCAACGACGCCGGTGGGCTGCGGGAGGCCGTGGTGGACGGGGTGACCGGTCTGCTGGTCTCCAGCCGAGAGCCGTCGGCGTGGGCCGTGGCCCTGGACCGCGTGCTCTCCCCGCTGGAGCGCGGACCGATGAGCCTCGCCGCCCGGGTCCACGCCGAGCGCTTCCGCCCCGAGCTCGCCGGTGAACGGCTGCTCGCCTGCTACCAGGAGCTGCTGTCGTGATGGATCTCGGACCCGGGCCGGTGCTGTTCGTGCACGCCCACCCCGACGACGAGACCCTGGCCACCGGCGCCCTGGTCGCCGCCCTCGTGGCCGGGGGCACCGAGGTGGCCGTGGTCACGGCCACCCGCGGCGAGATGGGGGAGGTCGTCCCCGGCACGGTGCCCGCGGGGGCCGGGCCGGAGGAGCTGGTGGCGGCCCGCGAGGCCGAGCTGGGCCGCGCCCTGCGGGTGCTCGGGGTGACCACGTCGGCCTTCCTTGGCACCCCGCCGGCGCGGGCCGCCGGACGTCCGCCGCGGCGCTACCTGGACTCCGGGATGCGCTGGGTGACGCCGACCGTGGCCGGTCCGGCGATCGAGTCCGACCACCACTCGCTGACCGCGGCGGCCCTGGACGAGGTGGTCGACGACCTCTGCGCCTACATCGAGGTGGTCCGCCCGTCGGCGCTGGTGGGCTACGACGTCGACGGCAGCTACGGCCACCCCGACCACGTCCGCTGCCACCACGCCACCCTCGCCGCCGCCCGGCGCACCGGGGTGGACCTGTACGAGGTCGTCTCCATCTCCCACGGCAACTCCGCCGACGGACCCGGGGCTGAGTGGTTCCACCTCGCCGAGCACGAGCCGACGGTGGTCGAGGCGCTCCGCCAGCACGCCAGCCAGGTCACCGTGCACCGGCTGGCCGACGGGCGCCACGAGGTGGAGCACGTGGGCGGGCAGCGGGAGCCGGTGCTCACCAGCCTGGGTCTGCGCCGGCGCTGAGGTTCAGCGCCGCCGGGTCAGCAGCGTGGCACCGCCGAGCAGGGCGACCAGCCCGAGGCCGAGCAGCGGGCCGGCGGGGCCACCGGTCTCGGCGAGCTGGTGCTCGGGCCCGGCGCCGGCGCCTCCCATGCCCGCACCGGTCCCTCCCGCAGCGGTCCCACCATCGCCGGGACCGTCGCCGGACCCGTACGCGTCGTGGTCGACCGGCTCCGGCGTGACCGGCGGGCACTCCTCGGCCGCGGGCAGCGGGCCGGTCCCCAGGGTGACCGTGCCACGGAAGGGCGAGTCAGGATCGCTCCCCGAGGCCAGGGACTGCAGCGAGCGCCACTCGTGCGTGACGCCGTCCAGGTCGACGGTGACCGACTGGCCCGGGGCGATGCCCAGCACGTTGTAGTTCGGGTTGTCGATGTCCCGGACGGTGGGGTCGTCGAGGGGGCCGAAGAAGCCGATGGTGGCGTCGGGGTTCGAGGCGGCGCTGGTGAAGGTGGCGGTGCTGCAGGTGGTGACGACGGTGAGGCAGGTCGCCACCCGGAGCGCCAGGCGGTCCGACCGCTCACCGTCGACCAGCACGTCGAGGACGTACCCGCCGACCGCCAGCCCCCGGGCCCGGACGTCGCCGGAGCCGGTGGCCGTGCCGGTGGCGACGGTCCCGCGCTCCTGCCGGCTCAGCCGCCAGGTCACCTCGGCTCCCGGGACCGGCCCGAGGTCGGTCTCGAGCGTCCCGTCGGCGCCGTCGGCGGCGCTGCAGGTGACGGTGAGGTTCCCGACCTGCCCCGGGCAGGTGTCGTAGCTGACCGAGGCGAAGCCAGCGCCGGCGGTCGCGTCCGCCGCACCCTCCCGCACGGCTTCCCAGCGACCGTCGAACCACTCCACCCGCAGCGTCTCGCCGGGCTCGAGGGTGGTGGAGGACACCCCCTCCTCCAGTCGCATGGTGGTCTCCAGGCGGACGGCCGGGTTCTCCTCGGGGTTGGTGAACTCGACGGCGTCGCAGTCCTCCACCACCCTGATGCACCGGAGCTGCTGTCCGGTGCCCGCGGCCAGCACCTCACCGCTGTCCAGGTCGAGGACGGTCACCGCGACCGGGCCCTCCGAGTTCGGCAGCGTCGCCGTGGCTCCGGCGTCGGGGTCGACCTGCAGCGGCTGCTCCAGCAGCACCTCGTCGGTCTGCTGGTCGCTGAAGCGGACCAGCACCTCGGCCAGCTCGTCGCTCTGGTTGCCGACCCGGGCCTCGACGCCGCGCTCGCAGTCGGTGCTCACGTCGAGCACCACGTCACCGGGCAGCGCGCGGGTCCGCGGGGGTCCGGGATCACCGGCGGACGGGCTCGCGCTCGGTGCGCCGGAGCCGGTTCCGGTCGGCTCGGGGACCGGGGTGCCGCTCGGACCTGGCGTCGTCGCACCCGTCGGCGTCGCGTCCTCCGTCGGCGTGGTGCCGGCGTCCGTCGGCGCGGGGGAGGCTGTGCCGGTCGGCGTGGGAGAGGCGGTGCCGGTCGGCGCGGGGGAGGTCGTCCCGGCCGGCGTGGGGGAGGCGCTCACCCCCGGTGACTCCGCGGGCTCCACCGGTTCGGCCGTCGCGGGTGGGCCCACCAGCGCCCACCCGAGGACCCCCACCATCAGCACCGCTGCCGCCCGGCGACCCGCCATGACCACTCCTCGTCCTCAGCCGACGCACCGCTGGACCGCTCACGGCCGGTGCACCGCACAGCCTCCCCCACGAGGGGGTCGGAGGGGCGGGACCGGTCCTGCTGCGTCCTCAGCCGGCGGTGGCCACGACCGCACGCAGCCCGAGGTGGTCGGTGCCGGGGGCGTCGAAGGTGCTGAGCTCCACGCCGCGCAGCCCGGGTCCGGTGAGGACGTGGTCGATGCCCAGCACCGGCGGGTAGCGCCGGTCCGCCGGCCAGGTCCGCACCCACCCCGCGCCGGCGGCGTGCCCGACGTCGGTGAAGCCGGCCTCCCGCCAGCGGTGCATGACCACGTGCTGGTCCACCGCGTTGAGGTCCCCGGCGACGACCACCGGGGGTTCGGCCGCCCGGGCCAGGGCGATCAGCCGGTCGTGCTCCTCGGCCCACACCTCGGTGCCGCCGAAGGGGCTGAGCGGGTGGGCGGCGAGCACGCTCACCGGTCCGGTCCCGGGGGCGTCGATGCGGACCAGACGCTGCTGGAAGCTCAGGGACAGCACCTCGACGGTCTCCAGCGGGTAGCGCGACAGCACCACCGCGCCGTCGTAGGCACCCGCCCCGCCGCCGCTGCGGTGCGGCAGCTCCTGGGCCAGCCCGGCCTCGAGCAGCGCGCTCAGCGCCTCGGGGGTGCACTCGACCAGCACCAGCACGTCCGTGCCCGCCGCGGCCCTGCTGACGGCCACCGGGTCGGCCTGTCCCGCCAGCAGGTTGAGCGAGACGACGTCGAGGCCGATACCGGGCTGGGCGGGCGGCCCGACGACCAGTGGCGGCACGGTCGGGGCGAGCGGCACCGCGACCAGGGTCATGGCGAGCAGCAGACCGACCGCGTGCGGTGCCCGGTGACGGGCGAACAGGGCCAGCACGAGCAGCAGCACCGCGGCGACGGCGGCGGCCAGCACCCCCAGGGGGACGAACGAGGCGAGCAGGGCCAGCGGTCCCCTCAGCTGGAGGTCCGGCCACACCGACAGCACCGTGGAGACGGCTCCGGCGGCCAGCAGCGGCAGGCAGAGCACCCACACCAGCGCGCTGACCGCCCCAGGCAGCCCACGACGACGACGCACCGCCCCAGTGAAGCGGAGACCGCCAAGTCCGTCCACAGGCTCCGGTCGCGCCCCGGCGTCGTCCACAGATCGTGGTCCTGGACGCTCCAGCGGGGCCCCGGGGCGGCACGGTGGGGACATGGCACGAAGCGCACCGGTCGACTCCGCCCGCAGCGAGTACGTCCAGGCCCGGTTGGACGCGATCCTCTCGCGGGCCTCGACGTCCGTCCCGACGCCGCCACCGGTCGCCGGGAGCAGCGGCTCGTCGGTGGCCGGCTCCGCGACCGTGCTCGCGGCCCGTCGACGGCTGCCGTCCCCCCTGCTGACCGAGGCGCTCGGGCGGCCACGGCGGGGCCGGGCGCGTGACCCGTGGAACGACCCTCCGAGCACCCCCGTGCCCAGCCGACTCCCGCGACCGGACCCGACGGGCGTGCTCGGGTCCTCACCGACAGACGCGCCGCTGGACCCGGAGGCCGGTCCGGACGGTCCCCGCGTGGTCGTGGGCCCCGACGTGGGAGGTGTGCCTGCCGCTCTCCCCGCTCCTCCCCGGGAGCCGGTCCCGCCCGCACCAGCCCTTCCCGGTGCCCGCACCGACCGGTCCATCACCCTGCAGGTGCCGCAGCTCTCCCGGCGGCACCTGGTGGTGCTGGCCGCGGTGCTGGCCCTCGCGGTGGCCTTCAGCGCCTTCCTGCTGCTGCGGGCCCGGGCCGACTCCCAGCCGGTGGTCCTGGCCACCGAGACCACCGCGGCACCGGCCCCGCCATCGGAGTCCGCACCGGCTGCGAGCCCGACCTCGGTGCCGGAGGTGGTGGTCCACGTGCTGGGGGCGGTGGCGGAGCCCGGCGTGGTGAGCCTGCCGCAGGGAGCACGGGTGGGGGAGGCGATCGAGCGCGCCGGCGGCCTCACCGACGACGCCCGTCCGGGCGAGCTCAACCTCGCCCAGGTGCTGGTGGACGGCCAGCAGGTGGTGGTCTCCGACGACGACCAGCCCTCGGAGGTGCGCACCGACGGCGGTGCCGCCGGCGGTGCGGCCGGCGGCGGCAGCGGCGGGGGAGGGGGCAGCGGCTCCGGGCCGGTCGCTGGAGGAGGCGGTGCGCAGCTGGACCTGAACAACGCCACCGCCGCGCAGCTCGAGGGGCTCCCCGGGGTCGGACCGGTGACGGCGCAGAAGATCCTGGACTGGCGCACCGAGCACGGCCGGTTCTCCCGGGTCGAGGAGCTGCAGGAGGTCTCCGGCATCGGCCCCAAGAGCTACGCCGAGATCGCGCCGCACGTGCGGGTCTGACCAGCCCCGGACGCGGGGGCGACGGCCACTAGGGTGAGGACGCCGTCCACACCGACCTTGGAGCGCCAGTGACACCGTCCGTCGAACCGGGCACGCCGTTGCACACCGACCGTGAGATCCGCCAGCAGCCCCGGCTGTGGCGCGAGGTCGCCGCCACCCTGGACGAGGGCCGTGGCGGTCTGGAGACCTTCCTGGCCCCGTGGCGGGAGCGGCGCAGTGCCCGGATCCTGCTCACCGGCGCCGGCACCAGCGCCTACGCCGGGCAGGTGGCGGCGCCGTGGCTGTCGGCGCTGCTCGGTCGCCGGGTGGAGGCGGTGGCCACCACCGACCTGGTCGCGGACCCGCGCCAGCAGCTCACCCCCGACGTCCCCACCCTGCTGGTGTCCTTCGCCCGCTCCGGTCAGAGCCCCGAGAGCGTGGCCGCCACCGAGCTCGCCGACCAGGTCCTCGGCGAGGTGGCGCACCTGATCATCACCTGCAACCCCGAGGGGCACCTGGCCCGCACCCACGCCGACCGGCCCGGCTCCTTCGTGCTGCTGATGCCGGAGGGCAGCAACGACCAGGGCTTCGCCATGACGTCCAGCTTCACCTCGATGACCCTGGCCGCCCTGCTCGCCCTGGGTGGTCCGCTGCCCGGCGGGATCGAGCCGCTGGCCCTCGCGGCCGAGGACCTGCTGGCCCGCGAGGTCGAGATCGAGGCCGTCGCCGCGCTGCGGCCAGACCGGGTGGTGTACCTGGGCAGCGGCTCGCTGCTCGGGCTGGCCCACGAGTCCGCGCTCAAGCTGCTCGAGCTGACCGCCGGGCAGGTGGTCGCCTGGTCGGAGTCCTCGCTCGGGTTCCGGCACGGTCCCAAGGCGGTGCTCACCCCCGGCACCGTGGTCGTGGTCTACCTGTCCAACGACCCGCACACCCGGCGCTACGACCTCGACATCGTCAACGAGCTCGCCGACAGCCTCGGGCCGGACCGGGTCGTGGTGGTCGACGCGCAGGGAGACGCGCCCACGCCGGGTGGAGCCATCCGGTTGCGCGGCACCGCCGGGCTGCCCGACCCGTACTGGGCGCTGGCGGGCGTGCTGGTGGCCCAGCTGCTGGGGCAGTCCACCTCGCTGGCCCTCGGCCTGCACCCGGACAACCCCTTCCCGACCGGTGAGGTCAACCGGGTCGTGCAGGGCGTGACGGTGCACCCCCTGGTCTGATCGGACGCTGCGCCGAGGACCTCCGTGCCGGCTGACGGGCTACCCGTCGGCTGACGGGCTCCCGCACCAAGCCACCTCGTCCACAGCCCCGGCCCACCCCGCCCGGCCGTCCACAGCCCACCGGGCGGTGCGACCGACCGGGCCCGGGAGCGCGACGGTGCGGAGGTGCACCCCGCGACCGAGGAGACCCTCCCGCCCGCACCACCGGTCGCCCCGCACGACCTGCGGATGCTGGTCCCCGCCGCCGTGACGTGGCTCACCACCTGGGTGGCCACCGCGGAGCAGGGTCTCCTGGTGGGCGCGGTGGTGCTGGTCGGGCTGGTCACCACGGGGCTGGCGGCGCGCCGCCGCTCCGCGCTGCTGGGCGCGGTGGCCCTGCTGCTGGTGGCCGGCTCCGCGGTCGGGGTGCTGCGCGTCCAGGCGCTGCGCTCGGGGCCGCTGCCCGCCTTGGCCGCGGACGAGGCCATGGTCGAGGTGGAGGTGGTGACGGGCACCGACCTCCAGGTCTCCACCGGCCCGGGCGGGGACGTCGGTTGGGTGCGCGGTGAGCTCCGCCGGGTGCAGGGCCGGGGTCAGGACCACAGGCTGCGGGCGCCGGTGGTGGTCCTGGTGACCGGGGAGCGGATCGAGGCCTGGCGCGGGCTGGTCGCGGGGTCCAGGGTGCGGGCCGAGGCGCGGCTGGCCGGCCCGGACCGGGGATCCGACGTGGCGGCGGTGGTGCGGATCCGGGGTGCGCCCGAGCTGGTCGCCCCACCGGGACCGGGCCTGCTGCTGGTCGAGCGCGTGCGGGCGGGGCTGCGGGACGCGGTGGGACCACGGACGGAGGAGCAGCGCGCCCTGGTCCCGGCGCTGGTGCTGGGCGACACCTCGGCCATGACCGAGGAGCTCGAGCAGCGGTTCGCCGCCACCGGTCTGGTGCACCTGACCGCGGTCTCGGGGGCCAACCTGACCCTGCTGCTGGTCTTCCTGCTGGGTCTGGCCCGCGCGGTCGGCGTGCGCGGCTGGTGGCTGCGGCTGCTGGGACTGCTCGGGGTCGGAGTCTTCGTCGCCCTCTGCCGCACCGAGCCCAGCGTGCTCCGCGCTGCGGCCATGGGTCTGGTGGCCCTGGCCGCCCTGGGGCTGGGCGGACGCGGGGAGCGGCGGGGGCTGCGGCACCTCTGCGTCGCGGTCACCGTGCTGCTGCTGCTCGACCCCTGGCTGTCCCGCTCGGCCGGGATGGCGCTGTCGGTGCTGGCCTCGGCGGGGATCGTGTGGTGGGCGGGGCGGTGGGCCGCCGAGCTGTCCGGGTGGCTTCCGCGCTGGGTGGCGGAGTCGGTGGCGGTCCCGCTCGCGGCCCAGCTGGCCACCCAGCCCGTGGCCACCGCCATCTCCGGCCAGGTCAGCGCCGCCGGACTGGTGGCCAACATGGCCGCCGCCCCCTTCGTCGGGCCGGCCACCGTGCTGGGGTTCGCCGCCGCCGGGGCCTCGCTGCTGTGGGCACCGCTGGCGGAGTTCGTCGCCCTGGGAGCGGCCCTCAGCGCCCAGGGGATCCTGGTGGTGGCCGACGTCGGTGCCTCGCTGCCCGGCGCGCTGTGGGTGTGGCCGGTGACGCCCTGGTCGGTCGCGGTGCTGGTGGCCGGCTGCGTCCTGGTCGCGGCGGTGGTGCCGGTGCTGCTGCGCCGGTGGTGGGCCTGCCTGCTGCTGGCGGTGCTGATGGTGCTGGCCCTGCTCCGCAGCCCGGTCCAGCCCGGCTGGCCGCCCGAGCGGTGGTTCCTGGTCGCCTGCGACGTCGGGCAGGGCGACGCCGTGCTGCTGCGCGCCGGGGTGCGTGCCGCCGTGGTGGTGGACGCCGGGCCGGACCCGGTGGCGGTCGACCGGTGCCTGAGCCGGCTCGGGGTGGTCGAGGTGCCGCTCCTGGTCCTCTCCCACTTCCACGCCGACCACGTCGACGGCCTCCCCGGGGTGCTCGGTGGACGCCGGGTGGGTGCGGTGCTGGTCTCCCCTCTGGCCCAGCCGCTCCAGCAGCACCGGCAGGTGCAGGAGCAGCTCGCCGCCGCCGGCCTCTCCGCGCGGGTGGCGGTGCCGGGGTCGACCTGGCAGGTGGGGGAGGTGAGCTGGCGCACGCTCGGTCCCGCCGAGGTGGCGGCGGTGCCCCTCGGCGACGACGGGTCGGGGGAGTCCCCGGCGGAGAACGACGCCAGCGTGGTGGCCCTGGCCACGGTCTCCGGCGTCCGGGTCCTGCTGACCGGCGACATCGGCGCGGAGGCCCAGCAGCGGCTGGTCGGCACGGCCGGGCTGGAGGCCGACGTCCTCAAGGTGCCCCACCACGGCTCCGCCGACCAGGACCCGGGGTTCCTGCGGGCCAGCGGTGCCGCCCTCGCGGTGGCCAGCGCGGGGCGGGACAACTCCTACGGCCACCCCGCGGCCCGGACGCTGCAGCTGCTCGAGACCAGCGGCACCCGGGTGCTGCGCACCGACACCTCCGGCTCGGTGGCCCTGTCCGGCGGCCCGGACGCGGTCCGTGTCACCACCGAGCGCTGAGCGGGGCGCGGGTGTCGGTGCGGGCTGGCATGCTGAGGGCGTGGCAGTCAGGGAGTCGGTCCTCGGCCGGGTGGTGCTGGTCAGCGGGCCGGAGAGCCTGCTCGCCGAGCGCGCGGTCAACGAGCTGGTCAACGCGGCACGTGGGGAGGCCCCCGACGCCGACCTGCACGACGTCGAGGCGCCCCAGCTGAACTCCGGTCAGCTGGCTGAGATCACCGGTGGGTCGCTGTTCGCCAGCTCCTCCGTCGCCGTCGTCCGCGACCTGGCCAACCTCCCCGCCGAGCTGGCCGACCAGGTGCTGCAGCTGGCCCAGGCGCCGGAGCCCGAGTGCGCCGTGGTGCTGGTGCACGGGGGCGGGGTGAAGGGCAAGGGCCTGCTGGACAAGCTGAAGAAGGCCGGCGTCCAGGTGGTCGACTGCCCGTCGCTGAAGGCGTGGGAGCTGCCGCAGTTCGTCACCGCGGAGGTGCGACGGGCCCGCTCCCGGATCGAGGCCCCCGCCGCCACCCTGCTGGTCGAGGCGGTCGGTCACGACCTCCGCGCCCTGGCCGGTGCGGTCTCCCAGCTGGTGGCCGACGCCGACGGGCCGGAGATCACCGACGCGCTGGTCCGCCGCTACTTCGGCGGGCGGGCCGAGGTGACCAGCTTCGCGGTGGCCGACGCCGCCCTGGCCGGGCGGACCGACCAGGCGATGGAGCAGCTGCGGTGGGCGCTGGGCACGGGGGTGGCCCACGTGCTGGTCAGCAGCGCGCTGGCCTCGGGGCTGCGGGGGCTGGGCAAGCTGGTCAGCCTGCCCTCCACCGGGATGAGGGACGGCGACATCGCTCGCGAGGTCGGGGTGCCGCCGTGGAAGATCAAGTCGATGCGCCAGCAGCTGCGGGGCTGGGACCAGCCGGGTCTGGCCCGGGCCATATCGATCGTGGCCCGCGCCGACGCCGACATCAAGGGTGCCGCCAACGACCCCGACTACGCCCTGGAGAGCGCGGTGCTCGGGGTGACCCGCTGCCGCACCGGCCGCTGACCCGCGACGGGTCCGGGGACGACGACGAGCCCGACCACCAGGGGTGATCGGGCTCGTCCACCGGTCCGGGGACCGGTGGGGTCAGCTGAGAGCGGCCGCCTTGGAGGCGATGGCCGACTTGCGGTTCGCCGCCTGGTTGGGGTGGATGACACCCTTGGAGGCAGCCTTGTCGAGCTTGCGGCAGGCCACCTGTGCGGCCGCCTGGGCCTTCACGGTGTCGCCGGCCTCGACGGCCTCGCGGAAGCGGCGGATCGACGTCTTCAGGTTCGTCTTCACAGCCTTGTTGCGCAGACGAGCCTTCTCGTTCGTCTTGATGCGCTTCATCTGGGACTTGATGTTCGCCACTGGGCAAGCCTCTGGTCTGGTCGATCTGGTCTGGTCGGTGGTGCTCCTACGACGGCGTGAGCCGTCCCCGGAGCGACAGTGCACTCTACCAACCCGGCTCCGAGCGGCCAAACGAGCCGACCGGGCTCACCCCGGCAGGGGCTGCAGGGCGCCGTCCACCACCACCTGCTCAGGACGCAGCCACCGCGCCACCCGCTCCTGGACCGCGGAGACCGTGGGGGCGTCGGCCACCCTCACCCTCACGTGCAGCACCCCTCCACGCCCATCCCGCTGAGGGTGAGCAGCCCGAGATCCTCCGCGTCCACCGACAGCGCGTCCCGGGCGGCCCTCGTCGCCTCCTGGGTGGGCAGGTCGCGCTGGACCACGCAGAGCCCGCCGGACCACACCCGGCGCAGCTCGGCGTGGGCCTCCTCCGCGTCCCCGGTGACCAGCACGTTGACCATCGAGTCGCCGTCGGAGACGTAGGACGTCACGTACCCGTCCAGGTCCTCCAGCGCCCGCCCGAGCGCCGCCTGGTCCCCCTCGCTCGACCGGTCGCCGCCGCGGTACGGGTCCTCGCACAGCCGGGGGTGCTCCGGGTCGGGGACCGGGCTCGGCTCCGGGACGCCGTCCGGACGCGAGCTGCTGGGCGGCCGGTCGAGGGTGAACGTGGAGCCGTCGTAGGTCCCCACCACGTAGGCGGAGCCCCAGGTAACGCCGGCCGACCGCTCGACGCCCTCGACGTCGTCCCAGTCCAGCCCGACCACGGTCGGTCCACCGCACTGCGGCGGGTAGGACTCCTGGACCGGCCCGAGGCACAGCTCCGGCTCCGTGTCGGCCTGCTGCAGCAGCGTGGCGCCGCCCCAGAGCAGCTGGTCGGGGTCCGGTGCGGGGGTGGCGGCCGGGACCGCGTCCGGGCCGGGGGCGGAGCAGGCGGAGAGCAGCAGCAGGCACGAGAGCCCGAGCACACGGTTCACGGGGCCCACGGCGCCTCCTTCCTCACCGTCGACCCTGCCACAGCAGCCTCGGCCGGGACAGCCCTCAGCGGACCGGCCGGGCCACCACCACGAGGTTCTCCGGGTACCCGCCGCGGGCCGCGTCGTAGGCGCCGACGCAGGTCAGCAGCACCAGGCGCGGGTCGCCGTCGGCGTCGAAGACCTCGCCGTCGTCGACCAGGTCGGTACGAGGCACCCGCCGAACCTCGCTCACCCGGTAGGCCTGACGGCCTTCCCCTGCGCTCAGCACCACCTCGTCCCCGACCTCGGTCGACCACAGCCGGTGGAACAGACCGAACCCGTCCAGGGAGTCCACGTGACCGGCCACCACGACCGAGCCGAAGGGGTCGCCCACCCAGGAGCTCCCGTCCCACCACCCGACCTGGCTCACGTCCTCGGGGACCACCAGCTCGGCCCCGACCGTGCTGACCGGGACGACCGGGGCCTCGACGCCCCCGGGCAACCCGATCCGCTCGGGCACGAAGCGGGACGAGGCCCGCTCGGCCTGCGGTGCCTCGCTCGCCACCGGGACCGGGCTCGAGGCAGCGGCGACCGGGTCGGAGGCGTCCCCGCCCGGTGCCCCGCCCCGTGCCCCGGACGGTGCCACCGGCGCGGCGCAGCCGAGCAGCAGGAGGGGGACCAGCAGCGACGCCGCCGCGCCGGAGCCCACCCGCACCGAGCGGGGGAGCCTCACCGCCGGTCGAGCAACCGGTCCGCGAGACCGCCGCGCCCGGTGTCCACCGACTGCGGCCGCCCGCTGCCGGAGGTGCCGGTGCGGATCACGTGCGAGGCCACGTCCATGGTGTCGTCCTCGGGGTCGCCGACGGCGTACACCCGGGTCAGCGCCCCGGCGGTCAGCTCGAGCTCCAGCGGGCCGAGGACGGCGGGGGAGGTCTGGCCGGTGGGCACGATGTCGACCTCGTAGGAGCCGGCGGGCACCACCTCGTAGAGGTACTCACCGTTGGCGACGTTGGCGAAGAGCACCTCGCCGTCGACGCGGATGTCGGCCGGGGGCACCGCGGCGGTGTGCGCCACCGCGACCGCGGCCCGTCCCCGCTGCACCGCCGAGAGGTCGTTGGGGTACTCCGTCACCACCGGGTCCCCGTCGGCCGTGGCCGGGAGGTGCAGCACCACGTCGGAGCTGTCGCCGGCCTCCAGCTGGACGCTGCTGCTCACCTCGCTGCCGTCCTCGGTGGTGAAGGTGACCTGTCGCTCGCCGGCGGCCACGTCGAACGGCCCGGCCACCTCGGTGGCGGCCAGCCCCTCGGTGACGGGGTCGCCGTCCACGCTGACCGTGACCGACCCCTCGGCCAGCCCGTGCACCAGGTAGATGCTCGCCTCGTCCGCCGCCGCGCTGCGCACCGGGGCCAGCGCCCCGGCGACCACCACGCCCAGCGCCACGCCGGCGAGCACGGCTCGTCCGCTCCGACTCATGTGATTCCCCCGAATCGCGTCGACCGCGGCCTGGACAGCCGTGGGTCGTCCCAACCCCGCCCAGCCTGACCGGGGTTCGCCTAGTCTAGGCCGCGGACGCCCCGCGCAGGGGTGGTCCGCAGAATCGAGCCGCACTCGGGGGAGGTGGCGCAGTGTCCCACCGGCGTGCCGTCGCACGGCGCCTGCTCGGCGGGGTGGCCGTCGCCCTGCTGCTCGCGGCCGCGGTCGCCTCGGCCCTCCCGGGGGCTTCGCGCTCCACCGCAACCCCGCCGGAGCCCACGTCGGCCACCGCGGGCCCGTCGCCGTCGGCCGGCGGCGCGCCCTCGGACGGTTCCTCCGCCGGCAGCACCCCCTCGGGGAGCGCCGACGAGGAGGACCGCCGGACCACCGACGTCCCGCCGGTCCCGCTGCCCACCTCCGGACCGTGGCTGACCGAGCCGGGGTCCCTGCTGGTCGCCGTGCCCGAACGCGACGGATCCTTCACCGTGGTGGAGCGGGTGCTGCTGCCGGAGCCGGCGACCGGGCTCGAGCTCGCCCCGCCCGACCTCGCCGGCGCCGGCTCCTCCTTCGAGGGCACCACCCCCGAGGCCTCCGACCTGCAGGTCAGCGCCGGGGGCCAGCCGGTGCGGGCGGTGAGCACCGTGGACGGGCCCGTGCCGCTGACCTGGGACGTCCCCACCGACCGGGTGGAGCTGCGCTACCGGCTGACCGGTGCGACCGTGATGTCCACCCCGTCGGTCCCCGGACGCGCGCTGGGCGCCGTCGCCCCGCTCGCCGGGCCGGAGGCCTCGGAGCCGGTGGTGCTCGTGGTCACCGGGCCGTCGGTGCTCAACCTCAGCTGCCCGCTGCTGCCGGACCCCACCTGCTCCGCGACCGGTGACGGGTTCCTCACCCTCAGCGAGCCGCTGCCGCCGGAGCAGTCGCTGGTGCTGGTCCAGCTCGACCTGCCCACGCCGGGCTGATCGTGGTGCCGGATCCTGACCTGCTGCTGGCTGGAGCCAGCCTTGTGCTGCTCCACCTCGGTCTCGCCCTGCTCGTCGGCGCGGTCGTGGCCTGGGCCTGGCTGTGGCCGACCCGCTGGCTCGCGCGTGTGGCCGGCGCCGGCGCCGGTGCGGCCGCCCTGGCGACGCTGGCCGTCCCGCTGGCGGACCTGCTGGCCGGGCGCCCGGTCGAGGACGTGCTGCAGCGCCCCGACGTCCCCTGGCTGCTGCTCCGGCTGGCGCTGCTGGCGCTCGCCCTGTTCTTCGGTCCCGAGCTGGCGCGGGCCTCCCGGGGCGGGCGGTGGCGCCCCGGCGCGCCGGGGGTGACGGTGGTGCTGGTCCTGACGGTGGTGCTCGGGCTGACCGTGGTGCTGCCCGCCGACGGCGGCCAGGGGCCACGGTCCGTGCTGGCGGCGGTCCTGCTGCTGGCCCACGTCCTCGCGGCCGCGGCCTGGTTCGGCGGGCTGCTGGTGCTGGCGCTCTCGCTGCTGCCCCGGGCGACCGCCGACGCCGGCGAGCTCGCCCTGGAGCGCTTCGCCCGGCTGGCCACGACCTGTCTGGCGGTGCTCGCGCTGACCGGCGTGGTGGACGCGCTGCTGACCACCGGCGGACCGTGGCCCCTGGTGGTCTCCTGGTACGGCCTGGTGCTGGTGGTCAAGGTGCTGGTGGTCGTGGCGGTGCTGGTGCTGCACCGCCGGGTCCGCCGCTACCTGTCGCTGGCCGGCCAGCGCCGGCGGCAGGGTCGCGAGCCCTCCCGCGGACGCGCCCACCAGCTGCGCCGGCTGGTCCGGGTGGTCGGGGCGGAGGCGGTGCTGGCCGTCGCCGTGCTGGGCCTGAGCGCGGCGCTGGTCGCCCTGGCCCCGCTGCCGGGCTGACGTGGTCCTGCCACCCGCAGCGGTCACGGCGCCAACCCGGTGGCGGAGCCCTTACACGGCAGGGCAGAGTGGGGCCCCCACCGGACGACGACGAAGGAGCTCCCATGACCGGACCAGGAGCGAAGGGCCCCGAGGACGACGTCAAGCGGCGCATGCGCGAGGCGCTGGACAAGAAGAAGCAGAAGTCCCACCCGACGTCGGCCGGCTCCAACCCCGACGGCAGCGAGCGGATGCACCCGGTGGAGGGCCACATCCCCACCGCGATGCACCGGCGCAAGGCCGGCGGCGGCGGCGCCTGAGCGCTGACTTTGGCTCGCGGTGCCGGGGTGGGAGGATGGACGTCAGTCCAGCCCCCACCTTGGAGCACCGTTGACCACACGCGCGACCGCCAGTCCGCCCGCCCCGGGTGCGACCGACCCCGCGATCATCCGCAACTTCAGCATCATCGCCCACATCGACCACGGCAAGTCGACGCTGGCCGACCGGATGCTGCAGCTGACCGGCGTGGTGGACGAGCGGGCTGCCCGCGCCCAGTACCTGGACCGGATGGACATCGAGCGCGAGCGCGGCATCACCATCAAGTCCCAGGCCGTCCGGATGCCGTGGGTGGCCGACCTCGGTGAGGGCGAGAAGCCCTACGTGCTCAACATGATCGACACCCCCGGCCACGTCGACTTCACCTACGAGGTGTCCCGCTCGCTGCAGGCCTGCGAGGGTGCGCTGCTGCTGGTCGACGCCGCGCAGGGCATCGAGGCCCAGACGCTGGCCAACCTCTACCTGGCGCTGGACAACGACCTGACGATCATCCCGGTGCTCAACAAGATCGACCTGCCCAACGCCCAGCCCGACAAGTACGCCGCCGAGCTGGCCGGCATCATCGGCTGCCAGCCGTCGGACGTGTTCCGGGTCTCGGCCAAGACCGGGATGGGCGTCCGGGAGCTGCTGGACGAGATCGTGATCCAGGTGCCCGCCCCGCAGGGTCGCGCCGACGCCCCGGCCCGCGCCCTGATCTTCGACTCCGTCTACGACACCTACCGCGGCGTGGTCACCTACGTCCGGGTCATCGACGGCGAGCTCAGCCACCGCGAGAAGGTGCTGATGATGTCGACCAAGGCGGCCCACGAGACCCTCGAGGTCGGCGTGATCTCACCCGAGCCGGTCAAGTCGCCGTCGCTCGGGGTGGGTGAGGTGGGCTACCTGATCACCGGGGTCAAGGACGTCCGCCAGTCCCGGGTGGGTGACACCGTCACCACCAGCGTCCGCCCGGCCACCGAGGCGCTCGGCGGCTACCGCCACCCCAACCCGATGGTCTACGCCGGTCTGTTCCCCATCGACGGGGCCGACTTCCCCGAGCTGCGCGAGGCGCTGGACAAGCTGCTGCTCAACGACGCCGCGCTGACCTACGAGCCGGAGAGCTCCGGCGCCCTCGGGTTCGGGTTCCGGATCGGCTTCCTGGGGCTGCTGCACATGGAGATCGTCCGGGAGCGGCTGGAGCGGGAGTTCAACCTCGACCTGATCTCCACCGCCCCCAACGTGGTCTACCGGGTGCGGATGGAGGACGGCCGGGAGATGGTCGTCACCAACCCCAGCGAGTACCCGACCGACGGCAAGCTGGCCGAGGTGTACGAGCCGGTGGTGAGGGCGACGATCCTCAGCCCGGCGGAGTACATCGGCGTGATCCTGGAGCTGTGCCAGGCCCGTCGCGGCATCCAGCTCGGGCTGGACTACCTGTCCGAGGACCGGGTCGAGATCCGCTACACGCTGCCGCTGGCCGAGATCGTCTTCGACTTCTTCGACGCGCTGAAGTCCCGCACCAAGGGCTACGCCAGCCTGGACTACGACGAGGCCGGCGAGGAGGCCGCCGACCTGGTCAAGGTCGACATCCTGCTGCACGGTGAGCCCGTGGACGCCTTCTCCTCCATCGTCCACCGCGACAAGGCCTACGGCTACGGGGTGATGATGGCGGGCAAGCTCAAGGAGCTGATCCCGCGCCAGCAGTTCGAGGTGCCGATCCAGGCCGCCATCGGGGCCCGCGTGATCGCCCGGGAGACCATCCGCGCCATCCGCAAGGACGTGCTCGCCAAGTGCTACGGCGGTGACATCACCCGCAAGCGCAAGCTGCTGGAGAAGCAGAAGGAGGGCAAGAAGCGGATGAAGATGGTGGGCCGCGTCGAGGTCCCCCAGGAGGCCTTCGTCGCCGCGCTGTCGACCACCGAGCCGACCAAGGCGGAGAAGAAGTAGCCTCCGACCCATGTCCGCACCCCCGGTGACCCCCTGGCAGGGCGGCCGTCTGGTGCGCTTCGGGCCGCCGCGGGTGCTCTTCGGCCGCAGCTACGAGGACCAGCGGATCGAGCTGGAGGCCTTCGGGGCCCCCGGTCGGGTCTGCGTCATCGCCGCCTCCGGGGAGGTGGCCGCGGCCTGCGCCGCCGCCGGGCACCGGGTGACCGCCGTGGACATCAACCCCCACCAGCTCGCCTACGCCCGCCGACGGCTGGGCGAGGGGGAGTCGGTGCGCGGGTCGGCGGAGTCGCTGATGACCGCGGGCCGCTCGATGCTCCGCCCGGTGGCGCCGGGGTGGCGGCTACGACGGCTCTGGCCGGTCCTCCAGACCGCCGGACCGGAGGAGGCCCTGGCCTACTGGCGCCGGCACCTGGACACCCGGGTGGTGCGCTGGCTGGTCGCCGGGGCGCTGCGTCCGGGGACGTTCGCCGCCCGGATCCTGACCAAGGAGTTCGGCCGCTTCATCCCCCGCCGCTTCGACGACATCCTCCGGGCGCGGCTGGCCCGGGGGCTGGGCCGGCACGGCATGCGGGACAACCGGTTCGCCTGGCGGCTGCTGTCGGGGGAGGAGCAGCCCGGCTGGCGGCTGCCCGACGTCGACCCCGACCAGATCTCCTGGGTGGCCCGGGACGTGGCCGGCCACCTGGAGTCGGTGCCGGTGGGCCACTACGACGCGGTGGCCCTGTCCAACGTCCTCGACGGCGCCCCGCCGGAGTACGGCGCGCGGCTCAAGGTCGCGGTCCGCCACGCGGTGCGTCCCGGCGGGGCGGTGGTGCTGCGCTCCCTGGCCGAGCCGGCCCCCGGCGACTCCGGCCTCGCCGCCGACGACGCCGCCCTGATCTGGGGCAGCGTCACCACCACCTGGGGGTCCTGATGGTCGTCGTCCACCCGCCCACCTGGCCGCTGCGCACCGCCGCCCGGCTCCTGGGCCGCGGCCTGAACCGGCTGCAACGCGCCCCGCTGGCCGTCGACGCCCACCTCCGGCACGCGCTGGCCCTCAGCTGGGCCGTCCCACCGGCGACGGTGGCCGACCTGCCCGACCCCGGCCTGGCCCTGGACACCCACACCGGCGCCGACGGCCGCGAGTGGGCGTTCCTGGCCGCGACCGTGCTGGAGCTGACCGACGTCCGACCGCACGGGGTGCCACCGGCCCTCGGCAGCGGGTCGACGGTGCTGCTCACCTGGTCGGTGTTCTGCACCACCACGGCCCGCTCGGGACCGCGTACCGCCCGCGGCCGGGTGCTGCGCGGGCTGCGTCCGCTGGCCGGCTGGTCCAGCGGCTGGGCGTCGGTGCTGGGGGGCCAGCTCACCAGCCGGGCCCCGCACGGACGCCTCGACGGGCGGTTCTCCCCGGTGGGCCAGCAGCTGCAGCTGGACGTCCGCTCCGGGGACGGCGCCGGCGACCTCGCCCTCACCGCGCACCCGGGTGAGGAGCGGGTGCCCGCCGGCGGCGTCCTGCCCGACGCCCGCACCGCCCGCCGGTTCGCCCCGCCACCCAACCGCTTCTCACCCGACCCCGACGGGGTCGTGGTGGTGACCACGCGTCCGGACGTCCCCCAGCCCGCGCCGGTCGCGGTGGACCTCCGCCGGGCCGCCTTCCTCGAGCGCGGCCGGTTCGCTGGGGCGGACGCCCGGCTGAGCGCCGCCTTCGTGCTGCAGGACGTGGACTACGGTTGGCGTGCCGGTGAGCTCCACCGCACCCGAGGAGGAGACTGACGTGCGCAGGACGTGGATGCTGGTGCTCGGGGCGATCGCGCTGGTGATCGGTGGCGTGTGGTCGCTGCAGGGTGCGGGGGTGCTGCCGGGGAGCTTCATGACCGGCGACAGCACCTGGCTGGTGATCGGCCTGGTCCTGGTCGTGGTCGGGCTGGTGCTGCTCGTGCTGGGTCTGCGTCGTCGGGCCCCGCGCCCCTAAGTCCCTCAAGCCGGAAGAGCCACTCGGCGGGCCGTGGGTTCCGGCAGCATGGGACGTGAGGGAAAGGATTCCTCGGTAAGCTGCGCTGAGTTCGTGCGGCCCCGCAGGTGGTGCTCATCACCTGGCCAGCCGTGCCTGTGTGATCATCTCTCTGTCCGGGATGCTCAAGTGATACCGGTTGTGCGGCTACCGGCTCGGCTGGTGGTGCCTGGGCGACAACGTTGACGCCGGGGCGCAGCCACCGAGACGGCCGATGAAACTCGCTGCGAACCCATTGCGCCGGAGTAGTGCCAGCGCCGAAGGAGCGGGTTCCAGCCACGCTGTCCTTTACCTGACTACTCTCCGGTCCGCGATGGCCCGAGAACCAGGCAACGGCACCTCAGCTCGTTGGCAGGTCGTGGAAGACGCTGAGCTTCTTCGTTCTTCACCGCAACCCCAGTTGGGGTGCGATGCTTTTGCGGACGAAGGGAAGAAGCTCATGGTCGCCCAAAACTCAGGACCGAGGCTGACGACAGCGGTGTTGTTGCTGTTGCTGTGCGGGTGCGCCCCGGGTGCATCCACCGATCAAGCTGATCCGCCGGATCCGGTCACGAGCGTGCAGGCGTCGCCGAGCGCAACCGCCTCGAGTGCCATTCCGACACCGGGCGAGTCGGCGAACACCAGTTCCTCGGCCACGCCGACTCCTTCTGACCCGCTGAGCCCGACAGGTACCGAGTCCTCCAGCTCAACGCCCTCGCAGACCCCTAGTCCGTCAGCTGCAGCGGGCGCGCCCAAGCAACTCGACTCAGCGACCGACTTCCACGAGGGAGCCGCAGGCTGGGAGGAAGGGCGCTGGGAGCTACCTCAGGTGGGAGAGGTGACGGGACTGGCGACGCTCGTCTCGGACTGCTCGAACCGAGATGAAGTCGTCGAGTTCCGCGCGAACGGGGACTGGGACACCTTCAGCTTCCGCGCGGCACCCGGAGTCGAGGCGGATTCCTCAGACCTCGAGCTGACGGTGGATTTGTACAACGGCTCCGACTTCATCGATGGGGTGACAGTCGCCTACGGCAAGACTGGAGGGCTCCAGGACGTCGACATCAGTGAGGTCAGTGCTCTGAAGATCGTCGCACGAGTCAAGGACGGCGAGTGCCAGGGCGAGACTCAAGCCGTGCTCTACGACATGTCAGTGACCTGACTTGCCCGGCGAACGGCGTTGGCTCGGCTTGGTCAAGCGGGTGGCCGGAGCCTGGACCGGTGCGGCGCTCGTCGTGAAGGTGGCGATCCTCACCCTCTTGGTCACTGCCGTCGGAGTGCTGCTGACGGTGCCGGCCGGGATGGCGGGATGGCTCGCCGTGCTGGGCGGATCAACGGACCGCGAGGCCGCGACGCACGCTTCTCCAAGGACGACGGAACAGCCCATCCCGAGCCCGAGACCGAGCCCCACAGCCGATGCGCCGACTCACGGGAAGCGAAGCTGCTTCGACGTCGCGCTCGTGGAGGTCTCCTGCAACCTCCCTCACCGGGCGGAGTCGGTGCCGGACCTAGACTGCGACCGCGCGACCGTCTTCGGCTTCCTGGGTGGGGTCGCGGGCGTAGATGCCTTGGCGTTCACCACTGCCGCACAAGGCGGCGACTGTCTGGTGACTGCGTTCGACGATGTGACGGGAGACTTCGCCGGAAGCGCAAGGGCTAGATCGTCCGCACCGTGGCGTCAGTGCTTCGATGGGGACATCGCGGTCATCGGGGACCGGAGCCGGATGGCGTGTGACGAGGCGCACACGATCGAGTGGATCTCGAGTCCTGACTCAGCTGAGGCAAACAGCGCAAGCTGCGAGGCTGCCGCGCACGCCTACCTGTCCAGCCCTCTCGGCAGTCATCCGGACGTCCGGGTCCGACCCTTGGTCGGGGTCGAGGTCGGATTGGGCCAAGCCCGCTGCGAGCTGTATGTCCAGTCTGGATCCAGGCTGAGCGGCACGCTGCGGAATCTGGAGAACGGCCAGCTGCCGCGAGAGCGCTGACTCGTCGGGCCGTGGGCCCGGCTCAGCCGCTGATCGCCTCGTTGGCGGCGGTCTGGGCCTCCGCCAGCGCCTCGGCCACCGGGGTGCGTCCCAGGAACATCTCGTCGAAGGACGGCTTCCAGGCCGTGAGCGCCGCCCCGTAGTTCTCACCCGTGGGGGCGCTGATCGAGGGCTGCTGGCCCTGCTCGGCGAAGAGCGACGGGTCCACGTCCTGGGCGCTCCAGTACTCCTCGAAGGAGGTCTGGGCACCCACGACCGCCGGCAGCCCGGCACCCTCCGCGCCGATGTAGGAGGCGCCCTCGGCCGAGCCCAGCCACTGCAGCACCCGGGTCGTCGCCTCGGCGTCGGCGGCGTCGGCGTTGCCGGCCACCACCACGTTGTTGACCACCGACACCCGGCCCTGCGGCCCGGCCGGGATCGGCACGATGCCCCACTCGAAGTCGGCGCCGTCGGCCACGTTCTTGAGGTTGTAGATCCCGGACTGGAACAGCGCGATCGTGCCCTGCAGGAACTGGTCGCGGGTGAAGTCGCCGTTGTCGTTGGTGTTCGAGGCCGCAGGGGAGACCCGGTGGGTGTTGATCAGGTCCACCAGGTAGCCGAAGGCGTCGCGACCCTGCGGGGAGTCGAAGACGAACCGGCCGGCCTCGTCCTGGAAGGCGCCCCCGGCCGAGCCGAGGAAGTTGTAGTAGATGCCCTGCAGGTCCTGGGCCGCGGAGTAGCCCCAGCTGCCGGGGTCGGTGCCGTCGAAGCCGTCCTCGTCGCCGCGGCGGCCGGAGCCGTCCACGGTCAGCTGCTGCAGCACCGGCAGGAAGGTGTCGCCGCTGCCCCCGCCGGGGACCCAGGTCAGGTCCGTCAGGTCCTCGGGGGTGAGGCCGGCGGCCTCGAGCAGCTCGGCGTTGTAGTAGACCGCGATGCCGCCGTCGGTGATCTGGGGCACCCCCCACAGCCGCCCGTCGCGGGTGTACTGCTCCACCGCCGGCTGGATCCAGTCCGGGCGCTGGGCGTCGAAGGCGCTGCCGATCTCCATCAGGTTGCCGTTGTCGATGTAGGGCTGGATGTAGGAGCCGTTGATCCAGAACAGGTCGTCGGCGTTGCCCCCGCCCACGTCGTTGCGCAGCTTGGTGAAGTAGTCGGCGTAGGCCACCACCGTCGTCGTGACGGCGATGTCGGGGTTCGCGGCGGTGAAGGCCTCGAAGCTCTTCTCGTAGGCCCCCGCCACCTGCTCGTCCCACAGCCGCAGGGTCACCGTCTTCTGCGCACCACCGCTGGACCCCGGTCCGGCCTCCTGCTGCTGGGCGGCCGGGGAGCAGGCGGCCACGCCGGCCGCGGCGCCGAGACCGACCGCGGAGCCGAGCAGCAGCCGTCGGGACAGCCGGGGGGTGGGTGGGGTCATGGTTCCTCCTGTGGTCGGGTCAGCGGAAGCCGGTGAGGGAGATGGAGCTGACGATGTGGCGCTGGAACAGCGCGAAGAGCACCAGCAGCGGCGCCATCGCCACCGTCGTCGCCGCCATCACCAGGGTCCAGTTGGCGTTGTACTGGCTCTGCAGCGAGGCGGTCGCCACGGTGACGGTCTGCCAGGTCGGGCCGGTGGTGATGATCAGCGGCCACATGAAGTTGTTCCAGTGGGTCACCACGGTGATGATCACCAGCGTGGCGATGATCGGGCGCGACAGCGGCACCACGATGAGCCAGAGGATGCGCCAGGTGCTGGCGCCGTCGATCCGGGCCGCGTCGATCAGGTCGGACGGGATGCCCCGGAAGTACTCCCGCAGCAGGAAGATCGCGTAGGGCGAGCCGAAGACGAAGGGCAGCACCAGCGCCCAGAAGGTGTTGCGGGCGTCCAGGGCGGTGAAGATCGAGTACAGCGGGATCACGGTGACGACCTGGGGCACCATCAGCGTGGCCAGGAACAGCCAGAACAGGGCGTCGCGCCCGCGGAAGCGCAGCCGGGCGAAGGCGAAGGCCGCCATGATCGAGAACAGCAGCTGCCCCACCACGACCACCAGCACCACCTGCGCGGTGACCACGACCGGGGAGACGAACCCGTTCTCGGCGAACAGCCGCGCGAAGTTCTCCGTCGTCGCGGGAGCCGGCGGGGCGAGCGAGGACTCCCGGGCGAACTGCTGGGGTGTCTTCAGCGCGGTCATGAAGCTGAGCACGAACGGGCCGAGGGTGACCAGCGCGCCCAGCACCAGCACCAGGTAGGTCACGGCGGCGGACAGGGGTCGGCGGCGGTGCCCGGCCAGCGCGGGGGGCACGGCCAGACCCGCCCGCCCGGCGCGGTCGGTGTCAGGAGAGGTCATAGGTCACCCGCCGGGCGAAGAAGCGCTGCTGCACCACGGTGACCACCACGAGCACCAGGAACAGGACCAGGGACATCACCGCGGCCCGGCCGAGCTGGAAGCCGCCCTGGAAGGCCTCCAGGTAGATCCGGGTGGCGATCACGTCGGTGGAGCCCTGGGGTCCGCCGTTGGGGGTGAGCGCGTAGATCTGGTCGAAGGCCTGGAAGCTGGCGATCACCCCGGTGACCAGCACGAAGAAGGTGGTCGGACCCAGCAGCGGCAGCTTGATCCGCCAGAACGTCGCCCAGGCGCCGGCCCCGTCCAGGGCGGCGGCCTCCAGCACCTGGTGCGGGATCCCGGCCAGCCCGGCCATGAAGAACAGGGTGGTGTAGCCGACCTGGGACCAGATGCTCACCGCCGCCACCAGGGGCAGCGCCAGGGCCGGGTTGGTCAGCCACTCCACGTCGGTGCCGAGCAGGGCGTTCAGCGCGCCGCCGTAGGGGGAGAAGATCCACTTCCAGACCACGCCGAGGGCCAGCGGGGCGCAGATCCAGGGGATGACGTACACCACCCGGAAGAACGACGACCCGGGCAGACCCCGGGACAGCAGCAGCGCCAGCCCCAGGCCGAGGCCGGTCTGCAGCGGGATGACCATGGCCACGAAGGCCAGGGTGACCAGCATCGAGTGCGCGAGCGTGCCCTGGCTCAGGACGTCCACCCAGTTGTCCAGGCCGACGAAGGTCATCGGGGCCAGCAGGTCCCACTGGTTCAGGCTCAGCCACACGACCACCAGGATCGGGAGCACCAGGAAGGCCAGCACGCCGGCCAGGCTCGGGGCGAGCAGCGCCCAGGCCACCGGGGCGTCGCCGCGACGACGCCGACGCACCGGTGCCGTCGGCGCTGGGTCGACGACCGGCGAGGCGCTCACCCCGGCACCCTAGTTGAATTTTCTACGGGTCCTTCGCCGGGGGTCAGCGCAGGCCGGTGGTGGCCAGGCCCTGGACGAACCAGCGCTGGAACAGCAGGAACAGCACCACCAGGGGGGCGACGGTGAGCAGGGTCATGGCCATCAGGGCCGGGTAGTCGGTCAGGTACTGCCCCTGGAGGAACTGCAGGCCGATCGGCAGCGTGAACAGCGCGGGGTCGCGCAGCACCACCAGCGGCCAGAGGAAGTCGTTCCACTGGTACATCAGGCTGAGCAGGGTCAGCACCGCCACCAGCGGGCGGCACAGCGGGAGCACGATGCTCCAGAAGGTCCGCAGCGTCCCGGCGCCGTCCATCCGGGCGGCCTCCAGCAGCTCGGTCGGGAGGGCCAGCATGAACTGCCGGGCCAGGAAGATGCCGAAGGTCGCGGCGGCCCCGGGGAGGATCACCGCCCAGAACGTCCCCACCAGGCCCAGGCTGTTCACCAGCCGGAACTGCGGCACCAGGATCGCCTGGGTCGGGATCATCATGGTCGACAGCAGCAGCAGGAACACCGCGGTGCGACCGCGCCAGCGCAGCTTGGCGAAGGCGAACCCGCCGACCACGCTGATGGTGACGCTGAGCACCGTGGTGATCACCGTGATGGCCACCGAGTTCGCGAACCAGGAGCCGACCGGCCAGGCGTCCAGCACCCGGGTGAAGTTGTCCAGGGTCAGCTGCTCGGGCCAGAGGCGGAGCGTGCGGGAGTAGGAGGCGCCGGAGGAGAAGGCGGTGACGACCATGACCCAGAGCGGGAAGACCATCACCACCGCGACCACGGCGGCCAGGGCGACCCGGACCCGGCGCTCCACCCGTTCGCGGCGACGGCGCGTGGTCGGCGGCCGGGAGGTGGTGGCGGTGCTGCGGGCCGTGCTGGTCCGCGGGACGGCGATGGTCATCAGGACTCCCCGTCCCGGCTGCGGTTGAGCCGCCACTGCAGGGCGGTGAAGACCAGGGTGATCACGAAGATGACCACGCCGATCGCCGACCCGTAGCCCTGGTTGCGGGCGGGGCCGAAGGCGGTGTCGTAGGCGTAGGTGCCCAGCACCTCGGTGGACCTCCCCGGACCGCCGCCGGTGAGCACGAAGACGGTGTCGAAGACCTGGAAGGAGTAGATGACGTTCATGATCAGCAGGAAGAACGTGGCCGGGGCGAGCAGCGGCACCGTGATGTTGGTGAACCGCTGCCAGCGGCTGGCCCCCTCGACCTGGGCGGACTCGTACATCTCCGCCGGGACGGCCTGCAGCCCGGCGAGGTAGATGATCATGGTGAACCCGACCCGGATCCACAGCGTGATCAGCACCACCGAGGTGAAGGCCGCCGGCCCCTCGGACTGCCAGGGCACGACCGGCAGACCCAGCTGCAGCGACAGGGCCCGCAGCACGCCGGTCGTCTCGTTGAACAGCAGGGTGCCGATCAGCCCGACCGCGACGCCGGAGATCACCAGCGGGAGGTAGACGACGGTGCGGAAGAGCTGGCGCGCCGGCATCACCGAGTTCAGCAGCACCGCGAGGGCCAGCCCGATCACCATGCTGCCCGGGACCGTCACCGCGGTGAACAGGCCGGTGTTGAGCACCGAGCGCGCGAAGGCGGGGTCGGCGAGCATGGTGGCGAAGTTCTGCAGACCGACCCAGGTGACCGCCCCGCTGAGCGGTGCGATCTCGGCGAAGGCGTAGACGAAGGCCAGCACCATCGGCAGCACCAGGAACACCGCGGCCAGCACCACGACCGGGGCGGCGAAGAGCGGGCCGGAGCGGTCACGCAGACCGCCCCGCCGCGTCCGGACCGTGGTCGTGGCCGCGGCGACGCTCACTGCAGCGCCTGCCCGACGGCGTCACTCAGGGCGGCGAGGGTGTCCTCGGTGCTGCGGCCCTGCAGGAAGGACTGCTCGAGCTGGTCACCGAGGATCGTGTTGATCCGCCCGAACCCGGGCACCGTGACCTGGCTGACCTGCTCGGCGGTCAGGGTGGTGGCCTGCTCGACGAAGGTCGGCATCAGGTCGGGGCGGACGGCGAAGTCCAGCTCGGTCTCGGTCAGCGAGGTGAGGGTGGGCAGCTGCCCGGTGGCCTCGCAGTACTGCCGCATCTGGTCCTCCTCGGCGATGAAGGCGCAGAACCGGGCGGCGGCCTCGGGGTTGGGTCCCTCGGCAGCGGCCACGATGGCGTTGCCGCCGAGGTCGCTGGCCGCGGACACGTCGCGGGGCATCGGCAGCACGCCGTACTCGAAGTCGACCTCGCCGTCGATGTTGGGCAGGGTGAAGTCACCGACGAAGGCCATCGCGGCGGCACCGGCGATGAACTCGTCGTCGGCGTAGGTGGTGGCCTTGGTCGAGGTGTTGGGGGCCACCCAGCCCTGCTCGAAGAAGCTGGTGGTGAAGTCCAGCGCCCGGCGACCCGCGTCGCTGTCGATGGCCGCGGCGTCCAGGCCCTCGGTGATCAGCCGGCCGTCGGCCTGGAAGAGCCAGGACAGCCAGCGGTAGGCCCCGGCGGCCTGCCAGTTGTAGACGAAGGGGAACTGCCCGTCGGTGACGGAGCCCTTGAGGCGGTCGGCCACCTCGGCGAACTCCTCCCAGGTCCAGGCGTCGTCCAGACCGGTCGGGACGTCGCTGATCCCGGCGGCCTCGAAGGCGTCCACGCGGTAGAGGACGGCGGTGGTGTCGATCTGGTGGGGGACGCCGTAGGGCTTCCCGTCGTAGACCACGCCCTGGTAGAGCCCGGGGACGAACGCCTGCGCCCGGTCCCCGCCGAGCACGTCGCTGACGTCGAGCAGCACGCCCTGGCTGGTGTACTGGCCGATATCGATGTAGGACACCCGGAACAGGTCCGGCGGGCTGCCGGCCTGGAACCGGCTGTCGATGTTCTGCTGGATGCTGGCGTACGGCACCGTGTCGGTCTGCACCCGGATGTCGGGGTTGGCGGCCTCGAAGCGCCCGATCAGCGCGTCGAAGGCCTCCTTCTCGGTCTCCCCGGACCAGTTCACGAAGCTGAGGGTGGTCTGCCCGCCCTCCTCCGAGGAGCCGCCGGTGTTGCCGGTGAGTCCGGCGCACCCGGAGAGCGAGGCCGCGGTGCCGGCTCCGGCACCGGCGAGGAGGGTTCGACGGGAGAGGTTCATGGGCGTCCTTTCGGCGTGCGGGCAGGGACGTGCAGCCACTGCTTCGCCTGGGCAGCGCTGCCGGGATGCACCGGAGGGATACCCCGTCGTCGACATCTCGACCGTCCGGGCGCCCGCGGGCCCGCACTAGGCTGCTCCGGTGCCCTCCACCCTGCCCGACGGCGACCCCGTCCCCGCCGACGGCAGCCTGCCCCCGGAGGCGGCGGTCGAGGTGGCCGGGAGCGAGCTGGGCATCTACCTGCACGTGCCCTTCTGCGCCACCCGGTGCGGCTACTGCGACTTCAACACCTACACCGCCGACGAGCTGGGCACCGCTCCCGGGGCCAGCCGCGCCACCTACGTCGACGCGGCGCTGACCGAGCTCGACCTGGCCGCCCGGGTGCTGGGCCCGGACGCCCCGGAGGTGTCCACCGTCTTCGTCGGCGGCGGCACCCCCACCCTGCTGCCACCCGACGAGCTCGGCCGGCTGCTGGACGGCGTCCGCTCCCGCTTCGGGCTCGCGGCCGGTGCGGAGGTGACCACCGAGTCCAACCCCGAGACCGTGGACGAGGCCGGTCTGGCCCGGCTGGTCGAGCACGGGTTCACCCGGATCTCCTTCGGGATGCAGTCGGCCCGCCGGCACGTGCTGAAGGTGCTGGACCGGGTGCACTCGCCCGGACGTCCGCAGCAGGTCGCCCGGTGGGCGCGGGAGGCGGGCTTCGAGCACGTGTCGCTGGACCTGATCTACGGCACGCCGGGGGAGAGCCTGGAGGACTGGCGCGACAGCCTCGGCTCCGCGCTGGAGGGCGGGCCGGACCACGTCAGCGCCTACGCCCTGATCGTGGAGGAAGGCACCCGGCTGGCCGCGCGGATCAAGCGCGGCGAGGTGTCGATGATCGACGACGACGACCTGGCCGACAAGTACCTGCTGGCCGAGGAGACGCTGACCGCGGCCGGTTTCAGCGCCTACGAGGTCAGCAACTGGGCGAGGACGCCGGCCGACCGGTGCCGGCACAACCTGGCCTACTGGCGCGGCACCAGCTGGTGGGGGATCGGCCCGGGGGCGCACAGCCACGTCGGCGGGGTGCGCTGGTGGAACGTCAAGCACCCGGCCCGCTACGCCGAGCGGCTGGCCGCCGGCACCACCCCCGCGCACGCCCGGGAGGTGCTGGGGACCGAGGACCGGCGGGTGGAGCACGTCCTGCTGGAGCTGCGGCTGGCCGACGGCCTGGACCCCCGCTGGCTGACCGCGACCGAGCGCGCCCGGGTGCCGGACCTGGTCGCCCGGGGGCTGGTGACCGACGACGGGCGGCTGGCGCTCACCCTGCGCGGACGTCTGCTGGCCGACGCCGTCGTCCGGGACCTGCTCGACTGACGGGCCCTGCCTAGGACCGCCGTCCTGCGACCCTCGGTCCCAGGGTGGGGGTGGCTGCGGGTCCGGTGGGTCGAGGACCCGATGCGCCGGCCCGCTCCTCCCGCTGGACTGGGGGCGTGACCGAGATCCTCGACGCCGTCCTCGCCGCGGTCCTGGCCCTGGCCGGGTCCCCGCTGGTGCTGCTGGTCGTGCTGGTCCTGTCCGCGGTCGACGGGCTGCTGCCCCCGGTGCCCAGCGAGTCCGTCGTGGTGGCCCTCGCCGCGGTCTCGGTGAGCACGGGCAGCCCGTCGCTGTGGTTGCTGGTCCCGGCGGCGGCCGTGGGCGCCTGGGTGGGGGACAACCTGGCCTACGCCGTGGGTCGCCGGTGGGGCCCCCGGTGGCTGCGCGGCCCGCGCCGCACCGTCCTGCGCGAGCACGCCGCCCGTGGGCTCGAACGCCGCGGTGCCGCGCTGGTCTTCGCCGCCCGCTACATCCCGGTGGGACGGGTGGTGGTCAACCTCACCGCGGGGAGCAGCGGCTACCCGCGAGGACGCTTCGCCGTCGTGTCCGGGGCCGCGGCGCTGACCTGGGCGGTGTACTCGACCGTGATCGGGGCCGCGGCGGGGCACTGGTTCGCCGACCGGCCGCTGCTCGGCGTCGTCGTCGGGGTGGTCGGGGCGCTGGGGATCGGTGCCCTGGTCGACCTGCTGCTGGGCCGTCGGATCCGCCGGCTGGGGGAGACCGGAGCGGCGCCCGAGCCGGCGGGCGTGGCGGACGCCACCTCGGAGGTCGGCTGAACTACCCTCCGCTGGTGCCTTCCCCACGCTCTGGATCGACCGACCGCTACAGCGCCGACGTGCTGCGCCCCGGCTGGCAGCAGCAGGGCCGCAAGAAGACCACCGACCACGTGCTCAGCGCCGGGCTGGTGGTCGAGGACGCTGCCTCGGGCTTCGTCGGTGCGGTGCTGCGCTGGGAGAACGCGATCGTGGTGCTGGAGGACCGTCGGGGCAAGGTGCGCAGCTTCCCCCTCGGTGCGGGGTTCCTGCTCGAGGGGCAGCCGGTGGCGCTGCGGGCGCCGTCGCGGTCCACCGCGGCCCGGGCCAGCAGCGGGGCCACCCACACCGCCTCCGGCTCGCGGGTGGGGCCGAAGCAGGGGGCGCGGGTGGCGCTGCCCAGCCGGATCTACGTCGAGGGACGCCACGACGCCGAGCTGGTGGAGAAGATCTGGGGCGACGACCTGCGCCACGTCGGCGTGGTGGTCGAGTTCCTCGGCGGCATCGACGACCTGCCCTCGCTGGTGGAGCAGTTCGGCCCGGAGAAGGGACGCCGGCTGGGGGTGCTGGTGGACCACCTGGTGCCCGGCTCGAAGGAGTCACGGATCGCCGAGGAGGTGGCGCGGGGTCGCGGCGGCGGTTTCGTGATGGTCACCGGGCACCGCTTCATCGACATCTGGGAGGCGGTCAGGCCCGAGCGGCTGGACATCCCCGCCTGGCCGACGGTGCCCCGGGGCGAGGACTGGAAGAAGGGCGTCTGCGCCCGGCTCGGCTGGCCGCACGCCGAGCAGGCCGACACCGCGAGGGCCTGGCAGCACATCCTCTCCCGGGTGCGCAGCTGGAACGACCTGGACCCGCGGCTGAACACCGAGGTCGAGAAGCTGATCGACTTCGTCACCCAGGACCACCTCGCCGAGGAGTGACTCCCGAGGCCGGCAGCGTCGAGCAGGCAGGGCCCGATCGGGCCGACCGAGGGCCCGCGCCAGGTCAGTCCCTCGGCGCGGCGGTGGACCCGCGGGTCACGAGCCGGACCGCCATCACCTCGCTCCGCCGCTCACCCTCCTCGGCCAGCAGCAGCTGCGCGGCCCGACGACCCTTCTCGATGATCGGCTGCGCCACGGTGGTGAGGTCGGCGATGCCGGCCTCGTCGATGTCGTCGAACCCCGCCACCGAGATGTCGCGGGGCACATCGAGACCGCGTTCCCGCAACCCGTGCTGGAGCCCGAGCGCCAGCACGTCGCTGGTCCCGACGACCGCGGTCGGAACCGGGTCCAGGGCGAGCACGCCCTCCGCGGCCGCCCGCCCGCAGTCGAAGGAGTTGAACCCCGCCGAGAGGATGCTCAGCCCGACCCCCGGCATCCCCTGCTGGAGGCCGGCCACCCGGTCGACGTAGTCGAGGTCGTCGATGCTGGAGAGCGTGGCCGGCTGGCCGGCGGTGCGCGAGAGACCCCCGACCACCACGGCGACCCGGCGGTGGCCCAGCTCGTGCAGGTGCGCCCCGACCAGCCGGCCCGCCGCCACGTCGTCGATGGCCACGTGGTGGTCACCGGCCCCGGCGTAGGTCGACACCACCGTCAGCCCCCGCCGCCGCGCGTGCTCCAGCACCACCGCGGGGGTGTCGATGCAGAGCGTGATGATGCCGTCGATGTTGGCCCGCTGCACCGCCGCCACGTCCGGCCCGCCGTCGGGGGCCTCGGCGTTGAGCAGCAGCACGCTGACCCCGGCCCGCTCGGCGACCTGCGTCACCCCGACCAGGAAGCCGATCGCGTAGGGGTCGGAGAAGGCGTAGGACAGCTGGTCCGACAGCATCACCCCGATGGCCCCGGCCCGTCCCGACCGCAGCGACCGCCCGGCCGCGCTGGGACCGGCGTAGCCGAGCTCGTCAGCCGTCGCCAGGATCCGCTCCCGCAGCGCCGCGGACAGCTGCCCGGGTCGGTTGTAGGCGTTGGAGACGGTGGAGGGGGACACCCCGCAGGCCTCTGCGATCGTGCGGATGGTGATCCGGCCCATGGGCCTCCCTCGGTGCGGCACGCCCCTGCTGGAGGCCTCGGGGCATTGTGGACACGTCGGTCGGTGATCGCAACCGCGGGCGAGGTGGTTGGCTGGAGCCATGGAGACCCAGGCCGTGCTGCAGCTGATCGAGTCGGTGGCGGCGGAGCTGATCACCCCGCGCTTCCGCAGCCTCGCCGACGGGGAGGTGAGCGAGAAGGCCCCCGGGGACTACGTCACCGTGGCCGACGCCGAGGCCGAGGTCGCCCTGACCGAGGCCCTGCTGGCCGCCCACCCCGGGTCGGTGGTGGTCGGTGAGGAGGCGGTGGCCGCCGACGCCTCCGTCCTCGACGGGCTCGCCGAGGCCGAGCACGCCTGGGTCGTGGACCCCGTCGACGGCACCCGCAACTTCGTCCGCGGATCGGCCGACCACGCCGTCATGGTGGCCGAGCTGCGTCGCGGCGAGACCGTGCGGGCCTGGATCCACCAGCCTCAGCACCGGGCGTCCTGGGTGGCCGAGCGCGGCGCCGGGGTCTGGCAGGACGGCCGTCGGCTGTCCGCCCCCGTGGTGCCCGCTGACCCCGCCGACTGGCGCGGGGCGGCGTCCCGGACGCGCTGGCGCGAGGCGGTGCACCCCCCGCTCGGACCGATCGGGCAGGGCTGGTGGTGCTGCGGCGTCGACTACCCGAACCTGCTGGCCGGCACCGTCGACTTCCTGGTGCACGCGCCGCCGAAGCCCTGGGACCACCTCCCGGGCACCCTGATGGTCCGCGAGCTCGGCGGGGAGGCCCTGCTGCTGTCGGGGGAGCGCTACGGCCCGGCTTCCGGCGGGGAGCCCCTGGTCATCGGCCTCACCCGCGAGGTGGCCACGACGGTCGTCGGGGCCCTCGCGGTCTGAGGCCCGGCGCCGGACTCAGTCGACGGCGGTGATCGGCAGCTGGCGGCTGGGACGCACCCCGCGCTCGGTCAGCCGCCGGTAGCCGGCCCGGACCCCACCGGCCAGGTGCTCGGCCGGGAACGGCCAGCCACCCTGCTCCAGCGCCTCTGCCACCGGCACCCCGGCCACCAGCAGCCGCTCGATCTCCGCCGCCACGGCGGCGATCTGGCCACGCTGCATCAGCGCGTCCTCGAAGCCCATCGGCGACCCGTGCCCCGGCACCGCGGTGACCCGACCGCTGGCCATCAGACCGATCACCGAGTCCAGGGTCGCCGGCCAGACGTCGGGGGCGGAGTCCTCACCGAACCACGGCGGCGTCGCCGACTCCAGCAGGTCCCCGACGAACACCACGTCGGCGTCGGCCACCACCACGACCACGTCGGAGCTGGTGTGCCCCTCACCCAGGTGCGCCATCTCCACCCAGCGGTCGCCGAGGTCGACGCCGGTGGCCAGCGCGAACGGCCGGTTCGGCGGCCGCAGCGTGCCGACGTCCACCCCGAGGCGCACGGCCTCCGCCACGGAGGCCTCCGACCGCAGGGCGTCGGCGAGACCCTCGTGCCCCCAGGTGAGCAGGTCGTCGAAGGCGCCCAGCCCGAACAGGTGGTCGTGGTGGGCGTGGGTGGCCACCGCCCCCAGCACCGGCAGGCCGGTCAGCCGCTCGGCCGAGGCCCGCAGCCCCCGCCCCTGCTCCGGCGAGGAGCCCGGGTCGACCACCAGCAGGCCACGCGTCCCGGCGACCACCGCGGTGCTCACCGACTCCGGCTGCGCCACCGCCGTCCACACCCGGTCGGCGACCTCGTGCCACGGTCCACTCGTCTCTGCTGCCACGGACGTGAGGGTGTCACCCCGCTCCGACGGCGGCAACCCGCGGAGCGGAGGCGTAGACTGGCACTCGACTCTCGTGAGTGCCAACAGCGGGGGTCGGTGAGCCAGGAGAGGAGGCAGGGTGCTGGACGACCGGAAGCTGCAGGTGCTGCGCGCCATCGTGTCCGACTACGTCTCCAGCCAGGAGCCGGTGGGGTCCAAGGCCCTGGTCGAGCGGCACAACCTCGGCGTCTCGCCGGCCACCGTCCGCAACGACATGGCCGCGCTGGAGGACGAGGGGTACATCACCCAGCCCCACACCAGCGCCGGACGCATCCCCACCGACAAGGGCTACCGGCTCTTCATCGACCGCCTGGCCGGGGTGAAGCCCCTCTCGGTGGCCGAGCGCCGTGCCATCAACACCTTTCTCTCCGGCGCCCTCGACCTCGACGACGTGGTCACCCGCACCGTGCGGCTGCTGGCCCAGGTGACCCAGCAGGTCGCCATCGTCCAGTACCCGGTGCTGAGCAGCGCCTCGGTGCGTCACGTCGAGCTGGTCTCGATGACCCCCGACCGCGTGCTGGTGATCGTGATCAGCAGCACCGGCAAGGTCGACCAGCGCTCGATCGAGATCCCCGGCCACGCCGAGTCCGACCTGGCCGACCTGCGCGCCCTGGTCAACACCGCGACGGTGGGCGCCACCCTGAGCGAGGCCGCGGCCAACCTCGGCGCCCTCTCCGGACGCGTCCCGGCGCACCTGACCGCTCCCGCCGCGCAGGTCACCAGCACCCTGCTGGAGATCCTCGGCACCTCCGGAGCCACCCGCGTGGTGGTGGGCGGCGTCCCCAACCTGACCCGCTTCGGCGACGAGTTCGAGACCACCGTCAAGCCGGTGCTCGAGGCGCTGGAGGAGCAGGTGGTGCTGCTCAAGCTGCTCGGCGAGGCCGCCATCCCCGGCGACGTGACCGTGCGGATCGGTCAGGAGAACCCGTACCGTGAGCTTCAGACCACGTCGCTCGTGGCCAGCGCCTACGGCAGCGACGGCGACATCTGGGCCAGCCTCGGCGTGGTGGGGCCGACCCGGATGGACTACCCCTCGACGATGGCCTCGGTGCGTGCCGTGGCCCGCTACGTCGGACGGTTCCTCGCCGAGGGCTGACCACCCCCCAGACCACCCCCCACGACCCGCGTACCGGCCGGAGGATGAACGACACGACCATGAGCACCGACTACTACGAGGTCCTGGGCGTCGCCCGTGACGCGACCGAGGACCAGATCAAGAAGGCCTACCGCAAGATGGCCATGAAGGTGCACCCCGACGTCGCCCAGACCGAGGACGCGCACGAGAAGTTCAAGCAGATCAGCGAGGCCTACGAGACCCTCAAGGACCCGCGCAAGCGCGACATCTACGACCGCGGCGGCGACCCCAACCAGGCCGGCGGCTTCGGCGGGGCCCAGGGCTTCCCCGGCGGGTTCTCCCAGGGCGGCTTCGACTTCACCAACCTGGTCGACGCGATGTTCGGCGGCCAGGGCTCCCGCGGGCCGCGGTCGCGGGTCCGGCGCGGCCAGGACGCCCTCGTCCGGCTCCAGCTCGACCTGGCCGAGGCCTCGTTCGGCATCACCAAGGCGGTCCGGGTCGACACGGCCGTGCTCTGCCCGGTCTGCACCGGGACGGGGTCCGCCGACGGCGGCGAGCCCACCCGCTGCACCACCTGCCACGGCCAGGGTGAGGTGACCAGCGTGCAGCGGTCGTTCCTGGGTGACATCCGCTCCAGCCAGCCCTGCCCGGCCTGCCGCGGCTACGGCACCGTCATCCCCAACCCCTGCCACGAGTGCGCCGGCGAGGGCCGGGTCCGTTCCTCGCGCAGCATCAACGTCAAGATCCCCGCCGGGGTGGCCACCGGCAACCGGATCCACCTGGCCTCCCACGGCGAGGTCGGCCCCGGTGGCGGTCCCGCCGGCGACCTCTTCGTCGAGCTCGTGGTCCGCCAGCACGACGTCTTCCGCCGCGAGGGCGACGACCTGGAGATGGTGGTCCGGATCCCGATGACCGCGGCCGCCCTCGGCACCAGGGTCAGCGTGCAGACCCTGGCCTCCGACCGCCCCGACGACGACCTCGGGCCGGCCGAGCTGGAGATCGAGGTGCCCAGCGGCACCCAGTCCGGCACCCGCGTGGCCGTCCAGGGCGAAGGCGTGCCGCGGCTGCGGGTCGGCGGCCGCGGCGACCTCGGCGTCACCTTCATGGTGCAGACCCCGACCCGTCTGGACGACGAGCAGCGCGAGCTGCTCCGCCAGCTGGCCGAGCTCCGCGACGAGAGCACCGCCGAGGGGCACGTGCAGAAGGCCGGCAAGGGAGTGTTCTCCCGGCTGCGGGAGGCCTTCGGCGGGCATGACTGACCCGCTGTTCCTGCACCCCCTCGACCCGCCGCCCGCGGTGGGGGACACCGTCCTGCTGGACGGCCCCGAGGGGCGTCACGCCGCCACGGTGCGCCGGCTGGCGGTGGGGGAGACGGTGCTGCTGGCCGACGGCGCCGGGCACGGGGTGCGCGGGGAGGTGGTCGGCACCGACCGCTCCTCGGTCCGCGTGCTGGTGCAGGAGCTGCGCACCGAGACCTCCCGGCCCTGGCACGTCACGGTGGTGCAGGCGCTGCCCAAGGGCGAGCGGGCCGAGCTCGCGGTCGAGGTGCTGACCGAGATCGGCGTCGACGCCGTGGTGCCGTGGCAGTCCGCGCGCTCGATCGTGCGCTGGTCCGGGGAGCGCGGGGAGAAGTCCCGCGCGAAGTGGCAGGCGGCCGCCCGCGAGGCGGCCAAGCAGTCCCGACGCCTCAGCGTGCCCGTGGTCGAACCGGTGCGCAGCACCCGCCAGCTGGCCGAGCGGCTCGGGGGCGTGGACCACGTCCTGGTGCTGCACGAGTCCGCCGACACCTCCCTGGCCGCCGTCGCCCCGCCGCCCGGGGGCACGCTGGCCCTGGTCGTCGGTCCCGAGGGTGGCATCACCGACGACGAGCTGGCCCTGCTGGCCGCGGTGGGCGGACGCCCGGTGCTGCTCGGCGACACCGTGCTGCGGACGTCCACCGCCGGCGTGGTCGCGGTCGCCCAGTTGCTCGCCCTGGCCGGGGGAGCGGGCACGGCCTGAGGGAGCGGTCCGGTGGCCGGGTCAGCGGCGTCGACCCGGATCCCGGGGTGGCGCCCCGCAGCGGGCGTGAGACCCCGGTGCGCGGACGGGGACCTGGTGTGGTGGTGTGGAGGACGGTCGACCGGGTACGCACCCGTCGGCCGCCGGGTCAGCCAGGGACCCCACCGGCCCCGACCACCCACGAGCACGTGAGGAGCACCATGACGCAGTACAACGAGGACGTCCCCGACGAGTCCGAGCAGCTGGACCAGGGCGAGTTCCACCGCACCCTGGAGGGCGAGAAGCCCGGCGAGGACCCGCTGGACCAGGGCTGGGTCGCCCCGGACGGCTGGTCGGCGGCCGAGGGCTACGGCAACACCGTCACCGAGCAGCGCGAGGGGGAGACCCTGGACATGCGGCTCGCCCAGGAGGTGCCGGACGTCAGCATCGACGACGACCTCCCCGGCGAGCAGTCGCTGGACTCCGACACCACCGCGGAGGACCTGGTGGACCCCGACCGCGGTCTCGGCGGCGAGGTGGGTGACGCCCGCGCGGGCCGCCTGACCGACGTCTCCGGCGGCGAGGGCACGGGTGTCCCGGACGAGGAGGCGGACCTGGTCGGGATGGACGTCGGCATCGACAACGCCGGGGCCGGCGCGGAGGAGGCCGCCGTGCACGTCATCGACGACGACGTGGTCACCCTCCCCGACGACCCCGACCTGCAGGTCTGAGCCACGGTGGACCCCCGCGACCGGTCGGTGCACTGCTGGCTGACCGACATGGATGGCGTGCTGGTGCACGAGCAGCACGCCATCCCCGGGGCCGCCGAGTTCATCGCGGCCCTGCGGCGCAACGACCGGCGCTTCCTGGTGCTGACCAACAACTCCATCTTCACCGCCCGCGACCTGCGGGCCCGGCTGGCCGCCACCGGCATCGACCTGCCGGAGGAGAACATCTGGACCTCCGCGCTGGCCACCGCCGCCTTCCTGGCCGAGCAGGCCAGCGAGCGCACCGCCTACGTGATCGGCGAGGCCGGGCTCACCTCGGCGCTGCACGAGGCCGGCTTCGTCCTGACCGACCAGCAGCCGGAGTACGTGGTGCTGGGGGAGACCCGCACCTACTCCTTCGAGGCCATCACCAAGGCGATCCGGCTGCTGCTCGCCGGGGCCAAGTTCATCGCCACCAACCCCGACGCCACCGGACCCTCCACCGAGGGGCCGCTGCCGGCCACCGGGTCGGTGGCCGCGCTGATCACCAGGGCCACCGGGGTCGAGCCGTACTACGTCGGCAAGCCGAACCCGCTGATGATGCGTTCCTCGTTGAACCGGATCGACGCCCACTCCGAGACCACGGTGATGATCGGGGACCGGATGGACACCGACGTCGTCTCCGGGCTCGAGGCGGGGCTGCGCACGGTGCTCGTGCTCACCGGCTCGACCACCCGGACCGGGGTCGACGCCTACCCCTACCGGCCCACCCACGTGCTGGACTCGATCGCCGACGTGGTGCCGCTGGTGGAGCGGTGGGCGCCCTCGGCCGAAGAGCTCGCCGGAGGGTGAGCTCCGGGGCGTAAGATGAGCGGGCACGAAGAGACGTTCACCGGTCGCCACCTGCGGCGCCGGTGTGAGGCACCCGGAGGACCATCCTGACGACACCACAGGGCGCGAGCCCCGAGCCCGCGCACCGCACCGACGACCGGACCCCCGCTGCCGTGGTGGGGACACGGCAGATCACGGTCCCGGCCTCCATCGACATGGTCAACGTGCTGGGTCCTCGCGACGAGTTCCTGCGGATCCTGGAGCGGGAGCTGGACGCCGACATCCACGTCCGTGGCAACGAGGTGACCCTGACCGGCCCCCCGGCCGCGATCGTCCAGGGCGCCGAGCTGCTGACCGAGATGGTCACCGTGCTCCGCACCGGCCAGGGGCTGGCGGCCGACACCGTCGAGCGGCTGGTCTCCATGATGGGCCAGGCCGGCGACACCCGACCGGCCGACGTGCTGACCCAGAACATCCTGTCCAACCGCGGCAAGACGATCCGGCCCAAGACGCTGAACCAGAAGCGCTACGTGGACGCGATCGACAAGCACACGGTGGTCTTCGGCATCGGGCCCGCCGGTACCGGGAAGACGTACCTGGCGATGGCCAAGGCCGTGCAGGCGCTGCAGCGCAAGGACGTCAACCGGATCATCCTGACCCGTCCGGCGGTGGAGGCGGGGGAGAACCTGGGCTTCCTGCCCGGCACCCTCAACGACAAGATCGACCCGTACCTGCGCCCGCTCTACGACGCGCTGCACGACATGGTCGACCCCGACTCGATCCCGCGGCTGCTGACCTCGGGCACCATCGAGGTGGCCCCGCTGGCCTACATGCGCGGGCGCACCCTCAACGACGCCTTCATCATCCTCGACGAGGCCCAGAACACCTCGATGGAGCAGATGAAGATGTTCCTGACCCGGCTCGGGTTCGGCGCCAAGATGGTGGTGACCGGTGACGTCACCCAGGTCGACCTGCCCGGTGCCACCCGCAGCGGCCTCCGGGCCGTCCAGGGCGTGCTCGACGGCGTCGAGGACATCAGCTTCTGCTCCCTGACCAACCACGACGTGGTCCGCAACCGGCTGGTCGGCAAGATCGTCGAGGCCTACGACCGGTTCGAGTCCGTCGACCAGCAGCAGCAGGCCGGCCGTCGTCGCGGCAGCCGGTGAGCCGGCGGTGACCGTCGAGCTCAACAACGAGTCCGGTGAGCAGGTCGACACCACCGGCCTGGTCGAGCTGGCGACCTTCGCCCTGGCCCGGCTGCGGATCCACCCGCTGGCCGAGCTGAGCGTGGTGCTGGTCGACGAGGAGACGATGTCGGCCTACCACGAGCGCTTCATGGGCGAGCCGGGCCCGACCGACGTCCTCTCCTTCCCGATGGACGAGCTCCGGGCCCCCGCCGACGACGACGACCCGCCCGAGGGCCTGCTCGGCGACATCGTGCTGTGCCCGGCGGTGACCAGCCGGCAGGCCGCCGAGCACGGCCGCAGCGCCGAGCAGGAGGCGGAGTACCTGCTGGTCCACGGTCTGCTGCACCTGCTCGGCCACGACCACGCCGAGCCGGCGGAGAAGAAGGCCATGTTCGACCTCAAGGACGCGATCCTCGCGGACTGGGCCGAGGAGCGCGGGGGCCGGTGAGCCAGGACCACGTGGTGCTGCTGGCGGTGGCCGGCCTGCTGGCCGTGGTCGCCGCCCTGCTGGCCTCGGTCGAGTCGGCCCTGACGTCGTTCTCGAAGGCGCGCGCCTCCGAGCTGGTCGAGGAGGGCCGTCCCGGGGCGTCCAGGCTGGCCGTGCTGGTGGCCGACCCGGCCCCGTACCTCAACACCGCCCTCTTCCTGCGGATCATCGCCGAGATCACCGCGGTGGTGCTGGTGGCCGACGTGGTCTTCGGCGAGCTGGAGCGCACCTGGCTGCAGTGGCTGGTGGCCGCCGGCTCGATGATCCTGGTGTCCTTCGTGCTCTGGGGCGTGGCCCCGCGCACCCTCGGGCGCCAGCACGCCGACCGGGTGGCCTGCGCCGCCGCCGGACCGCTGAGCGCCCTGACCACCGTGCTCGGCCCGGTGCCCCAGCTGCTGATCCTGCTCGGCAACGCCCTCACCCCCGGACGCGGCTTCAGCGACGGCCCCTTCAACAGCGAGGCCGAGCTCCGTGAGCTGGTCGACATGGCCGAGGCCAACGAGCTGATCGAGGCGCGCGAGCGGCGGATGATCCACTCCGTCTTCGAGCTCGGCGACACCATCGTCAAGGAGGTGATGGTGCCGCGCACCGAGATCGTCTCGATCGAGCAGGACAGGTCCCTGCGGCAGGCGGTCTCACTCGCGCTGCGCTCGGGCTACAGCCGGATCCCGGTGGTCGGCGAGGGCCTGGACGACGTGGTCGGCGTGGTCTACCTCAAGGACCTGATGCGCCGGCAGTTCGACAACCCGCGGGCCGAGACGTCCGAGCGCGTGGCCAAGGTGATGCGCCCGGTCACCTGGGTGCCGGACTCCAAGCCGGTGGACGCGCTGCTGCGCGAGATGCAGCTGACTCGCAGCCACCTGGTGATGGTGGTGGACGAGTTCGGCGGCACCGCCGGGCTGGCCACCATCGAGGACATCCTGGAGGAGATCGTCGGCGAGATCGTCGACGAGTACGACCGCGAGGTCGACCCGGTCACCGAGCTGGGCCCCGGGCGCTACCGGGTGACGTCGCGGCTGGCCGTCGACGAGGTCGGTGAGCTGTTCGGGCTCCGGCTCGACGACGAGGACGTGGACAGCATCGGCGGGCTGCTGGCCAAGCACCTGGGGCGGGTGCCGATCGCGGGCTCCACGGTCCAGGTCGAGGGGCTGGAGCTGGTGGCCGAGCGGGGCTCCGGACGCCGCAAGGGCATCGGCACGGTGCTCGTCCAGCGCGTCCCCGAGGAGGACCAGACGGCCGTCACCGACGACGCCTCCGCCCCCGCGGCCACCGCCCTGCGCACCGACGACGCGACCGCGCCCGACCCGGGCGCCCCCGGCGACCCGGCCGAGACCACTCCACCGATGATCGGGGCACCGTCACATGACCGCCACCACGCCTGAGGGCTTCCGCTCCGGCTTCGCCTGCTTCGTCGGGCGGCCCAACGCCGGCAAGTCCACGCTGACCAACGCGGTGGTGGGCAGCAAGATCGCCATCGCCTCGTCCAAGCCGCAGACCACCCGGCACGCCATCAAGGGCATCGTGTCCCGCCCGGACGCCCAGATGGTGCTGATCGACACCCCCGGTCTGCACAAGCCGCGCACGCTGCTGGGGGAGCGGCTCAACGACCTGGTCCGGGCCACCTGGTCCGAGGTCGACGTGATCGGGGTCTGCCTGCCCTCCAACCAGCGGATCGGCCCCGGCGACACCTACCTCGTGCGCCAGGTGGCCCAGCTGCCCAAGCGACCCAGGCTGGTGGCGCTGGCCACCAAGTCCGACCTCGTCTCCGGCACCCGGATTCGGGAGCACCTGATGTCGATCGGTGCCCTGGAGGAGGAGGTGGGGCTGCGCTGGGAGCACATCATCCCCGTCTCGGCCATGACCGACGACCAGGTCGACGTGGTCACCGACGAGATCATCGGGCTGCTGCCGCCGGGACCGGCCTACTACCCCGACGGGGAGGTCACCGACGAGCCGAGCGAGGTGCTGGTGGCCGAGCTCATCCGCGAGGCCGCGCTGGAGGGCGTCCGCGACGAGCTGCCGCACTCGATCACCGTGGTGGTGGACGAGATGCTGCTGCGTGAGGGACGTCCGGAGGACAAGCCGCTGCTGGACGTCTACGCCACCATGGTGGTCGAGCGGGACTCCCAGAAGGGCATCGTGATCGGGCACAAGGGGACCCGGCTGCGCGACGTCGGCACGGCCGCCCGCACCCAGATCCAGACCCTCCTCGGCACCCCCGTCCACCTGGACCTCAAGGTCAAGGTGATGAAGGACTGGCAGCGCAACGCGAAGTCGCTCAACCGGCTCGGGTTCTGAGGGGTTCACTGCCCGGGGTCAGTCCCGTGCGGTCCGACCGGAGCGGGTGCTGGGGTCCTCGCCCGCGGTGAAGGGCGGCACGTGCTCCAACCGACCCGCGACGCCGGCGGCGGCCCGGCTGAGGCCGCCGGCCACGCGGGCGACCCGCCCGGTGCCGCCCCGCGCGGCCCGGTCAAGGTGATCCCGCGACCGGTCCAGCAGGGTCAGCGGCAGCGCGGCGGTCGCGTTCCCCGGCGGGCGGCGGGCCACCACCGGGTGCGGCCGGGTGGGGGAGATCCGCCGGACCAGCTCCCAGGCCAGCCCCAGGCGCGCCAGCTCACGGCGGCCGACGCGCTCCTGCAGCCGGGGGAGCAGCTCGTCCTCCTCGTCGCGGACGTCCTCCCGCAGCACGGCGACGATCCGCGGCCACAGCTCCTCGTGGCGTCCGTCGCCGGGTGTGGTCTGCTCCAGCTCGCTCCACAGCTCGTTGATCTCCTGGTGCTCCTGCTCGATCTGCAGGGTGAGCGCCTCGCCCTCGGGCAGGACCCGCCGGATCACCGGCCACAGCACCGACTCCTCGGCGAAGGCGTGCGGGAAGACCAGCCGGGCCAGGTCGGTGAGCAGGTCCTGGCGGTCGGCGCACTCCGCGGCGTCGATCGCGTGCACCAGCCGGTCGAGCTCCTGGTGGTCGCGCTGCTGACGGACCAGCACGCTGCGGGGACCACCGAGCTGGCGCTCGGTCTGGCGGGCGATGGAGGTCGGCATGGTCGCGCTCCTCGACGTCGGTGACGGTCCTCCGTGGTCTACCCGCGCCGGGCCGGGCCACTCGGGTGCGGGACGGTCGGCACCGGGACGAAGACGCCTCCCGACCCCTGGGGTGTCCCAGCATCTGGCGCGGGGCTCTGGGACGGGCCGGAGGTGTGGGCTATGGTGAGCGCGTGGCACGGAACCTCCTCCTCACCTGCCGCAGCGGGGCTCAGTCCAACTGACCGGCCTCCTCGCTGCGGAGCTCGTCGTGCCGTCACCACGAACGACCCAGGAGTCGAGACCATGACCGTCCACAGCACCCGTTCCACCTCCGTGCAGCCCCGGCCGGTGCAGCAGCCCAGCCCGATGCCGTTCTCCCGCTACACCGCCTTCCAGCCCGTCGACGTCCCCGACCGGACCTGGCCGACCAAGAAGGTCACCCAGGCACCCCGGTGGCTGTCCACCGACCTGCGTGACGGCAACCAGGCGCTGATCGACCCGATGACCCCGGCCCGCAAGCACCGCATGTTCCAGATGCTGGTGCAGATGGGCTACAAGGAGATCGAGGTCGGCTTCCCCTCGGCCAGCCAGACCGACTTCGACTTCGTCCGCCAGCTGATCGAGCAGGACCTGGTCCCCGACGACGTCACCATCTCGGTGCTGACCCAGGCCCGCGAGGACCTGATCGAGCGCACCGTGGAGTCCCTGGTCGGGGCGCACCGCGCCAACGTGCACCTGTACAACGCCACCGCCGAGCTGTTCCGCCGGGTGGTCTTCCGGATGAGCGAGGCCGAGTGCATCGCGCTGGCGACCCGCGGGACCGAGCTGGTGGTCAAGCACGCCGAGGAGAAGCTGGCCGGGGTCGAGTTCGGCTACCAGTACAGCCCGGAGATCTTCACCCAGACCCCCACCGACTTCGCCGTCGAGGTCTGCAACGCGGTGATGGACGTCTGGCAGCCCGGCCCGGACCGGGAGATCATCCTCAACCTGCCGGCCACGGTGGAGATGTCGACGCCGAACACCTACGCCGACCAGATCGAGTACTTCGGCCGTCACGTGGCCCACCGCGAGCACGCGGTGATCTCGCTGCACCCGCACAACGACCGCGGGACCGCGGTGGCCGCCACCGAGCTGGCCCTGATGGCCGGTGCGGACCGCGTCGAGGGCTGCCTGTTCGGCCACGGCGAGCGCACCGGCAACGTGGACCTGGTGACCCTGGGGATGAACCTGTTCAGCCAGGGCATCGACCCGCAGATCGACTTCTCCGACATCGACGAGATCCGTCGCACGGTGGAGTACTGCACCAACCTGCCGGTCCACCCGCGCCACCCCTACGCCGGTGACCTGGTCTACACCGCCTTCTCCGGCTCCCACCAGGACGCCATCAAGAAGGGTCTGGAGGACCTCGAGCGCCGGGCCGCCGAGCAGGGCGTCGAGGTGGGCGAGATGCCCTGGGAGGCGCCGTACCTGCCGATCGACCCGCGCGACGTCGGCCGCTCCTACGAGGCCGTGATCCGGGTGAACTCCCAGTCCGGCAAGGGCGGGATGGCCTACATCATGAAGAGCGAGCACCGCCTGGACCTGCCGCGCCGGCTGCAGATCGAGTTCTCCCGGGTGGTGCAGCAGCACAGCGACAGCGACGGCGGGGAGATGACGGCGGAGACGCTGTGGCGCATCTTCGACGGCGAGTACCTGCACCCGGCCGGCCCGCTGGCCCTCGGCGAGATCGAGTCGCGCTCCGGCGGCGAGGACGGGGACCAGCTCAGCGTCAGCGTCCGCTACGGCGACAGCACCCGCAGCATCAGCGGCGAGGGCAACGGACCGGTCTCGGCCTACGTCGACGCGCTCGGCACCCTCGGCCACCGCGTCCGCGTGCTGGACTACTCCGAGCACGCCCTCGCCTCCGGTGGGGACGCCCACGCGGCGTCCTACGTGGAGTGCGAGGTCGGCGAGGGCGACCAGGCGACCGTGGTCTGGGGGGTCGGCATCGACGCCAACACCACCCGGGCCACGCTCAAGGCCATCAACGCCGCGGTGAACCGGGCCGGGTAGCGGACGGCGGGGCGGTGCCCGCAGGGGTGGTGGGGGACGCCGGACGTCGGCGACCCGTCTCCCGCGTCGCCGGTGCGGCCGTGCTGCTCGCCCTGCTGGCTGCGGTGGCCGGCTTCGTGGTGATGGACGACCGCGCCGGGGGTCTGGGCTACTCGGTCGCCCTGGTGCCCGTCGCGCTGCTGGTGACGGCCCTCGGCTGGTCGGGCTGGAGGTCCCTGCGCGACCCGGCGGCGTCACGCCCGACGGTCTGGTTCGCCCTGGTGCGGTGCGTGGTCGCCGTGCTGGTGCTGGCGGCCATCGCTCTGATCGGCCTCAGCACCGATCGCTACGAGCCGCCCCGCGCGTCGGCGGCTGACGGATTCTGCGGGTCAGTGGGGTCCCAGGGTGGGGGCGCGCCGCGTGGTTGCGCGTCGCCCGCGCCGGCCCGTGCACACTGACCGTCAGAATCCGTCAGCTGCCCCCGGTCCGGCTCCGCCACGCGTGTCGTTCGGTACGGCTCCGCCGCGCGTCTCGTTCGGTACGGCTCCGCCGTAACGCCGGTCGCGGTTCACGTACAGCTCCACCGCCCGCCACAGGTCGCGGCGGTCGAAGTCCGGCCACAGCCGGTCCAGGAAGACCATCTCGGCGTAGGCCGACTGCCACAGCAGGAAGTTCGAGGTGCGCTGCTCCCCGGAGGAGCGCAGGAACAGGTCGACGTCGGGGATGTCCGGCTCGTCGAGGAACTGCCGGAACCGGTCCTCGGTGAGCCGGGCGGGGTCGAGCCGCCCGTCGCGGGCGAGCTCGGCGATGCGGCGGGCGGCGTCGACGATCTCGGCCCGCCCGCCGTAGTTCACGCAGAACTGCAGGGTGAGGACGTCGTTGCCCTCGCTCTGGGCCTCCGCGCTCTCCAGCTCGTCGATGACGCTCTTCCACAGCCGCGGTCGACGGCCGGCCCAGCGGATCCGGACCCCCATCGCGTCCAGCTGGTCGCGGCGGCGGTGGATGACGTCGCGGTTGAAGCCCATCAGCCAGCGGACCTCCTCCGGTGAGCGCCGCCAGTTCTCGGTGGAGAAGGCGTAGGCCGACAGGTAGGGGATGCCGAGCTCGATGGCCCCGGCGATGACGTCGAACAGGGCGTCCTCGCCGCGGGCGTGGCCGTCGGTGCGGGGGAGGCCGCGCTGCTTGGCCCAACGGCCGTTGCCGTCCATCACGATGGCCACGTGCCGGGGCAGCTGGTCGGCGGGGAGCGCCGGCGGCCGGACGCCGGTCGGGTGCGGTTCCGGGGCCCGGCGGGGCGGTCGCGGGGCGGGCTGCTTGCGTCGTCGGGCCACGGGGCGACTCTAGCCAGCAGCGGACGCCGTCCCCGTCGGTCCGCGGTCGCAAACCAGTGGCGGGGCGTCGGCCCCCGGACGAGGATGCGACCATGACCACGCCGTCGACCACCACCGTCACGCTGGCCTCCGTGCCCGTCGCCGACGCCGCCGCCCTGCACGACGTGTTCGCCGGCGTCGCCCGCATCAACGCGGCCAACAACCTGGCCCTGCTCGGCCACACCGACCTGGTCGACGCGCCGGCAGCCACCTGCGCCGCCTTCCTCGACCGAGGTGACGCCGACAAGCTGCTGCTGGTGGCGCTGGACGGCCCGACCACCGACCCGCAGGGACCCGGTCTGCCCGAGGTCACCGAGATCGGCACCGCGCGGGTGCTCGGCTACGCGGAGGCCTCGCTGCCCACCAAGGACAACCTGGACCTGGCCGAGGTCTTCGTCGAGGTCCACCCCGACGCCGCCCGCGCCGGCCTCGGCGGCGTGCTGGCCACCGCGCTGGAGGACGAGGTCCGGGCGCGGGGCCGTCACACCCTGATGAGCTGGACCGCGCACCGCGACGAGGCCGAGCCCGCCAGCGACGAGGCCCTGGTCGCGCCGACCGGGGTGGGGGCGCTGCGCCGCGACGACCCGGTGACCCGCTTCGCGCTCTCCCGCGGCTACGCCCTGGAGCAGACCGAGCGGCACTCCCAGCTCGAGGTCCCGGTGGCCGAGGAGGTGCTGGCCCCGCTGCGGCAGCAGGCGGTCGCCGCCTCCGAGGGCTACGAGGTGCTGACCTGGGTGGGCCGCACGCCCGAGGAGCACCTTGAGCAGATGGCCCGCCTCCGCCAGCGGATGAGCGTGGACGTGCCGATGGGGGCGCTGGCCTTCGAGGAGGAGGCCTGGGACGCCGAGCGGGTGCGGCGCGGGGACGACCGGGCCGAGCGGATGGGGCGCACCGTGCTCACCGCGGCCGCCCGCCACCTGGCCAGCGGCGAGATGGTGGCCTACTCGGTGCTCATCTGCCCGGGGGAGAACGAGGCGGTCGGCTGGCAGGGCGACACCCTGGTGCACGGGGACCACCGCGGCCACCGGCTGGGCATGCTGGTCAAGGTGGCCAACCTGGAGGCCATGGCGACCCGGCGCCCGTCCACCCAGCGGGTGCACACCTGGAACGCGGGGGAGAACCAGTGGATGCTGGCCATCAACGTCGCCCTCGGGTTCCGCCGGGTGGCCACCGAGGGCGCCTGGCAGAAGCGGGTCAGCGACTGAGCCCGTCCTCCCCGTCGCCGAGGTCGATGCGCACCACGGCCCGGCGCGGGCTGACCCAGTGCACCAGCCGCATCCCGGCGTCCAGGAAGGTGTCGGGGGTGCCGACGTGGAGCTCCTCGGCCAGCGCCCCCGCGGCCCGGGCGGGGTAGGCCTCCAGGGCGGTGGCACCCCGGCGGCGGGCGTGCTGGACGGCTTCCCGCGCCAGCGCCCGGCTGATGCCCCGGCGGCGGTACCCGGCCCGGGTGAACAGGCAGGTCACCGCCCAGACGCCCGGGTCGTCACGGTCCTCCTCGCGGTCCTGCCAGGGGACCTTGTAGACCCGCAGCAACCCGTCGAAGGCAGGCCGCGGCTCCACCGCGCACCAGCCCACGGGCTCCTCGCCGAGGTAGGCCACCAGCCCGCTGGTCCGCCGGGCCCGCGGCTGCCCGCAGGCGGTCTGCTCGATCATCCGCTCCCGGCGCACCTCCGCCGGCACCGAGCCGAAGGACTCCCCGGGCGGCAGCTTGTAGCGCTGGCAGCGGCACACCGCGCCCCTGCCCCTGCTGCCGAGGAGCCGGTCGAGGTCGTCCTCGCTCGCGCGGTTGGCCGGCACGACCCGCGGTGCCGGGTCTTCCGCAGGAGGGGGAGGGGTGGGCAACGCGGCTCCTGTCGTCGTCAGGACCTCCGACGCTAGCCTGTCGCCGCGTCCTGGTGCGGGGGGCACAGGCATGATGGGGAGGTGCCGACCTACCGTGACGAGGCCATCGTGCTGCGCACCCACAAGCTGGGTGAAGCCGATCGCATCATCACGATGCTGTCCCGCGAGCGCGGCAAGATCCGGGCCGTGGCCCGGCAGGTGCGTCGGACCACCTCCAAGTTCGGGGCGAGGCTCGAGCCGTTCGGCCACATCGACCTGCAGCTGGCCCAGGGCCGCAGCCTGGACGTGGTCACCCAGGTGGAGATGCGTCACGCCTGGGGCGACCCGCTCTCCCGCGACTACGCCCGCTGGACCGCCGGGCAGGTGATGCTGGAGACGGCCGACCGGCTGGTCACCGAGGAGCGCGAGCCCGCCCGCCAGCAGTTCCTGCTGCTGGCCGGGGCGCTGCGGGTGCTGAGCCTGGGCACCTCCGACGGCGCCCGGCCGGCGACCATGGTGCTGGACGCCTATCTGCTCCGGGCCCTGGCCGTGGCCGGGTACGCACCCACCTTCACCGACTGCGCCCGCTGCGGCACCGCCGGCCCGCACCAGTCGTTCTCCCCGTCCGCCGGCGGTGTGGTGTGCATCCGCTGCCGTCCACCCGGGACGGCCGTGCCGCCGCCGCAGACGCTGGCCCTGATGGCGGCCCTGCTGGCCGGGGACTGGGAGGGCACCCGCGACGTCGAGCCGGCCCGCCAGCGCGAGGCCAGCGGGCTGACCGCCGCCTTCGTGGCCTGGCACCTGGAGCGGGGACTGCGCTCGCTGGCCCACCTGGAACGCGCGTGAGCGGTCCGCCCCTGCTCACCCGCCCTCCCGCGCAGCACGTCCGACCCCCGGCCGGCCGGGGACGCGACGGGTTCTGGTGGCTGCTGCCGGCCGGGGCGCTGCCGCTGCTGGTGGTGGTCGTGCTGGTGGCGGTGGTGGGCCTCAGCCCGCGCCCGGTGAGCCCGCTGGCCGGGGCCGGCGACCCCTACTTCCCCGACTACGGTGCCGGCGGCTACGACGCGCTGTCCTACCTGGTCGACGTCACCGTCGACGACACCGTGCTCGGCGGGACCACCACGGTCACCGCCCGGGCCACCCAGGACCTCGACGACGTCCACCTCGACCTCGGCCTCCCGGTCACCCGGGTCACCGTGGACGGCGAGGAGGCCGAGTTCGAGACCGGGGACGGCAACGACCTGCGGGTGGAGGCGCCACGGCGGCTGGACCGGGGGCAGGAGTTCGTGGTCCGCGTCGACTACGCCGGCGACCCGACCGAGGTGCGCGCGGAGGGCCAGCGCGAGGGCACCAGCCCCTGGTACCGCGACGGCGAGGAGCAGGGGGTGGCCGGGGAGCCGGAGAGCTCGGCCTGGTGGTTCCCCGCCGACGACCACCCCGAGGACCCCGCGCTGTTCGAGGTCCGGGCCCGGGTCCGCGACGGTCTGCAGGCGATCAGCGTCGGGGAGCTGGTCAGCCGCGACGTCGCCCAGGAGGACGGCTGGGACACCTGGCACTGGCGGGCGAACCAGCCGATGGCCACCTACCTCACCTTCCTGATGGTGGGGCGGTACCGCATCGACGAGGGGCGGGTCTCCGGCCGGCCCTACGTCTACGCCGTCAGCGAGCGGTTCACCCCCGTCCAGCAGGACGACCTGCTGGCCGAGCTGGCCGAGACGCCGGAGTGGGTCGCCGAGCTCGAGCGCGACCTGGGGCCCTACCCCTTCAGCGAGCTGGGCGGGGTGGTGCCGCCGTTCCGGTTCTGGTTCGCCGGTCTGGAGACCCAGACCCGCCCGGTCTACGACGGGCGGTCGCTGCTGGACGACGACTACGCCGACACGCTGCTGGTGCACGAGCTGGCCCACATGTGGTTCGGCGACAACGTGACCCTCAGCCGCTGGGACGACATCTTCAACAACGAGGGCTGGGCCTCCTACATGGAGTGGGTGGTCGAGGAGCGGCGGGGCGGCCCGACGCCGAACGAGCGGATGCTCCGCAGCTACGACCAGCTGGTGGACGAGGACCGCTTCTGGGCGGTCCCGATGGACGACCCCGGCGCCGAGCGGGTCTTCGCCACCGTCTACGACCGCGGCCCGATGGCGTTGCAGGCCCTGCGGAACCTGATCGGCGACCCCGCGTTCACCCGGCTGATGCGCGACTGGGCGCAGACGCCGGGGGCACGCAGCGTCGAGGACTTCCGCGCCCGGACCGACGAGGTCACCGACGTCGACCTGGACCCCTGGTACGAGGCCTGGTTCCGCGGCACCACCGCCCCCGCCAGGATCCCGGAGCACGGCTTCGGCGCCTGAGCCGGGCCGGCTGGCGGGTGCCACCTACGCTGGGGCCATGCCGTGGACCGCAGCCGACCTGCCCGACCAGACCGGGCGCACCGTCGTCGTCACCGGAGCCACCAGCGGCCTGGGTCGGGTGACCGCGCGCGAGCTGGCCCGGGCGGGGGCCCACGTCGTGCTGACCGCGCGGGACGGGACGAGGGGCGAGCGCACGCTGGCCGAGCTGACGGCCGAGCCGGGGCTGCGGGGCAGCCTGGAGGTCCGTGCGCTCGACCTGGCCGACCTGGCCTCGGTCCGCGCCTTCGTCGCCGGCCTGCCCGGTCCGGTGGACGTGCTGGTCAACAACGCCGGCGTGATGGCGGTCCCGCTGGGGCGCACCGCCGACGGCTTCGAGACCCAGCTGGGCACCAACCACCTGGGTCACTTCGCCCTCACCCTCGGGCTGCTGCCCCAGGTCACCGACCGCGTCGTGACCCTCTCCTCGGTGGCCCACCGGACCGGCTCGGTCGACCTCACCGACCTCGGCTGGACCCGACGCCGCTACTCGCCCTGGGGCGCCTACGGGCAGTCCAAGCTGGCCAACCTGCTGTTCACCCTGGAGCTGCAGCGCCGGCTGCAGGCCGCCGGCTCACCGGTGCGGGCACTGGCCGCGCACCCCGGGTACTCCGCCACGAACCTGCAGCGCGGGTTCGCCAACCCGGTGGTGTCCGCGGTGGGCGCGCTGGTCCGGCGGGTGGTGGCCCAGAGCGAGGAGCAGGGCGCGCTGCCGCAGCTCTACGCCGCCACCCAGGACCTGCCCGGAGGCAGCTACGTCGGACCGGACGGGATGTTCGAGTCCCGCGGGCACCCGACGCTGGTCGGGCGGACGGCCCTGGCCAGCGACCCCGCGCTGGCGGCGGCGCTGTGGCAGGAGTCCGAGCGGCTGACCGGGGCGACCTGGCCGCTGGGCTGAGCCGGGCCCCTCGGTCAGGGGGACCCGTGCCTCAGCAGTCGGAGCAGGTGCCGTAGACCTCGAGGTCGTGGCGCAGGTCCCGGAACCCGTTCGACTCCGCGGCCCGGGCGGCCCACCGCTCCACCTCCGGCGCCGACACCTCGACGGTGCGACCGCAGCTGCGGCAGACCAGGTGGTGGTGGTGACCGGTGGAGCACTGGCGGTAGCGCAGCTCGCCGTCGTCGGTGCGCAGGGTGTCCACCGCGCCGGCGTCGGCCATCGACTGCAGGGTGCGGTAGACGGTGGCCAGGCCGACGGGGGACTCCCCGTCACGCAGCATCGAGTGGATCTGCTGGGCGCTGCGGAAGTCGTCCAGGCGCGAGAGGGCGTCGGCGACGGCCGCCTGCTGCCGGGTGCGTCGCTGGGGCGTGGTGCTGGTCATCACGCCGATCCTACGTCCACGACCCTGCGGCGTCGTCGCTCCAGCACCGAGGCCAGCGGCCAGACGGCGATGAAGACGGCGATGGCCACCAGCACGATCAGCGAGCCCGGGGCGACGTCGGCGTAGAAGCTGCCCACCGCGCCGGAGACCGCGACCAGCGCACCGATGCCCATGGCGGCGAGGAGACCGGCCCGGAAGCCGCGCACGATGCCCTGGGAGGCGGCCACCGGGACGACCATCAGGGCGCTCACCAGCAGCAGCCCGACGGTGCGCATGGAGACCGTCACCGCGAGCGCGGCGAGCACCACCACCAGGAAGTTCAGGGTCCGGACCGGCAGCCCCAGCACCCGGGCGTGGTCCTCGTCGGCGCAGACGGCGAAGAGCTGGGGGCTGAGCCCGACCGCCGGCACCAGCACCACCGCGGTCAGCACCGCCACCACCACGACGTCGCCGTCGGTGAGGGAGGTCAGGGAGCCGAACAGGTACTGGGAGAGGGCTCCTGCTCCGGCGCCGGTGATGCCGGCCATCAGCACCCCCGCGGCCAGCCCGCCGTAGAACAGGATGGCCAGCCCGACGTCCCCGGAGGCCCGACCTCGCTGACGCAGCAGCTCGACCAGCACCGCCCCCAGCACGGCCACCACGATCGCCACGGGCAGCGGCGAGGTCTGGGTGAGCAGGGCCAGCCCGACACCGGCGATCGCGATGTGTCCCAGACCGTCGCCCAGCAGGCTGAGCCGCCGCTGCACCACGTAGGTGCCGATCGAGGGCGCCATCAGCCCGGTGAGCAGGGCCACCACCAGGGCGCGCCGCATGAAGTCGTAGGACAGCAGCTCGATCACGACGCTCCTCCCCGCGGGACGCGGTCGTCGTGGTGGTGGTCGGGGTCGACCGGGTGCTCGAGGAAGGTCAGCCCGCGCAGCGGCGAGGTCTCGTGGATCTCGTGCTCGGGAGTGCAGTCGACCGCGGAGACGGCGCCGTCGTGGCTGACCCGGCCCTCGGTGAGGACGACCGCGCGGTCGAGCAGCGGGGCCAGCGGGCCCAGCTCGTGCAGCACGACCATGGCGCTCAGGCCTTCGGCGACCAGGTCCCTCAGCACGTCCGCGACGGCGTGCTGGCTGGCGGCGTCGACCCCGGCCAGCGGCTCGTCCATCACCAGCAGCCGCGGCTCGGCGGCCAGCGCGCGGGCGATCAGGGCACGCTGCTGCTGCCCACCGGAGAGGTGCGTCATCTCGTCGCGCTCCCGGCCGGCCAGACCGACGCGCTCCAGCGCCGCGCCGACCTGCTCGCGGTCGCGGCGGCTGCGCAGGCTGAAGGGACGACGGTGACCGAGCCGCCCCGACATCACCACCTCACCCACCGTGGCGTTGCGCAGGGTGAGGGAGGAGCGCTGGGGCACGTAGCCGATCCAGGACCAGCTGCGGAAGCGTCGCAGCGGGGTGCCGAAGAGCGAGACCGAGCCGTGCTCCACCGGCACCAGCCCGAGCAGCGCCCGGACCAGCGTCGTCTTGCCCGACCCGTTGGCCCCCATCAGAGCCAGCAGGCTCCCGGTGGGCTGGCGCAGCGAGACGTCGTGCAGCACCGGCTGGCCGCCCAGGCGGACGGTCACACCGGCGACCTCGACCACGCTGGTGGTCTCGGTGGGCTGGGGACGGGGCGCGGGGTGCGTCAGCACAGGCCCCTCCTTCCTCAGCTGCAGCCGCCGGCGGTGCGCAGTGCCTCGAGGTTGGCCTGCTGGACGGCAATGTAGTCGCTGCCGCGCGACTGGCCGTTCAGACCCTCGAGGGGGTCCAGCACGTCGGTCCTGAGCCCGAGGTCCCCGGCCACGGCCTCGGCCAGGGCGGGGGAGGCCAGGGTCTCGGTGAAGATCGTGGTGACCCCGTGCTCCTCGGCCTCGGTGTGGATCTCGGCCAGCCGGGCCGGCGAGGGCTCGGCGTCCGGGCTGATCCCGCTGATGCCGATCTGGGTCAGGTCGTAGCGGGTGGCCAGGTAGCCGAAGGCCGCGTGGGAGGTGATGAACTCGCGCCGCTCGCAGGTCTGCAGACCCTCGCTGAAGTCGCTGTCCAGCTGCTCCAGGTCAGCGACCAGCTCGTCGGCCTCGGTCTGGAACGCCGCGGCGTCGTCGGGGGAGACGGCGGCCAGCTCGGTGGCCACGGCCTCGGTGATCATCTGCATGTTCTCGGGGTCGAGCCAGGCGTGCGGGTCGGTGTCGCCGTGGTCGTGCCCCTCCTCGCCCGCCTCCTCCTCGTGCTCCTCGTGCCCCTCCTCGCCGTGCTCGTGCTCGGGGACGGGCTGCAGGCGCACCACCTGGGCGACGTCGATCACGTGCTCGGGGCCCTGCTGGGCGACGGCCTCGTCCACCGCGGGCTGGAAACCGGACTGGTAGACCACCAGGTCGGCCTCGGAGATGTCGATCAGCTGACCGGGGCTGAGCTCCAGGTCGTGCGGGTCGGCCCCGGGGGTGGTGAGGCTGACGACCTCCGCCGAGGCCCCTGCGACGCGCTCGGACACGAACTGGAACGGGTAGAACGCCGTGACGATGGTGAGCTGACCAGGCTCGTCGCCGGACGGCTGCGCTCCGGTCCCGCACGCGGTGGCCAGAAGGAGGACTGGCACGGAGAGTGCGGCACCGAGTGCGCGCAGGGGCTTCGACATGAGAATCATTCTTGATCACGCGGGCAAGCGGGTCAAATCCGCGCGGGACCACGGTGCCGCCGGGGTCGTAGGGTGGGCGCGGCCTGCCGACGACGCCGAGGAGCGACCATGACCCATCTGGACCAGCACGCGTTGGGCTCGCTGAGCGGGGTGGTGGTCCCGACCTACCGGGAGCGCCCGATCACTGCCGGCGTCGTGCACTTCGGCGTGGGCGCCTTCCACCGCGCCCACCAGGCCATGTACCTGGACCGGCTGCTGTCCGCCGGGGGTGCCGACGACTGGGGAATCTGCGGGGTCGGGGTGCTGCCCCGTGACGCGGCCCTGCGTGACGTGCTCGCCGCCCAGGACCACCTCTACACCCTGGTCACGAGGGCGCCGGACGGCAGCTCCGAGGCCCGTGTCGTCGGCTCGATCGTCACCCTCCTGCACGCCCCCGACGACCCCGCCGCGGTGCTGGCCCGGCTGGCCGACCCCGCCACCCGCATCGTGTCGCTGACCATCACCGAGGGCGGCTACTCGATCAGCGACGACACCGGCGAGTTCGATCCCCGCGACGAGGGGACCCTGGGCGACCTCGCGGACCCCGGACGTCCTCCGCAGAGCGTGCTCGGCTTCATCACCGCGGGGCTGCGGGCCCGGCGCGAGGCCGGCGCGGTGCCCTTCACCGTCGTCTCCTGCGACAACATCCAGGGCAACGGGGACGTCTGCCGGCGTGCGGTGGTCTCCTTCGCCGAGCGCTCCGACCCCGACCTGGCCCGCTGGATCGAGTCCGAGGTCGCCTTCCCCAGCTCGATGGTGGACCGGATCACCCCGGCCACCACGGACGCGGTCCGCCGCTCGGTGGCCGAGGAGCACGGCATCGAGGACGGCTGGCCGGTGCAGTCGGAGGCCTTCACCCAGTGGGTGCTGGAGGACCACTTCACCGCCGGCCGCCCGGCACTGGAGGAGGTCGGCGTCCAGCTGGTCGACGACGTCGAGCCCTACGAGCTGATGAAGCTCCGGCTGCTCAACGCCTCGCACCAGGCGATGAGCCACCTGGGCGTGCTGGCCGGCGCCACCCTCGTCCACGAGGTCGGGCAGGACCCCCTGTTCGCTCGCTTCCTGCTGCGCTACATGCACACCGACGCGCTCCCCACCCTGCTGCCGGTGCCCGGGGTCGACCTGGACCGCTACTGCGAGGAGCTGATCGAGCGCTTCGGCAACGAGGCGGTCGAGGACACCCTGGCCCGGCTGGCCACCGACTCCTCCGACCGGATCCCCAAGTTCCTGCTGCCGGTGCTGCGGCACCGGCTGGCCGCCGGGGCCGACGTCTCCCGTCCGGTGCTGGTGCTGGCCGCCTGGAGCCGCTACCTGGAGGGACGCACCGACGCCGGGGGCTCGATCGAGCCCACCGACCTGCGGCTGGAGGAGCTCCGGGCCGCGGTGGCCCGCGAGGCCGACGAGCCGGGTGCGTTCCTGCGGCTCCGGGCGGTCTTCGGCGACCTGGCCGAGGACGAGCAGGTGCTCGACGGCTACCTGGACGCCCGCCGGCGGCTGGCCGAGCAGGGCGCCCGGGCCTGTGTCGAGGCGGTCAGCGCGTGATCGTGCTGACCCGCTTCCGGGTGGAGGAGCCGGAGGTGCCGGAGTTCCTCGAGGGTGCGCACCGGGCCGTCGACGTGCTCCGGGCGCGACCGGGGTTCCTCGGGGTGGACCTGGCCCGCAACCTCGACGAGCCGACGCTGTGGACCATCACCACCCGGTGGGCCGACGTCGGCTCCTACCGCCGGGCGCTCAACGGGCTGGAGTCCAAGATGGTCGTGGTGCCGCTGCTCAGCCGGGCCGTGGACGAGCCGACCGCCTACGACGACTGGGAGCTGGTGGGCACCAACCGGCCCCGCGGCGAGGCGTAGCCGGGCTCAGCCGGAGGCACCCTCGTCCAGCCGCAGCACCTGCCGGTAGAAGGACAGCTCGGCCTCGTGCCAGGCCGCCACGTTCTCCGGCTTGCGGAAGCCGTGACCCTCCCCGGGGAAGGTGAGGTAGTCGTGCAGCAGCCCCTTCTCGCGGGCGGCGGCCACGACGACCTCGGACTGCTCCGGGGGCACCACGTGGTCCTCCAGGCCCTGCAGCACCAGCAGCGGCACCGACAGCCGGTCCACGTGGGTCAGCGGGGAGCGCTCCCGGTACAGCTCGGCCGCCTCGGGCAGCGGGCCGACCATCCGGTCCAGGTAGCGGGACTCGAACTTGTGGGTGTCGGCGGCCAGCGCCGCGAGGTCGGCCACCCCGAAGAAGGACGTGCCGCAGGCGAAGGGGTGCTGCTCGCTGGTCAGCACCGCCAGCACGGTGAACCCGCCGGCGCTGCCGCCGCGGACGGCCATCCGGTCGGCGTCCACCAGGCCACGGCGGCCCAGCTCGGTGGCCACCGCGATCACGTCCGCCACCTCGATCTCGCCCCAGCGGCCGCGCATGGCGTTGCGGTAGTCGCGCCCGAACCCGGTGGAGCCGCGGTAGTTGACGTCGGCGACGGCGAAGCCGCGGGTGGTCCAGAAGGCGATGGCCGAGGAGCGCACCGGCAGCGTGTGGCTGGTGGGGCCGCCGTGCAGGAACACCACCAGCGGGGGAGCGGTGCCCTCGGGGGTGGTGGCGTCGGCGTTGGCCGGCAGGTGCAGGAAGGCGTGGGTGCGCTCCCCGCCCTCGCCGACCGCGACCGGGACGACCTCGCCCAGGTCGCCGGGCCGGGAGGTCACCGGCTCCAGCTCGTCCAGGGGGGTGAGCGAGCCGTCCAGCCCGCGCCGGCGCAGGGCCTGGCGGCCGTCGGGGTCCACCTCGCGGGTGACCACGGCGCCCTCGTGCACCACCAGCTCCCAGACCTGGCCGGTGGCGGTCGGCCAGTCGTGGACCTCGACGGCCACCCCGTCCCCGCCGCGGTGCAGGTCGATCCGTACCAGGTCGCTGCTGGCCTCCCGGGTGCGGACGGCGACCACGGTGTCGCCCAGCACGGCGAGGGCGTCCCCGCCGAGCACCCAGCGCGGGTGGCCGAGGTCGGCGCCCCCGTCGGTCAGGGCGGTGGTGCGGCCGGTGGTCAGGTCGTGGTGCTGCAGCTCCCAGAAGCCCGACGAGTCCTCGGTCAGCAGCAGGTCAGCGCCCCACCAGGCCGCCTCGCTGACCGCCGAGCCGTCGCCGCCGGCCACCCGCCGGACGTCGACCAGAGCGGTGCCCTCGAGCCGCCCGGCCCACAGCGCGGCGCCGTCCCAGGGCATGTCGGGGTGGTCCCACGCGAGCCAGGCCAGCCAGCCGTCGGGTCCGACCCGGGGTGCGGCCACGAAGTCCCGGTCACCGACCAGCACGTGCTGGGTGCCGTCGGCGGCGTCCAGCAGCACCAGCTCGTTGCGGACCTCCAGCGCGCTGCCGCCGTCGTGGGTCTCGCGGACCACCACCAGCCGGGACCCGTCGAGGCGGTGCCCTACGGCCCAGCGGACCGTGGCCCCGGTCTCCGGGGTCACCGGCTCGCTGCTGCCGTCGGGTCCGACCCGGTGCAGCCGCTGGGCCGCGGTGTCGACCACCAGGGCCGAGCCGTCGGGGGAGGGGCCGGTGACCACCGCTCCGCCGCCGTACTCGTGCACCCGGCTGCGGACGTCCAGGTCGCCGAGGGCGCGCACCCCGTCGGAGGGGTCCCAGCGGTGCAGCCGCATCGCGCCGCTGGTGGGGTCGGTGCGGGTCCACAGCAGGTGGTCCCCGGCGCTGACCAGGTCGGCGAAGGAGACCGAGCGGGAGAGGACCTCGGCGCTGACCGGGGAGGGCCAGGTGCCGGCAGGGAGGACGCGGGGGGCGGGGTCGGTGGTCACGACCTCACCCTGCCACGGGGGACGTCGTCGCGATCAGCCGCCGGCGCGGTCCGGTTCGGGCAGACCCGCGGCCAGCAGGTCGAAGGCGGCCGCGATGGCCTCCTGCAGCGGGGCCTCGGAGTCGGAGATGGCCCAGCGGTGCACCGCGGAGCGGCGGGCGGCGTTGGCCACCGAGGCGACCAGGGCGGGGTAGGGGTCGGTGTGGTGGTCCCGGCCGGTCCGCTCCGCGATGGCCTCGGCGACCTGGCGGTCCCACTTGGTGGAGTTGCCGAACACGTGCGACATCAGCGGGGGGTTGGCGCGGGCCACCGTGATCCGCAGCGCCCAGAGGTCCCGGTCGGCGGCGGCCACCTCGGCGAAGGACAGGAAGACCTCGCGCATCACGGTCAGCGGGGGCTCCTCGGCCGGGCGCTCCCGGATGGCGCTCAGGATCGCCTCGGCCAGCTCGGAGTCCACCCCGACCAGGGCGGACTCCTTGGTGGGGAAGTAGTTGAAGAAGGTGCGCGGGGAGACCCCGGCGGCTGCGGCGATGTCGTCGGTGGTGGTGCCGTCCAGGCCGCGTTCGTCGACCAGCCGGAGGGCGGCCAGCCGCAGGTTGTGCCGGGTCGCGCGCTTCTTCTCGTCGCGCACGCCGCGGGGGTTCGCCTCGGCCATGGGCCCGAGCATAGGGGTCCGGCCGGGAACAAGCCCCGCCCCGCACGCGGTTGGGCAGGACATGAGCACTGACGCACCCACCACGACCACCTCCGCCACGGGCGACGGCGCACCGCTGGGCGACCTCGGGCCGCTGGTCCTCGGCGGCAACGTCTTCGGCTGGTCCGCCGACGCCGGGCAGAGCCGCGAGGTGCTGGACGCCTTCGCCGCGGCCGGCGGGCGGATGGTCGACACCGCCGACGTCTACTCCGAGTGGGTGGACGGCAACTCCGGCGGGGAGTCCGAGCGCATCGTCGGGGAGTGGCTGGCCCGGCGCGGGCGCCGCGACGACGTCCTGGTGGCCACCAAGGTGGCCAAGTACAGCGGCCGCCCCGGGCTGTCGGCGGCCAACGTGGCCCGGGCGGCGGAGGAGTCGCTGGAGCGGCTGCAGAGCGACCCCATCGACCTCTACTACGCCCACCAGGACGACGAGGACGTCCCCCAGGAGGAGTACCTGGAGGCCTTCCACGCCCTGGTGGAGTCCGGACGGGTCCGCGCGCTGGGGGCGTCGAACTTCACCCCCGCACGGCTGCGGTCGGCCAACGAGCTCGCCGCCCGCCACGGCTGGACCCCCTTCACCTACTCCCAGGACCCCTGGAACGCCGTCGACCGACGGATCGAGGGTGAGCTGGTGCCCGCCCTGGGCGAGCTCGGCGTCGTCGAGCTGCCCTACTCGGCGCTGGCCAGTGGCTTCCTCAGCGGCAAGTACCGCCCCGGGGCGAGCGTGGACTCGGTCCGCGCGCGGTCCGGTGAGCGGATGCTGCAGGACCCGGCGAAGGTGGCCGTGCTGGAGCGGCTGCGCGGTCTGGCCGAGGCGCGCGACGTCCCGGTGGCCACCGTGGCGCTGGACTGGCTGCGGGCCCGCGAGGTGGTCGGTGCCCCCATCGCCTCGGCCCGCACGCCGGAGCAGCTGGCCGACCTGCTGCGCCACTCCGGCGTCCCCGCGGCGGAGCTCCTCGCGGTCTGACCCGCTACGGCGATCTGCCGGAATATTTTTGCAGTGACTGCACTTTGTGGTTAGTGTGTGCAGCATGCAACTGACGTCCTCCCGCCCCGTGCACGTGCCGGGGCCGGAGGACGTCGTCGTCCCCGGGCAGGAGGACGTGCCGGTGCTGGAGCGCGAGCTGCGCTCCTTCTTCCGCCGGCTGCGCCAGTGGCAGCGCGGTGCGGACCGGGTCGGGCTCGAGCTGGACGAGCACACCTTCGGGGTGCTCTCCACGGTCCACGACCGGGGCCCGTCGCGGCTGCAGGACCTGGCCGCCGACCTCGGGCTGGACGCCTCCACCGTGAGCCGCCACGTCACCGCCCTGGAGCGCTGCGGCCTGCTGACCCGCGTCCCCGACCCCGACGACCGCCGTGCCCGTCGCGTCATCCTCACCGCCGACGGCTCGGCCGCCTGGTCCCGCGACCGCGAGGCCCGGCGCGAGCTGGTCCGTCGCGCGCTGTCGCGCTGGCCCGCCGACGACCGTCGCCGGCTGACCTCCCTGCTGACCCAGCTCAACGCCGAGCTCGCCACCCTGCTGACCGAACCAGAGAAGGAGCCCGCATGAGCGCGGCGACCACCGACACCGCACCCGGGACCGACGAGGCGCCCGCTCCCGGGCTGGACCCGCGCGTCCGCACCATCTTCGCCGGGCTGATGCTCGGCATGCTGGTCGCCTCGATCAGCCAGACCATCGTCTCCCCGGCGATGCCGATCATCGTCGCCGAGCTGGGCGGGATGGCCCACTACAGCTGGCTGGCCACCGCCGCCATGCTGGTCGCCGCGGTGGTCACGCCCATCGTCGGCAAGCTCTCCGACCTCTACGGGCGCCGCGGCTTCTACATCGCCGGGCTGGTCGTCTTCATGGCCGGCTCGGTGCTCTCGGGCCTGGCCCAGGACTTCTGGTGGCTGGTGGGCGCCCGCGCCGTCCAGGGTGCCGGCATGGGCATCCTGATGCCGCTGTCGCAGACGATCATCGGCGACATCATCCCGCCGCGGCAGCGTGGCAAGTACCAGGGCCTGATGGGTGCGGTCTTCGGCTTCTCCTCCGTCGCCGGACCGCTGGCCGGTGGCGCCATCACCGACAACCTCGGCTGGCGCTGGCTGTTCTTCGTCACCATCCCGCTCGGCCTGGCCGCGCTGGTCTTCATCGTGAAGTTCCTGCACCTGGACCACCAGCGCCGTGACGCCCGTGTGGACGTCGCGGGTGCGGTCACCCTGTCGGTCGCGCTCGTCTCGATCCTGCTGGCCACCTCCTGGGGCGGAACCAGCTACCCGTGGGCCTCGGTCCAGGTGGTCGGGCTCTACGTCGTCGGCGCCGTCGCCCTCGCGGTGCTGATCCCGCTGGAGCTGCGTCACCCCGAGCCGATCCTGCCGCTGCGGATGTTCCGCCAGAGCGTCTTCACCTTCTCCGCGATCGCCTCGCTGTTCATCGCCATGGTGATGTTCGGCGCCATCTTCTACATCCCGGTCTACGCCCAGGGCGTGCTCGGGGTGGACGCCACCAACTCCGGGCTGATCGTGATGCCGATGAGCGTGGCCATGATCGGCACCTCGATGCTGGTCGGCGTGCTGATCACCCGCACCGGCCGCTACAAGGGCTTCATGGTGGCCGGGACGCTGGTCCTGCTGGGCGGCTACGCGCTGCTGACGCGGGTCCACTACGGCTCGTCCAACCTCGAGCTCAGCCTCACCATGGTGGTCATCGGACTGGGTCTGGGCGCCTGCCTGCAGACCTACACGCTGGTCGTGCAGAACGCGGTCGAGGCCCGCGACATGGGGGTGGCCACCGCGGCCACCCAGTTCTTCCGCAACGCCGGCGCCACCGTCGGGGTCGCGGTGCTGGGCACCGTGATGACCTCCCAGCTGGGCCCGGCCATCGGTCGTCACCTGCCCCCCGGTGCGGGCGACGCGGCCAGCGGGGTCGACGCCGGCTCGGTGCTGGACCCGACCGTCCTGGCCGGGCTGCCCGCGCCGGTCGCCGAGGCGATCCGGATGGGTCTGGCCGACGCCATGCACGTGGTCTTCCTGGCCGCGCTGCCGCTGGCCGGGCTGGCCGTCGTGGCCACGCTGTTCATCAAGCACGTTCCGCTGCGCGACACCCTGGCCCCGGCCGTGGCGCCGGAGACGGAGTCCGTGCCGGCCGCCGCGGAGCACGCGCTGGCCGGCGGCGAGGCCGCAGGCAGCGACGAGGTCGACGCCCGCCACGCCGAGACCGAGCCCGCTCGGCGCCGCTGAACCCGACACACCGGCCACGCCCGCGAGGACCGTCCACAACCTGGAGGTGGGCGGTCCTCGCGCGTACTAGTCTGTCCGGCTGGACCGGACGTCAGCCGGACGCCCGAGCACGTACATCGCGTGCACCGAGTAGAGGAGCAGCTCGTGGCCCCGAGCCGTGTCGAGAACGTCATCTCCCTCGCGAAGCGTCGTGGCTTCGTCTTCCCCTGCGGTGAGATCTACGGCGGGACCCGCTCCGCCTGGGACTACGGACCCCTGGGTGTGGAGCTCAAGGAGAACATCAAGCGGCAGTGGTGGAAGTCGATGGTCACCAGCCGCGAGGACGTGGTGGGCCTGGACTCCTCGGTGATCCTGCCCCGCCAGGTGTGGGTGGCCTCGGGCCACGTGGGGGAGTTCACCGACCCGCTGACCGAGTGCACCAGCTGCCACAAGCGGTTCCGGGTGGACCACATGCAGGAGGCGCTCGCGGCCAAGAAGGGCATCGAGGACCCCGACACCATCGCGCTGAGCGAGATCGCCTGCCCCCACTGCGGCACCCGCGGCCAGTGGACCGAGCCGCGCGAGTTCAACATGATGCTCAAGACCCACCTCGGCGTGATCGAGGACGAGTCCGGGCTGCACTACCTGCGCCCCGAGACCGCCCAGGGCATCTTCATCAACTTCGTGAACGTGCTGAACACCTCGCGCAAGAAGCCGCCGTTCGGCATCGCCCAGACCGGGAAGAGCTTCCGCAACGAGATCACCCCGGGCAACTTCATCTTCCGGACCCGCGAGTTCGAGCAGATGGAGATGGAGTTCTTCGTCGCCCCCGGCGAGGACGAGACGTGGCACGAGTACTGGATCGCCGAGCGGATGCGCTGGTACACCGACCTGGGCATCGACGCCGCCAACCTGCGGGTCTACGAGCACCCGGCCGAGAAGCTCTCCCACTACTCCAAGCGGACCGTGGACATCGAGTACCGCTTCGAGTTCGCCGGCAGCGAGTGGGGTGAGCTGGAGGGCATCGCCAACCGCACCGACTTCGACCTGAAGACGCACTCGGAGCACTCGGGCCAGAAGCTGGAGTACTTCGACCAGGCCAGCGGCGAGCGGTGGACGCCCTACGTGATCGAGCCCGCGGCCGGTCTGTCCCGCTCGCTGATGACCTTCCTGGTCGACGCCTACACCGAGGACGAGGCCCCCAACACCAAGGGCGGCGTCGACAAGCGGACGGTGCTGAAGCTCGACCCGCGGCTGGCCCCGGTCAAGGCCGCGGTGCTGCCGCTGTCGCGCAACGAGGCCCTCTCGCCGAAGGCCCGCGACCTGGCCGCCCAGCTGCGCAAGCACTGGAACGTCGACTTCGACGACTCCCAGGCCATCGGCCGCCGGTACCGCCGCCAGGACGAGATCGGCACCCCGTTCTGCCTGACGGTCGACTTCGACACCCTCGAGGACGACGCGGTGACCGTCCGCGAGCGGGACGCGATGACCCAGGAGCGGGTCGCGCTGTCCCAGGTCGAGGGCTACCTGGCCACCCGGCTGGTCGGCTGCTGAGCACGAGGGCGGGGGTCGTCACGACGACGTCGCGCAGGAGCCACGCGACTAGGATGTGCGGGCCATGAGCCAGACGCTGACGACCCCCGCCCGCCCGCTGCACCTCGGTCCCACCGAGGTCCCGGTGCCGGTGGTGCTCGCCCCGATGGCCGGGATCACCAACGTCGCCTACCGCCGGCTCTGCCGTGAGCAGGCCGAGCGCGGGGCCGGTGACCTGCGCCCCGCCGGGCTCTTCGTCTGCGAGATGATCACCAGCCGCGGGCTGGTCGAGCGCGACCCCAAGACGCTGTCGATGCTCGGCTTCGACCCGGGGGAGAAGGTGCGCTCGGTCCAGCTGTACGGGGTCGACCCGCACTACATGGGGCAGGCCGCCAACATCCTGTGCGGGGAGTTCGGGGTCACCCACGTCGACCTCAACTTCGGCTGCCCGGTGCCCAAGGTCACCCGCAAGGGCGGCGGTGGGGTGCTGCCCTGGAAGCGGGACCTGCTGCGGGCCATCCTCACCGCCACGGTGAAGGCGGCCGGCCGGCACGGGGTCCCGGTCACCTGCAAGACCCGGATGGGCATCGACGAGGACCACCTGACCTACCTCGACGCCGGCCGGATCGCCCAGGAGAGCGGCGTGTCCGCGATCGCCCTGCACGGGCGGACCGTGGCCCAGTCCTACTCCGGCACCGCCCGGTGGGACGCCATCGCGCGGCTGGTCGAGGCCGTCGACATCCCGGTGCTCGGCAACGGCGACATCTGGGAGGCCGCCGACGCCCTGCGCATGGTCGAGCAGACCGGGGCCGCCGGCGTGGTGGTGGGACGCGGCTGCCTCGGACGCCCCTGGCTGTTCAGCGACCTCACCCGGGCCTTCCTCGGGGAGCCCTCCACCGCGCTGCCCACCCTCGGCGAGGTGGCGGCCACGGTCCGCCGGCACGCCGAGCTGCTGGCCGAGATGATGGGGGAGGAGCGCGGGCTGCGGGACCTGCGCAAGCACATGGCCTGGTACTTCAAGGGCTTCCCCGTCGGTGGCGAGGTCCGTCGCGGCCTGGCCACCGTCTCCTCACTCGCCGACCTGGACGCCCAGCTGGATCAGCTCGACCCGACCGCACCGTTCCCGGTCAGCGAGCTCGGGGCGCCGCGCGGGCGGCGGGGCAACCCGCGCAGCAAGGTGGTCGTGCCCCAGGGCTGGCTGGACGACACCTGCGGCACCGACCTGGACCTGGCCGACGCCGAGGACGACGTCTCCGGGGGCTGAGCCGGACGCCCGTCCCGACTACGCTGGCCGACGATGTGCGCTGACGATCTCGACCGACCCACCCCACCCCCTGGTCTGATGCCCCGTGCGGTGGCGTGGGCCCAGACGATGGCCGGTCACGCCGGCGACACCGTGGTCAGCGCCCACCGCGACTCCGCCGCCGCGCTGCAGCCGCCGGCCGTCCGGGACCGGCGGGCACGCGAGGAGCTCGAGGCCCTCACCCTGACGCCGGGGGCCACGCGGTCCTCCGGGGCGGGGAACCGGGCCCGCCCGGAGGAGCCGGATCCCGAGCGCACCTGCTTCGAGCGCGACCGCGACCGGATCCTGCACTCCACCGCCTTCCGCCGGCTGGCCGGCAAGACCCAGGTGGTGGTGTGGCCCAGCGACCACCAGCGCACCCGGCTCACCCACGCGCTGGAGGTGATGCAGGTGGCCAGCTCGATCGCCCGCGGGGTCGGGGCCAACATCGCCCTGACCGAGGCCATCGCGCTCGGCCACGACTGCGGCCACGGCCCCGGCGGGCACGCCAGCGAGGACGCCTTCGACCTGTTCCTGGCCGAGGGCTACGACCACGGGCCGTGGGGCGCCGACGTGGTCCTCACCGGTCTCAACCTGTGTGCGGAGACCCTGGACGGGGTCCGCAACCACTCCTGGTCGCGGCCCGCACCGGGCACCGTGGAGGGCGAGATCGTCTCCTGGGCCGACCGGATCGCCTACTGCGCCCACGACCTGGAGGACGCGATCCACGCCGGCATCCTGCGTCGCGAGGACACCCCCGCCGAGGTCGTGGAGGTCTGCGGCCGGACCCAGCGCGAGCAGCTGGGCGTCCTGGTGCGCTCGGTGATCGCCACCGTGGTCGAGCACGGCCGGGTCGGGATGGACCCGGTGACCGCGCACGCCCTGGCCACCCTGCGGGCCTTCAACTACGAGCGGATCTACACCCGACCCGAGTCCGTGGCCCAGGCCTCGGCCGTGGTGGACGTCCTCAAGGCCCTGGTCGAGCACCTGCTGGACCGTCCCACGCTGCTGCCCGAGGTGGAGGGGCTGGCGCCCGGCAGCCCCGAGGCGGTGCGGGCCGCCGTCACCTGGGTCGGGGGGATGACGGACCGCTACGCCTTCGACACCGCGATCCGGATGCTCGACTGGGACCCCGACCGGCTCCCGAAGGGCATCGAGGCCCTGCAGTAGCCCCACCGCGGGGCCGCTCCTCCCCAGCTCCCGAGACGCTCGACCTCATCGACTCCCTGCACCGGCCTGCTCCGCGTCCCACGCGAGCCACACCTGGTGCAGGGCCTCGGTGTCGGCCGTCGTCCACCCCGCCCAGTCCGACGGCTCCTCGAGCAGCTGGTCCGGGTCCGCCTCGGCGTCGTCCCAGTAGGCCGCCCCGTCCCATGCGTCGGGCTCATCCCACCGGTCAGGCGCACGCGCCCCCTCACGTCCAGCGGGTTCGATCGGTGGACCGGGTGGGTCTGGCTCGTCCCATGAGCTCGGGTCGTCGCTGAGCGTGCCCTGCTCTCCGGAGAAGAGCCGAGCGAGGATGCGGTGGTTCACCCTCGCCCGACGCTGCGGGTCGATCCAGGACGGTGGGCGCCACTCCGGCACCCCGGCGGCGTTGACCCGGACCGCCCACCCGCGGGCCAGGTGGTGTCGGTGGTGGTAGCGGCAGAGCAGGACGAGGTTGTCCAGGTCGGTGCGGCCGTCCCGCGACCACTCCTGGATGTGGTGACGCTCGCACCACTCGGGCGCGACCTCGCAGCCCGGGAAGGAGCAGCCGCCGTCGCGGGCGATCAGGGCCACGGTCTGACCGGGGGAGGCGATCCGGCGGGTGCGCCCGAGCCGGAGCGGCACCCCGTCGTCCCCCACCACGACGCCCCACACCTCCGCTCCGCCGGCGAGGCCGTCGAGGTCGCGGACCGGCAGGGTGCTGCCGTCGGCCACCCGGGCCACCCCCGTGCGGGTGCGCAGCTGCTCCTCGGTCAGGGTGACGAGGACCGTCGCGGGCGTCCCGCCGCTGGCCGGGAGGGTGTCGGCCCGCAGCAGCAGGTCGCAGGCGGCCTCCAGGGCGTCGTGCAGCCGCTGGGGGTGGGTGCGCGGGTCGAGGTCCTGCTGCACCGTGCCGTCGTCGCGCTCGACCCGGCTGCGGTCCGCGGCCAGGGCACGGAGCACCGTGCTCAGCTTGGCCCCGCAGGCCGGGGTCAGGGTGATGGAACCCCTCCAGAGCTGGTCCCGCCCCTGGCTCAGCCGCACCTGCCGGCGCGAGGCCTGGGTCTCCTCCGGCGGCACGGTCCCGTCCGGGTCGACCGCCTCCACCACCTTCTCGGCCAGGCGACGCAGCGCCGGAGGGTCGAAGGTGCGGGCGTGCTGGGTGAGGGTGGCCTCGGCGCGCTCGACGTCACGGGGGTCGAAGCCGCGGTGGTCGATGGTGGCCAGCGCGGACAGGATGATGTCGGTGTGCTCGGCGGAGACCTCGCCCTCCGCCTGCGCGGCGGCGAGCACCGGGCGGACAGGAGGCAGGGGCTCGCCGGACATGGTCGTCCGTGGGGCCGACGCCTCCGCCGCGCGCGCCCGGCGAGCGGCCTCGGCGGGGGAGAGGCGGAGCAGCGAGGCGAGGAACCGGCGGGTGGTGCCCTGGCAGTGACGCTCCGGCAGACTGCGCCGCTCGGCGGCCGCCGTCAGGGCGCTGTCGACCACGGTCAGACGACGTCGGACGGTCTCGACACCGCGGAAGACAGCGAGCAGCTCGTCGTCCGCCAGCAGGTCCAACACCGACGGGTCCTGCACCAGGGTCGTCAGGGTGGTCAACGTGTCGGACAGCACGGCGGCAGCGTCGACCACAGAGCCGGTGCCACCATCACTGAGCATGGTCCTACAGTAATCGAACACGCGTACGAATACAAGAGTCCGGCCTGTATCCGCGGAACGAGCTCGATGGCCGTCTGCCGCGGCGACTACTTCTGGGGCCAACCCAGATGGGGGTGATGTCGATCGGCACCGGTCGCCGTCGGCCAGAGCTGGAGGGCCGTGGGGGCGAGGGGGTGTCGTCCTGCCGCACGGAGCCGGAGTCCATCTCGACGGTGGACTCCTCCTCGTCAGGCACCGACAGGAACAGGTGCCGGGCCTGCTCACGTCGCCGTAGCGACCCAGCGACCACTCCTCGCCCGTTCAGGTACCGATGTCCGCGGCCGACTCGTGCCGACGCAGCCGGCGTCCAAGTCCGCGCCCTGCAGCCGCGAGCCGGTGACCACGACCTCGCCGTGGCTGCACCGGCTGACGGGGAGGCGGGGGGTCGGCGGATCGCGACGTGGCGGTGGCGGCGATGACCAGGACGGCCGCCGTGACTCGAGGAGCCTCAGCGCACCCCGCGGGCGCGGAGCGTCATCGCCCCGACCACACCGACCAGGGTCAGCCCGGCGGCGACGAAGCTGAGCACGCCCAGCTGCTCCGGGGCGACCACCAGGTCGATCACCACCGCGGCGATGACCTGCCCGGCGACGGCCCACAGCCCCAGGACCAGCACGCCGTGGATGCGCACCATCACGGTGGAGAGGGCGATGAAGGCGATGCCGAACAGGCCGCCGGTGTAGAGCCACCAGTCCCGCGGCGGGGCGGTCAGCTGTCCGGGGAGGGCGAAGGTGACCAGCCAGAACACCAGCAGGCCGGTGGTGCCGACCACGAAGTTGTTCCAGGTGGTGGCCCAGGGCCCGACCTGTGCCGCGACCCGGCCGTTCAGCCCCTGCTGGACGCTGGTCCCGGCGCCGGCCACCAGCGGCAGCAGGGCCAGCAGCAGCCCGAGTCCGGCCCCGGCGGGGTCGAGCCCGGCCTGCAGACCGACCAGGACGGCGGCCGCCACGGCCAGCACGGCACCGAACAGGCGGGGCGCCGAGACGGCGGTCTGGCCGCTGGGCCCCCAGCCACGGTGGTCCACCACCAGCGCCATCACCGACTGCCCGGCCACCACGCAGACGATGAACAGGGCGACGCCGAGGGTCGGGGTGGTGATGCCCTGGGAGGCGACGAAGAGCCCACCGGCCAGGCCGCCGATGACCATCCAGGGCGGCAGCGTGCCCTCCCGCAGCCGGCGTCCGAGGGTGGCCACCTGCCGGCGGCTGCCCGGGTGCAGCAGCACGAACAGGGTGAGCAGCACCAGACCGGAGCCGAAGCTGCTCACCGCGGCCGCGACGCTGGCCCGCAACCCGGTGCCGAGCCGGCTGGCCAGCTCGCCGTTGATCAGGCTCTGCAGCGAGACGAAGCCGCCGATGAGCAGCATCAGCGGTGCCGTGGCCAGCTTGAGCCGGGGGCTCGCGGTGGTCGGAGTCAGCACCGGTGCGGTGCCGGGAGGGGGTGTGGCGGGTCGACTCACCCGGTGGAGTCTAGGGCTGTCGACCCGCCGCACCTCACCGTCGTCGACGCAGCCCGTTGGCCACCGAGCCGGCCCCGGCGAGCACCGTGACCAGGCCCAGCAGGGCCAGCAGGACCGGCGGCCCACCGGTGGTGGCCAGCGGGTCGCGGGGACCCGACGGGTCCGCCGGCTGATCGGGCGCCGTCGGCGGGACGCCCGGGTCGACGGGCTGCTGGGTCGGGTCGACGGGAGGCTCGGTCGGGTCGACCGGGGGTTCGGTCGGGTCGACCGGGGGCTCGGTCGGGTCGACGGGAGGCTCGGTCGGGTCCACCGGGGGCTCGGTCGGGTCGACCGGGGGCTCGGTCGGGTCGACGGGAGGCTCGGTCGGGTCCACCGGGGGTTCGGTCGGGTCGACAGGAGGCTCGGTCGGGTCGACCGGGGGCTCGGCGGGCTCGGCCGAGACCGAGGCGGAGGCGACGTCGCCGGAGGGGTCGAGGTCGACCGACGCCGAGGTCACCGAGGCGGTGTTCACCACCTCACCGGTCCCGGTCAGCCTGGCCTCCAGGGTCAGGGTGGCGCTCGCCCCGACCGTCAGACCGCCGACCGACCACAGCCCGGTACCCGGGTCGAACTCGCCCTGGTCGGCCTCGGCGTCCAGGAGCTGTGCCCCCTCGGGCCAGTCGTCCTCGACCACCACGGCGTCGGCGTCCGACGGCCCGTCGTTGCTCACCACCACGGTCCAGGTCACCACGTCACCCTGCCGGGCGTTCTCGGTGTCCACGGTCTTGCTGAGCTGCAGGTCCGACACCCGGCCCACCGGGTCGGTGGTGGTGGCGGTGTCGTCGGCCGGATCGGTCTCGGCGGTGGCCGAGCCGACCGTCGCCGAGTTGGTCAGCGTGCCGTCCAGGTCGCTGGCCAGGTCGGCGGTCACCGTCCAGGTCACCGAGGCGCCGGGGGCGAGCTCGGGCACCGAGCAGGTGACCGTGCTGCCGACCGGTGCGCAGCCCTCGGTGGCCACCGGCGTCGCCCCGGCGGGGAGCACGTCGGTCACGCTGACGTCACGGGCGACCGCCGGTCCCTCGTTGAGCACGGTGAGCCGCCAGCTGCCCTGCGTCCCCGCGGTCAGCGGACCGACGGCCGTCTTGGTGAGCGCCAGGTCGGCGCGTGCGACGGCGTCGCCGGAGACCGTGCCCTCGTCGTCGCTCACGTCGGGGTCGTCCGTGGCGGAGGAGACGGTCGCGGTGTTGGTGAACGTGTCCGAGGCGTAGTCGGCGGGGACGTCGACCACGACGCGGACGACCACCGGCTCGGCGCCGGGGGCGAGGTCGCCCAGGTCGCAGCCGACCACGCCGCCCTCGGTCGTGGTGCAGTCCGCACCGGTCACCGCGGTGACGGTCAGCTCCGGGTCCACCGGGTCGGTCACGGTGACGCCACGGGCGACCGAGGGTCCGGCGTTGGTCACGGCGAGGACGAAGGTGGCCGGCTCGCCGGGGGACAGGGTCCCGGGCTCGACGGTCTTCACCAGCGCCAGGTCGGCCTGGCCGACGACGGGCAGCGTGCTGCTGGCCACGTTGTCGCTGTCGTCGGGGTCGAGGGTCGTCCCCGTCACCGATGCCGTGCTGGTCAGGGTCGGGGCCGCGTAGTCGGCCGGGACCGCGGCGACCACGGTCAGGGTGAGGAACTGCCCGGGGGCGAGCTCACCGACCGTGCAGGTGCCGGTGACCGGGTCGCACTCCAGGCCGTCCCCGCTCAGGGAGACCAGGGTGACGCCGGCGGGCAGCAGGTCGGTGACCGTCACCCCGCGGGCCACGGCGGGCCCGTCGTTGCGGACCACCACGGTCCAGCTGATCTCGGTACCCGGCACCACGACCTGGCTGTCCGGCGCGTTCGTGACGGACAGGTCGGCGCGCGGGGCGGCGGGCCCGGAGACGGTGCCGGTGTTGTCCGCAGCGCTGGGGTCCGGGGTGGTGGCGCTGACGGTGGCGGAGTTGGTGAAGCCGGCCGGCTGGTAGCTCGCGGGGACGTCCACGTCGATGGTGATGACCACCGGGTCGGCGTCCGGCGCCAGGTCACCCAGGTCGCAGGTGACGGTCTGCCCGAGCTCGCAGTCGGCGCCGGAGACGGCGGTGACGGCGAGCGCGGGGTCGACGGGGTCGATGACGCGGACGTCGCGGGCGACCGAGGGGCCGGCGTTGTCGACGGTGAGGGTGAAGGTGGCCGGCTCACCGGGGGACAGCGTCCCCGGGTCGACGGTCTTGACCAGCGACAGGTCCGCGGAGGCGCTGACCGGGATGGTGCTGGAGGCCACGTTGTCGGTGTCGTCGGGGTCCGCGGTCGCGGCGGCCGCACCGGCGGTGGCGGTCAGCGTCGGCTGGTCGTAGCCCGCAGGCACGGTGGCCACCACGGTGAGAGTCCGCTCCTCACCCGGGGCCAGGTCGCCCAGGGTGCACAGCCCGGTGGCGGTGTCGCAGACCACGCCATCACCGGTCAGCGACACCAGGTTCACGCCCTCGGGCAGCACCTCGCTGAGGGTGACCGCGCGGGCGGTGGCCGGGCCGTCGTTGCGGACGACCACGGTCCAGCTGACCTGGCTGCCCGGCACCGCGGCGCCGGTGACCGGCGTCTGGGTGACGGAGAGATCAGCCGACGGTGCGGCCGGCCCGGAGACGCTCCCGGTGTTGTCGCCCTGGTCGGGGTCCGGTGTGGTGCTGGTGACCAGCGCGGTGTTGGCGAAGGTGCCGTCGGCGTAGCCGGGCGGCACGTCGACGTCGATGGTGATGACCACCGGGTCCGCGTCGGGGGCCAGGTCGCCCAGGGCGCAGCTGACGGTGCTGGTCCCGCCGACCTCGCAGTCCGCGCCGTCGACGGCGGTGACCTCGAGGGCCGGGTCGACCGGGTCGGTGACGGTGACGTCACGGGCCACCGACGGGCCGGCGTTCTCCACCGTGAGGGTGAAGGTGGCCGGCTCACCGGGGGAGAGCACGTCCGGGTCGACGGTCTTGACCAGCGACACGTCCGCGGAGGCCGCCGTGGTCAGCGTGCTGACCGAGACGTCGTTGCCCGCGTCGGGGTCGAGGGTGGTGGCGTCGACCGTGGCCGTGCTGGTCACCGTCGGGGCGTCGTAGCCGGCGCCGACCGCCGCCACCACGGTGAGGGTCCGGGACGCGCCCGGAGCCAGCTCGCCGAGGGTGCAGACGCCGGTGTCGAGGTCGCAGACCACGTCGTCGCCGCTGAGCGAGACCAGGGTCACGCCCTCGGGAAGCAGCTCGGTGAGGGTGACTCCCCGCGCGGTGGCGGGACCGGCGTTGCTGACCACGACCTGCCAGCTGACCTCGGTGCCGGGCACCGCGGTCCCGGTGACGGGCGTGGTGCTCACCGAGACGTCGGCGCGGGGGACGCTGTCGCCGGACACGGTGCCGGTGTTGTCCCCGGCGTCGGGGTCGGGGGTGGTCGAGGCGACGGTGGCGGAGTTGGTGAACGTGGCGGGCTGGAAGGTCTCGGGGACGTCCACGTCGATGGTGATGACCACGGGGTCGGCGTCGGGGGCCAGGTCGCCCAGGTAGCAGTCCACGGTGCCGCCGGTGACGGTGCAGTCCGCGCCGTCGGTGCCGGTGACCACGAGCTCGGCGTCCACCTCGTCGGTGACGCGGACGTCGCGGGCCACCGAGGGGCCGGCGTTCTCCACGGTCAGGGTGAAGGTGGCCGGCTCACCGGGGGAGAGGACGTCGGGGTCGACGGTCTTGACCAGGGACAGGTCGGCCGCGCCGGTGACGACGAGCGTGCTGCTGGCGACGTTGTCGGCGGTGTCGGGGTCGGTGGTGCTGGCGGTCACGGTGGCCGTGCTGGTCAGGGTGGGCTCGTCGAAGCCGGGGTCGATCTCGGCGACGACGGTCAGGGTCCGGCCCTCACCGGGGGCCAGGTCGCCCAGGCTGCAGACGCCGGTCCCGGTGTCGCACACGACGTCGTCGCCGGTCAGGGAGACCAGGGTGACGCCCGCGGGCAGCAGGTCGGTGAGGGTGGCGTTGCGGGCCAGGGCCGGGCCGTCGTTGGTGACCACGACCGTCCAGCTGACCTGGCCGCCGGGCACGGCCGGTCCGGGCCCGGGCACGTTGTTGACGCTGAGATCGGCCTGCGCGGCCGCCGGGCCGGAGACCGTGCCGGTGTTGTCGGTGGCGACCGGGTCCGGGGTGGCGGAGCCGACGACGGCGTTGTTGGTGAAGGTGTCGGCGGCGTAGTCGGCGGGGACGTCGACGTCGATGGTGATGACCACCGGCTCGGCGTCGGGGGCCAGGTCGCCCAGGTCGCAGGTGACGGTCTGGCCGATCTCGCAGTCGGCGCCGGAGACGCCGGTGACGGTCAGGGCCGGGTCGACCGGGTCGGTGACGGTGACCTGGCGGGCGACCGACGGGCCGGCGTTGTCCACGGTGAGGGTGAAGGTGGCCGGCTCACCGGGGGAGAGGACCTCCGGGTCCACGGTCTTGACCAGGGACAGGTCCGCCGAACCGGTGGCACCCAGGGTGCTGGGGGCGACGTTGTCGGTGGTGTCCGGGTCGGTGGTGGCAGAGGCGAGGCTGGCGGTGGAGGTCACCGTGGGCTGGTCGTAGTCGTCGGCGACGGCCGCGACCATGGTGAGGATGAGGGTCTGGCCGGGGGCGAGGTCGCCCAGGGCGCAGGTGGCGGTGGCCAGGTCGCAGTCGGTGTCGTCGCCGGTGACCGAGACGAGGGTGACGCCGGCGGGGAGGGCCTTGGTGAGGGAGACCCCGCGGGCGGTGGCCGGTCCGTCGTTGCGGACGAGGACGGTCCAGGTGACCTCGGTGCCGGGGGTGGCCTCGCCGGAGACCGGGGTGTTGGTGACCGACAGGTCGGCCAGCGGGGCGGCGTCACCGGAGACGGTGCCGGTGTTGTCGGCGGTGTCGGGGTCCTCGGTGGGTGAGCTGACCACGGCGTTGTTGGCGAAGGTGTCCGCGGCGTAGCCGGGGGGCACGTCCACGTCGATGGTGATGACCACCGGCTCGGCGTCGGGGGCGAGGTCGCCCAGGTCACAGCTGACGGTGCCGGTCTCGCTGATCTCGCAGTCCGCGCCGGTGGCGGCGGTGACCTCGAGGGCGGGGTCGACCGGGTCGGTGACCGTGACGGCGCGGGCGACGGACGGTCCGGCGTTGTCCACCGTGAGGGTGAAGGTGGCCGGCTCACCGGGAGACAGGGTCCCCGGGTCGACGGTCTTCACCAGCGACAGGTCCGCCAGCGGGGCGACCGGCAGCACGCTGGACCCGACGTTGTCGGCGGGGTCCGGGTCCACGGTCGTCGCGTCCACGGTGACCGTGCTGGTCACCGTGGACCGGTCGTAGTCGGCGGGCACGGCGGCGACCACGGTGAGCGTCCGGGACGCACCCGGAGCGAGGTCGCCCAGGGTGCAGCGTCCGGTGGCGGTGTCGCAGGTGACGCCGTCGCCGGTCAGGGAGACCAGGGTGACGCCGGCGGGCAGGACGTCCTGGGCGGTGACGCCCCGGGCCACGGAGGGCCCGTCGTTGCGGACCACCACGGTCCAGGTCGACTCGGTGCCGGGCACCGCGGCGGCGTCCACCGCGGTGTTGCTGACCACGAGGTCCGCCCGCGGGCTGGCCGGCAGCGTGCTGACGGCGACGTCGTCGCTGTCGTCGGGGTCGAGGGTGGCGGAGGCGACAGTGGCTGTGCTGGTCACCGACGGTGAGGTGTAGTCGGGGGCCACGGCAGCCACGACGGTGATCGTCCGGGACGCACCCGGCGCCAGGTCGCCGAGGGTGCAGACGCCGGTGGCGACGTCGCAGCTGACGCCGGCCCCGGTCAGGGACACCAGCGTGACGCCGCTCGGCACCACGTCGGTGAGGGTCACCCCGCGCGCCAGCGCGGGGCCGTCGTTGCTCACCACGACGGTCCAGGTGGCCTCGGTGCCCGGGACGGCCTCCTCGGAGACGGGCGTGTTGGTGACCGACAGGTCCGCGGTGGCCACCGCGTCGCCGGTCACGGTGCCGGTGTTGTTCCCGGCGCTCGGGTCCGGCGTGGTCGCGCTGACGGTGGCGGAGTTGGCGAACCCGGCCGGCTCGTAGTCGGCGGGGACGTCGACCTGGACGGTGATGACCACCGGGTCGGTGTCCGGGGCCAGGTCACCCAGGGAGCAGGTGACGGTCTGGGCGGTCTCGCAGTCGGCGCCGGAGACGGCGGTGACGGTGAGCGCGGGGTCGATCGGGTCGCTGACGGTGACCTCGCGGGCGACCGAGGGGCCGGCGTTGTCGACGGTGAGGGTGAAGGTGGCCGACTCGCCGGGGGACAGGGTCCCCGGGTCGACGGTCTTGACCAGCGACAGGTCCGCGGAGGCGGAGACCGGGATGGTGCTGGAGGCGACGTTGTCGGTGTCGTCAGGGTCGGCGGTCGCGGCGGCCGCACCGGCGGTGGCGGTCAGCGTCGGCTGGTCGAAGCCGGCGGGGACGGTGGCCACCACGGTGAGGGTGCGCTCCTGGCCGGGGGCGAGGTCGCCCAGGGTGCAGAGCCCGGTGGCGGTGTCGCAGACGGCGTCGTCACCGGTGAGGCTGACGAGGTCGACACCCTGGGGCAGGACCTCGCTGAGGGTGACCGCGCGGGCGGTGGCCGGGCCGTCGTTGCGGACGACGACGGTCCAGCTGACCTGGCTGCCGGGGACCGCGGTGCCGGAGACCGGGGTCTTGGTCACGGAGAGGTCGGCCAGCGGGGCGGCCGGTCCGGAGACGCTGCCGGTGTTGTCGTCGGTGTCGGGGTCGGCGGTGGTGCTGGCGACGAGGGCGGTGTTGGCGAAGGTGCCCGCGGCGTAGTCGGCGGGGACGTCGACGTCGATGGTGATGACCACCGGGTCGGCGTCGGGGACGAGGTCGCCGAGGTCGCAGCTGACGGTGCCGGTCCCGCCGATCTCGCAGTCCGCGCCCTCGGTGCCGGAGACGGTGAGGGCCGGGTCGACCGGGTCGGTGACGGTGACGTCACGGGCCACCGACGGGCCGGCGTTGGCCACGGTCAGGGTGAAGGTGGCCGGCTCGCCGGGGCTGAGGGTGCCCGGGTCGACGGTCTTCACCACGGAGACGTCCGCGGAGGCCACCGTGGTCAGCGTGCTGGAGGCGGTGTTGTCGGCGGGCACCGGGTCGGGGGTGCTCGAGGTCACCGAGACGGTGCTGGTCACCGTCGGGGCCTGGTAGTCCTCGTCCACGGCAGCCACCACGGTGAGGGCGCGCGTGGCGCCGGGGGCCAGGTCGCCGAGGGTGCAGACGCCGGTGTCGAGGTCGCAGACCACGTCGTCACCGCTGAGCGAGACCAGGGTCACCCCGTCGGGCAGCAGCTCGGTGAGGGTCACCTCCCGCGCGGTGGCCGGACCGGCGTTGCGGACCAGGACCTGCCAGGTGACCTCGGTGCCGGGCACCGCGGTCTCGCTGACGGGTGTGGTGCTCACGGAGAGGTCGGACTGCGCGGCGGCGTCACCGGAGACGGTGCCGGTGTTGTCGCCCTGGTCGGGGTCGGCGGTGGCCGCGGAGACCACGGTGGCGCTGTTGGTGAAGGTCGCGGGTCGGTAGTCGGCGGGGACGTCGACGTCGATGGTGATGACCACCGGGTCGGCGTCAGGGGGCGAGGTCGCCCAGGTCGCAGGTGACCACGCCGCCCTCGCTGACCTCGCAGTCGGCGCCGTCGGTGCCGGTGACGGTCAGGGCCGGGTCGACGGCGTCGCTGACCGTGACGTCACGGGCCACCGAGGGGCCGTCGTTGTCGACGGTGAGGGTGAAGGTGGCCGGCTCGCCGGGGGACAGCACCTCGGGGTCGACGGTCTTGACCAGCGAGAGGTCGGCCGCACCGACCACCAGCAGGGAGCTGGAGGACACGTTGTCGGTGTCGTCGGGGTCGACGGTCGTGCTCGTGACGCTGGCGGTGCTGGTCACCGTCGGCTCGGCGTACCCGGCCGCGACCTCGGCGAGCACGGTGAGGGTGCGGCTCTCACCGGGGGCCAGGTCGCCCACGGTGCACAGCCCGGTGGCGGTGTCGCAGACCACGTCGTCACCGGTCAGGGAGACCAGCGTGACGCCGGCGGGCAGCGCCTCCTGGACGGTGACGCCACGGGCCAGGGCCGGGCCGTCGTTGGTGACCACGACGGTCCAGGACACCTGGCCGCCGGGGACGGCGACGTCGGGGACCGGGGTCGTGGCGACCGAGAGGTCGGCGCGGGCCGCCGCCGGGCCGGACACGGTGCCGGTGTTGTCGGCGGGGACCGGGTCCGGGGTGGCCGAGCTGACCACGGCGTTGTTGGCGAAGGTGTCGGCCGCGTAGCCGGCGGGGACGTCGACCTCGATGGTGATGACCACCGGGTCCGCGTCGGGGGCGAGGTCGCCGAGCTCGCAGGTCACGGTGCCGGTCTCGCCGACCTCGCAGTCGGCGCCGTCGACGGCGGTGACCTCGAGGGCGGGGTCGACCGGGTCGAGCACCCGGACGTCACGGGCGACGGAGGGGCCGGCGTTGTCCACGGTGAGGGTGAAGGTGGCCGGCTCACCGGGGCTGAGGGTGCCCGGGTCGACGATCTTGACCAGGGACAGGTCGGCCGAACCGGTGGCACCCAGGGTGCTGGGGGCGACGTTGTCGGTGGTGTCGGGGTCGGTGGTGGCGGAGGCGAGGCTGGCGGTGGAGGTCACGGTGGGTTGGTCGTAGTCGTCGGCGATGGCGGCGACCATGGTGAGGGTGAGGGTCTGGCCGGGGGCGAGGTCGCCCAGGGTGCAGGTGCCGGTGGTCAGGTCGCAGTCGGCGTCGTCGCCGGTGACCGAGACCAGGACGACGCCGGCGGGGAGGGCCTTGGTGAGGGAGACCGCGCGGGCGGTGGCGGGTCCGTCGTTGCGGACCACGACGGTCCAGGTGACCTCGGTGCCGGGGGTGGCCTCGCCGGAGACGGGGGTGTTGGTGACCGACAGGTCGGCCAGCGGGGCGGCGGGTCCGGAGACGGTGCCGGTGTTGTCGGCGGTGTCGGGGTCCTCGGTGGGTGAGCTGACCACGGCGTTGTTGGCGAAGGTGTCGGCGGCGTAGCCGGGGGGCACGTCGACGTCGATGGTGATGACCACCGGGTCGGCGTCGGGGGCGAGGTCGCCCAGGTCGCAGCTGACGGTGCCGGTCTGGCCGATCTCGCAGTCGGCGCCGGAGACTGCGCTGACGGTCAGGGCCGGGTCGACGGGGTCGGTGACGGTGACGTCGCGGGCGACGGACGGCCCGTCGTTGGCCACGGTCAGGGTGAAGGTGGCCGGCTCACCCGGGGACAGGGTCGTCGGGTCCACCGTCTTGACCAGCGAGAGGCCGGCGAGCGGACGGACCGGGAGCGTGCTGGTGTCCACGTCGTCGGTGGCGTCGGGGTCGGCGGTGGTGGCGCCGACCGTGGCGGTGCTGGTCAGCGTCGGGGCGTCGTAGCCGGGGTCGACCGCGGCGACCACGGTGATCGTCCGGGTCTCGCCCGGGGCCAGGTCGCCGACGGTGCACAGACCGGTGGCGGTGTCGCAGGTGACGCCGTCGCCGGTGAGGGAGACCAGGGTGGCGCCGGTGGGGACCACGTCGCGCACGGTGACGCCGCGGGCCAGCGACGGGCCGTCGTTGCGCACGACGACCGTCCAGCTCGCGTCGGTGCCGGGCACGACCTCGGTGCCGGTCGGGGTGATGTCCACCGCCAGGTCGGCCTGGGGGCTGACCGCGAGCGCGCTGACCGACACGTCGTCGGTGGCGTCGGGGTCCTCGGTGGTGGCCGCCACGGTGGCGGTGCTGGTCACCGTGGGCTGGTCGTAACCGGCCGGGACGGCGGCCACGACGGTCAGGGTGCGGCTCGCCCCCGGGGCGAGGTCACCCAGGGTGCAGACGCCGGTGGCGGTGTCGCAGCTGGCGTCGGCCCCGCTGAGGGAGACGAGGGTGACCCCGGCGGGCAGCACCTCGGACAGGGTGACGCCCCGCGCCAGGGCGGGTCCGTCGTTGCGGACCACGAGCTCCCAGCGCACCTCGGTCCCGGGCACGGCGAGCTCGGAGAGCGGGGTGGTGGTCACCGAGAGGTCGGCCACCGCGGCGGCGTCCCCGGTCACGGTGCCGGTGTCGTCGGTCGGGTCGGGGTCGTCGGTGGCGGAGGAGACGGTGGCGGCGTTGGTGAAGGTGGTCGGGGCGTAGTCGGCGGGGACGTCGACGTCGATGGTGATGACCACCGGGTCGGCGTCGGGGGCCAGGTCGCCCAGGTCGCAGGTGACGGTCTGGGCGACCTCGCAGTCGGCGCCGGAGACGCCGGTGACGGTCAGCGCCGGGTCGATCGGGTCGGTGACGGTGACGTCGCGGGCCGCCGAGGGGCCGGCGTTGTCCACGGTGAGGGTGAAGGTGGCCGGCTCACCGGGGCTGAGGGTGCCCGGGTCGACGGTCTTGACCAGCGACAGGTCGGCCGAGCCGACCACGGCGAGGGTGCTGGTGGCCACGTTGTCGGTGTCGTCGGGGTCGAGCGTGGTGGCGGCGACGCTGGCGGTGCTGGTCACCGTGGGCTCGGCGTAGTCGGCGGCGACGGCGGCGACCACCGTGATGGTGCGGATCTCGTCGGGGGCGAGGTCACCGATCGCGCAGCTGCCGGTGGCGACGTCGCAGGTGACGCCGGTGCCGCTGAGGGAGACCAGCGTGACGCCGGCGGGGACGACGTCGGTCAGGGTGACCCCACGGGCCACCGCGGGACCGGCGTTGTCGACCACGACCGTCCAGGTGACCTGGCTGCCGGGCACCGCCGCACCGGAGACCGGGGTGTTGGTGACGGACAGGTCGGCCCGCGGGGCGGCGTCGCCGGACACGGTGCCGATGTTGTCGTCGTTGTCGGGGTCGGCGGTGGTGGAGGAGACCACGGCGCTGTTGGAGAAGGTGTCGGTGGAGTAGTCGGCGGGGACGTCGACGTCGATGGTGATGACCACCGGGTCGGCGTCGGCGGCCAGGTCACCCAGGTCGCAGGCGACGACGCCGGCGTCGCTGACCGAGCACTCGACGTCCGCCCCGGTCACCTGGGTGCCGATGATGTCGAGGGCGGGGTCGACCGGGTCGACGACCCGCACGCCGCGGGCCGTGGAGGGGCCGGTGTTGTCGACGGTGAGGGTGAAGGTGGCGGGCTCGCCCGGGGACAGCACCTCGGGGTCGACGGTCTTCACCAGCGACAGGTCCGCCGAGGCGGCCGCGCCCAGGGTGCTCACGGCGAGGTTGTCGGTGGGCACGGGGTCGGGGGTGGTCGAGGTGACCGAGACGGTGCTGGTCACCGTCGGGGCCTGGTAGTCCTCGTCCACGGCGGCCACCACGGTGAGGGTGCGCGTCGCGCCGGGGGCCAGGTCGCCGAGGGTGCAGGCGCCGGTGCCGGTGTCGCACTCGACGTCGTCACCGGTGGCCGAGACCAGGGTGACCCCGGCCGGCAGCAGCTGCTGCAGGGTCACCCCGCGGGCCAGGGCCGGCCCGTCGTTGGTGACCACGACCTCCCAGGTCGCCTCGGTGCCGGGGACGGCTGCGCCGGAGACCGGGGTGTTGGTGACGGTCAGGTCCGCCAGCGGGGCCGCGGGTCCGGAGACGGTGCCGGTGTTGTCCCCGGTCAGCGGGTCCGGGGTGGGCGAGGTGACCGTGGCGGAGTTGGAGAAGGTGTCGGTCGCGTAGCCGGGGGGCACGTCGACGGCGATGGTGATGACCACCGGGGGCGCGTCCGGGGCCACGTCACCCAGGTCGCAGGTGACCACACCGGTGTCGCTGGTGCTGCAGTCGGCGCCGGTCACCGCGGTGACCTCCAGGGCGGGGTCGACCGGGTCGGTGACGGTCACCGCGCGGGCGACCGACGGGCCGGCGTTGTCCACCGTGAGGGTGAAGGTGGCCGGCTCGCCGGGGGACAGCGTCCCGCGGTCGACGGTCTTGACCAGCGACAGGTCGGCGGAGGTGGCCACCGGGCCCGCGACGGTGAAGGAGTTGTCGGCGGGCACCGGGTCGGTGGTGGTCGAGCTGACGGTGGCGGTGTTGCTGAAGGTCGCCGCGGCGTAGTCGGTGGGGACGTCCACGGTGACGTCGACCACGACGGGGGTGCCGTCGGCGGGCAGGTCGCCCAGGGCGCAGCTGACCAGACCCTCGACGGTGGTGCACGCATCGGCGGGACCGGACACGCCGGTGAGGCCCAGGGCGGGGTCGACCGCGTCGGTGAGGACGACCTGGCGGGCGGTGGAGGGCCCGTCGTTGGCGACGGTGATGGTGAAGGTGGCCGACTGCCCCGCGACCAGGGTGGCCGGGTCCGCGGTCTTGGTGACCGACACGTCGGCGGACCCGGTGAGGGTGGTCACCTGGGTGTCGCTGTTGTCCGCGACGTCGCCGTCAGGGGTGGTGGAGGTGGCGGTGGCGGTGTTGTCGACGGTGCCCGTGGCCTCGGGGGAGATGGTCCCGACGAGGGTGACGGCGAACGGCGTCGCCCCGGGGGCGAGGTCGCCGACCGCGCAGCTGACCAGGTTCCCGGTCACGGTGCAGTCGCTGCCCTCGCTCTCGACCTGGACCCCGGTGACCGAGGCGGGCACGGCGTCGGTGAGCTGGACCGCGCGTGCGGTGGAGGGCCCCTCGTTGGCGACCTCGAGGGTCCAGCTGATGGTCTCCCCGGGGGTGCCGCTGTCCGGGCCGGTCTTGGTGACGGCGAGGTCGGCCTCGGTGGTCACGGTGCTGGTGGAGCTGTCGGCGTTGTCGTCCTGCTCGGCGTCGGGGGTGGACGAGGTGACCGAGGCGGTGTTGGTCAGCTCGGTGCCGGTGAAGCCGGGGTCGAGGGTGGTGGTGACCGTGACGTCCACGGACCCGCCCGGGTCGAGGGTGCCCACGGTGCAGGACACGCCGTCGTCGGTGCTGCAGTCGACCGCGTCGGGCGCGTCCACCGTGACGTCGGTGAGGCCGTCGGCCAGCGGGTCGACGAGGAGCACGTCACGGGCCACCGACGGTCCGGCGTTGGCCACGGTGAGGGTCCAGCTGATCTCCCCACCGGCCACGACCGTCTCGTCGTCGGTCGTCTTGGTCACCGACACACCGGCCGCCCTCAGGACGGTGGTGGAGGAGGTCACCTCGTTGTCGCCGGGGTTGGGGTCGGTGGTCGAGGTGGTGAGGACCGCCCGGTTGGCCAGCGACTCGGCGGTGACGTCGGCCGGCAGCTGACCGGTGGCGGTGACCTGCACGGCGGCGTCGCCGCCGGGAGCCAGGTCACCGAGCTGGCAGACCAGGCCGTCGCACTCCACGCCGGCCGGCCCGCTCAGGGTGAGACCGGTGACGCCGTCGGGGGCGACGTCGGTGAGCTCGACGTCGCGGGCCACCGAGGGTCCGGCGTTGGACACGGTGATGGTCCAGGAGACCTCGCCCCCGGCGGTGAAGGTGCCGCCGACGGCCTGCTTGGAGACGTTGACGTCGGCGCGGGCGAGCACCTCGGTGTCGACGGAGTCGCTGCGGCCGTCGGGGCTGTCGTCGTCGGCGATCGAGTCGTCGGTGGGGGACGTGGCGGTGGCGGTGTTGGTGATGGTGCCGGTGTCGTAGTCCGCCGGCAGCCCGCCGACCACCGAGAGGGTGATGGTGGCCTCGTTGTCGGGGGCCAGCGCGCCGACCTCGCAGCGCACCGCACCGTCGTCCTGGGTGCAGGTGCCCTGGCTGCTCAGCACGCTCACCGGACCGACCCCGGTGGGGAGCTGGTCGGTGACGACGACGCCCTCGGCGGAGGACGGACCGTCGTTGCGGACGGTCACCGTCCAGCCGAGCGCCTCGCCGGCCGTGACGCTCTCCGGTCCGGTCTTGGTGACGGTCAGGTCGGCCGCCCGACCCACCGGTGAGCTCAGGGTGGTGGAGTCGTTGCCGGGTGCGGGGTCGGTGGTCGCGGTGGAGACGGTGGCGGTGGTGGAGAGGCTGGTGCCGGTGAAGCTGCTGACCAGCTCGACCGCGAGGCGGACCTGCACCGAGGCCCCGGCGGGCACCGTGCCCAGGGCGCAGTCCACCTGGTCCCCGGCCGCGGTGCAGGAGCCCTGGGTGGTGTCCAGGTCACCGGTGAGCACCAGGCCGGTCGGGAGCACGTCGCGCAGGCTCACCAGCTGGGCGTCCGACGGGCCGTCGTTGGTGACGGTCAGCAGGTAGCTGCCGGGGCGTCCGGCGACGAAGCTCGTGGGGTCGGCGGAGATGCTCACCGACACGTCGGCGGAGGTGACCACGGCGGACTCCGCCACGGAGGTGTCGTCGTCGGAGCTGGCGTCGGGGGTGGCGGCGGTCACCGTCGCGGTGGAGCTGATGGTGGTGGCGGTGGACGAGGCCGGGAGGGTGGCCCGGACCGTGACCTGCACCGAGCTGCCGCTGGCCAGGTCACCCAGCGCGCAGGTGACGGTGTCCCCGGTGACGTCGCAGGTCTGGTTGCCGAAGGTCGCGGAGACGCCGGTCAGCCCGGCGGGGAGCAGGTCGGTGAGCTGGACCGCGGTGGCGTCCGAGGGTCCGCCGTTGGTCACGGTGACCACCCACTCGACCTCCTCACCGGCGACCACGGCGTCGGGCCCGTCGTTGACCACCGAGAGCTCGGCGTCGCTGTCAGGGTCGAACGTCACCGCGGTGGTGTTGCTGCCGGGCTGCGGGTCGGTGGTGTCGGCGCTGACGGTCGCGCGGTTGGTCAGCTCGCCGGTCGAGCCGGCGTCCAGGGTGCCGACGACCGTGGCCACGGCCGTCGCGCCGTCGGCGAGGGGGCCGTCCAGGGTGCAGGTGGCGACCTGGCCGTCGACGGTGCAGACGCCGCCGGGGAGGGTGGCGCTGGTCGGGGTGACCGACCCGGGGAGGGTGTCGGTGAGCACGACGCCGGTGGCCTGCGAGGGGCCGTCGTTGGTCGCCAGGACCTCGAAGGTGATGGGTGCGCCGGCCACGGCGTCGCCGAGCAGGCGCTTGGAGACCCGCAGGTCGGCGCTGGTCACCACGGCGGTGGTGCTGGGGGAGGTGTTGTCGGCCGGCACCGGGTCCGCGGTGGGGCTGGTGGCGGTGGCCGTGGTGGTCACGGCCGACCCGGCGTAGGCCTGGTCGAGCAGGGCCGAGACCGTGACCACCGCGGAGGACTGCGCAGCCAGATCGCCGAGGTCGCAGAGGACCTCGGTGCCGGTGACCACGCAGGGGACGCCGTCGACCGTGGCGGTGACGCCGCTCAGGCCGGGGCCGAGGAGGTCGGAGAGCTGGACGGTGCGCGCGGTGGACGGTCCGACGTTGCGGACCTCGACCAGCCAGGCGGCCCGCTCACCGGCGGTGAAGGTGCCGGTGGCGGACGTGTTGGTGACCCGGAGGTCGGCCTCGGTGCTGATGGTGGTCGTGGTGGTGCTGGAGTTGTTGGCCGGGACGGGGTCGGTGGTGCTGCCGCTCACGGTGGCGGTGGCCGACACCTCGGTGGCGGTGGTGCCGGGGTCGACCACCCCGGTCACCGTGAGCGTGACGGAGCCACCGGTGGGCAGGGAACCGAGGGGGCAGCTGACGGTGGTGCCCTGCACCACGCAGTCCTGGCCGTTGATGGTGGCGGCCAGCGAGCCGACGACGTCGGAGGTCACCTCGGTGACGAGGATGCCGCGGGCGTCGGAGGGGCCGTTGTTGGTGACGCGGACGTCCCAGCTGATCGGGGCGCCGGCGACCACGGTGGGGGGAGCCTGCTGGACGACGGCCAGGTCGGCCGAGGTGGTCACGGTGGTGGAGAGGGTGGTGGTGTCGTTCGAGCGGTCGGGGTCCTCGGTGTCGGCCTGGACCGAGACGCGGTTGCCCAGGTCGGCGGCGGTGAGGTCGGCGGTGACCGTGCCGGTGATGGTCGCGGTGGCGCTGGCGCCGTCGGCGAGCGTGGGGACGGTGCAGGTGACCTCGGAACCCTCGATGGCGCAGTTCCCGCCCAGCGCCGGGTCGGTCAGGGTCGCGGAGGCGGCGCTGAACCCGGCCGGCAGGGTGTCGATGATCTTGACGCCCCGGGCGGTGGAGGGTCCGACGTTGGTGGCGACCACGGTGTAGGTGAGCGCGCCGCCCGCGGTGGCGGTGGCCGGGTCGGCGGTCTTGCTGACGCGGAGGTCCGCTGCGGCGACGACCGGGGAGGTGGCGGTGTCGGAGTTGTCGGTCGGGTCGGCGTCGGGGACGTCGGAGCCGACGGTGACGGTGTTGCTCAGCTCCTCACCGGTGAAGTCCGCGGCCAGCGCGCCGACCAGGGTGACGGCGAAGCTGTCCTGGGCGGCCAGGGTGCCGAGGGCGCAGCTGATCTCCGCGCCCGTGACGGTGCACCCGCCCCGCGGGGTCTCGGCCGCGGTGAAGGTGACACCCGTCGGGGCGGTGTCGACCAGGGTGACGTCGGTGGCGTCGGAGGGTCCGCCGTTGGTCACGGTGACCTGCCAGCGGACGTCCTCGCCGGCGACGGGCGCCTCGAGCAGGCTCTTGTCGGCCGACAGGTCCGCCGACGCACCCACCACGGACTCGACGGTGGCGGCGCCCTGGGTCGGGTCGGGGTTGGCCGAGGTCGCGTCCGCGGTGTTGACCAGGGTGCTGCCCGGTGCGGTGGCCGACGGGACGGTGACGGTGACCGTGGCGGTCAGGGGGTCGGCGCCCACGGCGAGGGCGGGCCAGGTGCAGACGACCGTGTCCCCGGAGGGCGAGCAGCTGCCGTCACCCGTGGCGGTGGCCGAGACGAAGGCGACGCCGCTCGGGAGCGTGTCGACCAGGCGCACGTCGCGGGTGGAGGAGGGGCCGGCGTTGGTGACCGACAGGGAGTAGGTGACCTGGCCGCCGGCGACCACGGGGCCGGAGCTGACGGTCTTGCTCACCCCGAGGTCGCTGCGTCCACCCACCACGCTGGTCACGTCGTCGGTGTCGTCGTCGGGGTCGGGGTCGGAGGTGGCCGTGCTGACGGTGGCGCTGTTGGTGAGGGTGCGGCCGGCGAGGTCGGGCGCCAGGTCCACGTCCAGGATGACCGTGAGGATCTCACCGGGGGTCATGGTGCCCAGCTCGCAGGTGACGGTCCGGCCGTCGGCGGAGCACTCGCCGGCGCCGCCGGCGGTGTCCAGCGTGGTGCCCTCGGGCAGCTGGTCGGTGACGACCACCTCGGTGGCGTCGGAGGGGCCGTTGTTGGTCACGGTGAGCTGGTAGCGCTGGGGCTCGCCGGCGGTCGGCTCGCTGAGGACGGCACCCTTGACCAGGCTGACGTCGGCGCTGGTCCGCACGGTGGTGGTGGCCCCGTCGGTACGGCTCCCGGGGGTCTGGTCCGGTGTCGGCGAGGTCACCGTGGCGGAGTTGGCGAGCTCGGAGCCCTCGGCCAGCGAGCTGTCGACCAGCGCATTGAAGCTGATGGTGTTCGAGGTCCCGGCCTCGAGCGCGGCGAGGGTGCAGCTGATGCTCGTGGGCGTGGAGGCCGAGCAGTCGGCCGACCCGCCGGCCAGGCCGGGCAGCACCGTGACGCCCTCGGGCAGCGCGTCGGTGATCGCGAGGTCGACGGCGTCGGAGGGACCGGCGTTGACCACGGTGAGGGTGTAGGTGGTGGCGCCGCCGGCGACCACGGACTCGGAGCCGACGTCCTTGATCATCCGGAGGTCGGCGGACTGCACCACGGGGGCGGTGACCGAGGCCGTGGTGTCCCCGGGCTGGGGGTCCTCGGTGCCGGAGGTCAGCGTGGCGGAGTTGCTCAGCTCGCCGGTGGCGGCCGCGTCGACCCGGACCTGCACGGTCACGACGGCGCTGGCCCCTGCGGCCAGGCGGTCCTTCTCGCAGCTGACGGTCTGGCCGCTCACCGTGCAGGTGCCGAGGGTGGAGGACACCGACTCCGCGACCAGGCCCTCGGAGAGCTCGTCGGTCAGGGTCAGGTCGACGGCGTCCGAGGGGCCGTCGTTCTCCAGGGTCAGCACATAGGTCGCGGTGGCGCCGGCCACCAGTGTCTCGGGTGTGACCTCCTTGGTCAGGCTGACGTCGGCGCTGGTGACCACCTCGAGCAGGGAGGTGGACTGGTCGTTGGCGGGATTGGGGTCGGTGGCGCTGGACCCGATGAAGGCGCTGCCGGGGATCTCGCCGGCGGGGATGTCGCTGGGGACGGTGGCCTGCAGCTGCACGGTGGTGTCGGTACCGGGGGCCAGGGTGCCCAGTGCGCAGCGCACGGTCTCCCCGATCACCTCGCAGGCGCCGCCACTGGAACCGGGGACCGGGATCAGGCCCGGCGGGACCTGACCGGTGACGATCGTGTTGCGGGCGACCGAGGGTCCGGCGTTGGTGATCCGGAGCTGGTAGGTGGCCACCTCGCCGGCGGCCACGGGGTCGGCGGGCGGGCTCAGGACCACCCCGAGGTCGGCCTGGGTGACCACCGTGGTCCCGGAGGTGGAGCTGTTGTTCGACGCCGTCGGGTCGGTCGGGGTCTCCGCGCTGACCGAGGCGGTGTTGGAGCTCGCGCCGAGCGCCGTGGGGGCGACCGCCCCGGTGATCTCCACCGTGACGACCTCGTCGTCGTCGAGGGAGCCCACGGCGCAGGTGACCCGGTCCGCGGCGACCGTGCAGGACGCGCCGTTGCTGGCGGTGGCCGCGGTGAAGGTCACGCCCGGGGGTGCCGTGTCGGTGACGACGACGCCCGAGGCGGCCGAGGGGCCGGAGTTGGTGGCGCGCAGGGTGTAGGTGACGGGGAGCCCGGCGACCAGCGGGGTGGGGGAGGTGGTCTTGGTCAGGGACAGGTCGGCGCTGGCGCCGGTGGTCGAGGTGAAGGAGGCGTCGTTGTAGGCCGCGGTGGGGTCGGGGCTGGTCGCGGTGACCGTCGCGTCGTTGGCGATGCCCCCGACCGGGAGGGTGGAGTCGGTGTCCACGACGACGGTCCGGGTGACGGTCTGGCCCACGTCGAGGGCGCCCACCGGGCAGGTGACCTCCTGGCCGTCCACGGTGCAGTCGGCGGCGCCCTGGAAGGTGGTGCCGTCGGGGAGGACGTCGGTGATGCTGACGCCGGTGGCTCGCGAGGGGCCGTTGTTCCCGACGGTGAGGGTGTAGGTGAGCTCGGTTCCGGCGACCACCGGGTTCGGGGTGGCGGTCTTGGTGAGGAACACGTCGGCGCTGACCGTGACCTGGGCGGTGCCGGTGGCGGAGTCGTCGCCGGTGTCGCCCTGGGGGGTGGCGGTGGAGACGAAGGCGGTGTTGGCCAGCGGGCCGGCCGCGCGGGCGGCGGAGACGTCGCCGACCAGCTGGACGGTGGCGCTCGCCCCGGGACCGATCCGCCCGAGCTCGCAGCGGAGGTCGCCGCCGGTGAGCGCGCAGGTCCCCTGGCTTGCGTTGGCGCCCGTGGCGGTGAAGCCGGCGACGGCCGGGTCGGTCAGCACCACGTCGTTGGCGTCGCTGGGTCCGGAGTTGGTGACCACGACGGTGAAGCGGGCGCGGCTGCCGGCGGTGATCGAGGTCGCCGAGGGGGTCTTGGTCAGGCTGAGCTCGGCCCGCTGGGTGACGGTCGTGGTGGCGCTGGCGGTGTTGTTGGCGGGCACCGGGTCACCGGTGCCGGAGGAGGCGGTGGCGGTGTTGACCACGGAGCCGGTGGGCGACCCGGGGTCCAGGCGTCCGACCACGGTGACCGTCCGGGTGGCGCCGGGGGCCAGCTCGCCGAAGGTGCAGCTCACCTGGTTGTTGGCGTTGGTGCAGGTGCCGCCGTCGGAGGCGCTGGCCCGGACGAAGGTGGCGCCGTCGGGCAGCAGGTCGGTGAGGGAGGCGGTGACGGCCGAGGACGGCCCGTTGTTGGTCAGGGTGGCGGTCCAGGTAACCTCCTCGCCGGCGGCGGCGCTGGCCGGCCCGGTGACGGTGGCGGCCAGGTCCGCGGCGCGGGTGAGCGTCGTGGAGGCGGTGGTGCTGTTGTTGCCGGGGACGTCGTCACCGGTGGAGGTGGTGACCGAGGCGCGGTTGACCAGGGTGCCGGCGGAGGCGCCGGGTGGCACCTCGACGACCACGGGGATGGTGACCGTGGCGCCGGGGGCCAGGGTGCCGAGCTGGCAGGTGACGGTGCTCCCGGACTGGCCGCAGGTGCCGGTGGAGGGGGTGGCCGAGACGAAGGTGACGCCGGCGGGCAGGGTGTCGGTGACCACCGTGTTCTCGGCGTCGTTGGGTCCGTTGTTGGTGACGGTGAGGTTGTAGGTGACCCGCCTGCCGGCGGTCTGGGTGGGCGGGGTCGAGGTGCTGGTGATGGCCAGGTCGGCGATCTCGCCCACCGGGGTGGTCACGGTGTTGCCGTTGAACGTGTAGTCCTGACCCAGCGTGACGGCGCGGTAGTCCAGCTGCGCGGTGTTGGCCAGGGTGGTGCCCGCGGCGGCGCGGTCCACGGTCACCCGGAACCTGAACGTGGTGGTGGCCCCGGGGGCGATGGTGCCACCGGTGGTGGCCGTCGCACCGGTGCCCAGCCGGACCCTGACGGTGCGTCCGGCGGCGTCGTACTCGCCCTGGTCGTCCCCGGCGGCGTCGGTCTTGGGACCGGTGCCGGCGCCCGCGGTGACGGCGAGGCTGCCCGGCACGAAGGTGGCGCCGACGGGCAGCTCGTCGCGGACGACCGCGTTCGCGGCGGCGTCGCCACCGGTGTTGGAGAAGCTGACCGTGTACTCCAGCGTGTCACCGGCCTGGGCGGTGCTGCTGCCGCTGAGGTTCACCACCGACTTGGTGATCTCGGGGAAGCGCGGGGAGTACAGGTCGATCGCGGTGGTGATGATCCCGGGGTAGTAGTAGTCCCCGGTGGTGGTGGCCTGGAGGGTCGTCGAGGTCTGGTTGTTGGAGAGCAGGCCGCTGGCGTTGCTCGTGCCCATGTCCACGCCGAGGTTGTTCAGGTAGCTGGGGTTCCGGGTCGTCACCGTGGAGCCCAGGTTGGTGATCCGGGAGGTGAAGTAGTTGTTCGCCGGGCGGGCGGCGTCGGAGAGGGTGGAGCCGTTGAAGCGCAGCGCGTCGCCGGTGCTGCCCTGGTCACCCTCCCAGGCCACGAAGCCGACCGAGGCGTTGACGGTGCCGCTGGCCGGGGTGCGGAACCCCGAGACCGGGATGTCCACGGTGGAGTTGGCGGTGCTCGTGCTGGTGACGTCGGCGAAGCCCTGGAAGATGGTGAGGTTGCGCAGCGGCAGCGCGGGGTTGCGGTAGGCGACCACCAGGGACCAGCCGGCGTAGCGGTCCCCACCCGTGGCGGCGCGGATGTTGCCGACCCAGTAGGTGCCGGTGCCGGCGGCCCGCACCTGCGCGGTGACGTCGACCGCGGCCTGGTAGACCCCGCCGTCGGTGGTGGACAGACCCGCGGGGGCGTACACCTGGTCGGTCGGTGCGGTCACGGTGCTGTAGGCGGTCTGGCCGGGGGTGCGGAAGGCGACCTGTCCGATGTTGCCGGAGGACGCGGCGCCGTTCGTGCCGGCCGTCTGCCGGCCGCTCCAGACCAGGCGGGCGTGCAGCACCGTGGAGCCGGTGGGGAGGGTGAGCTCGCTGGAGGTGGAGTTGGTGGTGGCCCCGACGTTGTCGTTGTCCAGGAACGTCATGGTGTGGCCGTTGTTGCTGTTGAGGCTGGCCGTCGAGGCCGTGCCGTTGCGGGCGGCGGTGCACTCGTTGCCGCCGGTGGGGCAGCTCATCTGGGCGTTGCCCACGATGGCGATGGTGCCGTTCTCGTTGCTCTGGTACACCGAGTTGAACGGGTTGCGGACCGCGGCCTCGGCGGTGTCCCTCGCGGGCAGGACGACCAGTCCGAGGGTGCTGGCCAGCACGGTGCAGACGGTGAGCACCAGGACCTGGCGGAGCGTGCGGGCACGACGGGGAAGAGAGGGGAGCACGTAACAGTCTTCCTTGAGTGTTCGCGGCGTCCCCTGAAACCCGTCTGTGACGGTCGCCGCGGTGAGACTATGTCGACAGTGACCGGTCGGGCAAGGGGCGTCGGCGTATCGCTTGACCCACCTCGACCGGTGCTCGACCCTGTTCCCCCGCCCTAGACTGCACCCGTGGCGGGGAGGATCAACGACGAGGACGTGGCCGAGGTCCGTGAGCGAGCCCGGATCGACGAGGTCATCGGCTCCCACGTCGCCCTCCGGGGGGCGGGGAGCGGGTCCCTCAAGGGCCTGTGCCCCTTCCACGACGAGAAGACCCCCAGCTTCCAGGTCACTCCGGCCCGCGGCTTCTACTACTGCTTCGGCTGCGGTGAGGGCGGCGACGTCATCTCCTTCGTGCAGAAGGTGGACAACCTGTCCTTCGCCGAGGCGGTGCAGCAGCTGGCCGACCGGGTGGGGGTGCAGCTGCGCTACACCGAGGGCGACGGACCGGGTCCCGCGCCGGGGCTCCGGCTGCGGCTGCTGGCGGCGAACAAGGCGGCCGAGGAGTACTTCAGCGAGCAGCTGACCTCCGCCGACGCCCTGGCGGCACGGCAGTTCCTGCACCAGCGCGGGTTCGACCGCGAGGCGGCCGAGCGCTTCGGGGTGGGCTACGCGCCACGGGCGGGACGGGCGCTGGGTCAGCACCTCAAGGGTCGCGGGTTCAGCGAGGCCGAGCTGGTCCGGGCCGGTCTGGTGCGCGAGCGCGGCGGGTTCGACTTCTTCCAGGGCCGGCTGCTGTGGCCGATCCGCGACTCCGGCTCCCAGGTGCTGGGCTTCGGCGGGCGACGGCTGTACGACGACGACCGGATGCCGGCCAAGTACCTCAACACCCCCGAGAGCCCGGTGTACAAGAAGTCGCAGGTGCTCTACGGCCTGGACCTGGCCCGGACCCAGATCGGCAAGAAGGGCCAGGCCGTGGTGGTGGAGGGCTACACCGACGTGATGGCCGCGCACCTGTCCGGCGTGGACACGGCGGTGGCCTCCTGCGGGACGGCCTTCGGCGACGACCACGCCCGGATGCTGCAGCGGCTGATGGGCCACTCCGACGCCTTCCACGGGGAGGTGGTCTTCACCTTCGACGGGGACGCCGCCGGGCAGGCGGCCGCGCTCAAGGTGTTCGACGGCGACGCGAACTTCATCTCCCAGACCTACGTGGCGGTGGAGCCGTCGGGGCTGGACCCCTGCGACCTGCGGCTGGAGCACGGTGACGCGGCGGTGCGTGAGCTGGTGGCCCGTCGGGTGCCGCTGTACCGCTTCGTGATGGGCAACGTGCTGAGCCAGTACGACCTGGACCGCGCCGACGGCCGGCTGCAGGCGCTGCGGGCGGCCGCCCCGCTGGTCTCCAGCATCCGCGACTCCTCGCTGGTCGGGGGCTACGCCCGCGAGCTGGCCGGGATGCTCGGGATGGACGTGGAGGAGGTGCGCTCGGAGCTGACCCGGGCGCAGCGCGTCGCGGGCTCGCGTCAGGGGTCGTCCCGTGGCCGGGTCGAGGGGACGCGACCCGGAGCGGGGACCTCGGAGGAGGAGCCGTCGGACGCCGACGCGGGCCGGTCCGTCACGCCGTTGCCCGATCCTGCCGACCACCGGCTGCTGGTGGAGCGAGAGACCTGCCAGCTGATCGTCCAGCGGCCCGACCTCTTCGACGCCACCCTGTCCGGGCTGGACCCGGGGGAGTTCACCCACCCGGCCTACGCCGGTCTGGTGGTGGCCATGCACGCGGCGCTGACCTCGGAGGGGACCGCGGACTGGGTCTCCGACATCCGCGCCGCGACCGAGGACCCGGTGGTGGAGCAGCTCGCGGTGGCGCTGGCGGTGGAGCCGCTGCGCCGGGCCGACGCCGACCAGGGCTACGCCGACGTGCACGTGGCGCGGGTGAAGCTGCTGGCGGTCTCGCGCAGCATCGCCGACGTGAAGTCGCGGCTGCAGCGCACCAACCCGGTGGAGCAGACGACGCGGTACAACCAGATGTTCTCCACGCTGCTCGGGCTGGAGGCGCTCCGCAAGGAGCTGCAGGTCAAGAGCATCGGCGCGCGCGACTAGCGCAGCCGGGACGGCGACGTGAGCCGTCCCCAGCAGGAGGTGTTGTCCGTGCCCCCGGACCGGTGCCCCTGTGGACAGCCGGCAGGTCGGCGCACGGCCCCCGACGGTGGGGTCATGACGACGACGCTCACCCGTACCGGGGAACCACTGCTCAGCGCCGAGGACGAGATCGGGCTGGCCCGCGCCATCGAGGCCGGGGTGCTGGCCAGCCAGGCGCTGCGCTCCCAGACCATGCCGGACGGCGAGCCGGTGCCGTGGGCGCTGGCCGCCGACCTCGAGCAGCTGCAGGAGGAGGGGGAGCGGGCGCGGCAGCGGTTCGTGCTGGCCAACGTCCGGCTGGTCGCGGTGGAGGTGCGGCGGGCCGCGGCGCGGACGTCGGTGCCGGGCGACGACCTCTTCCAGGAGGGTGTGCTGGCCCTGGCGGAGTCGCTGGCGCGCTGGGACCACACCCGCGGGGTCCGCTTCGCCGGGTACGCGCTGCCGTGGGTGCGGAACCGGATCCGGGCGGCGGCGGCCAGCAGGCTGGGTGAGCTGGAGTCCTCGGTGCGGGTGGGTCAGGTGCGCGAGCTGCGGCTGGAGCAGCTCCGGCTGGTGCAGCAGCTCCGCCGGGAGCCGACGGTGCCGGAGCTGGCGGCGCGGGTGGGGCGGAGCGCGGGTTGGGTGGCCGGTGCGCTGCAGGCCTCCCGGCCGGTCCCGCTGCACGACGCCACCGGGCAGGTGGTGGAGATCGCCGACCCCCGGGCGCAGGCCCCGCTGGAGCTGGTGCTGGAGGAGCACTGGCCGGCGGCGGAGGCGCTGGGACGTCTGCCCGAACCGGTGCGGACGGTGCTGAGGCACCGCTTCGGCTTCGACGGGGAGCCGGAGTCGCGCAGCGCGCTGGCGCGGCGGCTGGGACGCAGCGCGCCCCAGGTCCGGCGGCTGGAGGAGCTCGGGCTGGAGATGCTGCGGGAGGTGTGCCCGTCCCAGTGCCGCCGCACCGCCTGAGCCGGTGCGGACGGTGCGGACGTTGCGCCAGCATCAGCGGGCGCCGGAGGTCCGGCTGGGTCTGCTGGTCTCAGGCGGGGACCGTGCGGGCCGCCCAGCGGCTGTTGAGGAAGTGGGAGGCGTGGGCCAGGTCGTGGAAGCCGTCGCCGAGGAGGTCGACCAGGACGTCGTTGCTCCAGACGATCAGCCGCCCGAGCGTCCAGGTGACGACCTCCGGCTTGGGCATCTTCAGGCCGTAGACCGCCTCCGCGATCTCGCGCTTGCCGCCCCGGGCGCTGGTGTAGACCAGCAGGGGCAGGAAGCGGTCGGGGTGGGCGACGCAGAGGGCGCGGGTGAGCAGGGCCTCCTTGAAGCCCGGCATCGCCACCGGGGCGGTGTCCTCGATCAGCGCGTTGAGCCGGTCCTCGAGGGGCTTGTCCTCCGGTCCGTGCAGGAGGTAGCGCAGGGTCTCGCGGGTGCGGCGGGAGGCCTCGACCTCTCCGAGCTCCTTCCAGCGCTGGTTGAAGGTCGACTGGTTGCCCGGGCTGGCGCCGATGCTGCTGTTGGCGAAGTCCTTGAGGTCCTGCGGGTCGCAGCCGTCCAGCCCGTCCGCGGAGAAGATCTCCCGGTAGCGGGCGAAGTAGGGGGCCACCGCGGGGTCGGTCTCGGGCTGGTGGGTCAGGAAGTCGACCTTGGCCTGGTCGACCCGCTCCCAGGTGGACGCGCTGACGTCGTCACGGCCGGGGAAGCGCGCCTTGGTCCGCTCGATGGTCAGCGGGCGGGACCGCTGCTCGACGGCCGTCCCACGCACCCACTCGAGATCGCAGACGGTGCACCGGAGCCGGATCCGTCCGTCGGCCGCCTTGCCCAGGAACTCGATGTCGTCGTCGGTTCCGCACTGTGCGCATGCCAGGTCCTGCAGGGCCATCGGTTCTCCCTCACCTACAGACGACCAGAGCAGCCATCCCACCCCCTATCTTGCCCTGTCAAGAGCGATCTGGTCGCCTCGGAGGTCAGCGGGACGTGGTCACCAGGTGGGATCGAAGGGTCCAGGGACGTCGACGGCGGTTGGCACCGCCGGGGGCGGCAAGGTGGACCGGTCGCAGCGGTGCGCCCCTTTCGTGCGCCACGGCTGGGGATCTGAGCACGGCGGGGTGCACCGGGCGCTGGCGCTCGCCACCACCGTGCCGGAGGAGTGAGACGTCGGTCACCGCCGGCAACCCTCCAGCGAGGCTGGAGGGCTCTGGTCATGGGCGGGGGAGCCGATCGCGCTCTGCCTCCGGGGGTGGAGGCCGGCGCCCAGACGGAGTTGGACCGCAGGGTCGGACGGCCGCGGTGACGCCCTGGGGCGGAGCCGACTACCGGTCCAGGCGGTGACGTGTCGGCGCGAGGTGAACCCGGGAGGTGGCGCCGACCCTCGGTCGGCGGTGGACCGTCGCCCAGGGCGGAACCGGTGGTGTCGAGATCTCCCCGGTTGCGCGCGTTATCGGTCGTGGTCGGCCCGCCGCGAGCAGGAGACTCGGAGGTCACCTTCGCCAGCGCCATCGAGACCACCGGGGCCGGCGGCTTGCGCCATGGCCCGCGGGCACTGCCGCGCTGCGGTGTCCGTTCCGAGACCGTGCCACGAGGTGGAGTGAGCAGGCGGGTGCGAGCCCTGGGGGCGGCGGTGACGTCTCGCCACGATCGAGACCGGGAGCTGGCGCCTCGGCCTGTGTCGAGACGGCGCTGGTGACGACCACCGCGTCGGTGGCTGAGGGGGCCCGGGTGCGGCCGGCGCCGACGTCGGGCTCGGTGAGGACCATGGTGGCTGCTGCTGATCCTGCTGGTTCCGGTGGTCGGGCTGGCGCCCCACTGCCGCTCGAGCAGGTGGCGGGCCACCTCACGGTCGCGCTCGGTGCCGTCGGCCCAGATGACCTGCTCGGCTTCGGTCCCGCGGCGTGCATGTAGAGGGCCGCGTCGGCGCCGAGGCCACGTCCCGTGGACGAGACGTCACGATCTCCTTTGGAGGGGCCCATCGGCAGGGGCGCAGACAGGTCGGGGCGCGCCACAGGGCTGAGGAGAGCGATGTCTCCTCAGCCGTGGTGGCGTGCAGATGTGGCTCAGACGGAACTGGGCAGTGCTGCGCGCGACCGGGTCCCGAGGCGGTCGGGTGGTCGCCCGAGCGCTTCCCACGGTGCCGCATCCGGATCCTGCCTCGGCGGTGCGTGCCCAGGCGGTGCGGACCCAAGTGGTGCGTGCCTAAGTGGTGCTTGCCCAGCCGGCGTGATGTCGGTGGTGCTGCCGTCGGGTCCTCGCTGGAAGCGGAGTCCGTGGGGGCTGGTCCACTCGTAGTGGCCGAGCGCCAGCATGCGGTAGCGCCATCGGGTGTGGGTCTTGAGCCGGTGGTGCTTGCGGCACAGCGGGGCGAGGTTGTCGGTCGAGGTCGGCCCGCCGGTGTCGTAGGGCTCGATGTGGTCGGCGTCGGTGGACCAGGTGGGGGTGCCGTCGTTGCGCTGTCGGGTGGATCGCGGATGCGCGGGCCGGCTGCACCAGGGGAAGACGCAGGTGCGGTCGCGGAGCGCGATGTGCTCGCGGAGCCGGTCCGGTACCTCGTAGCCGTCGACGGTGGCTGTGGTGTTGAGGTCGATCACGGGTCGGACGGTGATCTTCGCATCGGGTCGGCCACACCAGTCGCGGATCTGTCCGGCGGTGACAGGGATCCCGGTGTTGCCGACCCACCCGGACCGCTGACTGCCGCCGGTGAGGGCGTCGGCGGACAGGTGGACGTAGAGGGTCACCTGTGACGGTGCCCGACCGGGCCAGGGGGTCGCGGGTGCGCGCCCGGTGATCGAGGCGGCGTTCGTCGAGTGGTGGGGCTGGTCGGTCGAGTCGACAGGGGAGCCGGCGGTTGCTCCCGTCTGCGGGCTGGCGGGGGAGACGGCGTCGCGTTCGGTCCGGGCGTGAGCCGGCGAGGCGGCGTTGGTTGCGCTTCGGGCGTTGGCCGAGGAGCCGGGGTGGGCATCGACGTCGGATTCAGTTGCGGTGGACGCACCGCCCGCCATCGGGTCGGACGCGGCTGGGGTGGTGGCGTCGTCGACCAGACCGGGCTGGCTCGTCGTCAGGTTCAGAGCGGGCTGGGAGCGGGCGAGCTCACCGGCGGCCATGGAGCGGCGGACGTCCAGGCTCTTGTCGATTCCGGCCTCGGCCAGCTTCCGGGCTCCGGCGCCGATGGCGGCGTCGAGGTCGAGGGCGTCGGGGAGGTCGAGGACCCCGACCACCTCCGCGAGCCCGTGTCGGCGGCCGTCTTGGTCGTGGAAGATGTCGAAGCGGCGCTTCTCCTCCGCCTCGACCCGCTGCCGCTCGGCCTCCTCGGGCATGAACCGGGTGATCGCGGTGGTGATCACCCGGTCCAGCTGGGTCACCCCGACCTTGCCCGTGACAGCAGCGACCTGGTCGTCGACGAAGGTCGCTGCCTCGCGGGTCAGGCTGATGGTGCGGCCGGCGACGAGGCGGGCCTGCCACGCGGCGACCTTCCCGGCGTGGACGAGGGCCCAGAGACGGGGGAGCCGGTGGCGGAGCTCGAGGGCTTGGCCGATGAGGGTGGTGCCGGCGTCGGTGGAGCAGCGCAGCGCGGCGGCGAGCTCGGCGATGCAGCCCTCGTCCACCTCCGGTGTGCCCTCACCGGCCAGCGGTGCTCCGGTGGGGCGGCCGCAGATCGTGGCGGTGGCGGTGTAGTCGTCCTCGACCGGTGGGTGGAGATCGGCCCACTCCGCGGCTCTGGCGAGGATGCGGGCGGCGGCTGCGTTCTCCGAGGTGCGGTCGGCGCGCACGTCGGCCAGCAGCGTGGCTGCGGTGTCGGTGCGGTGCTTCGTCATGTCCTCAATCTACGGCGATCCACTGACAGAAATCGGCCGTGCGTTCGAATCTGTGGACAAGAGATCCGACTGTGCACAACTGGCCCTCGCCTCCACGGCCCCGGGTGCGCCCGGCTCGGCACCTTGCGGACCGCGTGCGCTGCTGCGACGGGTTCCTGGCCCTGCTCCGCTCCCCGTCGCGGCTGGCGCGGCGTGGTCCGGGTGAACTGGAGCCGAGAGCAGCACCGGTCACTCCGGAGCCCTGACTCTGCCGCCTGTGTCAGCGCTCCAGATCTCGAGTGAGGAGTCCCCGTCACGAAGGAGTCGCCCGCGCCTCGGTCAACATCTTCGCCGGGACACGACGCTGACGAGCGGGGAGCACGTACCTGACCGCGAGGTTCGCGGCCGAGCGGCTTTAGCGGATCACGGTCCTCGGCGGTCCCCACGACACCCTCCACTGCGTCCACCAGCCTGCCGGTGCCCGTTGCGACCAGCACGCTGTCGGCCGACAGCGTGCGCAGGGACACCGGCTCCCGGTCGGGGTCCTGCGACTGGGTGGAGGTGGGACGCCGAGAACCTGCTCGACGAGCTGACCACCGAGTGCGCGGCCTGCTGACCCGGGACGACGGAGTGCCGGACCATGTGTGGGAGACGATGACGGGGATTCCCGCACGGAGCAGGCCGCCCAGGCCCCGGTGTCGCAGGGGCGTGGCGTCCGGCCCCGGAGACGATAGAGGCCGCTGGGCCAGGAGAACTCCTGGTCAGCGGCCTGTCTCGCTCCCCCGACTGGACTCGAACCAGTAACCCTTCGATTAACAGTCGAATGCTCTGCCAATTGAGCTACAGGGGATCGCTCGCGCGGTGACCAACCCTAGCAGCCCCCGGGCGGGATGTCGTACTCGCTTCGCAGGGCCGCCATGGCCCGCTCCGTGGCCTCCCTCACACCCGGCTGGGACCAGGTCGTGCCCCGCACCAGGGTCGTCTCCCAGAGCAGGGGAGCGCGGTCGTCGTCGAGCCGTCGACGCGCGCTGAGGGTGAACTGGGCGCCGGTGTCGGGGTCGTTCACCTCACGCCGGACGATGATCGTGGCGTGCACCCGCTCGCGGAACACCTCCGGGAAGCGGCCGGCCTCGGTGAGCCGCATCCGGCCGCGTCGTCCGTCGGTGAGGGTCCACTCCAGCAGCTGGTCCGGGGCGCTCCAGCCGCCCCCCTCGATCTCGTGCCAGCCGATCAGCTGCCAGCCCTCGACACGGCGCACCGCCAACCAGGCGGGCAGGGCCGCGACGACCCCGCGGTCGCCCTCGGCCCAGCGCAGCACCCGTGGCCGCCCGCCGACCTGCTCGGCGAGCTCACCGGCCAGCTCGGCCGGCAGCCGGCGCCTCAACCGGTCACCGTCTGGTCGAGGTCGGTGAGGAAGTTGTCGGCCCACTTGGCGATGTCGTTGTCGAACACCTGCTTGCGCAGCGCCCGCATCCGGCGCGCCTTGTTGTTGGGGGCGTCGTGGCTGGCCAGCTCGAGCGTGGCCTTGATGTCGTTGATGTCGTAGGGGTTGATCTTGTACGCCTGCTTGAGCTCGTAGGCCGCCCCGGCGAACTCGCTGAGCACCAGGGCCCCGTCGTCGGCCCCCCGGCAGGCCACGAACTCCTTGGCCACGAGGTTCATCCCGTCACGCAGCGGCGTCACCACCATCACGTCGGCGGCCGAGTACATCGCGGCCATCTCCTCGCGGGGGAACGAGCTGTGCAGGTACACCAGCGGTGAGCGCCCGATCCGGCCGGCGTCGCCGTTGATCCGTCCCACCAGCATGTCGATCTCGTCGCGCAGGTGGCGGTACTCCTCGACCCGCTCCCGCGACGGGGTGGCGATCTGGACGAACACCACGTCGTCGGGGTCGAGCCGGCCCTCGAGGATCAGCTCCCCGAACGCCCGCAGCCGCTGCTTGATCCCCTTGGTGTAGTCCAGCCGGTCCACGCCGAGGAACATCACCTTGGGCTCGCCGAGGTCGCGCCGGATGTCGCGGGCACGCTGCTGCACCGGCTCGCTGCGGGACAGCTCGTGGAAGCTGCGGGAGTCGATCGAGATGGGGTACGCCCGGGCCCGGGCCACGTGGCCGTCGCCCAGGGTGATCTGGTCGCGACGCACCTCGGCGGAGACGCGCTGGCGCACCAGCCGGGCGAAGTTCTGGGCCGCGCCGGGCAGCTGGAAGCCGATCAGGTCCGCCCCGAGCAGCCCCTCGGTGATCTCCCGGCGCCACGGCAGCTGCTGGAAGAGCTCCACCGGCGGGAACGGGATGTGCAGGAAGAAGCCGATGCGCAGGTCCGGGCGCATCATGCGCAGCATCTGCGGCACCAGCTGGAGCTGGTAGTCCTGCACCCACACCGTGGCGCCCTGGTCCGAGACCTGCGCGGCGCGCTCGGCGAAGCGGCGGTTGACCCGGACGTAGGCGTCCCACCAGACGCGGTGGAAGGCCGGCGGCGCCACGACGTCGTGGTAGAGCGGCCACAGCGTGCCGTTGGAGAAGCCCTCGTAGTAGTCGGCCACCTCGTCGGTGGACAGCGGCACCGGGACGATGGTGATGCCATCTTCCTCGAAGGGGTCGAGCACCTCGTCCGGCGCCCCGTGCCACCCCACCCAGGCGCCCTCGTTGGCGCGCATCACCGGCTCCAGCGCGGTGACCAGGCCACCGGGGGAGGTACGCCAGTCGACCGTCCCGTCGGGGTTCTGGACGCGGTCCACCGGCAGCCGGTTGGCCACCACGACGAACGACGCGGAGACCTCCCCGCCCTGGTCGGTGGGTGAGCCTGATGTAGTCGTCGTCGCCGCCATGATGCACCGACCATATCCAGCCGCGGGCTCGGCCGACCCGGCAGGGTGAGGCGGCGTTTGTCGCCCCGCCGGTCTGACTGACAGGCTGGGGCGCATGACCGATCTGCGTGCCGGGGGCCTCGTGGAGACGCCCGAGGGCCAGGCGTGCCTCGACGCCCTGCTGGCCGACCCCGCCTCCGCCCTGGTGGCCTTCGACTTCGACGGCACCCTCTCCCCGATCGTGGACGACCCGGCGAGTGCCCACGTCGACCCGGACGCCATCGCCGCGCTCGGGCGCATCGGCGCCTTCGTCGGCACGGTGGCCGTCATCACCGGTCGCCCCGCCCGCACCGCGGTCAGCCTCGGCGGCCTGGACCAGGTGCCGGGGCTGGGGTCGATGGTGGTGCTGGGGCAGTACGGCGTGGAGCGCTGGGACGCCGCCACCGGCGAGTTCGCCATCCCCGAGCCGCCGCACGAGGTGGCCGACGTCGAGGCCGCGCTGCCCGGCCTGCTGGCCTCCCTCGGGCTGGAGGGCGTGCAGCTGGAGCACAAGCAGCGCGCCATCGGCATCCACACCCGCCAGTGCGAGGACCCCGCCGGCACCTTCGCCACCCTCCAGGGACCGGTCACCCGGCTGGCCGAGGAGCACGGGCTGACCGTGGAACCGGGTCGCAACGTGCTGGAGATCCGGGCCGACGGCTTCGACAAGGGCGGTGCGCTGCGGGCCCTGGTCGCCGAGCGGGGGAGCCGGGCCGTCGTCTTCGGCGGGGACGACCTCGGCGACCTGCCGGCCTTCCGGGCCGCCCGCGAGCTCCGGGGCGAGGGCCTCACCTCGCTGCTGGTCTGCTCGGCCTCCGCCGAGGAGGACGCCCTGGTGCAGCTCTCCGACGTGGTGGTGGACGGTACCCAGGGCGTGGCCGGCTGGTGCTCCGGCGTCGCCGACCTGCTCGAGCAGGCCCGGCCCCAGCCGCCGCAGGGCTGACCCGGTGCCGACGGTCCGCAACGTCCACCGTCGGCTGCTCGCGGCCGCGCCCGACCAGGTCGGCGGGCTGCTGGACTCGCTGGGTGGGCCGGCGGACCGGTTGTGGCCCCGACGGCGGTGGCCGGCCATGAGGCTGGACGCCCCGCTCGGCGTCGGTGCCGGGGGTGGTCACGGTCTGATCGGCTACGTCGTCACCCGGCACGAGCCCGGCCGGCTCGCCGAGTTCACCTTCACCGCACCGCGTGGGGTCGAGGGCACCCACACCTTCCTGGTGCTGCCCGACCGGAGCGGCCGGACGGTGCTGGAGCACCGCATCGACGCCCGCACCAGCGGACTGATGCGGCTCGGCTGGCCGCTGGTGGTCCGCCCGCTGCACGACGCCCTGCTGGAGGACTGCCTGGACCGGGCCCAGCACGAGCTCGGCGCGCCGCCGGCTCGTCCGGCGCGGTGGAGCCCGTGGGTCCGGCTGCTGCGCACCCTCCTGCGCCGCCTCGCCTGAGGCGCCCGCAAAGAGCCCCAGCCGACACCCGCCCGACAGCCGCCCGAGCCCTCGCTCCCGGCGCGGCGGGAGAACCCGATGGCAACGATGTGGTAACGCCCCTTGGTGTCCCAGGTCGGAACCCCTAAGTTCCAGCTGGCACCACTCGTGGACGGGGGTCGCGGGCGCCGAGGATCCCGACCCGACCGAGAGGCCCACCCCGCCGTGACCGCCCCCGATACCCTTCCTGCGCGCGCCGGCTCCCGGCGGCTCCTCCTCACGGGTCTCGCCGCCGCCGCGGTCGCGGGAGGCCTGCAGGCCGTCACCCCCGCACCGGTCGCCGAAGCCGCTCCGAGCGCCACCGACCCGGTCCTGCACCTGCTGCGCCGGGCGACCTTCGGCCCCACCCGGGAGCTGTTCGCCGAGGTGACGAAGAGCGGCACCTCCGCGTGGTTGGAGGCCCAGCTGGCCCCGGCCACCGTGCCCGACGCCGAGATGGACGCCTTCGCCAAGCGCTTCCCGCGGCTGTCGTGGCGGCACTGGGAGGTGCGGGAGAACATCGGCTACGGCTGGGAGGTGATGGACGACTACCTCCGGCTGCACACCGCCCGCCACATCTGGTCCCGTCGCCAGCTGCTGGAGGTGGTGGCCGACTTCTGGACCGACCACCTGGTCGTCCCGGCCCCGGAGGGGGACGTGCAGGCGTTCGTGCACACCTGGCACCGCGACGTGATCCGCAAGCACGCCCTGGGCCGCTACGCCGACATGCTCAAGGCCGCCGTCCGTCACCCGGCACTGCTGGCGGTGCTCGACAACGCCAGCTCCACCCGCCAGTCGCCCAACGAGAACCACGGGCGGGAGCTGCTCGAGCTGCACACCGTGGGGGTCGGCAGCTACACCGAGGCCGACGTCCGCCAGGCGGCGCTGGCCCTCACGGGGCTGTCGATCGACAACGAGTCGCTGCTGTACGAGTACAAGCCGCAGCGCCGTCACGTCGGCACCCTCAAGCTCCTCGGCTGGACCAGCGCCAACAGCCGCGCCGAGGACGGGGAGAAGGTCGCCCTCTCCCTGATGGACCACCTGGCCCGGCACCCGAGGACGGCCGAGCGGATCGCCCGCAAGCTCGCCGTCCGCTTCGTCTCCGACGCACCCTCGGCCACCCTGGTCAGCGACCTCGCCGCGACGTACCTGAAGAACGACACCAGCATCGCCCCGGTGCTGCGCCGGCTCTTCGCCTCCGCCGAGTTCACCGCCTCGGTGGGCAAGAAGACCCGCCGGCCCTACGAGGACGTCATCGCCACCTTCCGCATCCTCGGGCACCGGCCCGACGCCGAGGGGAGCACCTCGCTGGGTGACATCCGCTGGGTGGCCAAGCAGATGGGGCACGTCCCCGGCGGCTGGTCAGCACCGGACGGCTACCCCGACGTGGCGACCGCCTGGCAGAGCGCCTCCAGCACGCTGCACCGCTGGAACATGCACCTGCACGCCGCCTCGGGGTGGAGCTTCAAGACCATGCGGCAGCCCGACCTCACCACGTGGATCCCCACCACCCTGCCCGCGAACCACGCCGCCCTGGTGCGGCTGGTCGCCGACAAGCTGCTGCTGACGCGTCTCACCACCACCCAGCGCGACGCGGTGTGCACCTTCCTGGAGCGCAGGCCCACCGACCCGGTCAAGCCCGGGGACGCCGCCATCACCTGGCGCTACGGCCAGCTGGTCGCCGTCCTGCTGGACAGCACCTCCCACACCATCCGCTGACGCGGCACCCACCCCCGACCCCGGAGCACCCCATGACCGACGTACGTCCCGACCCCCTGACCGAGTCCCCCTGCGGCTGCGCGGAGGACACCCGGCTCAGCCTGAGCCGCCGCGGCCTGCTCGCCGGCGCCGCCGGGCTCGTCGCCGCCGGGGTGGCCACCAGCGTCCCCACCCAGTACGCCTGGGCCGACCCCGGTTACCGCGGTGACGTCCTGGTGGTGCTCAGCCTGCGCGGCGGCTTCGACGGGCTGTCGGCCGTCGCACCGGTGGCCGACGCCGCCTACGTCAAGGCCCGCCCGACCATCGGCCTGCAGCAGTCCCAGGCGCTGATGCTGGACCGCACCTTCGGGCTGCACCCCTCGCTGAAGGCCCTCAAGCCCTTCTGGGACGCGAAGTCGCTGGCCTTCGTGCACGCCGTCGGCCAGACCTCGCCCACCCGCAGCCACTTCAAGGCCATGGAGGACATGGAGAACGCGGCCCCGGGGTCGACGCTGCGCACCGGCTGGCTGGACCGGATGCTCGGGGCCACCGCCTCGCCGTCGACGTTCACCGGGGTGGCCTTCGGCCCCTCGCCCCGGGCGTTGCAGGGCCCCTTCAACGAGCTGTCCATCCGCGGTGTCGACCAGCTGTCGCTGTCCGGGGCCGGGAGCGCCAGCGACTCCGCCCGCTGGCGCACGGTCCTCGCGGCCGTGAACAGCAACGCCCCCGCCCACGTCAGGGTCCCGACGACTGCCGCGCTGGCCGCGTTCGGGACCGCGACGAAGATGAAGGAGGCCGGCTACACCCCGCGCGCCGGCGTGACCTACCCCGGTGACGAGCTCGGTGGGGCCCTGCGCGACGTCGCCCGGCTGGTCAAGCAGGGGGTCGGGCTGCGCGCCGCGGCCGTCGACTTCGGCGGCTGGGACACCCACGCCGGCATGGGCAACGCGGCCAAGGGGTTCATGCGCGACCACCTCGGACGTCTGGCCGCCGCCCTGGCCGCGTTCTGGACCGACCTCGGCGCGGAGCAGTCGCGGGTCACCGTGATCACGCTGTCGGAGTTCGGGCGCCGTCTGACCGAGAACGCCTCCGGCGGGCTGGACCACGGCCACGGCAACCTCGCCATGGTGCTGGGCGGTGGCGTCAACGGCGGGAAGGTCTACGGCAGCTGGCCGGGGCTGGCCTCCTCCGCGCTGGTGGACGGCGACCTGGCCGGCACCACGGACTACCGCACCATCTTGGCCGAGGTGATGGAGCGGCGGCAGAAGCTCACCGCCAGCACCGTGTTCCCCGGGGTCGGCTCGAGCCGGCTGGGGCTGGTGCGGGCGGCCTGACCCGACCGGCGGTGACGGTACGCTGTCGCCGATCCACTCGGGGGCGATAGCTCAGCCGGTCAGAGCAGGGGACTCATAATCCCTGGGTCGCGGGTTCGAGCCCCGCTCGCCCCACCCGCACCGGTGCACGCCGCAGAACCAGGCCCGGGCCGTGCTCAGCGCCGGGCCTCGTGCCGCACGTTCACCAGGGTGGCCACCCCGCCCAGCACCGGGACCAGCGCCATCAGACGGGTCCGCAGCAGCAGCCCGCGACCCAGCAGCGCCGTCACCGCCACCGCCAGGTAGAGCGCGCCGTGCACCGGCCCGAGCACCGAGGCCACCCCGTCCACGTGCACCGTGGCCAGGTTGGTCAGCAGCACCACGACGCTGAGCAGCTCGAGCACCGAGAGCACCTCCAGCGCCCGCAGCAGGGGCCTCACGACGCCCCCGGCCGCACGACCATCAGCACCACGACAGCCGCCCACAGCAGGTTGAAGACGCCGGTCATCGCCCCCAGCGTGCGCAGCCGGCTCCCGTCGTCGGGGGAGTCCAGCGCCTCGCGCTGGGTGGGCGCGATCCGCAGCGCGAGCAGACCGCCGGCGACCGCGGTGAGCACCATCGCGACGGTGATCCAGATCTCCCCGACCCGGCCCTGGACCCCGGCCAGCAGCAGCCCGATCAGGGGCACCACGAGGGCGATCACGCCGTAGGACCTGGTCACCCGGTGCAGCACCGCGGCGACCCCGGCGTCGCGCAGCCCCGGGTCGCCGGACCCGGCGGCGAGCGGGGCGTAGCGGGGGAACAGGCTCGCGGTCACCGCGACCGGGCCGACGAACAGGATGCCCGCGAGCACGTGCGCGGCCAGCAGCAGCTTCTCCATACCTTCAGTCTAACTGAAGGTCACATCGGGCTGGTCACCGTCTCCACCAGGTGCGCCCGCAGGACGTCGGTCAGGGCGGGGTGGGCGGTGGAGAAGTCTTCGTCCAGCCGGGCCACCTCGTCCCCGGCGGCGCTCAGCAGCCGCTCACCCGCGTCGGTGACCCGCAGCCGGGAGGCGGCCCCGACCTGCTCGGTGACCACCTCGACCAGGCCCTCGGCGGCGAACCCCGCCACCGTGGTGTGGACGCTCTGCACCGTGATCCGCGAGCGGCGGGCCAGCTCGCTGAAGGAGATGCCCGGGGTGGCCCGGACGTGCCCGAGCAGGCCGTACCTGCGGGTGGTCAGCCCCAGCGGGCGCAGCGCCTCGCCCAGGGCCGCCTCCCACACCCGGGCCAGGGTCAGCAGGGTCACGGTGGGGCTGAACGGCGGCGTCTCGGGCACGGGACGCAGGCTAGTCTCCGACGGTGCTCGCCCGCTTCGACGACCTCCTCGACGACCGGGCCCTCGTCGTGGACTCCGCCACCGAGGTGCTGCGGGCCGACACCCCCGCCGAGGTGGTGCCGCTGCTGCAGCGGCTCGAGCGGGCCACCGCGGAGGGCCGGTGGGCCTTTGGCTACCTCGGGTACGAGGCCGCCGCCGCGCTCGACCCCGACGTCGCGGCCCGGGCGCCCGTCCCCGGCGGCCCGCCGCTGGCCTGGTTCGCCCTCACCGACGCGCCGCGTCAGGAGCGGGCGCTGGCCTCGGTCCCGTCCGGCTCGGGCTGGAGCGCGGGGCCCTGGGTGCTGGACTGGTCCGCGGCCGAGCACGCCGAGCGCGTCCACGCCGTCCGGGCGGCCATCGCCGCCGGTGACACCTACCAGGCCAACCTGACCACCACCGCCCGGAGCCACGTCACCGGCGACCTGCTGCAGCTCTACGCCGACCTGGCCCGGCGCCAGCGCGGCGCCCACCACGCCTACCTCGACCTCGGCGACCACGTGGTGGCCAGCGCCAGCCCGGAGCTGTTCCTGCGCTGGAGCGGGGACACCCTGCTCAGCCGGCCGATGAAGGGCACCGCCGCCCGCCGCCCCTCCACCGCGGAGGACCTGGCCGCCCGGGACGCCCTGCTGGCCAGCGCCAAGGAGCGGGCGGAGAACCTGATGATCGTCGACATGGTCCGCAACGACCTGTCCCGGGTGGCGCTGCCCGGCACGGTCGCGGTGCACCGGCTGTTCCACCCCGAGCGCTACGAGTCGGTCTGGCAGCTGACCTCCGACGTCGAGGGGCGGGTGCCGCCCGGCACCGGGCTGCTGGACGTGCTCCGTGCCCTGTTCCCCTGCGCCTCGATCACCGGTGCCCCGCGGGCGGCCACGATGGCCCTGCTCGCCGGGCTGGAGCCCCGGCCGCGGGGGGTCTACACCGGCGTGATCGGCTGGCTGGCCCCGCCGACCGAGCCGGTGCGGGCCTCGTTCAACGTGGCGATCCGGACCGTGGTGGTCGACCGGCGCACCGGCGCGGCCAGCTACGGCGTGGGCGGTGGCATCACCTGGTCGTCGGACCCGGCGGCCGAGCACGCCGAGCTGCTGGCCAAGACCCGGGTGCTCACCCAGCCCGCCGACGAGGTGGAGCTGATCGAGACCCTGGGTGCCCGCCGCACCGCGACCGGGCTGGAGCTGGTCGACCTCGACGCCCACCTGGCCCGGCTGGCCGCCTCGGCCGAGCACCTCGGCTTCCGCCTCGACGCCGCCGCCCTCCGTGCGCAGCTGGCGGGGATCGACCGGGAGGCGAGGGTCCGGGTGACCCTGGCCCGCGACGGCGCCACCACGCTGCGGCTGGGTCCGCTGCCCGCCGACCCGACCGGTCCGGTGCGGCTGGTGGTGGACCCGGAGCCGGTGGACCCGGAGAGCCGCTGGCTGCACCACAAGACCACCCGGCGCGAGCACTACGAGACCCGGCGTGCACGGCACCCGGAGGCCGACGACGTGCTGCTGGTGAACACTTCCGGTCACGTCACCGAGTCCGCGGTGGCCAACCTCGCGGTCCGGCTGGACGGAGGCTGGTGGACCCCGCCCACCTCCGACGGGCTGCTGCCGGGGGTCCGGCGCGGACGCCTGCTGGCCGAGGGCCGGCTGGCCGAGCGCTCGCTGACCCCGGACGACGTCCGGCGGGCCGAGGGGCTGGCCCTGGTCAGCTCGTTGCGCGGCTGGCGGACGGCCGTGCTGCTGCCGGGCTGACCTCGCCCGCCGGGGGCGCCGCCGCTACCGTGGCCCCATGGCGACCCCGTCGACGGAGAACGGTCTGACCCTCACGGTGATGCTCTGGGCCGTCCCCGGCCTGGAGCAGGAGCTGAGCGCCTACGAGGACGCGGTGCTGGCCCTGCTGCCGCGCTACGGCGGGCGGGTGGCGGAGCGGGTGCGCCGGCGCGAGCCGGACGAGGAGCACCCGCTGGAGGTGCAGGTGATCGACCTGCCCGACACCGATGCGCTGGAGGGGTTCCTGGTCGACCCGGAGCGCACCTCGATGTCCTCGGTCCGCGACCGCTGCGTGGCCCGCACCCAGATGTTCGAGGTGGTCCGCCCCGTCCCCGGCGGGCCCGGTCCCTCCCGCTAGCCGGTCAGGGGACGTCCGGGTCGGCGGTGCCGGCCGCGCCCCTCAGCTCGCGGTACTCCCGCTCCACCCGCAACCTCCAGCGCAGGGTCTCCTCGCGCTGCTCGGCCAGCCAGGCGCGGTCGGCGCTGGTCACGAGGTCCTGCCTCTCGTACGGGTCCGCCGCCACGTCGAAGACCTCGTCGCGACGGTCGCCGAAGTGGTGGACGTACTTCAGGTCCCCGTCCAGGCGGGCCATGCACTGGGCCCGCTGGGCGCAGGTCACGGTGACCGGCTCGCGGGGTCCCTCGCTGAGCAGGGACCGGCGGCCGGCGTCCCCGCCGAGCCGGAAGCCCAGCAGCTCCGCCACGGTGGGCAGGATCGCGGTCTGCTGCACCGGCTCGGTGATCCGCAGCGGGTCCTGGAGCTGCGGGTCGTGCACGATCAGGGGGACGCGGATGCCCTCCTCGTAGATGGTGTCGTCGTGCTGGCGCACCCCGTGCTCGCCGAACCCCTCGCCGTGGTCGCCGACCACCACGACCACGGTGTCCTCGTAGAGGCCGAGGTCGGAGAGCTGCTCCACCACCTTCTGCACGAACCGGTCCTGGTAGTGCAGGCCGTTGAGGTAGCTGTTCAGCTCGGGGTCCTCGACGAAGGCCTCCTCGACGTAGCCCTCGGGCATCGCGTAGTCGTGGTGGGCGGTGACGGTGAGGTAGCTGAGCATGAACGGCGCGTCGCCCTGCCGCTCCAGCCACTCCCGGCTCGGGGCGAGCATGACGTCGTCCTCGAAGCCGAAGTAGTTGACCCGGCCGAAGCCCTCGGTGGGCAGCGTGTCGGAGCTCTCGAAGGTCTCGAAGCCGAGGTTCGCCGTCAGGTCACGACGTCGCTCGAAGTGCTCGGTCGCGGACTGGAAGAAGGCGGTGCGGTAGCCCTGCTCGGCCAGCAGCTCGGGCAGGCAGCGACCGGCGATGCCCCCCTCACCGGCCTCGCTGTTGCGGCTGTCCAACGGCGGGGCGACCCCGCAGTGGATCGCGGTCAGCGACTTCGAGGTGTGCGGGACCACCGGGTAGGCGCGCTCGGCCTCGATGCTGCGCGCGGCCAGCTGGTCCAGGAAGGGCGTCACCGGACGGTCGGTGGGGGGCAGCGTCGAGACCGAGCGCTGCGACTCCAGCGTGATCACCACCACGTTGCGTCGGGGGCCGGCGTCGTCCCGCAGGAGGGTCGCGGCGGGGTCCGGGAGCGGGGGCTCCTCGCCGAGGTCCACGGAGAAGGCGCCGCGCTCCTCGACCGGGGCCATCACCAGGTGGGCCAGCGGGGCCCGGGCGAACCGGGCCGAGGCGGTGGGTGCGGTCCACACCGAGGACACCAGCAGGCCGACCGCCAGCAGCACCGTGGCGGCCCGCCGCGCCGGTCCCCGGCGGCCGGTCCGGGCGGTGCGCGGCCCGGTCAGGTCCAGCGGGAGCCGTCGGAGCACCCGCAGCAGCGGGGGACCGAGCAGCCAGGGCACCACCAGGGCGTGCAGCACGGTGGCCACCAGCAGCAGGACCGTGCTCTGGTCCAGCTGGGAGCCGATCAGCCGGGTGAGCTCCTCGCGGTGCTGCCAGGTGCTCTGCAGCCGCGCCACCGTGAGCGCGGAGCCGGTGCGCTGCTGGAACACGTGGTGCACCACGGTGAGCACCGCCACCAGCAGGGTGCTCAGGTGAGCCAGCAGCACCCCGATCCGGCGGGCGGGGCGTGAGCGGGGGCGGAGGGCGATCAGCAGCCAGGCCAGGGTCCACCCGGCTCCGAAGAGCACGTCGGAGGAGATCTGGGTGAGCGTGGTCGCGAGGTGCTGGCCGTCCGGCACCCGCAGCAGCTTGAGCGCCACCCCGAGCACCCCGACCGGCACCAGCAGCAGGAGCAGGCGCAGGACCCGCAGCGGCTGCGGCGGGGAGGGTGAACGGCGGGTGACCGTGGGCTGACCAGACATCGGGCGCCAGGTTACGTGCTGGGGCCACCCGTGGCCCTCAGACGACGGTCCTCAGCGTGGCGGGACGGAGTCGAACGTCCGGGCCTGGAATAGCGCGACCAGCAGCAGCGCCACCCCCAGCACGGGTGTCCAGGACCCCAGCAGCAGCTGGCTCCAGTCGTAGGTGAGCTCCACGTCGGCCCCACCGGGCAGCTTGGCGAAGGGCTCGGCGGCGGTGTAGCCGGCGAAGACGAAGCCGACCACCCGCAGCGCGGTGGGCAGCCGGTCGTCCAGCAGCACCAGGGCCAGCGGCACCACCCAGACGAAGTGGTGGCTCCAGGAGACCGGGGAGGCGAGCAGGCTGGCCACCCCGAGCAGGCAGACCCCCAGCGCGACCTCGCCGCGCCGGTGCCACAGCACCGCCACCCAGATCCCCAGGGCCGCCACCAGCGCCGAGACGACCAGCCCGACCAGCTGGCTGCCCGGAGCCAGGTCGGTGAGCCGCAGCCAGCTCCCCAGCACGGACTGGTTGGTGTAGTAGATGACGCTGCCGCCCAGGCCGGAGTCCCCACCGGCCAGCCGGCCCCAGTAGGTCAGCGAGGTCCGCGGCAGCACCGCGGCGGCCAGCAGCCCGAGCCCCACGAAGGTCCCCAGCGCGACCGCGGCGCTGCGGCGGCGCCCGGCCAGGAAGAGGTAGGGGACGGTGATCCCGGGGGTGAGCTTGAGGGCGGCTCCCAGGCCGGACATCCAGCCCTCCGGCAGCCGGGAGGTGAGACCCACCCGGTCCAGCAGCCGGGGGCCCGGCACCAGGTCCAGCACCACCAGGGCCACCAGGATGATGCCGAGCTGGCCGAACGCCAGGGTCTGGGTGACCGGGGGCACCAGCAGCACCGCGGCCGCCGCGCCGAGGCTGAGCCGCCAGCCGTGCAGGCCGAGCCGGTGCATCACCGCCATCAGCAGCGCCACGTTCAGCGCCGTCCAGCCGACCTGGACGACGGTCAGCGGCGGCCCGATCAGCGGGATGGCCAGCAGCGCGGCCAGCGGCGGGTAGAGGAAGGGCAGCCGGCCGTCACTGTCGTAGACCGGGACGCCGGAGAGCACCTCCCGGGCGGCGCGGAGGTAGACGTCGAGGTCGACCATCATCGGCTCCCAGGGCTGGAACGAGCCCCCGCCGAAGGTGGTCGAGGCCGCCCACAGCCCGGCCAGCAGCGGCAGCGCGAACAGCCAGCAGGCCCGGACCCAGCCGGCCACGCGGACGCGCTCGGTCGTCTGCTCGGAGGGCCGGGAGCCGGTCTGGGTGTCCACCACGGGCCACAGGGTACGCAGCCGCGGCCCGGGTCTCAGAGCCAGCCGCGGACCGTGTGCCCGACGGCGGACTCCAGGTTGGAGCCGATCACCGTGGCCCCGAGGTCGGCCAGGGACGGGTGCGCGTGCTGCATCACGTGCGGGCGACCCACCCAGGCCAGCATGGCCCGGTCGTTGGGCATGTCCCCGAAGGCCGCCACGTCGGCGGCCTCGATGCCCCGGTCGGCGCACCAGTCCGCCAGCGTCGAGGCCTTGGTGACGCCCGGGGCGCTGAGCTCCAGCAGCCCCCACCCGTCGGCGGCGGAGTGGGTGACGGTGAGCCGGTCGCCCACCACCGGCTCGACCAGCGCGGCCAGGTCGTCCGGTGTCAGCCGCTGGTGCTGGACCAGGAGCTTGACCACCCCGTCGACCTGCGCCAGCCGGTCGGTCGGCAGCCGCTCGATCTGGGTGCCTGCCGAGGCGCGCACCACGTAGTCGTCGGTGCAGCGGAACACCGCGGAGTCCTCGACCGCGAAGTCCACCGCCTCCACCGCGGCGGCGACGTCCGCGGTCACCGACCGCAGCACCTCGGTCGCGATGGCCCGGCGCCGCAGCACCTCGTCGGTGGCCACGTCGTAGACCAGCGCGCCGTTGCTGGCGATCACCACCGTGGAGGGCAGGCCGAGGTCGGCGACCACGTCCAGCCAGCGCGGCGGGCGCCCGGTGGCGAACAGCACCTCGATGCCGGCCTCCAGCGCGTCGCCGACGGCCCCGCGGTTGACGTCGCTGACCGTGCCGTCGGGGGAGAGGAAGGTGCCGTCGAGGTCGGAGACGACCAGGCGCGGACGCCAGCCGCCGCTCACAGCCGCGACCTCGGGGTCGGCGAGCCGGGGTCGCCGGACTCGCTCGGCTCGCCGCCCCCGGACTCGGTGCCGCTCGGGGAGGGGGAACCCGACATGGACGGCGTCTGGCTCGGCGAGGCGTCGGTCGGACTGGGTGAGGCGGAGTCCGGCGACGGCGAGCCCGACTCCGGGGACGGCGAGGCGGAGTCCGGGCTGGGTGAGGCGGAGTCCGGGGACGGCGAGGCCGAGTCCGGCGGCGGTGAGCCGGACTGCGGGGAGCTGGTCTGGCCCGAGGGCGGTGGCGGGGCCTGCGGCGGGTCGTCGTGGAAGATCCAGATGGCGATCAGCACCGCGAGGGCGGCCAGCAGCATCATCAGCAGCCAGGACACCAGGATGCTGACCCAGCCGGCCCGGGTGTGGCGGCCGGGCCAGGGCAGCGGCCAGAGCCGCGTCAGGCCCGGCCGGACCCGGTCGATCCAGTAGTGCCGGTAGTCCGGGCCGGCGGGGGTGCCCTGCTGGGGCAGCATGGCCAGCTGGACGTCGTCGAGGATCTCGGCCGCGTGCCGCACCGAGGCCGCCCCGCTGTGGGCCAGCGCGGCCCAGGGCGCGGTCGGGGCGTCGGCGGGGGAGGGCGGGACGTCCCCGTCGGGACGGAACCGCCGGGCCAGCCGTCCCTGGTCCTGGCCGCGGCCGCCGCGGGCGACCACGTCGTCGATGTGCAGCGCGTTGATCCGTCCGGCGAAGCGCTCGCGGGCCGCCAGGTCGCCGGCCGCCCCCTCCGACAGCAGCAGCAGCAGGACCGGCCGGTCGGGGTCGTCGTGGGCCAGGTAGGTGACACCGCTGGGCTGGGCGCTGAGCCGGGCGTCCAGCCAGAAGTCGTCGACCCGAGGGGGGTCGGACTCGGTGAGCGGGTAGGCCAGCACACCGGGCCCGGGCTCGGGACCGGGCTGCGGGGGCTGGGGCGTCGACATCGGTCCTCATCTCATCACAGGTGCGGCTCCGGCCGACCTCCGCCGTGGTGGCGCCCATTCTGCCCATCACGGGCAACGGCGGGGTGAGCCGCGCGCACGGCAGACTCGACCGGGCTGCGTTGACCGGTCTGCCAGAATGGGCCGGGCCGGTCCGAGCGAGGGTGTGGGCCCGACCGAGCAGCCGCAGGGTCCGACAGGAACACCCCAGGGAGACGTGAGTGAGCAACCCGATGAGCACCGACCAGCTGAGCAACCAGCAGGCCTCCCGACTCCTCGGTGACGCGATCGCCCAGGTGCAGCGCGTCATCGTCGGCCAGGAGCACATGGTCGAGCAGCTGATGGTCGGGTTGCTGGCCAAGGGCCACATCCTGCTGGAGGGCGTGCCCGGGGTGGCCAAGACGCTGGCCGTGCGCAGCTTCGCCACCGTCGTCGGCGGTGAGTTCTCCCGGGTCCAGTTCACCCCCGACCTGGTGCCCTCCGACATCGTCGGCACCCGGATCTACAAGGCCAGCCAGGAGGGCTTCGACGTCGAGCTCGGGCCGGTCTTCGTGAACTTCGTGCTGGCCGACGAGATCAACCGCGCCCCGGCCAAGGTGCAGTCGGCGATGCTGGAGCTGATGGCGGAGAAGCAGGTCTCCATCGGCGGCAAGACCTACCCGGCCCCCAGCCCGTTCATCGTGATCGCCACCCAGAACCCGGTCGAGTCCGAGGGTGTCTACCCGCTGCCGGAGGCCCAGCGCGACCGCTTCCTGCTCAAGGTCGACGTGCCCTACCCGCGCGGCAACGAGGAGTTCGAGATCCTCCGCCGGATGAGCGTCAGCCCGCCGAGTGCGAACCCGGTGCTCAACCCCGAGATCGTGCTCAACCTGCAGCACCGCGCCTCCAACGTCTTCGTGCACAACCTGGTGGCGGAGTACATCGTCCGGCTGGTGCTGGCCACCCGCACCCCGGCGGAGTTCGGCATGCCCGACCTCACCTCGGTGATCCAGATCGGCTGCAGCCCGCGCGCCACGCTGGGTCTGGTGGCCGCCTCCCGCGCGCTGGCGCTGATCCACGGCCGCGACTACGTGCTGCCCACCGACGTCCAGGCCGTGGCCCGCGACGTGATGGCCCACCGGCTGGTGCTGGGATTCGACGCGGTGGCCGACAACATCGACCCCACCCAGGTGGTGGAGCGGGTGGTGGCCATGGTGCCGCCGCCCACCCCGGTGTGGAACGCCCAGCAGCGCCACCCCGACCAGCAGCAGCACCAGCCCCAGCCCGACTTCCACTGAGCATGTCGGTCCCCAGCTTCCCCCCGCCCACCGGGCCACCGGTGGGCCAGCCCGCACCCGCACCCGCGGCCCCCGGCGCCCTGTCGTCGGTGGTCGGGGTGCCGACCACGCCCACCATCCCGCTCAACAAGCTGGCCCCGGAGGCGGCGCTGCGCCGGCTGGAGCTGGCCATCGTCCGCCGGCTGGAGGGCTTCCTGCAGGGTGACCACCTCGGTCTGCTGCCCGGGCCCGGCACCGACACCAACGACGCCCGGCCCTACCAGGCCGGCGAGGACGACGTCCGCAAGATCGACTGGGCGGTGACCGCGCGCACCACCGTGCCGCACGTGCGGGACACCATGGCCGACCGCGAGCTCGAGGTGTGGGCCCTGCTCGACGTCACCCCGTCGATGAACTGGGGCACCGAGGGCGTCACCAAGCGGGACCTCGGGATCGCCGCGGTGGCCACCATCGGGTTCCTCAGCCAGAAGATGGGCGACCGCTTCGGCGGCATGATGATGCGGCCCAACGAGATGCGACGGCTGCCCGCCCGCTCGGGCCGCAGCGCCCTCTACGGCCTGCTCCGCCGGATGCTGACCGAGCCGATCGTGCCCGACCACGAGGTGGGCCCGATGTCGCTGGCCGCCGGGGTCGAGGAGCTGGCCCGGACCCAGCGCCGCCGCGGCCTGCGGGTGGTCGTGTCGGACTTCCTCACCCCCGGCGACCACGAGCTCGACCCCAACGTGGAGCCGGAGTGGGAGCGGGCCATGCGCCGGCTCTCGGTGCGCAACCAGGTGCTGGCCGTGGAGGTGGTGGACCGTCGCGAGATCGAGTTCCCCGACGTCGGCGACATGCTGATCCGCGACCCCGAGACCGACTTCGAGCGCTACGTCGACACCGCCGACGCCGCCGCCCGGCAGCGGATGGACGCCGCCTCGGCCGCCCAGCGGGAACGAATCCGGATCGCCCTTCGTCGGGCTGGTGTGGGGCACATCCAGCTCCGCACCGACCGTGACTGGGTGCAGGACATCGCCCGTTTCGTGCTGGCCTACCGGCGCGTGGCGAGCATGCTGCACGCACCGCCGCAGGGGGTAGCCAGGTGATCTTCCCGCCCTCGGGGTTCGAGGTCCCCTCCCGACTGTTCCTGCTGCTGCTGATCCCGGTGATCGTCGCCGCCTACGTGGTGCTGAGCCGGATGAAGAACCGGCGCGGCATGCGCTACACCAACACCTCGATGCTGGAGTCGGTGATCGGCCGGCAGTCCCAGTGGCGCCGCCACCTGGCCGTCGCCCTCTCCCTGCTGAGCCTGGTCACCCTGACGCTGGCCTTCGCCCGCCCGGTGGCCCAGGCCGACGAGCCGCTGCCGCGCTCGACCATCGTGGTGGTGATCGACGTGTCGCTGTCGATGGAGGCCACCGACATCGAGCCCAGCCGGCTGGAGGCGGCAAAGGTCGCGGCCCGGGAGTTCATCGAGACGCTGCCGCCGGAGTACAACGTGTCGGTGGTCAGCCTGTCGGGGGCGCCGGCCATCGTGATCCCGCCGACCACCGACCACGCCGCCGCCGGACGCGCGGTCCTGACGCTGCAGCCGCAGGAGTCCACCGCGATCGGGGAGGCGCTGATCACGGCGTTGCGGGCCCTGCAGCAGGCCCCGCAGGACCCCGACGACCCCGACGGCATCGCCCCGGGAGCCATCGTGATGCTGTCGGACGGTGAGAACACCGCTGGACGGGCGCCGATGCAGGCGGTCAGCGACGTGGTGGAGGCGGAGATCCGCACCTTCACGATCGCCTACGGCACCGAGAACGGCTACGTCGACCTCGACGGCGTCCGCGAGCCGGTGCCGCCGGACCCCGCGATGATGCGTCAGATCGCCGAGGCGACCGACGGGGCCTTCTACGAGGCGGAGTCCGCCGACGACCTGCGCGAGGTCTACGCTGACGTGGCGGTCGAGTCCGGTACGCGCAAGGTCGACCAGCAGGTGACCTCGCAGTACGCCGGCTTCGGCCTCGTCTTCGCGGCGCTGGCCGCGCTGGGCGCGATCTCCCTGGGAGTGAGGTGGCCGTGATCGACTTCGCCTTCCCGCTCCGGTTGTGGGCGCTGGCCGCCATCCCGGTGCTGGTGCTGCTCTACCTGCTGCTGGCCCGCCGGATCGCGCGTCGGCGCGGCAGCCGCAACACCCTGCAGATGGTGGTGCCCCGGGACCGGACCTGGCTGAGGCACGTCGCGGTCGCGCTGGCCCTGATGTCTCTGGTCACGCTGACCCTGGCCTGGGCCAAGCCCACCCAGGACATCGAGGTGCCCAGCGAGCGCGGCACCATCGTGGTGACCATCGACGTGTCGTTGTCGATGGAGGCCACCGACGTCGAGCCGAACCGGCTGGAGGCGGCCAAGGTCGCCGCCATCGACTTCGTCCAGGGCATCCCCCCGCGCTACAACGTCTCGGTCGTCACCTTCGCCCAGACCGCGGCCATCCTGGTGCCGCCGACCACCGACCACGGGGCGGCCACGGCGGCCATCGAGAACCTCCAGCTGGCGCCCTCGACCGCGATCGGGGAGGGCATCTTCACCTCCCTCAACGCGCTGCTGCAGGTGCCTCCGGACCCGGAGAACCCCGACGAGCCCCCGCCGGCCCGGATCGTGCTGCTCAGCGACGGCAAGACCACCTACGGCCGATCGGCCGCGGTGGCCGCCGAGCAGGCCCGCGTCCAGGAGGTGCCGATCTACACCATCGCCTACGGCACCGAGAACGGCTACGTCGAGATCGAGGGCCAGCGCGAGCCGGTGCCGGTGGACAGGGTCGAGCTGCAGAACGTGGCCGACATCTCCGGCGGCGAGGCCTACGAGGCCCAGTCCGCCGAGCAGCTGGTGCAGGTCTACGAGGACATCCAGAGCTCGGTGGGCACCGAGCGGGTGCCGATGGAGGCGACCTCGCGCTACGCCGGGGCCGGTCTGTTCTTCGCCGTGCTGGCCTCGCTGGGGCTGGTCTCGCTGGCGGCCCGGTGGCCGTGAGCGAGGACGGGGCCGTGAGCGAGGAGACGGAGGTCCAGCAGCGCTACCGCGAGGTGCGGGCCCGGGTGGACGAGGCCTGCGCGCGGGTCGGGCGCGACCCCGGCGAGGTGCACCTGCTCCCGGTGAGCAAGACCAAGCCGGTCGAGCTGGTGCGCGAGCTGCACGCCATCGGCGTCACCACCTTCGGTGAGAACAAGGTCCAGGAGGTGGTGGCCAAGCACGAGGCGACCCCCGACCTGCCCGACCTGTGCTGGTCGGTGATCGGGCACCTGCAGACCAACAAGGCCCGTGACGTGGCCCGGGTGGCCACCGAGCTGCAGACCCTGGACTCGGTCAAGCTCGCCACGGCGCTGGAGAGACGGCTCCAGGCCGAGGGTCGCGGGCTGGACGTCCACCTGCAGGTGAACTCCTCCGGTGAGGAGTCCAAGTTCGGGCTGGCCCCGGAGGACGTCCCGGCGCTGGCCCGCGAGCTGACCGCCTTCGACTCGCTGCGGGTGGTCGGGCTGATGACCCTGGCCGCGCCCGGCCCGGACACCGAGGTGGTGGCTGCCTGCTTCGAGCGGGTGCGCCGGCTGCAGCAGGTGCTGGGCGAGGACGACCGCGCCGCCGGCAGCTACGACCGGCTGTCGATGGGGATGTCGGGGGACTACGAGCTGGCCATCGCGCACGGCTCGACCTGCGTGCGGGTGGGCACGGCCATCTTCGGCTCCCGCCCGCCGGTGAACGACTACGCCCACTACTGGCCCGAGGGGCGCCCCGGCTCCTGAGCCTCAGTCCAGGTGGCGCAGGTAGGACCCGGGCTGGCTGAGGAAGCGGCGGTGGTGGTCCACCACGTCGAGCTCGTCCCAGGTCTTGGGCTGCAGGCCCGAGGAGGTCAGCTCGAGCAGCCTGGCGTCGGGGATCGCGGCCAGCACGGGGGAGTGGGTGGCCATCAGCACCTGCGAGCGTCCGTCGGCCAGCACCGCGCGGAGCGAGGCGATCAGGGTGAGCTGGGCGCCGAAGGAGAGCCCGGACTCGGGCTCGTCGAAGACGAAGAAACCGGGACCGCGGAAGCGGTTGCTCCCCAGCAGGTCCAGGAACCCCTCGCCGTGGCTGCGCTCGTGGAAGCCGGCGTCCTCCGAGCCGGGGTGGTCCTGCAGGTAGCTGTTCAGCCCGTGCAGGGTCTCGGCCCGGACGAAGTAGCCCCAGCGGGAGGCGCCCGCCCCACGGCTGAGCTGCAGGTGGCTGTGCAGCGGGGACTCGGTCACGGTGGTGGAGTGCCGGGCTCCGGTCGAGCCGCCCTCGGGGGAGAGCTCGTAGGCCATCGCCACCGCCTCGACCAGCGTCGACTTGCCGGTCCCGTTCTCCCCGACCAGGACCGTCAGCGTCCCGAGGTCGAGGCCGTCGCGGAGGACCGAGGCCACCGGCGCGAGGTCGAAGGGCCAGCCCGCGTCGGGGTCGGGGGCGTCCGGGACCCCCTCGACGCGACGCACGGGCAGGGGCGTGAGCCAGCTCATGGGCCCCTGTCTACCGGGGCGCACCGACAGCCTGTTGCGCTGAGCCGGTTCTGGGGCAGAATGGGCGACGTTCCGACCGACGGGTCCAGGCTGCTGGGGAAGGCAAACCTCGACGCCGGGAGGAACGATGAGCACGACCAGGGGTGTCCTGTACATCCACTCTGCGCCGTCGGCGCTGTGCCCTCACATCGAGTGGGCCGTCGGCGGCGTGCTCGGCGTCCCCACGTCCCTGTCCTGGTCGCCCCAGCCGGTCGAGCGCGGCAGCTACCGCTCCGAGCTCTCCTGGGGCGCAGCCCCCGGCACCGCCTCCCAGCTCGCCAGCGCCCTGCGCGGCTGGCAGCGGCTGCGCTTCGAGGTCACCGAGGAGCCCACCTCCAGCACCGAGGGGGAGCGCTACTCCTGCACCCCGGGGCTGGGGGTCTTCCACGCCGTCACCGGCCTGCACGGCGACATCATGATCCCCGAGGACCGGATCAAGCACGCGATCGTCACCGAGGCGCTGGGGGGCAAGGAGCTGCTGCGCTCCCTGGACGAGCTGCTGGGGCGTCCCTGGGACGACGAGCTGGAGCCCTTCCGCCACGCCGGCGACGGCGCCCCGGTGCGCTGGCTGCACCAGGTCGTCTGAGGCCCCCGGCGGACCCCCTCGACTTCTGTCGGAGGCACCGGGCAGGATCGCACCCATGACCGAGAAGCTGACTGGGCAGCAGGTGGCCGACGCCGGGCTCGACGACTGGCGCCAGCTGTGGGCGCGGCTCTGCGCCCGCTTCGAGACCGGCGACTTCGCCACCGGGCTGGCCCTGGTGAACGCGATCGGCGCCGCCGCCGAGGCGATGGACCACCACCCCGACGTCGACCTGCGCTACGGCCGGGTCGACGTCCGGCTGATGAGCCACGACGTCCAGGGCCTGACCGTGCGCGACCTGCGGCTGGCGAGCACCATCTCCGGGCTGGCCGCCGACCTCGGCGTCACCGCCCGGCCCGAGGCGCTCACCTTCGTGGAGATCGGGCTGGACACCCCCGACCTGCAGCAGGTGCGCCCCTTCTGGAAGGCGGTGCTGGGGGTGGAGGACGTCGAGTGGGGCGGTGAGGTGGCCGAGGACCTGGTCGACCTCGGTGACGCCGTGCCCAACCTGTGGTTCCAGGGCACGGAGCCGCACGAGGAGCCCCGCCAGCGCTTCCACTACGACGTGCACGTCCCGCACGACCAGGCCGAGACGCGGGTGCAGGCGGCGGTGGCGGCCGGCGGCACCCTGGTCACCGACGAGTTCGCCCCGGCCTTCTGGGTGCTGGCCGACCCGCAGGGCAACAAGGCCTGCATCTGCACCTGGCAGGCCCGCGACTGATGGGCGTCCTGGACACCTTCGCCCTGGACGGGCGCACCGCCCTGGTCACCGGCGGCTACCGCGGGCTGGGGCTCGCCTTCTCCCGGGCGCTGGCCGAGGCCGGTGCGGACGTGGTCATCGGCGGTCGGGACGCCGCGGCCTGCGAGCGGGTGGCCGGCGAGCTGGCCCGCGAGACCGGCCGGCAGGTGCTGGGCACGGGGCTCGACGTCACCGACCGGGAGTCGGTGACCGCTGCGGTCGAGGTCGCCCGGGACCTCGGCGGACGTCTGGACGTGGTGGTCAACAACGCCGGTGCCTGCTTCCACCGGCCGGCGCTGGAGGTCCCCGACGAGGAGTTCCGCGCGGTGTTCGACACCAACGTCGAGGGCCTGTGGAAGATGAGCCAGGTCGCCGCCCGGTCGATGGCCGACGCCGGAGGGGGGTCCATCATCAACATCGGCTCCATCTCGGCGATGATCGTCAACCGGCCGCAGTGGCAGCCGGCCTACAACGCCTCCAAGGCCGCGGTGCACCAGCTGACGAGGTCGCTGGCCGCGGAGTGGGCCCCGCTCGGCATCCGGGTCAACGCGGTCGCGCCGGGCTACGTCAAGACCGAGATGGCCCCGGTCGACGACCCGGTCTTCCGGGCCCGCTGGATCGAGGACGCCCCGCAGCAGCGCTACGCGATGCCCGAGGAGATCGCCCCGACGGTGGTGTTCCTGGCCTCGGAGGCGTCGGCGTTCATGACCGGGTCGGTGGTCACCATCGACGGCGGCTACACCGTCTTCTGACCCTCGGCCGGCGCGTCACCGTCACCGGCCGTGTAGAGCCGGGTGTACCAGTCGAGCCGGTCGGCGTCGAGGTCGACGCCGTAGCCCTCGAGCAGCAGGTCCCGACGCCGCTCCGGCCCGGCGACGTCGGGGAAGTTCCAGCCGAGGCTGAGCAGGGCCGGGGCGAGGTCGGACCAGCGGTCGGCCAGCCCCAGCTCGCCGAGGTCGACGTACCCGCTGCAGCGGGGGCGACCGTCGGCGCCGGGCCGCATCAGGAAGTTGGGGTTGCAGGCGTCCCCGTGGCAGACGACCTCGCGGTCGACCTCCGGGGGTTCCCCGAGGGCGTCCAGCGGGGCGTCGGGCAGGTGCTCGCGCAGCCGGGCCAGCTGGTCCTCCGCCGACCAGGACCAGGCGCACTCGCGCACCGGCAGCCGGTCGTGCAGCTCGCGCAGGGCCCGTCCCAGCTCGACGACGGTGGCCTCGGACTGCCACTCCGGACCGATCGCCGTGGTGCCGGGCAGCGCGCGGGTGCGGACCCAGGCACCGGGACCGAGCCGCGGGTCGACCCCGAAGCCGACGTCCAGCACCTCAGGCGCCGCCACCCACCGCGAGGCCCATGCGGTCTTCTCCGCCTCCAGCCCCAGGTCGGTCTCCCAGCACTCGGGGGACCACTTCAGGTACTCCACCACCGGGGAGCCGACCGCGAAGGTCAGCCCGCCCAGGGCGTTGCGCCACACGCACCGCGTCGGACGTCCCGCCACGGCCTCGTGCAGCAGCTGGGGTACCTCCTCGTGCGCCGGGGCCGACACCTCCCCGGGCCTCAGAGCGGGATGTTGGTGTGGTTGCCCCTGAGCCCGTGGTCGGCCTCCCGCACGGCTGCGGCCAGCGCGGAGCGGGTGCGGTCGGGGGTGACGATCTCGTCCACGACCCCGATCTCCACCGCCTTCTCCACCCCGCCGGCGATCCGCTCGTGCTCGGCGGCCAGCTCGGCCTCGACCTGCGGGCGGACGTCGTCGGGGACGGCGGCCAGCTTGCGCCGGTGCAGGATCCGGACCGCGGCCACGGGACCCATCACCGCGATCTCCGCACCGGGCCAGGCGAAGACCTTGGTGGCGCCGAGGGAGCGGGAGTTCATGGCGATGTAGGCGCCGCCGTAGGACTTGCGGGTGACCAGGGTGACGCAGGGGACGACGGCCTCGGAGAAGGCGTGCAGCAGCTTCGCGCCACGACGGACCACGCCGTCCCACTCCTGCCCGACGCCGGGGAGGTAGCCAGGGACGTCGACCAGCACCACCAGCGGCACCCCGAAGGCGTCGCACATGCGGACGAACCGGGCGGCCTTCTCCGCGCTCAGGGAGTCCAGGCAGCCGCCGAGACGCAGCGGGTTGTTGGCGATCACGCCGACCGTGCGGCCGCCGAGGCGGCCCAGGGTGACCGAGATGTTCGGGGCCCAGCGGGCGTGCAGCTCGATCGAGGAGCCCTCGTCCAGCAGGCCGTTGACCAGCGGGTGGACGTCGTAGGCGCGCCTGGGCGACTCGGGCAGGAAGCTGGCCAGGTCGGTGTCGACCACCTCGCCGAGGGAGCCCTGGCTGGCGAACAGGGTGGTGATCAGCCGGCCCTGGGTCATGGCGTGGGCCTCGTCGTCGGCGACCACGTGCACCACCCCGGAGCGGCGGCTGTGGGTGTCGGGGCCGCCGAGGCGGAGCATGTCCACGTCCTCACCGGTGACCGAGCGGACCACGTCGGGTCCGGTCACGAAGATGCGGCCCTCGGGGGCGAGGATGACGACGTCGGTGAGGGCCGGGCCGTAGGCGGCGCCACCGGCGGCGAAGCCCAGCACGATCGAGATCTGCGGGATGACGCCGGAGGCGGTGGTCATCGAGTGGAAGATCCGGCCGACGGCGTGCAGGGAGAGGACCCCCTCGGCCAGCCGTGCGCCGGCGGAGTGCCAGATGCCGATGATGGGGACCCGGTCGGCCATGGCGCGCTCGTAGGCGCGGACCACCACGTCGCAGCCGTCCATGCCCATCGCCCCGCCCATGACGGTGGGGTCGGAGCAGAAGGCGACCACCCGGCAGCCGTTGATGGTGCCGGTCGCGGCGAGCATGCCCGACTCGTCGTCGGGCGTGATCAGCTCGACCGAGCCCTCGTCGAGGAGGTGCGCCAGCCGGAGGTTCGGGTTGCGGGGGTCCTCCTCGCGGGGGACCTTGACCTTGGCGGCGGCGGCGGCGGGAGCCGGGGCGGCGGGTGCGGCGGTGGTGGTCACGAGGCGTCTCCTGTCTGCCCGGCTGCCTCGAGGGGTGCCGAGCTGTTCTGGCCCCGCGGAGCGGAACTGTTCTGGTTGGTCAGCAGGACGGCCACGTTGGCGCCGCCGAAGCCGAAGGAGTTGTTGACCGCGGCCAGGTCGCCGGCGGGGAGCTCGCGGTTGGTGGTGGCCACGTCGATGCCCAGGTCGGGCTCGATGGTGTCGATGTTGATGGTGGCGGGCACCACCCGGTGGTGCAGGGCCAGCAGGGTGGCCAGGGACTCCAGCGCCCCGGCGCCGCCGAGCAGGTGCCCGGTCATGGACTTGGTGCCGGTGACCACCGCGCCGTCGACGGCGTCGCCGAGGGCCTGGCGGATGGACAGGGCCTCGGTGAGGTCGCCCTGCGGGGTGGAGGTGGCGTGCGCGTTGACGTGGACGACGTCGCGGGGGGCGAGGTCGGCGTCGGCCAGCCCCCGCTTGACGGCGTTGGTCTGACCGGTGCCGGCCGGGTCGGGCTGGACCATGTCGTGGGCGTCGTTGGAGTACCCGGCGCCGACGAGGGTGCCGTAGATGTGGGCGCCGCGGGCCTGGGCGTGCTCGAGGGTCTCCAGCACCAGCATCGCGGCACCCTCGGCGAGCACGAAGCCGTCGCGGTCGACGTCCCAGGGGCGGGAGGCGTGCTCGGCGTCGTGGTTGCGGCGGCTGAGCGCCTGCATCTGGCCGAAGCAGGCCATCGGCAGCGGGTGCACCACCGCCTCGGTGCCACCGGCCAGGACGATGTCGGCGCGGCCGTAGCGGATCATGTCCAGGCCCTGGGCGATGGACTCGTTGCTGGAGGCGCAGGCGGCGACGGGGGTGTGCACGCCGGCCCGGGCGCCGAGGCGGAGCCCGACGCTGCCGGCCGAGGCGTTGCCCATCAGCATCGGGATGGCGAAGGGGCTGACCCGCCGGTGCCCCTTCTCCTTCTGGGTGTCCCAGGTCTGCAGCAGGGTCTGCATGCCGCCGATGCCGGTGGCGATGGAGACGGCGAGGCGGTCGGGGTCGAGGGACTCGTCGCGGACGCTGAAGCCGGCGTCGGACCAGGCCTCGAGGGCGGCGACGGTGGCCAGCTGGGTGCTGCGGTCCATCCGGCGGGCCTCGACGCGCTCGAGCACGGTGAGGGGGTCGACGGCGACCTCGGCGGCCACCCGGGAGGGCAGCGGCTCGGCCCACTCGTGGGTGAGCTCGCGGGTGCCGGAGCGACCGGCCAGCATGGCCGACCAGGTGCTGGCGACGTCCCCGCCGAGCGGGGTGGTCGCTCCGAGTCCGGTGACGACGACGGTTCGACCCTGGACGGTTCGGCTGGTCATGGGCGGTGCTCCTGGGTGCGGGTGGTACGGGCCGCCCGGTCGGGGCGGGAGGGAGAGGGTCGGTCGGTCGCCCGGAAGGTCCCGGGCGACCGACCGGTGACGTCAGGCGCGGGTGCGCTCGATGTAGGCGACGGCGTCGCCGACGGTGCGGAGGTTCTTGGCCTCCTCGTCGGGCACCTCGACGTCGAACTCGTCCTCGACGGCGACGATGATCTCGACCATCGACAGCGAGTCGACGTCCAGGTCGTCGGTGAAGGACTTGTCCAGCTGGACGTCGTCGGCGGAGACGCCGGCGACCTGGTTGACGATCTCGGCGAGCTTCGTGCGGATCTCTTCGGTGGTGGCCATGGGGCCCTCCTCGTCTGTTGGTGGGTCCGTGGTCAGCCGTGGATCCGGCGGACCTTCGGGGGTGTGTCGGGTGACACGCCGTCGCCCGTCCCGGCGAGGGGACGGCAGCGACGGAGGAAGGGGGTGGCGGCGGTCACGGGAGGACCACCACCTGGCCGGCGTGGACCAGCCCGGCGCCGAAGCCGATGATCAGCGCGGTCTGGCCGGAGGAGATGCGGCCCTCCTCGTAGAGGGCCTCCATGGCCAGCGGGATGGAGGCGGCGGAGGTGTTGCCCTGGCGGACGATGTCGCGGGCGATGACGATGTCCTCGCGCAGGCCCAGGGTGCGGGTCATCGCGGTGGTGATCCGGTCGTTGGCCTGGTGCGGGATGAAGACGTCGAGGTCGGCCGCGGCGACGCCGGCCCGGTCCAGAGCCTCCTGGGCCTTGGCGGCGACGGTGTAGGAGGCCCACTTGAAGACCTCGCGGCCCTCCATCCGCAGGGTGGGGAAGGTGCGCTCGAGGTCGCGGGCCTCGCCGTGCGGGCCGAGGACCTCGTCCCAGGCGGCGGTCTGGACGATGGTGCCGGCGCGTTCGCCGTCGGAGCCCCAGACCACCGGGCCGATGGCCGGGACGTCGCTGGGTCCGATCACGGCGGCACCGGCGCCGTCGGCGAAGATGAAGGCCGAGGCCCGGTCGCTGCGGTCGGTGAGGTCGGAGAGCCGCTCGACGCCGATGGCCAGGACGTGGGTGGCGGTGCCGGCGCGGACCATGGCGTCGGCCATCGCGGTGGCGTAGCAGAACCCGGCGCAGGCGGCGGAGATGTCGAAGGCGGCGGCCCCGACGGCGCCGAGGTGGTGGGCGATCAGCGGCGCGATGGCCGGCGTCTGGTGCATGTGGGTGACGGTGGAGACGATCACGCAGTCGATCTGGGAGGGCTCGATACCGGCGCGCTCGACGGCCTTGCGGGCGGCCTCGCCCGACATCATGGCGATGGTCTCGTCCGGGGCGGCCCAACGGCGCTCGGTGATGCCGGAGCGGGTGCGGATCCACTCGTCGGTGGAGTCGATCATGGTGCAGATCTCGGCGTTGTCGACGACCCGGCGGGGGCGGTAGCCGCCGACGCCGAGGATCCGGGAGTAGGCCGAGCCGGTGGAGGTCTGCAGCGCCGTCACCGGTTGACCTCGGCGGCGCCGGCCGTCTCGACGACCGGGTGCAGCCGCAGCAGGGGCTGACCGGGGGCGACCGGGTCGCCGTCCTCGACCAGCCACTCGACCACGACACCGCCGTGGGGGGCGCTGACCGGGATCTCCTCGCGGAGGTTGGCCACGGTGCCGACGGTGGCCAGCGGGGGGAGGACCTCGTCGGGGCCGATGCCCTCGGTGCGGACGAACTCGCCCTTGCCGGGGGAGACGACCAGGCGCCAGGTCGGGTTGGAGTGCTGGGAGGCGACCTGGTCGGCACCGTGCTTGCGGACGAAGTCCATCGCGTCAGGAAGCTGGTCGGGGGTGTTGAGGGCGAAGAGCTCGACGCCCTTGAGGTTGCGCTTGGCGATGCCGGTCAGGGTGCCGGCGGGCGGGACCTCGAGCAGTCCGGTGACGCCGAGGTCGGCCATGGTCTGCAGGCACAGGTCCCAGCGGACCGGGTTGGCGACCTGGCCGACGATGCGGGTGAGGACGTCGCGGCCGTGCTGGACGACCTGGCCGTCGGCGTTGGAGAGCAGCGGGACGCGCGGGTCGTAGGTGCTGACGGCCTTGGAGAGGGTGGCCAGGTGGGCGACGGCGGGGGCCATGTGCTGGGTGTGGAAGGCGCCGGCGACGCTGAGCGGGATCAGGCGGGCGCGGGCGGGCGGGTCGGCCTCGAGGGCGGCGAGCTGCTCGATGGTGCCGGCGGCCACGATCTGCCCGGAGCCGTTGTTGTTGGCGGGGGTGAGGCCGTGCTTCTCGAGGGCGGCCAGCACGTCCTCGGGCTTGCCGCCGACCACGGCGGTCATGGAGGTGGGACGGGCGGCGCTGGCCGCGGCCATCGCCTTGCCGCGCTCGCGGACCAGGACCATCGCCTGCTCGGCGCGGATGACGCCGACGCCGGCGGCCGCGGTGAGCTCGCCGACCGAGTGCCCGGCGGCGACGCCGATGTAGTTGAAGGCGTCGGCGGGGTGGGGGAAGAGCTGGAGCGAGGCCAGCAGGCCGGAGGCCACCAGGAGGGGCTGGGCCACGGCGGTGTCGCGGATGGTCTCGGCGTCGGCCTCGGTGCCGTAGTGGACCAGATCCAGCCCGGCGACCGCCGACAACCAGGTCAGGCGGTCGGCGAAGGAGGACTCCGTCAGCCAGGGCTTGAGGAATCCGGGGGTCTGGGCGCCCTGTCCGGGCGCGACGATGGCGAGCACGTCCCCACTCTTCCCAATCAAGGCCCCTCGGTCGCGGAGGGACATCACGAAGATGTCACGGCGATCTTGTGAGAACCCTACAAACGTTTCTCAGGGTGTGGGCCAGACGTAGTCGAGGTCGTCGGGCGTGTCGGGGAAGTGCGCGCGGTAGTGCTCGGGGTCCTTGGCCAGCAGCTTCGAGCGGTGGGAGCGGTGCACCGCCTCGTCGCCCAGCCAGCGCGGGGCCCGGTGCTCGCCGCTGCGCCACAGAGCCACTTCGTCCAGCTCGGGGGTGACCAGGGAGGGGAGGGCGAGGAAGGCGAGCGTGGACTCCAGCGTGGTGTCGCCGAACTCGCGGCCGGTCCACTCACGACAGGTGGCGACCTGGTAGTCCATCAGCGACGCCCGGTGGCCGCGCCACATCTTGGCCACCGGGTGGTGCCGCCAGCCGTAGTTCTCGACGGTGAGCGCCTTCATCACCTGCAGGGTCTCCACCCGCTGCTTGCCGAGCCGCTTGGTGTCCAGCGTGGCCGCGCTCGCAGCGAAGTCCGGGTAGGGCAGGAAGGTCTGCACCCGGACACGCTACCGGCGGGGGTCGTGGTGGGCATCAGCAGCAGCACCGTGAGCCGATGGAGCCCTAGCGTGACGTCATGGCTCAGCTCGTCGTGAACGGCACCCCGGTGCACCTCAGGGACGAGTCCGTCGCGGAGGTGAAGAAGCGGCTGGGCGCGCTGCGGAGGGGGAGGTCCGTGACCCTGGAGCTGCAGGACGAGAACGGTGACGTCGTCTGGGTGCTCGTGCCGTTCGGCACCGCCGTGGTGATCATCCCCTGAGAGGGTCCTGAGCGTCCGCCGCGCCCAGTGGATCGAGGCGGGGCTCTCGAGGTACGGGTCCTGGGTCGGGGGGTTCACGTCCTCCGCCGCCTCGGCGGACCTGCTGGTTCAGCCACCACTCCGCGCCGACGGGGCTGGATCCGCCGACGTGCGTCGCTGCTTCCTCGTGCACGGTTGTCCGGCTCCAGGTATCTCCGGGCAGATGGAGTCCCACCTGACGGCATGGCCGGCCCCGAAGGCGGACGCAGCCTCAGTGCACGGCCGCCCGGCTTCCGGCGGCGCTGCTCACCTGAGCCGAACGCACGTGCGCCACCGGACCGAGGAGGAGTCCCCGGTCGGTGGCGTGCGTGCGGGTCTGGAGCGCTCAGCCAGTCAGTGCGGGCGCTGGCTCACGTGGTTGTCGACACGGCTGATCTGGCTGCCGTCTCCGGGATGCGGGCGCTGCCGGAGTTGCGGGTGGTTCGGCCGAGAGGTCCGTGGTGCTGCCGTCGGGTCCTCGTCGGAAGCAGAGCCCGTGAGGGCTGGTCCACTCGTAGTGGCCGAGCGCCAGCATGCGGTAGCGCCATGGGGTGTGGGTCTTGAGCCGGTGGTGCTTGCGGCACAGCGGGGCGAGGTTGTCGGTCGAGGTCGGCCCGCCGGTGTCGTAGGGCTCGATGTGGTCGGCGTCGGTGGACCAGGTGGGGGTGCCGTCGTTGCGCTGTCGGGTGGATCGCGGATGCGCGGGCCGGCTGCACCAGGGGAAGACGCAGGTGCGGTCGCGGAGCGCGATGTGCTCGCGGAGCCGGTCCGGTACCTCGTAGCCGTCGACGGTGGCTGTGGTGTTGAGGTCGATCACGGGTCGGACGGTGATCTTCGCATCGGGTCGGCCACACCAGTCGCGGATCTGTCCGGCGGTGACAGGGATCCCGGTGTTGCCGACCCACCCGGACCGCTGACTGCCGCCGGTGAGGGCGTCGGCGGACAGGTGGACGTAGAGGGTCACCTGTGACGGTGCCCGACCGGGCCAGGGGGTCGCGGGTGCGCGCCCGGTGATCGAGGCGGCGTTCGTCGAGTGGTGGGGCTGGTCGGTCGAGTCGACAGGGGAGCCGGCGGTTGCTCCCGTCTGCGGGCTGGCGGGGGAGACGGCGTCGCGTTCGGTCCGGGCGTGAGCCGGCGAGGCGGCGTTGGTTGCGCTTCGGGCGTTGGCCGAGGAGCCGGGGTGGGCATCGACGTCGGATTCAGTTGCGGTGGACGCACCGCCCGCCATCGGGTCGGACGCGGCTGGGGTGGTGGCGTCGTCGACCAGACCGGGCTGGCTCGTCGTCAGGTTCAGAGCGGGCTGGGAGCGGGCGAGCTCACCGGCGGCCATGGAGCGGCGGACGTCCAGGGACTTGTCGATTCCGGCCTCGGCGAGCATCCGGGCTCCGGCGCCGATGGCGGCGTCGAGGTCGAGGGCGTCGGGGAGGTCGAGGACCCCGACCACCTCCGCGAGCCCGTGTCGGCGGCCGTCTTGGTCGTGGAAGATGTCGAAGCGGCGCTTCTCCTCCGCCTCGACCCGCTGCCGCTCGGCCTCCTCGGGCATGAACCGGGTGATCGCGGTGGTGATCACCCGGTCCAGCTGGGTCACCCCGACCTTGCCCGTGACAGCAGCGACCTGGTCGTCGACGAAGGTCGCTGCCTCGCGGGTCAGGCTGATGGTGCGGCCGGCGACGAGGCGGGCCTGCCACGCGGCGACCTTCCCGGCGTGGACGAGGGCCCAGAGACGGGGGAGCCGGTGGCGGAGCTCGAGGGCTTGGCCGATGAGGGTGGTGCCGGCGTCGGTGGAGCAGCGCAGCGCGGCGGCGAGCTCGGCGATGCAGCCCTCGTCCACCTCCGGTGTGCCCTCACCGGCCAGCGGTGCCCCGGTGGGGCGGCCGCCGATCGTGGCGGAGGCGACGAAGTCGTCCTCGACCGGAGGGTGGAGGTCGGCCCACTCGGCAGCCCGGGCGAGGATCCGGGCGGCGGCTGCGTTCTCGGCTGCGCGGTCGGCGCGCACGTCGACCAGCAGCGTGGCTGCGGCGTCGGTGCGGTGCTTCGTCATGTCCTCAATCTACGGCGAACCGCTGACAAAATCGGCTCTGCGTTCGAATCTGTGGACAACTTCGCAGGCTGTGGACAGCGTTGGCCACGATCACCGCAATGGTCCTCGGCCAGCACGTGCCCAGCTCCCCAGTCGCAGGTTGCTGCGCAGCCCTCACCCCTACACCCCTACAGCCCTGCACCCCGGACAGCCCTACAGCCAGCAGCCTCTACGGCCCTGAAGGCTCTAGGGCTCTGGAGGCTCCACGGCCCTGCGGCCCGAACGGCCCTGCAGCCCGAAACAGCCTTGCGCCCGAAACAGCCTTGCGCCCGACCAGCCTTGCGGCCCGACCAGCCCTGCGGGCCGACCAGCCCTGCAGCGCCGCAGCTCGAAGAGCCCGGACAACCCAAGCAGCCCTACCTCCCGACGACCCGGTGCGTCAGCCGCGCCAGCAGCGCCGCCCGGCGCACCCGGCCCGACGGCTTCCAGGCGCGTGAGCCACGGATGAGCGCGCCGACGGCCTCGTGGTCCTCGCCGAGGAAGGCTGTGTCGAGCTCGCGGTGATCGTCGCGCTGGACGAACCCGAGGATGCTGAGCTCCGGCTGACCAAGGCTGGTCACGACTCGTTGGGCCCCGTGCCAGGACGCGATGTGCGCGGCCGTCCGGCACAGGTCGACGACGACGGTGCCCGGCACGTCACCCGCCACCTCGCAGAACTCCAACCGGGCGGTCGTCGCACCGGTCCGGGTCACGGCCGCGTGCCCGACCCACGGCGACCCGGTGCGGCTGTCCAGGTGGGCTCGGACCCAGGCGATCAGCGAGCCGTCGGCGCGTATCGCACGGACCGGGCGGGTGTCGAAGCCGTCCTGCTCGAACAGGTCGACCGCTGACCAGACGTCCTCGTCGTCAGGCTCAGTCGAGGTCGTGCAGAAGCGGCGGTCCGCAGCGGGTCCGGGACGGTCGACGAGCTCGATGAAGCCCGGCCGCTCACGGCGGGAGGCGGTGACCAGCAGACCGGTGCACAGCTGCTCGTCGAACCACGTGAGTGCGTCGGAGGCCCAGTACCGCGGCTCCAGGGAGCCGCCGTCCTCGGTGTACTGGCTGCGCGGCGGCAGTCCTCGACCGAGCACGTGGGGGTAGGACATCCACCGGAACCTGACCAGGACGTCGTGCTCCCGGGGGCGGACGTCCAGGACCGTGCAGTCGCGCGGTCGCAGCAGCCCCCGGGTGCCCACGAGAAGGGGTGAGAGGGCCTCGGCGAGCTCTGCGGTGGACCAGGGTTCATCGGGCACGACGCATGGTCCCACCCGCGCGGAGCGGCTGTCGTCCTGCTTCCCGGCGCCCCTCGACCGCGAGATCCCCACGCAGGTCCGCCGACCCTCAGCGCTGCAGACGCCCCAGGGTCAGCGCGATCCTCAGCACGTACGCCTCCCGCGGGTCCGTCGGGCTGAAGCCGGTCACCTGCTGCACCCGCTTCAGGCGGTACCGGACCGTGTTGGGGTGGACGAACAGCGCCCGGGCGGTGGCCTCCATCGAGGAGCCGCTGTCCAGGAACGCGGTCAGCGTCTCCAGCAGGTCGCCGTTGACGGCGGCCAACGGCCCGTGGACGTCCATCGCCAGCGCGCGCCGGGCGTGGCCGTCGCCGGCCAGGGCGCGCTCGGGCAGCAGGTCCTCGCTGCCCACCGGGCGGGGGGCACCGGGCCAGGCCACGGCGGCACGCAGACCCGAGAGCGCGCCCCTGGCGGAGCGGGAGGCGTCCACCAGGTGCTCCACCACCGGCCCGACCACGATCGCGCCGGGGCCGTAGGCGCCGACGAGGTGGGTGGCCTGGGTGACCGCGGCGTCCTGGTCGACCAGCACCACCCCACCCAGCACGACCACCAGCCGGTCGCCCTGCACGGCGGCCAGCACGTCGAGGTCGCGGTTGCGGGCCAGCCGGCGCACCTCCTCCAGCGGACGGGCGGCGCCGCTGTCGTCGGCCGGGCCGATCACCACCGCGACCGACTGGGTGGAGCGCCACCCCAGCGTCGAGGCGCGGCTCAGCACCGTCTCGTCGGTGTCCCCGCGCAGCACCGAGTCGACCACCAGCGCCTCCAGCCGGGCGTCCCAGGCGCCGCGCAGCTCCGCGGCCCGGGCGTAGACCTCGGCGGCCCCGAAGGCCACCTCACGGCTGTACTGGGTGATGGCGATCTGCAGGTGCCCGCGGTCGCCGCGCGGCATCACCTCGTGCAGCTGGGTCTCCACCGAGTCGATGGTGGTCCGCACCAGCTCGACGGTCTGCTGCAGCGTGATCGCCCGGGCCAGCGCGCGCGGCGCGGTGCCGAAGACCCCGATCCCGGCACCGCGGCCCTCGTCCTCGGGCTCGGAGAACCAGCGCACGAAGCCGTCGATGCCGGCCTGGGCCACCAGCGTGATCCAGGACCGCTCCTCGGCGCTGAGCTCGCTGAACCAGGGATGGCGGGCCTCCATCTCGCCCACGGCCGCCGTCGTCATCTGTCCCGAGGCCGCCGCCAGCCGGCGGGCGATCGCTGCGCGCGTCCGCGGGGAGGGCCCCGGGACGCGCTCACCCGCCCTCGCCGCCATGGCCTCGACCTTATCGGTGCCCACCGACGCCCGGGCCCGGACGACCACCCGGTCGCCGCTGGGACGACCGGGGTACCTTTCGGTGCCGGCAGGGAGGAGGAGGTCGATGTCGACCACCGTCGTGCGCGTCCCCACCACCGTCGAGGGCCCCAGCCTGGTCAGCGTCACCCTGTGGCGGCTGCTGTTCGCGGGCTGCGCCTGGGCCGGTCTGCTGGCCGGACTGGTCACCGGCGGGTGGGAGGTGCTGCGCTACTTCACCCAGGTCTCGACCCTCTGCGTCGCTCTCAGCGCCACCGCCTCGCTGCTCACCCCGCTGGTGCTCGACGGGGCCATGGAGAGCCGTTGGGGGGTGGCCCGCGGTGCCGCCACCACCTACACCACCATCACCTTCTTCGTCTTCGCCACCATGCTCGGCGCCGACTACAGCACCCTCACCAGCCTGCTCACCCACCTGGTCGTGCCCCTGATGGCCATCACCGACTGGCTGCTGGTCGGCCGCAACCAGCGGCTGGCCTGGTGGTGGCCGCTGGTCTGGCTGTCCGTGCCGCTGCTGTACCTGGTCAGCTACGTGATCGGGGGCGAGACCCTCTACCGTTTCCTGGTCCCCGGTGCCCGCGACTTCGCCGACTACGTCCTGTTCCTGCTGGTGGCCTTCCTGGCCGTCGGCTACGCCTGGTGGGGGATCGGGCAGCTCCGGTCCCTGCGCTGGCCGCCGCAGACCGTCCCGGCGGCCGAGGCGGTGCCGTGGCAGACCCGACGAAGGAGGAGATGATGGATCCGGTCCAGGCCCTGCGGGAGATCGGCTTCCTGCTCGAGCGCAGCCGGGCCGACACCCACCGGGTCAAGGCCTACCGGCGCGCCGCCACCACCGTGGAGGCGATGGACGCCGACGAGCGGGCCGAGCGCCAGCGCGCCGCCAGCTGGGGCAAGGTCCCCGGGCTCGGTCCCAAGACCGTGGCCGTGGTCAGCCAGGCCATGGCCGGTCGGGTGCCGGACTACCTGGCCGGGCTGCGCGAGCAGCGGGTGCCCCTGGTCAGCGGCGGCGAGACGGTGCGGGCCGCCGTCCGCGGGGACCTGCACTGCCACTCCGACTGGTCCGACGGCGGCAGCCCGCTGGAGGAGATGGTGCTGACCGCACGGTCGCTGGGCCACGAGTACGTCGCCGCCACCGACCACTCGCCGCGGCTCACCGTGGCCCGCGGGCTCACCGCCGACCGGCTCCGCCAGCAGCTGCGGGTGATCGACGACCTGAACGCCGAGCTGGCCCCCTTCCGGGTGCTGAAGGGGATCGAGGTGGACATCCTCGAGGACGGCGGGCTGGACCAGGACGCCGACCTGCTCGACCAGCTCGACGTGGTGGTGGCGAGCGTGCACTCCAAGCTGCGCTCGGACTCCGAGACCATGACCATGCGGATGGTCAGCGCCATCGCCAACCCGCGCACCGACGTCCTGGGCCACTGCACCGGCCGGCTGATCGAGGGGGAGCGCGGCACGCGGCCGCCCTCGCAGTTCGACGCCGAGGTGGTCTTCGAGGCCTGCCGGCAGTTCGACGTGGCGGTGGAGATCAACTCCCGCCCCGAGCGCTGCGACCCGCCCGACGAGCTGCTCGCCCTGGCCCTGGACATCGGCTGCCTGTTCTCCATCGACACCGACGCCCACGCGCCCGGCCAGCTGGACTTCCTGGCCTACGGGTGCGCCCGCGCCGAGGCGGCCGGCGTCCCGCTGGAGCGGATCGTCACCACCTGGCCGGTGGAGGAGCTGCTGGCCTGGACCGGCCGCTGAGTCAGCCCAGGGCCAGCCGGCCCGGCAGGTCGGGCTCGAGCGCACCGAACCCGGTGGAGGCCCACGGCTCGGCCCCGGACTCGTGGAAGTGCACCGGCCCGGGGAGGTCGAGCAGCTCCGGGGTGCGGTCGGCGTCCAGGTGCCCCGCGCAGGCCCGGCAGCAGGGGACCGTCCGGCCTGCGAAGGTCCGCTGCTCGGTCCCGGCCGGGTGCTCGGGGTGGAAGAAGCACCCGGGCTGCGGTGCCCACTCCCGCAGCGACGTCGCCGCCCGGGCCGCGTCGGCACCCCGGCGGACCAGGACGGCCGCACCCAGCTGGTCCGCCGGGGAGCCGCCCGCCCCCAGCAGGGTCTCGGCCGCCTCGGCGTGGCGCGTCGCGGCCGCCGCAGCCGGGGTGGCGGCAGCCGCCGGGGTGAGGAAGCGGAGCGTGCGCTGCAGGTTGGCCAGCTCGTACTCCGCCGCCCGTCGCCAGCCCGCCACGTCCCAGGACGCCGGCTCCCGCGGCTCGCGGGGCAGCAGGCCGTCGATCACCGGCGGGGCGGCGACCGAGGGCTCCGACGCCGGAGCAGGCTCCGGCTCCCGCTGCACTGCTGGCGCCGGACGTCCCGGCTGGGGACCCGGCTCCGAGGTCCTCTGCCGCTCCGGCTGCTCCCGGGGGGTCGGCCTCTCCCGGACGCTCCGTGGCTCCCGGTCCGACGGCGTCCCCCGGTCCGGCTCCAGGCTCCTGGACGCTGTCGCGGCAGGCACCGCAGCAGGGGCGGCGCCTCGCACCGGCGGCCCGGTCGGGGGCAGCCAGCCCGCGGTGTGGCGACGCAGCCGCCGGACGGCCGGGGTGGCCAGCAGCAGCCCCAGCCCCAGCCCCACCGGTACGGCCAGGACCCCGACCACGCCCACCACGCCGACCGTCGAGCCCCAGGTGCCGCCGTAGTAGTCGCTGCGCGGCGGGCCCACCACCGGCCGGGGGCCGTCCTCGTCGCTCTGCCGGATCGTCTCCGCGACCAGGAAGGTGATCTCGTCCGAGCCGGCCTCGGTGTCCACGTCCCCGCCGGAGTAGTAGCCGTCGCCGTCCAGCCGGTGGTCGAAGGCCTCCACGCCGTCGGGGTTGGCCGAGATCCACAGCCCCGGCAGGTCGGTGTCCACGGCCACCTCCTCCAGACCGTCGCCGTCCTGCGTCGGGTACCAGACCGCCACCCGCGTCGGCACCTGGGCCGCAGCCGCCATGGCCTCGATCCGAGCCAGCCGCTCCGGGGTCATCCAGTCCTGCAGGTCGGGGGCGACGTGGACGCTCGCGCCGGAGACGAAGTCCGCGGCCGCCGCCTGCGCCTGGTCACCGGGCACGGGAGCCGGCGGGATCCGCGCGGTGGTCAGCACCCAGGTGGCACCCCCGGCCGCCAGGGCCAGCAGCAGGGCCGAACCCACGGCCAGGGCGCGGCGGACCGCGGAGGGGCGGACGCGGAGCCGGCGCCGCCACCGGTTCGTGCGCAGCCGCGCCCCGGCGGCGGCGGCCAGCGTGCCCAGCGCTATCACACCGCTCCAGATCACCCGCTCGTCCTCGGCCTGACGGGTGTCGTCGAGGTCGCCCCCGGTGGCCCACCCGCTGGCCAGCAGCGCCTCCTCGTCCAGCGCCTCCAGGCCCTCCGCGCCGTCCACCACGCCCACCAGACCCAGGTAGGTCGAGAAGGCCTCCGTCGGGTAGCCCGGCTCGGTCAGGTCGCGGGCCAGCCGCGCCCCGTCGTAGAAGTCGCTCTGGACACCCGGGTCGACCCCGACCGCCTCGAAGGCGTAGGAGCCGATGATCGACTCGGCCGTCTCGCCCAGCTCCAGCACGTACAGACCGGGACCGAGCGCGGCGACCAGCCGGGGGAGCAGCTCGTCCGCGGGTTGGTCGAGGCCCTCCACCTCCTGCGGTGCCAGGTCCAGGACCACCCGCACCGGCACCGGGGCCCGCTCCACCAGGTCGGTGAGGGTCCGGTCGACCTCCGCGGTGTGGCCGGCACCCATCATCGGGCCCACCTGCACCGGGTCGGTCCGCAGCCGCTGGACCAGCTCGTCCACGGTGTCCGGCGGCGGGTCGGCCGAGGCGGGCAGCACCAGCCACGAGCACAGCAGCACTCCGGCCAGCAGCACGAGCAGGCGACGCATCGGGTCCTCCCTGGGTGGGGGCCCCAGCCTGCCAGCCGCCGGGAGCGTGTCGGGGGAGCCTCGGCCACCCGACGCATACTGGGGAGGTGGACGCCGCCGAGGACGACCGCGAGGTCCTCGAGACGGGACGCTCGTCCGGTCCGGTGTGGTTCGTGCTGCTGGCCCTGGTGGCGGCCGTGGTGGCCGCCGTGGTGCTCGGCCAGCAACCCGCCGCCCCCGCCCCCGTCCCGGACCCCGCACCCCCGAGCAGCCCGCCGCCGTCGCCCGCTGCCGACCCCGGACCCGACCTGCCGCTGGCCGACGTCGGGACGCTCGTCCCCGGCGCCGACGGCGAGCTGGTGCACCTGCGCACCGAGACGGCCGTGGTCACCGTCGACCTGGGCACCGGCCGCACCACCCGCGTCCCGGCCGTGCTGGGCAGCCGGGTGGCGGGCTCCACCCTGGTGGCCGGCGAGGGCGGGGCGCTGCTGCTCGAGGGCGGCAGCCCGGTGGGGGCCGCGCTGCGGGTCCGCGACGGCTACCCGACGGCACTGTCCCTGGTGGGCAGCTGGGAGGCGCTGCCGGGGCCGGACGGCGCGATCTGGCGGGCCGACGGCGCCGGCGGGTCGCGGACGTCGTACTCCCTCAGCGACCTGGACGGCCGGGACCTGGGCGGACGGCTCCCCGCCGCCGGCGGTCAGGTGCTCCCCGACGGCCGCGGCGGGCTGCTGGCCGTGGACCGCGCCGGCCTCTGGCGCCTGGACGAGGACGGCACCCGCGATCAGGTCAGCCCTGGCCGGCTGCTCGCCACGGGCCGCAACCACCTGCTGGTCAGCGAGTGCGGACCCTGGCGCTACTGCGTGCAGGTGCTGGTGGACCAGCGCAGCGGCGAGCGCGAGGTGGTCCGCTCCTGGCCGCGGGACGCGGTCGGTGGGGGACGGCTCTCACCGGACGGGAGCCGGCTGGCCGTGGTGGTACCCACCGGGGACCGGGCCGAGCTGCACCTGGTCCCCACCCGCGGCGGTGAGCCGGTGGCCCTGCTGGACCAGCAGGCGGCGCTGCCGGTGCCCTCGGAGTCCACCCTGGCCTGGAGCGAGGACGGGTCGACCCTGCTCGCGGTCTACCGTGGTCGGCTGACGCTGCTGCGTGGTGAGGACGGGGAGGTGGTGGTACCGGCCCTCGGTGAGGAGCGGGTGCTTCAGCTGGCCGCCTGCGACTGCTCCCAGTAGCGGTAGCGGTGGTGCTCGGTGAAGCCCAGCCGCTGGTAGAGCACCAGGGCCGCGGCGTTGTCCGCCTCCACCTGCAGGTACAACGACCCGGCCCCCTCCCGGCGGGCGCGCGCGGCCAGCGCCCGGGTGAGGCTGGTGGCCAGCCCGCGGCGCCGCAGCGCCGGGTCGACCCAGATGCAGCTGAGCCCGCCCCAGCCCCCGTCCACGGTCAGCCGTCCCACCGCCACCACCCGACCGTCCTCCTCCACCCTGGCGAAGGAGGCGCCGGCCGCACCGAGCACCTGGCGGGCCGCCTCCGGGGCACCGGGTCGCTGCCGGGCGTAGGCCCGCTCCCAGACCGGCTCGAGGACGTCGGCCCAGACCACCCGGTCGTCCTCCACGGCCACGGTCGCCGACGGCGCGGTCATCAGCAGCGTCTCGTGGGCGGGCACGAAGCCGCGGGCGGCCAGGTCGGGGGCCAGGACGTCGGCGAGCGGCGAGTCGGCCAGCTGCACCAGGGCGGGACGGCCCAGCGCGGCGTACCAGTCGACCACGGCGTCCAGCGCCGCGCCGTGGCCGGTGCCCGGACCGCCGACGGCCAGCACCGAGCTGCCACGCCGGGTGAAGCCGTCGCTCCAGCGCAGCTGCCAGTCCCCGAGGGGCTCGGTGCGCACCGCGGGCCAGCCGCGGGACGCGACCCGGGTCATCTCCTCGACGTCGACCCGGCGGTGCGGCTCGGGCAGCGGGGGCGGTGGGACCCGGCGGCAGGCCACCACCTGCCGCCACGCCACCACGACGTCGCCGCGGCGTCCGGCCACCAGCACCTCCCTGTCGGAGACGCGCAGCACCTCACCGACCACGTCGGTGAGGTGCGGCCCCCCGGGAGGGGCGTCGGCGAGCCGGTAGCGGATCGAGACCCGCTCGCCGACCTGCGGTGCGGCGGGCTCGCTCAGGCGCCTGCACCCTCCTGGGTGACGCCGTAGGCCGAGGTCGGGTCGCCCAGGCCGTACTTCTCGTAGGCCTCGGCGGCTGCGCCCTCGCGGTAGGCGCCCTGCTTCTCCAGCGAGAGGAGGGTGGCCACGACGATCGACTCCGCGTCGGTCTGGAAGAAGCGACGGGCCGCGGCGCGGGTGTCGGCGAACCCGAACCCGTCGGTGCCCAGCGCCAGCCACGGGGCGTCCACGAACTGCTGGATCTGGTCCGGGACGGCGCGCATGAAGTCGCTGACCGCCACCAGCGGACCCTCGGCCCCGGCGAGCTTGCTGGTGACCCACGGCGTGCGCGGCTCCTCGCCCGGGTGGTCGAAGTTCCAGGCCTGGACGTCCATCGCCTCGCGGCGCAGCTCGTTCCAGGAGGTCACCGACCACACGTCGGCGTCCACGGCGTACTCCTCGGCCAGCACCTTCTGGGCCTCGAGGGCCGCCGGTACCGAGACGCCGGAGGCCAGCAGCTGGGCACGGGCCCGGTCGCCGCTCTGCTGCGCCGGCCGGAACAGGTGCATGCCCTTGAGGATGCCCTCGACGTCGACGTCCTCGGGCGGGCCGGGCTGGGAGACCGGCTCGTTGTAGACGGTGAGGTAGTAGATGACGTCCTCGCCACCGGGGGTCTCGGTCGACTCGTAGTCGTACATCCGGCGCAGGCCGTCGCGCACGATGTGGGCGATCTCGAAGGCGAAGGCCGGGTCGTAGTGCACGACCGCCGGGTTGGTGCTGGCCAGCAGCGGGGAGTGCCCGTCGGCGTGCTGCAGCCCCTCACCGGTCAGCGTGGTGCGGCCCGCGGTGGCCCCCATCAGGAAGCCGCGGCCGAGCTGGTCGGCCATGGCCCAGATGAAGTCGCCGACGCGCTGGAACCCGAACATCGAGTAGAAGATGAAGAACGGGATCATCGGCTCGCCGTGGGTGGCGTAGGCCGTGCCGGCGGCGGTGGTGGAGGCCAGCGCGCCGGCCTCCGAGATGCCCTCGTGCAGCAGCTGGCCCTGCTGGGACTCCTTGTAGGCGAGCAGCAGCTTGCGGTCCACCGCCTCGTAGTTCTGCCCGTACGGGTTGTAGATCTTCGCCGTCGGGAACATCGAGTCCATGCCGAAGGTGCGGAACTCGTCGGGGGCGATCGGCACGATGCGCTGGCCGATCCCCTTGTCGCGCATGAGGTCGCGCAGCAGCCGGACGAAGGCCTGGGTGGTCGCCACCTTGGTCTTCTCGCCCATCGACTCCATCAGCGGGGCGTACACCTTGTCCGCCGGCAGCTGCAGGGTGCGCGGCCGCGCGCGGCGCTCGGGCAGGAACCCACCGAGCTTGCGCCGACGCTCGAGCATGTACTGGATCTCGTCGGAGTCCTCGCCCGGGTGGTAGTAGGGCGGGTCGTAGGCGTCCTCGAGCGCGCTGTCGGGGATCGGCAGGTAGAGCCGGTCCCGGAAGGCCTTGAGGTCCTTGGTGGTCAGCTTCTTCATCTGGTGGGTGGCGTTCTTGGCCTCGAGGGCGTCGATCGTCCAGCCCTTCACCGTCTGGGCCAGGATGACCGTCGGCTGGCCGACGTGCTCCTGGGCGGCCTTGAACGCGGCGTAGACCTTGCGGTAGTCGTGACCGCCGCGCGACAGCTTCTTGATGTCGTCGTCGGACATGTCCTTGACCATCTTCTGCAACCGCGGGTCGTCGAAGAAGTGCTGGCGGGCGTAGGCCCCGTCCTCGACGGAGTAGGTCTGGAACTGCCCGTCCGGCGTGGTGTTCATCTTGTTCACCAGCGCGCCGTCGGAGTCCATCGCCAGCAGCGGGTCCCAGTCACGGCCCCACAGCACCTTGATCACGTGCCAGCCGGCGCCGCGGAACTGCGACTCCAGCTCCTGCACGATCTTGCCGTTGCCGCGCACCGGGCCGTCCAGCTGCTGCAGGTTGCAGTTGATCACGAAGGTGAGGTTGTCCAGCCCCTCGCGGGAGGCCACGCCGATCGCGCCCAGCGACTCCGGCTCGCCCATCTCGCCGTCGCCGAGGAAGGCCCAGACGTGCTGGTCGGAGGTGTCGGTGATGCCGCGGTGCTGCATGTAGCGGTTGAAGCGCGCCTGGTAGATGGCGTTCATCGGGCCGATGCCCATCGACACCGTCGGGAACTCCCAGAAGCCCGGCATCGATCGCGGGTGCGGGTAGGACGACAGCCCGTTGCCCTTGCCGCGGGAGACCTCCTGGCGGAAGGAGTCGAGGTGGTCGGTGGTGAGCCGGCCCTCGAGGTAGGCGCGGGAGTAGATGCCGGGGGAGGCGTGGCCCTGGATCAGGACGTGGTCGCCGCCACCGGCGTGGTCCTTGCCCCGGAAGAAGTGGTTGAAGCCGACCTCGTAGAGGCTGGCCGCACTCTGGTAGGAGGCGATGTGCCCGCCGACCTCGAGGCCCTTGCGGTTCGCCTTCGACACCATGATCGCGGCGTTCCAGCGGATGAAGGCGCGGATGCGGCGCTCGGTGTGCTCGTCACCGGGGAACCAGGGCTCGTCCTCGGGCGGGATGGTGTTGATGTAGTCGCTGCTGCGCAGGGCCGGCAGACCCACCTGCTTCTCGCGGGCGTGCTCGATCAGCTTGAGCATGATGTAGCGGGCCCGCTGCTTGCCCTTCTCGTCCAGCATGCCGTCCAGGGAGTCCAGCCACTCCTGGGTCTCTTCGGGATCGATGTCCGGAAGCTGGCTGGGGATTCCTTCGGCGGTGATGCCGGGGCGCTCGCCAGGGCGTGCCATGAGGCTCCTATCGCAGTGTCTACGCGCGTCCCCGGGAGGGGACCGGGCGGTCCAGGTCATGGCACACCCGCAGATCAGTTTGTCACCTACCCCCGACGAACCGTAATCCGGGCGGACGTCGCCAGCGCGGCCCAGCCGGCCCGTTCGGCCGCGGCACCCCTGGTGGTTCCCAACCCCGCAGCTCTCTGGCACGCTGATGCCCTGATCCACGACACGGACGAGGGGGGCTCGGTGAGCACCAACGCAGGACCCACGGGGGAGAAGACCGCCCCGGGGGCAGACCGTTTGCACGTCACGGCAGGCATGGTGGTCCAGGAGCTGGGCTGGGACGAGGACGTCGACGACGGCCTGCGGGTCGCCCTCGAGGACGCGGTCGACGGTGAGCTCGTCGAGGAGGCGGTCGAGGCGGTCGACGTCGTGCTGCTGTGGTGGCGCGACAGCGACGGCGACCTGGTCGACGGCCTGGTGGACGCCCTGACCGATCTGGCCGGCTCCGGGTTCGTCTGGCTGATGACGCCCAAGGTCGGGCGCGACGGGCACGTCGACCCCGCCGACATCTCCGAGGCCGCTCTCACCGCCGGGCTCAGCCTGACCAGCACCGCCGCTCTCTCCGACGAGTGGGCCGCCAGCAAGCTCGTCCGGCCCAAGGGCGTGCGCCGTTGAGGCGTGCGCGCCGCTGACGGGGTGCCCGCGCTGAGGCCCGAGGCTCCCGACTTCACCACCCGCGACCAGCACGGCCGCGAGCACACGCTGTCGGCCCTGCGCGGGTCGCCGGTGCTGCTGGTGTTCTACCCCTGGGCCAACACCCCCGTCTGCGCCAGCGAGCTGGTCGCGCTGCAGCAGCGGCTGGGACGCTACGCCGAGGCCGGCGCGCACGTCCGGGCCCTGTCGTGCGACTCGATCTTCTCCCTGCGGGCCTTCGCCGACGCACTCTCCCTCAGCCTGCCGCTGCTCAGCGACCACTGGCCGCACGGGGCGATCGCCCGGTGCTACGAGGTCTTCGACGAGGAGCTGGGCTGCGCGCGGCGCACCAGCGTCTGGGTGGACGCCGCCGGCCGGGTGGCCTGGCGGGACGGCACCGCGCACGGCACCGCCAGGGACCCCGACGCCCCGCTGGAGGCGCTCAGCAGGCTCTGAGCCCGCTCGCCGCGCCTCAGCCGGCCAGCTGGCGCTTGACCTCGGCGGCCACGGCGGCGCCGTCGGCGCGTCCCTTGGTCTGCGGGGTGACCACACCCATCACCTTGCCCATCGCGCGCGGGCCGTCGGCACCGGTCTGCTCGATGGCGGCGCGGACGATCTCGCTGATCTCGGCCTCGCTCAGCCCGGCCGGCAGGTACTCCGCCAGCACCTCGGCCTCCTCGCGCTCCTGGGCGACCAGCTCCTCGCGGCCGGAGGCCTCGTAGGCCTCGATCGACTCCGCCCGCTTCTTCGCCTCGCGCACGATCACGTCGAGGGTCTCGGCGTCGGTGAGCTCCTTGGCGTGCTCCCCGGCGACCTCGGCCTGCTGGATGCCGGTCAGCACCGAGCGCAGCACCCGGGTGCGGGTGGTGGCGCGGGCCTTCATGGCGGCGGTCATGTCGGAACGGATGCGGGACTTCAGGGTTTCGCTCACGCGGGCAGTCTGCCACCGAGGGGTCGGGTCACCGAACGACTTCGGCCGGCTCCGGGGCCGGGTCGGCGGTGCGCCGGCGCAGGTCGACCACGCCGAGAGCCAGGGCCACCAGCACCAGCGCGATGGTGGTGCGCAGGCTGTAGGACAGCGCCTCACCCAGGTCCCCGCCGGTGGCGGCGGCGGACTGGAAGAAGATCGCCAGCACCACGGCCACGCCGATCGCCGACCCGGTCCGCTGCGCGGTCTGCAGCAGCCCACCACCGGCCCCGGCCCGGGCCGGGTCGACCTCCGCCAGGGCCAGGGTGACGTTGGGGGAGATCACCATGCCGCCGCCGAAGCCGGCCAGCAGCAGCGCCGGGGCCAGCTTGAGGCCCTCCATGCCCTCGATGACCGGGGCGATCACGTCGATGACCACCAGCCCGACGACCACGCCCACCAGCCCGAGCACCACCAGCCACCGGCCGAAGCGGTGCACCAGGCGACCGGCCAGGAACGCCGACACCGCCGAGCCGACCGCGAACGGCAGCTGGGTCAGCCCGGCCTCCAGGGCGGAGTAGCCGAGGCCTTCCTGCAGGTAGAGGGTGAGCACGATGAAGATGGCGGTGAAGCCGGCGAAGTAGAAGGTGCCCAGCCCGAGCCCGGTGGTGAAGGAGCGCACCCGCAGCAGGCTGAGGTCGACCAGCGTCTCCTCCCCGCGTGCCGCCCAGCGCCGCTCCCAGAGCAGGAAGAGGACGAGCACGACGGCCGCCACGGCCAGGAACCACCAGGGGCGCTGGCTGAGCGGGGTGTCCTGGTCGCCCTGGACCACCGGCCACAGCACCAGCAGGATCGCCGCCGCGAACAGCACCACGCCCACCGGGTCCAGGGACTGCCGGTGACCGGTGCCGGCGCGGGGGAGCCAGCGCAGCGCGAGCAGCACCAGCACCACGCCGACCGGGACGTTGACGAAGAAGACCAGCCGCCAGCCGAGGTCGGGCCCGCCGGCGTTGACCAGCACGCCGCCCAGCAGCGGGCCGATCGCGGTCGAGACCCCGATGGAGGCCCCGAACAGCCCGAAGGCCCGGCCGCGGTCCCGCCCGGTGAACATGGTCTGGATGAAGCCGGAGACCTGCGGGGAGATCAGACCGCCGCCGAACCCCTGCAGCACCCGGGCCACCGCCAGCCAGACCGGGTCCTGGGCGGCACCGCACAGGGCGCTGGAGAGGGTGAACAGCACCACCCCGGCGATGAAGACCGAGCGGCGGCTGCGGGCGTCGCCGAGCCGCCCGGCCGGGACCAGCAGGATGCCGAAGGCCAGCGCGTAGCCGGCCACCACCCACTGGATGGTGCTGGGGCCGGCCCCCAGGCCGTCCCGGATCGAGGGGAGGGCGACGTTGACGATGCTGACGTCGAGCAGGGTCATGGCGCCGGCGACCAGGCAGACCATGAGGGCCCGCCACCGCTGCTTCTCGGTGATGGTGCCGTCGGTGGGGGTGTCACTCACCCGCACACGCTAGCCCCCGGTGCGCGGCGGCGCGGGAGGGCGCCGTCCTGGTGGGCGCAGAGGGACTTGAACCCCCGACCTGCTGCTTGTAAGGCAGCTGCTCTGACCAGCTGAGCTATGCGCCCGCGGCCCTCGGACCGGAAGCAGATGCTACCGCGACGGCGTCCGGCGGCCCGAGGGCGGCGCCTGCCTCAGCGGGCCGCGTCCGGTCAGCGCCAGGGCCACCGCGGCGGCCCCCAGCAGCCCGGCGTTCTCCAGCTCCGCAGGGCGGACCTCGAGGCCGTCGACGTAGTGCAGCACGGCGAAGTCGGCCAGGTGGCGGCGCAGCGGCTCGAAGACCACCTCACCGGCCTTGGACACCCCGCCGCCGATCACGAAGGTGGTCACGTCGAGGTTGGTGGCCAGCTCGGCCACCCCTGCGGCCAGGGCCCGCATGCCCCGCTCGATGGCCTCCCGGGCGACCGGGTCGCCCTCGCGGGCGTCGAGGGTGAGCTGCTGGGCGTCCTCACCGACCCACCCGCGTTCCCGGGCGGCGGCCACCATGCCCGGACCACGGGCGTACAGCTCGACGCACCCGTGGCTCCCGCAGGCGCACCGCTCGCCGAGGAAGTTCACCGAGGTGTGGCCGATGTGGACGGCGTTGCCGGTCGCCCCGGCGAAGAGCACGTCGTCGATCACCGCACCCCCGCCCACGCCGGTGGAGATCACCATGCCGACCATCGACGAGACGTCGCGCCCGGCCCCCAGCCAGTGCTCCCCGACCGCGATGCAGTGCCCGTCCCCGGCGAGCACACCGGTGGCGGGGCGACCGGTCGCCCGCACCACCGCGTCCAGCACCCGGTCCCGGACCGGCCACCTGCGCCAGGCCGGGATGTTGACCGGGCTGACCAGCCCCTCCGGGCCGTGCACCGGCCCGGCGGAGCCGATGCCGACGCGGGTCTCCTCACCGAGGACGTCGCCGACCCCGTCCAGCAGACCGGCCAGGGCCGCTCCGATCGGCTGCCACAGCTGCTCGGGGTCCTCACCGGTCCCGGTGGGCACGACGTCCTCGAACAGCACCTGCCCGTCGGCGGCGACCACGGCCATGGCCACCTTGGTCCCACCGATGTCCACGGCCACGACGGCGTCGTCCACGGGTGCTCCTCCCTCTGGTCCGCCCGGCATCCTAGGGGTCCTCCGCCGACGCGCGTAGGATGCGGGGTCGTGCCCGCTGATTTCGCTCTCGCCCTCCACGACCTGGATCGTGCCCTCACCTCCATCGAGACGGTCCTCGACCCGGCCGGCAAGCGCGCGGAGATCGCCGAGCTGGAGCAGCAGGTGTCCGCGCCGGACCTGTGGGACGACCAGGAGAACGCCCAGCGGGTCACCTCCCGGCTCTCCGTGCTGCAGTCGGAGCAGGAGCGGCTGATCTCGCTGCGCTCCCGGCTGGACGACCTCGCCGTGCTGGTCGAGATGGGCCAGGAGGAGGGCGACGCCGCCACCATGGCCGAGGCGGAGACCGAGCTGACCTCGCTGCGCCGCTCCATCGACGCGCTGGAGATCCGCACCCTGCTGTCGGGGGAGTACGACGAGCGCGAGGCCGTGGTGACCATCCGCGCCGAGGCCGGCGGGGTGGACGCCGCCGACTTCGCCTCGATGCTGATGCGGATGTACCTGCGCTGGGCCGAGCGCCACCACTACCCGACCGAGGTCTACGACACCTCCTACGCCGAGGAGGCGGGCATCAAGTCCGCCACCTTCGCGGTCAAGGCGCCCTTCGCCTACGGCACGCTGTCGGTCGAGCAGGGCACCCACCGGCTGGTGCGGATCTCCCCGTTCGACAACCAGGGCCGCCGACAGACCTCCTTCGCCGGCGTCGAGGTGCTCCCGGTGACCGAGGAGGCCGACCACATCGACCTCCCCGAGGGCGACCTGCGCATCGACGTCTTCCGCTCCTCCGGCCCCGGTGGTCAGAGCGTGAACACCACCGACTCCGCGGTGCGGATCACCCACCTGCCCACCGGCATCGTGGTCTCCTGCCAGAACGAGAAGTCCCAGCTGCAGAACAAGGCCGCGGCGCTGCGGGTGCTGCAGGCCCGGCTGCTGCTCAAGGCCCGCCAGGACCGCGAGGCCGAGCTGAACGCCCTCAAGGGCGACGGCGGCAACTCCTGGGGCTCCCAGATGCGCTCCTACGTGCTGCACCCCTACCAGATGGTCAAGGACCTGCGCACCGACCACGAGGTGAGCAACCCCGACGGCGTCTTCGACGGGGAGATCGACTCCTTCCTCGACACCGGGATCCGGTGGCGCCGCAGCGGGGAGCTGGCCGAGGCCTGAGCACGGAGCGGCGCCGTGAGGGTGCTGGGGGGACGCTGAGAACCTCTCAACCCGCCGAGTCGCGCTCCAATGCGGACAGCGTCGGGGGAGGCGACCTAGACTCCCCGTGGACCGTCAACCGGGGCCGGGTGCACCACCCGTCCCCACTTCCCTGCGCCTACCCCGGTCCACCTCCGCCGTGATCCGATTTGATGATGTGAGCAAGACCTACGAGGGCCAGCGCCGTGCCGCCCTCAGCAACGTCGACCTCGAGATCGACAAGGGCGAGTTCGTCTTCCTCGTCGGGCAGTCGGGCTCGGGCAAGTCGACGTTCCTGCGTCTGGTGCTGCGCGAGTACCGCCCGAGCAGGGGAAGCATCTTCGTGGCCGGCCGCGAGCTCAACCGACTGCACAACTGGAAGATCCCCGGTCTGCGCCGCCAGATCGGCACCGTCTTCCAGGACTTCCGGCTGCTGCCCGGCAAGACCGTCCACGAGAACGTCGCGTTCGCGCTGCAGGTGATCGGGAAGTCCCGCAGCCAGATCCGCACCCTGGTGCCGGAGACGCTGGAGCTGGTCGGCCTGCAGGGCAAGGAGAACCGGCTCCCCGAGGAGCTCTCCGGTGGTGAGCAGCAGCGCGTGGCGGTGGCCCGCGCCTTCGTCAACCGCCCGCGCATCCTGATCGCCGACGAGCCCACCGGCAACCTGGACCCCGCCACCAGCGTGGGGATCATGAAGCTGCTGGACCGGATCAACCGCACCGGCACCACGGTGGTGATGGCCACCCACGACTCCTCCATCGTCGACCAGATGCGCAAGCGCGTCGTCCAGCTCGCCGACGGCTCCGTCGTCCGCGACCAGACCAAGGGGGTGTACGGCTCGTGACGACCACCCCGCGCCCGCTGCCCGCCCCCACCCCCCAGGAGCGCTGAGCCGTGCGCCACATCTTCTCCGAGACCTGGTCCGGTCTCCGCCGCCACGTCAGCATGGTGGTGGCCGTCGTGGTCACGATGTTCGTCTCGCTCACGCTCTTCGGGGCCGGGCTGCTGATCTACCAGCAGGCCGACCTGCTGAAGGACCGCTGGTACGACCGGGTCGAGATCTCGGTGTTCCTGTGCACGCCGGCCACCGCGGGGGACAACTGCACCCCGGGTGCGGAGACCACCGAGGCCGAGCGCCAGCTGGTGCAGCAGACCCTGGAGGAGAACCCCGAGGTCGCCGAGGTCTTCTTCGAGACCAAGGAGGAGGCCTTCGAGGAGTTCCAGGAGGCCTTCGAGGGCAGCCCCATCCAGGAGTCCCTCACCGTGGACCAGATGCAGGAGTCCTTCCGGGTGAAGCTGGTCGACCCCGAGAAGTTCGAGGGCGTGGTCAGCTCCGTGGCCGGGCTCCCGGGCGTCCAGGCCGTCCAGGACATGCGCCAGTACCTGCAGCCGCTGATCCAGGTGCTGCAGGGACTGCAGATCGGGGCGATGGCCACCGGTGGGCTGCTGCTGCTGGCGGCGGCGCTGCAGATCGGGAACACGATCCGGATGGCGGCGGTCGCCCGGCGGCGCGAGATCGGCATCATGCGGCTGGTCGGGGCGAGCAACTCCTACATCATGGCGCCCTTCCTGCTGGAGTCCCTGATCGCCGGTGTGCTGGGCATCCTGCTGGCCTCCGCGGCCCTGGCCACCACCGTCGGGGTCATCCGCGAGAACTCTCAAGTCTCACTGCAGACTGCAGCCTGGATCGGCTGGCCACAGGCGGGAATAGCCATCGCGGGGGTTGCGGTCGTCGGAATCGTGCTGTCTATAGTGCCGACGCTCGTCGCCACGAGACGGTACCTGAGGGTGTGAGACAAACCTTGTCCACGCCGGGGCGCTGTCGAGAAATGACAGGGGTCTGTTGATCGTGACTCGGGACTTCCCCCCCACCCGCCACGGCATCCTCCGCCCGCGCCGCCTCCTCGGGGCCCTCACCGCCGGTGTCCTCGGCCTCTCCCTGTGCCTCGGCACCGCCTACGCGGACGACCTGACCGACCGCCGCGACGAGCTCCAGCGGCAGGCGGAGCAGACCAAGCGTGACCTGAGCGAGTCCACCGCCGGCCTGACCAGCGCGGTCTCCGCGCTCGAGGCCGCCGAGTCCGAGCTGGAGTCGGCGCGGGCCACCCTGGCCGCCACCCAGCAGGCACTGGCCGAGGCCCGGGCCTACGACGAGAAGATGCAGGCCAAGCTGGCCAAGGCCCAGAAGCAGCTGGAGAAGGCCCGCATCGCGGTGGCCGACAACCAGCTGGAGCTGGACCACCAGCTGGCCATGGTCGGCGAGGTGGCCCGGGCGGAGTACCAGCAGCGCACGAACCTGATGGAGGTGGCGGTGCTGCTGCAGACCGAGAGCCAGTCCGACCTGCAGACCAAGATGCAGTGGTCGACCACCATGTTCGACACCACCGAGGCCGGCATGGACCGGCTGCGCGAGCTGCAGGCCAAGCTCGAGGCGGCGGAGGAGGAGCGCGTGCGGATCGAGGCCCAGGTGGCCGCGGACCGCAAGGCGGCAGCGGAGAACGTGGAGCTGAAGGCGTCGCTGGAGGCCCAGGCGGAGGCCGAGACGGCTGCTGTCGCCTCGCTGGTGGAGAAGTCCGACAGCGCCCGCCAGGCCGCCGAGCAGGAGGTGGCCGCCGACGAGGCGCGCTACGAGGAGCTGACCGCCGAGCGCAGCGCGGTGGAGCAGCGGATCGCCGACCGCATCGCCGAGGCCGAGCGCAAGCGCAAGGCCGAGGAGCAGGCGGCCGCTCGCCAGGCCGAGGAGGAGCGGGCCGCGGCCCAGCGCGCCGAGGAGCGGGCGGCGGCCGAGCGGTCCCGGGAGAACCGTTCCTCCGGGGGGTCGTCCAAGGCCTCGGAGCCGAGGCGCCAGGCGCAGCCGAAGCCGGCGCCCGAGCCCGCGGCGCAGCCGGCGGACACGTCCTTCGCGATGCCGGTGAACGGCCCCATCACCTCGAAGTACGGCATGCGGCTGCACCCGGTCACCGGGATCTACAAGCTGCACGACGGCACCGACTTCGGCGTCGGCTGCGGGGTGCCGATCCGGGCGCCCTACTCCGGCACCGTGTCGGAGAAGTACTTCAACTCCGGGTACGGCAACCGCCTGGTGATCGACCACGGCCGGGTGAAGGGGTCCTACGTCTCCACCATCATGAACCACGCGACGCACTACAGCGTGGGCGTGGGGCAGCGGGTCAGCAAGGGCCAGGTGGTGGGCTACGTCGGCAGCACCGGTTACTCCACCGGCTGCCACCTGCACCTGATGGTGACCAAGGGCGGCAGCACCGTGAACCCGATGTCCTCCGGGCTCTTCTGAGCCGGACCCTGACGGTCCTGTGGCCCGCGTCCCGGATGGGGACGCGGGCCACGGCCTTTACCGGTGGGTGCTCGCTGGTGCCGCCTGAGAGGATGGGGGCATGGTGAAGGAGAAGGGCCGAGTGATGGTGGCCCAGAACAAGAAGGCACGTTTCGACTACCACATCGGTGACACCTACGAGGCCGGTGTGGTGCTGGCCGGCACCGAGGTGAAGTCGCTGCGGGCCGGTCGGGCGAACCTGGGGGACGCCTTCGTCACCATCGACGACGGCGAGGCGTGGCTGCGCAACGCACACGTGCCGGAGTACAGCCACGGCACCTGGACCAACCACACCGCCCGGCGCACCCGCAAGCTGCTGCTGCACCGGCGCGAGATCGAGAAGATCGAGCGGTCCCTGCAGCGCTCCGGGGCCACGGTCGTCCCGCTGGCGCTCTACTTCTCCGACGGCTACGCCAAGGTCGAGATCGCCGTGGCGACCGGGAAGAAGGAGTACGACAAGCGCCAGACCATCGCGGAGCGGGACTCGCGGCGGGAGGCCGAGCGTGCGCTGGCCTCCCGCAACAAGATCACCGCCCGGAGCAAGGGCGTCAGGGTCTGAGCCCGTCCCGGGGGAGGGTCAGCTGACGGCGACGAGGTCGCAGACGAAGATCAGCGTCTCCCCCGGGCCGATCACGCCGCCGGCGCCGCGGTCGCCGTAGGCCAGGTGCGCGGGGATCACCAGCTGGCGGCGGCCGCCGACCTTCATGCCGGCGACGCCGTCGTCCCAGCCCTTGATGACCATGCCGGCACCCAGGCGGAAGTCCAGCGGGGTGCCGCGGTTGTAGCTGGCGTCGAACTCCTCGCCGCTGCTGTGGGCCACGCCCACGTAGTGCACGCTGACGGTGCGGCCCGGCGTGGCCTCGGGGCCGTCGCCGACGACCAGGTCGGTGATCTGGAGCTCGGTGGGCACGGGGCCCTCGGGGAAGTCGATCTCGGGCTTCTCAGCAGTCATGGGCTCGACCCTACCGAGGCCTCCCGACAGCCTCCGACGGGCCGGGCGAGGGGGAGGAGCAGGGTCGGGTCGGGGGAAGGCCCTATGGTCCCTGCTCCGCCGGACGCGCACAGTGGGACCATGAACACGATGTACGAGCACCCGAGCCTGAACCAGCCCGTGACCGAGCAGCAGCGCGACCGCGCCGAGGCCTGGCTCCAGGGTGCCTACGCCGAGGGGAGGATCACCGAGGACGAGTTCGACCGTCGCATCGGCCAGGTGATCTCCGCGGTGACCCGTCGTGACCTCAACCTCGCCTTCTACGGTCTGGTGGACGTCTCCCGGGGCAGCCAGGCGCTGGGCACCCACCCGGCCTACCAGCCCACCAACGCGGCTCTGGCCCGCACGGGGGAGCAGGTGGGCAAGGGGGCGGCCGCGGTGGGCCACTTCTCCGGGATGTTCACCAGCTTCTTCGGTCCCGGCCTCTTCTTCCTGCTCTCCCCGGAGGGCAGCTACGCCCGCAAGGAGGCCGCCAAGGCCTTCAACTTCCAGGTGCTCAGCCTGCTGACCCTCATCGTGGCCGGCATCGCCAGCATCTTCCTGCCCGACTTCCTCGAGAACCTCATGTTCCCCCTGATCACCCTCGGCTGGTTCCTGGGCACGATCATCGGCGGGGCCAAGGCCGCCCAGGGCGACGACTGGCAGAACCCGGCGACGAAGGCCGCCAAGCTGAAGATCCTGCGCGAGCAGTGATCCTCAGCGCAGCACCCGGCCACGGGCGTCCAGCTCGAGGGTGACCACGTCGGCGTAGGTCCGCCGCTCGGTGCGGACCACGCGGCGGTCGGCGTCCAGCACCGGGAAGCTGTGCACCGGGGTCAGCACCAGCTCGGCCTTGGCGCGTCCCCTGGAGACCCGGGTCAGGTCCACCTGCAGGTGCCCGTAGTGCTTGCCGCCGGAGACGAGCTGACGGACGCCGTCCACCTCGGCCCAGACCTCCCGCTCGTCCTGGTCCGCGGTCCAGCGGCGGAACTCGTTGTAGCGAAGCAGCGGGGCCTCGAGGGTGGGGCCGTCGTGGCGCTCGCCGCGCAGCCCGTCGCCGGCCACCCCGACGTCGTAGTAGTGCACCCCCACCCCGTCACCGTCCTCGTCGACGAAGCTCCGCTCGAACATCTCGCTGTGGCCGGAGATCACCGCGCTGACGCCATACCGCTCGAACAGCGGGTGGTACTGCCGCATCGGGGTGCCGCCCTGACCGGAGGTGTCGGCGTGGTACATCGGCAGCCCGTGCTCGCCGGAGCTGTAGGCGCTGTGGTGGAACTGCACCACCACGACCTGGCCCTGGCGGCGGGCGCTCTGCAGCTGGCGCTCGGCCCAGGTGTACTGGGTGGAGCCGGGGTTGAGGTCCGACAGGTCCGTGCCGCCGGCCGCCTCGTACTCGGCCCGGGTGAAGTTGCTCTGGGTGTCGGTGCCGGGCCCGCGGTACTCCCGGCCGGTGGCCTTCTCCGAGGCCGGGGTGTCGGCGGGGACGGCGTCGGGCTCGCCGTTGTTGGGGTCGAGGGTGATCACCGTGACCGGGCCGTAGTCCAGGCGGTAGTAGTTGTCGGCGTGGGCCGGGGTGCCGTTGGCGGGGGAGTCGAAGTAGGCGTGGTACTTGGCCCGGGACCGCACCACCGCCGAGCGGTCCTCGGGGGTGCCGTAGCCGCCGTTCAGCGCCCCGAAGCTCTCCCAGTTGCCCAGCGCCGGCAGCACCGGGGTGCTCGACAGACCGCTGCCGACCTCACCGGCGTTGTGGCGGAAGAACTCGTCCCAGCCCGGTTGGTAGCCACCGCCCTGCACCAGGTCGCCGGGGTACAGCACGAAGTCGGGGTCCTGGGCGTGCAGGACGGCCAGGTTGCGCCGGTAGCCGTCGTCCTCGGTCAGCGGGTAGCGCAGCACCCGGGTGCCGGAGAGGGTGGTGGTGCCGAAGGTCTGGTCCCACTCGCCCCCGGGGGTGGCCGCAGGACGGTCCTCGGCGCCGAGTCCGGGTGCCCACTCACGGCGCTGGACGCGACCCAGGGGCTCGGTCTCGGAGTCCGACATGGCCATGAACCGGATGTGCTCCCAGTCGCGGCGGCCCGGGGCGGTGGAGAGCTCGGCACCGACCGTGGCGCCGTCCTGGGTGACCCGGTAGGTGTAGGTGCTGCCCGGCTCGAGCCCGGTGAGCCGCACCACGTGCTTGACGTTGCCGTCCTCGTGCAGCCAGGAACCCTGCTCCAGACCGGGGATCTCCTGCTGCCGCTCCAGCTCGGTGTAGGCGAGGACCGGCTGGGGCTCGGGGTCCGACACCAGCCGGGTGCCGCGGTGCCCGGGTCCGTCGAGCACCAGCTCGCCCGGCGCGTCGTCGTAGGAGAACCAGGTGACCGTCATCGAGGTCGTGGTCGGGTTCTGCAGGTACGGGTTGACGCGGAAGCCGCCGTCGCGGGCGTCCGCGGTGGGGGTCAGCGTCGTGAGCAGCAGAGCCCCGGTGACGGCGGCGCAGGCGAGGGGGCGGGACAGGCGGGAGAGCGTCACGGGAGGGCCTCGATCCGGGCGGAGGACGGTGTCCTCCGACCCTGGCACAGCGGGACCGGGTCGGGAAGAGCGAGGTGGGGACGGGGCCGGTCGGTCGCCGGTCGAACCGGCTGGTGCCCGTCGCGTTCAGGCGTATACTTGGCCCTCACGTCGCCGCCTCGGTGGTGGCGTGGGTACAACTCAACAGGGGGTGATCGGTTTCGACTTGGGACAGTAGTCCCAGGGGAAGCGGGCCGAGAATCCAAGGTCAACTCGTAAATGTCCCTTGGAAACCAACAAGTGCCGATTCTAAGCGCACTGACTTCGCTCTCGCTGCCTGAGCAGTGACCGAAGCGTCAGTCCGGGTGCCGTCTCCGACCCGGGTACTGGCGTCATCTAGGAGACTTGCTCGTCGCGCTACGCCTTAGGGCGCGCCGGGGACTTCACTAGGGCTGGGCCTGTCCACGACGTGCTGGTGCGAGCGTGGGGGCCGAGAAAACGTCTAGCCAGCTGCGCCCGGAGAAGCCCTGGTTCACTTTCCGAGGACGCGGGTTCGATTCCCGCCACCTCCACCCCTCTGAGTCGCGCAGCGCCTCGGCCCCTCGTGGGTCGGGGCGCTTCGTCGTCCCTGGGCCGGGGACCGGCACGGCGCTCTTCGGGTGCGCCGCGCCGGCCGGGCCGGGGACGCTCAGCGGCTGACGAGCTTGAAGAACGTGCTGTCGCTGCCGTCAGCCTTCTTCGACTGGTACAGGAATGCCAGGCCCGAGTCCTCGAAGGCGGCGAACCAGGTCTCCCAGTCCACGTGCTCCAGGCTGTCCTCACCGGCCCCGCCGGGGAAGTCGATGCGGAGCACGCCCGGGCCCTTCCCGGAGTCCTCGGTGCGCGCACCAGGGCCGGGGTGCCGTCGTGCTCCTCGACCCAGCGGCGGATCTCGTCGTGGTCGGTGGTGGTGCTGCTCTCCGACGCCATCGCGCGTCTCCTCTGCTCGTCCTGGGGTCGGTCCGGTACCGCCCCCAGACCTGCTACCCCGCACGCCGCAGCCCATCCTCGCCGGGCCGTCCGCCCGGTCCCCGGTTTGGTGGTGCACGACCACGGGTAGCCACGAGGAGTCAGACTGTCAGCCACAGAGAGGGACGCACACCATGGGCATCTTCGACAAGGCCAAGGACGCCGTCCAGGGCCACGAGGGCCAGGTCGACCAGGGCATCGAGAAGGCCGGCGACGCCGTGGACTCACGCACCGGTGGCAAGCACGCCGAGCACGTGGACAAGGCGCAGGACATGGCCGGTGACCGCCTCGGCATCCCGGACCAGGCCGACGCCGGCGGCGGCGACCCGGCCGAGGAGAACAACCCGCCGGCCTCCAACATCTGAGAGCCGGTACGACGAGGGCCCCCGCACCAGACGGTGCGGGGGCCCTCGTGCGTCAGGAAGGGCTCAGAAGTCCCAGTCCTCGTCCTCGGTGCTGACGGCCTTGCCGATCACGTAGGAGGAGCCCGAGCCGGAGAAGAAGTCGTGGTTCTCGTCGGCGTTGGGGGACAGGGCGGACAGGATCGCGGGGTTCACGTCGGTCACCTGCTTGGGGAACATGGCCTCGAAGCCCAGGTTCATCAGGGCCTTGTTGGCGTTGTAGTGCAGGAACTTCTTGACGTCCTCGCTCAGCCCGACGGAGTCGTAGAGGTCGCGGGTGTACTCGACCTCGTTGTCGTAGAGCTCGTACATCAGGGAGAACGTGTAGTCCTTGATGTCGTCGCGCTCGGACTGGGTGATGAGCTCCATGCCGCGCTGGAACTTGTAGCCGATGTAGTAGCCGTGCACGGCCTCGTCGCGGATGATCAGCCGGACCAGGTCGGCGGTGTTGGTCAGCTTGGCCCGGCTGGACCAGTACATCGGCAGGTAGAAGCCGGAGTAGAACAGGAACGACTCCAGCAGGGTGGAGGCCACCTTGCGCTTGAGCGGGGAGTCGCCCTTGTAGTACTCCATGACGATCGCGGCCTTCTTCTGCAGGTTCGGGTTCTCCACCGACCAGCGGAAGGCCTCGTCGATCTCTCCCGTGGAGCACAGCGTGGAGAAGATCGAGGAGTAGCTCTTAGCGTGCACCGACTCCATGAAGGCGATGTTGGTGTACACCGCCTCCTCGTGCGGGGTCAGCGCGTCGGGGATCAGCGAGACCGCCCCGACGGTGCCCTGGATGGTGTCCAGCAGCGTGAGCCCGGTGAACACCCGCATGGTGAGCTGCTGCTCGTGCGGGGTCAGCGTGGCCCAGGACTGGACGTCGTTGGACAGCGGCACCTTCTCGGGCAGCCAGAAGTTGTTGACGAGGCGGTTCCACACCTCGACGTCCTTGTCGTCGGCGATCTTGTTCCAGTTGATGGCCTGGACCCGGTCGAGCAGCTTGAGTGAGTCAACCACGGTGTTCGTCGTCCTCTGTGTCTGTGCGGTGGGCGGGAGGAGGGGAGGCGTCAGAGCATGCAGCTGACGCAGCCCTCGACCTCGGTGCCCTCCAGCGCGAGCTGGCGCAGGCGGATGTAGTAGATGGTCTTGATGCCCTTGCGCCAGGCGTAGATCTGGGCCCGGTTGATGTCGCGGGTCGTGGCGGTGTCCTTGAAGAACAGGGTCAGCGACAGGCCCTGGTCCACGTGCTGGGTGGCCGCGGCGTAGGTGTCGATGATCTTCTCGTAGCCGATCTCGTAGGCGTCGGCGTAGTACTCCAGGTTCTCGTTCGTCATGAACGGCGCCGGGTAGTAGACGCGGCCGAGCTTCCCTTCCTTGCGGATCTCGATCTTGGACGCGATCGGGTGGATCGAGGAGGTCGAGTGGTTGATGTAGGAGATCGACCCGGTCGGCGGCACCGCCTGCAGGTTCTGGTTGAAGATCCCGTGCTCCATCACCGAGGCCTTCAGCGCGGCCCAGTCCTCGCGGGTGGGCAGCCGGACGCCGGCGTCCTCGAAGAGCTGGCGGGCCCGCTCGGTCTCCGGCAGCCAGTCGCGCTCGGTGTAGGTGTCGAAGAACTCCCCGCTGGCGTAGGTGGAGCCCTCGAAGCCGACGAAGGTGCGTCCCCGCTCGATGGCCAGCGCGTTGGAGGCGCGCAGGCAGTGGTAGAGCACCGTGGCGAAGTAGGCGCCGGTGAAGTCGATCGCCTCCGGCGAGCCGTAGTGGATGTGCTCCCGGGCCAGGTAGCCGTGCAGGTTCATCTGCCCCAGGCCGATCGCGTGGGACTGGTCGTTGCCCACCTCGATGGAGCGGACCGAGGCGATGTGGCTGGCCTCGGAGACGGCCGTCAGCGCGCGGATCGCGGTCTCCACGGTGCGGCCGAGGTCACGGCCGTCCATCGACAGCGCGATGTTCATCGACCCCAGGTTGCAGGAGATGTCCTTGCCGATCTGGTCGTAGGACAGGTCCTCGTGGTAGGTCGTCGGCGTGTTGACCTGCAGGATCTCCGAGCACAGGTTGGACATGTTGATCCGGCCCTCGATCGGGTTGGCCCGGTTCACCGTGTCCTCGAACACGATGTAGGGGTAGCCCGACTCGAACTGGATCTCGGCCAGCGTCTGGAAGAACTGGCGCGCGTTCATCTTGGTCTTCTTGATCCTCGGGTCGTCGACCATCTCCTGGTACTTCTCCGAGATCGACAGGTCGCCGAACGGCACCCCGTACACCCGCTCCACGTCGTAGGGCGAGAAGAGGTACATGTCGTCGTCCTTCTTCGCCAGCTCGAAGGTGATGTCGGGGACGACGACGCCCAGGGACAGGGTCTTGATGCGGATCTTCTCGTCGGCGTTCTCGCGCTTGGTGTCGAGGAACCGCATGATGTCGGGGTGGTGCGCGTTGAGGTAGACCGCGCCAGCACCCTGGCGGGCCCCGAGCTGGTTGGCGTAGCTGAAGCTGTCCTCGAGCAGCTTCATCACCGGGATGATGCCGCTGGACTGGTTCTCGATGTGCTTGATCGGCGCACCGGCCTCGCGGATGTTGCTCAGCGACAGCGCGACGCCCCCACCGCGCTTGGACAGCTGGAGGGCGGAGTTGATGCCGCGGGCGATGGACTCCATGTTGTCCTCCATCCGCAGCAGGAAGCAGGACACGAGCTCGCCCCGCTGGGCCTTGCCGGCGTTGAGGAACGTCGGGGTGGCCGGCTGGAACCGGCCGGCGATGATCTCCTCGACCAGGTGGGTGGCCAGCGCCTGGTCGCCCTCGGCCAGGGTCAGCGCCGTCATCACCACGCGGTCCTCGAAGCGCTCCAGGTAGCGCTTCCCGTCGAAGGTCTTCAGCGTGTAGGAGGTGTAGTACTTGAAGGCACCCAGGAACGAGGCGAACCGGAACTTCTTGGCGTAGGCCAGGTCGTTGAGGCGCTGGATGAAGTCGAAGTCGTACTTCTGCAGGACGGCGTCCTCGTAGTAGCCCTTCTCCACCAGGTAGTCCAGCCGCTCCTTCAGGGAGTGGAAGAACACCGTGTTCTGGTTGACGTGCTGCAGGAAGTACTCCCGCGCGGCCTCACGGTCCTTCTCGAACTGGATCCGGCCGTCGCGGTCGTAGAGGTTGAGCATCGCGTTCAGCGAGTGGTAGTCCATCGCGACCCCGCTGGGGGCGTCCATCACTGCTGTGTCCAAAACTGGTCCAATCCCTCTGCGACGACGCGGACGTCGTCGGCTGTTCCGAAGACTTCGAAGCGGTACAGGTGCGGCACCCCGCACTTGGCGGCGATGATGTCGCCGGCGCGGCAGTAGGCCGCACCGAAGTTGGTGTTGCCCGCCCCGATGACCCCGCGGAGCAGGGAGCGGTGGTGCGGGTCGTTCAGGAAGCGGACCACCTGTGGGGGGACCGAGCCCGACCCGTCGCCCCCGCCGTAGCTGGGCACGACGAGGACGTAGGGCCGGGTCACCACCAGGGGCGGCTCGCGGTCGGGGTGGATCGGGATCCGCAGCGCCGGGCGCCCCAGCTTCGTGATGAAGCGGTGGGTGTTGCCCGAGACGCTGGAGAAGTAGACGAGGTCCGCCTCGTCGGTGCGGGGGAGCGTGGTGGTGCTCCCCGAGCTCGCGAGGAGCTGCTCACGCGAGGTCGCGTCGCTCATCCGGCGAGACGGGCCGCGAGCTCGTCGATCTTGTCCGGGCGGAAGCCGGACCAGTGGTCGTCACCGGCCACCACGACGGGGGCCTGCAGGTAGCCCATCGAGCGCACCATGGCCAGCGCCTCGTCGTCGATCTCGAGGTTCAGCGCCTCGAACTCGATGCCCTTGGCGTCGAGGGCGCGGTAGGTCGCGTTGCACTGCACGCAGCGGTCCTTGGTGTACACCGTCACCGTCATGATTCCTCCTGGGGTGGTGCTCCGAGGTCTCGCCGTTCGTAGGGGAAGTTTACACCCGTCGAGCCCTGTATCTAGTGGTGTCACCTCCGTGCCACCACCACATACTGTAATCACACGGCTGTGATTACGCCATCCCCGGAGGCCACCGATCTGCTCCGGCCGCGCCGTTGCTGGGCTCTCCCGGCGTGTCGCGCCCGACGCCCGGGCGTGTCGCGGCGAGGGTCCGGAGGGGCCTCCGTGGAGGGCGGTCCGCCACCCTACGACGGACCCCGCCGGTGGCAGACTCCTGCGCGTGCCGACCGGACGCGAGGACGTGGAGGGCGACGGGGCCGACCACCTGGACCACGGTCCCCCGTCGCCCCCGCAGGCGCGCCGGATGCTGCTGGTGACCGTCCTGGTCCTGGTGGCCGCGCTGGTCGCCGTGGTCGCCCTGACCCGACCCGACGGCTCCGCCGCCCCCGAGCCGACCCCGAGCTCCCCGACCACCCCCGGGCGACCGAGCACGCGGCCCACGCCGACGCCGGGACCCAGCGGCACCGCCGACCGGTACGCACCGGTCCAGGACACCCTCGGCGCCCCGGTGCTCCCGGGCGCCGACCCCGGGTGGGACCTCTTCCTGGAGGGGGCCGACGAGGTGTTCCGGGTGCGGCTCGCCACCGGTGAGCTCGTCCGCACCCGGATCCGGGTCCCCGCGGGGCAGGGCTACTCCTCGGCGGTCGTGACGGGCCCTGAGGGTCTGCTGACCTACTCCGGGCCCTCGGCCACCGCCCAGCTCGTGCCCGACGACGGGCCCGCCACCGAGGTCGCGCTCCCGGGGGTCGAGGACCCCGACACCTACCCCGAGGTGTACCCCGGACCCCCGGGGGAGCTGTGGATCGCCGTCCGCGACGCCGCCGGGACCATCGTGCTCACCAGGGTGGACGCCCGCGGCCGGGTCATCGAGGGCCCGCGGCCGGTGCCGGTCGCCGGGTCGCTGTGGGCCGACGGCCGGGGCGGGCTGCTGCTGACCGCGCCCGGTGGGTTGTGGCAGCTGGAGGGGGATCGGGCCCGTCGCCTCGCCGTCGGGTCCGCCACCGCCGTCGGGGCCCGTGCGCTGGTGGTCGTCGTCTGCGACGACGAGCTGGCCTGCGAGCGGCAGGTGCTCGACCGTGACACCGGGGAGGTCCGGGTGCTGGGTCCGGCGGACCCGCACGACACCCGTTACGGGCTCACCGGCAGCACCTCGCCGGACGGGCGCTGGTGGGCGAGGTGGACCCTGGGGTCGGAGGGGCGGCCGCGGGTGCAGGTGCTCGATCTCGGCACCGGGAGCACCGTGCTGGAGCACGAGCTGGACGCCGACGGGCTGCTGGACCCGCTGTCGTCGATGACCTGGACCCCCGACGGCGGTCTGCTCCTGCTGCTCACCGGCGACGGCCTGGCGGCCGCGGACCCCCGGACGGGGCAGCTGACCAGCCTCGACGCCCCGACCGGCGAGCTGTACCGCCTGTCGGTGCGGAGCTGACTCCCCGGTCGCGGGGTCGGTCCCGGGTGGCAGACTCGGTACGTGCCGGCTGGACGCGAGGACGCGGACGGCGACGGGGTCGACCACCTGGACCAGGGCCCGCCGTCGCCCTCGGACGCGCGCCGGCTGGTGCTGCTCACCGTGCTGCTCCTGGTGGGGGCGCTGGTGGCCGTGGTCGGCCTCTCCCGCCCGGACGCCTCCGTCACCCCCGAGCCCTCACCGACCGCCCCGGTGGAGCGGCCGACACCGAGCACCCGGCCGACTCCCAGCCCCTCACCGAGTGCCACCGCCGACGAGGACCAGCCGGTCCGCGACACCAGCGGGGTCCCGGTGCTCCCCGACGCCGACCCGTCCTGGGAGCTGTTCCTGCAGACCGCCCGCGACGTCCAGCGCCTCCAGCTGTCCACCGGGGACGTGGTGCGCACCCGCAGCCGCGTGGCCTCGGCCCCGGGGTCGCGGGCGGCCTTCCTGCCCGGCCCCGACGGGGTGCTGGCCTTCTCCGAGGAGTCCGGGACGGCGGAGTACGTGCCCGACGACGCGGCGGCCGAGCGGGTCGAGATCCCTGGCGCGCTGGAGCGGTCGCGGGGCTTCCTCAGCCTGCTGCCGGGACCACCCGGGCACGCGTGGGTCAGCCGCTTCGACTACGAGGGTGGTGCCACCGCGGTCGAGCTGGTCGACCTCACCGGTCGGCCCGCGGGCGGAGAGAGCACCATCACGGTGCCCGGGACGGCCTGGCCGGCGGTGCTCCCGGACGGGGTCGGCGGCCTGCTGGTGCAGGCGACCGGCGGGGTCTGGTCGCTGGCGGGGCCACGTCCCCAGCGGATCACCCGGGGTCGGGTCCTCGCCACCGGTCCGAGGGTCCTCGTGGTGCTGGACTGCGACGACGCGCTGATCTGCAGCCGGTACGTCCTGGAGCCGGGGACCGGACGGGAACGCAGGGTGGGGATGGCGCAGCCCTCGGACGGGTACGCCGAGAGCGGGCTGACCTCCCCGGACGGCCGGTGGATGGCCGTGCGGGAACGCGGCGGTGACGGCACCGACCGCGTCGTCGTGACCGACCTCCTGGACGGCCGCACCGTGGCCAGCCTCCCCGACGGCGGCGGGTCGCTCTCGGTCGACCCCGCGAACGCGATGGCCTGGACCCCCGACAGCGGCCAGCTGTTCCACCTCGACGGGGACGGGCTGGGCCTGTTCGACCCGGCCACCTCCGAGCGGCGTCGGGTGGAGCTGGGAGGCGTCACCCCGGTCCGGCTGGCCCTGCGGGCCCAGGACGCCCCCTAACCGCCGCTGGGCTCCCCGCGGGGTCGGAGCCGGACCGGGGGCAGCACCGGGGCGGGCAGGCTGTCGGCCCAGGCCTCGGGGAAGGCGCCGAAGCGCTCCCCGCCGGCGGCGGTGCGCTCGGCCTGCCAGTCCTCCCGGGCCCGGGCCACCTCGTCGTGGTCCACCCCGACGAAGTTCCACCACATCACCACCTGCTCCCCGAAGGGCTCCCCACCGAGCAGCAGCACCCGCACCGGCTCGTCGCCGGCGCCCAGCACCACCCGGTCCGCGCCCAGCGGGACGTGCACCAGCTCTCCCGGGGCGGCGTCCAGGTCGTCCACCGCCACCGCGCCGGTGTCGACCAGCAGCCCGTGCTCGAAGGAGGGGTCGAGCGGCAGCACGAAGCGGGTGCCGGCCGGCAGGGTGAGCTCGGCGCCGAGCAGCGGGGTGAAGGTGCGGACCGGGGAGCGCCGGCCGAGGAGCTCACCCAGGAAGACACTGACCCCGACCCCGTCCACCGTGACCGGCTCGGGGACGTGGTGCTCGAAGGCGGGCGCGGTGGCCCTGTGCGCGGCGGGCAGGGCCAGCCAGAGCTGGACGCCGTGCAGCACGGTGGTGTCGGCGGTGGAGTGCTCGGAGTGGGCGATCCCGGACCCGGCGGTCATCAGGTTCATCTCACCCGGTCGCACCAGGGCGTGGGTGCCGAGGGTGTCGCGGTGCTCGATGGTCCCGCCGAACAGCCAGGAGACCGTCTGCAGACCGGTGTGCGGGTGACCCGGCACCACCATCCCGCCGGAGGAGCCGACGTCGTCGGGGCCGTAGTGGTCGACGAAGCACCAGGCCCCGATCAGCGACTGCTCCCGCTGGGGCAGGGTGCGGCGCACCCGCATCGCGCGGGGGCCGCCGAGCGGGACGTAGCGCGGGGTCAGCCGGCGCAGGCCTCCGCCGGGACGCGCCGTGCACACCTCGGGGACGGGGCGGGGCTCGGTCGTGCTCATCGGTTCCTCTCCGCCAGCGGCACGGGCAGCCACCGGTCCAGCAGCACCAGGATGACCCCCAGCACCACGAAACCGGCCGCGACGCCCACGCAGGCGAGGGCGACCGGTCCGGCGCCGAGGCGCCCGACGTCCAGGAAGGGATAGGGGTACCAGCCGGTCGACCCGCCGACGACCAGCGTGGAGCCGACCCACAGCACCGGCCACAGCAGCGTGGCGGCCGTCAGCCCCGGACTGGTCCAGGGCCTGGGCCCGACCAGCAGCCACCCCAGCAGCGCCAGCGCGGGCACCACCAGGTGCAGCAGCGTGTCGGCCAGCGCGCTGGCGCCGGTCAGGTCCAGCAGCGGGCGGAGCAGGAACCAGTGCACCACCCCGGTGACGGTGATCCCGAGCAGCGAGGCCGTCCGCACCCAGCGCCACACCAGGCCGTCCCGCCCCAGGGCCAGGGCGGCGCAGCCGAGGGTGACCAGCACGTTGGACTGGATCGTGAAGTAGCTGACCAGGCGTCCGAGCGCGACCGGCAGCGGTGGGCGCGAGGTGGGGACCAGCACCGCGGCCCCGGTCAGCACCAGCACCAGCTGCAGCAGCAGCGCCGTCGCACCCACCACGGCGGTGACCGCGTGCACGGCGCGCGCCGCCCTCCTCGGGCGGGCAGGGGCGGGCGTGGGCACGTCCGAACCGTCCCACCGCGTCCCGTCCCGCGGCAAGGTCGTGCGCCGGTCCGTGGGTGGAGGAGGCGGTTGGCCGGCTGTGGTGGGATGGCGCCGTGCCGATCCACCGTGCCGACCCCGTCACCGCGGCGCCCTCCCGGCGGATCGGGCGCCGGACCTTCGACTTCAACCGCCAGGTGGCGGTGATGGCCGTGGTCAACCGCACCCGGGACTCCTTCTTCGACGGCGGGCGGACCTTCGACCTGCAGGCCGCCGTCGAGGCCTGCCTGCGCGCCGCGGAGCAGGGGGCCGACGTGGTCGACGTCGGCGGGGTGCCCTTCTCACCCGACGCCGAGCCGGTCGGCGCGGCGGAGGAGGCCGACCGGGTGCTCCCGCTGGTGGAGGAGGTGGTGCGGCACAGCGACGTGGTGGTCTCGGTCGACACCACCCGCGCGTCGGTGGCCCGGGCCACCGTGGCCGCCGGGGCGGGCATCGTCAACGACACCTCCAGCCTGCACGACCCGGAGATGCTCGACGTCGCCCTGGCGACCGGTGCCCAGCTGGTGCTCACCCACTCCCTGGCCGCCCCCGGACGCCACCTGGACGCCCCGCCCCGCTACGCCGACGTGGTGGGGGAGGTCCGCGACCACCTGGCCGACCGGCTGGACCGGGCCCGGCGCGCCGGGCTGCCCGACGCCCAGCTGCTGCTGGACCCGGGTCCGGACCTGAACAAGAACACCCGGCACACCCTGGCGCTGGTGGCCGGCTTCGACGTCTTCACCGCCCTCGGGCTGCCCACCCTGGTGGCGGTGTCGAACAAGGACTTCGTCGGGGAGGTGCTGGACCGTCCCAAGCCCGAGCGGCTGGCCGGGACGCTGGCCGCCACCACCGCCTGCGTGCTGGCCGGCGGGCGCCTCGTCCGCGCCCACGACGTGGTGGCCACGGTGGACGCGGCCCGGCTCTGCGAAGCCGTGATGGGGCTGCGCGAACCGGTCCGGATGGAGCACAACGCAGGCTGACCCCCGTCCCCGGCGGGGCGTGAGAGAGTACCCCGGTGACCACTCTGCGCCCCAAGGCCGCCCCGTCGGTGGCCTACTCGATCACCGTCCGCATCCTCGCCCCGGCCGGGGGTGCCGCGGTCAGCCAGCTGACCCGCACCGTCGAGGCGGCCGGCGGGGCGATCACCGCCCTGGACGTCTCGGACTCCGGTCACGAGCAGGTGCAGATCGACGTCACCATCGGCGCCAGCTCGACCGAGCACGCCGCCGAGGTCGTCGAGGCGCTGGCCCAGATCCCCGGGGTCAAGGTCGGGCGCGTGTCCGACCGCACCTTCCTGCTGCACCTGGGCGGCAAGCTGGAGACCGCGCCCCGGCACCAGATCCGCAACCGCGACGACCTGTCGATGATCTACACCCCCGGCGTGGCCCGGGTCTGCCTGGCCATCGCGGAGAACCCCGAGGACGCCCGCCGGCTGACCATCAAGCGGAACTCGGTCGCGGTGGTCACCGACGGCACCGCGGTGCTGGGCCTCGGTGACATCGGCCCGCTGGCCGCGATGCCGGTGATGGAGGGCAAGGCGGTGCTGTTCAAGCGCTTCGCCGACATCGACGCCTGGCCGCTCTGCCTGGACACCACCGACGTCGACGAGATCGTCGCGGTGGTCAAGGCGGTGGCCCCCGGGTTCGCCGGCATCAACCTGGAGGACATCTCCGCCCCCCGCTGCTTCGAGATCGAGGCCCGGCTGCGCGAGGCCCTCGACATCCCCGTCTTCCACGACGACCAGCACGGCACCGCCATCGTGGTGCTCGCCGCCCTCTACAACGCGCTCCGCGTGGTGGAGAAGGAGCTGTCCCAGGTCAGGATCGTCATGTCCGGGGCCGGGGCCGCCGGCACGGCCATCCTCAAGGTGCTGCTCGCCGCCGGGGCCAGGCACGTGGTGGTCGCCGACATCGCCGGGGTGGTGCACCGCGACCGCGCGGGCCTCAACGACTCGCTGCGCTGGGTCGCCGAGCACACCAACCCCGAGGGCCTCACCGGCACCCTCAAGCAGGCCCTGGCCGGGGCCGACGTCTTCGTCGGCGTGTCCGCGCCCGGCGTGATCGACGCCGACGACGTGGCCACCATGGCCGAGCGCTCGGTGGTCTTCGCGCTGGCCAACCCGACCCCGGAGATCGACCCGGCCGAGGCGTCGGTGCACGCGGAGGTGGTGGCCACCGGCCGCTCGGACTTCCCGAACCAGATCAACAACGTGCTGGCCTTCCCCGGTGTCTTCCGCGGCCTGCTGGACGCGCGCAGCCACGACATCTCGATGGGGCTGCTGATCGCCGCCGCCCGGGCCCTGGCGGGGGTGGTGGCCGACGACCAGCTCAACGCCAGCTACATCACCCCCAGCGTCTTCCACCCCGACGTCCACGACCGGGTCGCCGCGGCCGTCCGCGAGGCCGCCGGCGGGTCGGCCGAGCTGCCCGAGGTGGCTGCCGACACCCAGCTGTGAGGGGAGGTCCCGGTGAGCGCTGCACGACCGCGTCCCGGTGACCTGCTGGTCGCCGGCCCGGGTCTGAGCGGCAGCATCTTCGACCACAGCGTGGTCCTGGTGCTGGACGCCGACGAGGACGGTGCGCTGGGGGTCATCCTCAACCAGCTCTCCGAGCTGTCCCTCTCCTCGGTCCTGCCGGACTGGGTGGAGCGGGTCAGCGAGCCCAAGGTGCTGTTCTCCGGCGGCCCGGTCTCACCCAACGGCGCCATCTGCGTGGCCGCGGTCGCCGACCCCTCGGAGGAGCCGCCTGGCTGGCGGCGGCTCTTCGACAACGTCGGGCTGCTGCACCTGGACACCCCGCTGGAGATCGTCGCCGGCGCCTACGACGACCTGCGCATCTTCGCCGGGTACGCCGGCTGGGAGCCCGGCCAGCTGGAGGCCGAGCTGGCCGACACCCGCTGGTACGTGGTGCCCTACCGCTACGACGACGTCTTCGGCTCGGACCCGGTGCCGATGTGGCGCCGGGTGCTGCGCCGCCAGCCCGGTCGGCTGGCCTGGTTGAGCACCTGGTCGGAGCGTCCCGAGCTCAACTGAGTGACCCGGCGGGCTGCCAGACTGGACGGCGTCCGACCGCACCTCCAGGGAGACGCCACGATGAGCATCTGGACCGACGAGGACTCCTCGACGGAGGACCCCCTCGACCCGACCCGGAGCACCGCGTCCGCGGGGACGCCGGCCAGCCCGTCGCGACCCGAGGACGTCGACGCCGCCCCGGCGCCCGGCCCCGCCGAGCCCGCGGCCGACGACGCCGACGGGGTCGCCGACCCCACCGGTGCGGTCCGCGTCCAGCTCGGTGAGGACGGCCTGCGGGTGGTCGGGGTGCGGATCTCGACCCGGTGGCGGGAGCGGCTGCGCAAGGCGGACCTGGGGACGGCGCTGACCGCCGCCTGCCGTCGGGCCCAGCTCTCCTCCCCGCGCCCGGCCCCGCTCAGCACCTTCCCGCTCGACCTGCCCACCGGTCCCTACCGCCGGACCGGTGACCGCGCGGTGGACTGGCGCAGCTTCAACGCCCTGCTGGAGGAGACCCTGTCGCTCTCGGACGAGGGGGCCCGGCTGCGGGCGCTGCCGGAGTCCGAGCGCCGTCGGCCCCGGCGGCAGACCCCACCGGCCGAGGGGAGCACCCCCGACGGTCGCGTCCGGGTGGTGCTCAGCCCCGCCGGCACGGTGCAGAGCGTCCACGTCAGCCCGAGGTGGGCCCGCGAGCAGGCCCGGGTCGCCGAGCTCACCGAGGCCGTCACCCGCGCCCTCGCCGCCGCCTACGACGCCTGGCAGCCCCCGGTGCTCGAGCCCGGGGACGAGGCCGACCTGCTGCGCCGCAGGCAGGAGCACCGCCACCGGCTGCTGACGCTGGTCAGCGGCCGCGAGAGCTGACCGGCCCGGCGGCCCACCCACCACCACCCGAGGAGAGAGATGAGCGATCGACAGCCCGAGACCCAGCGGGTCACCCGCGCCGGCTCGTCCGGCATCGGCGGTGACGACGAGCTGGACGCCGTCGACCTCTACGAGGGCCTGATCAACCCCCACGACCAGAACGGGGGGGCCGGGCGCGGCGGGGGTGGCGGCGCGCCGATGATGATGCCCCCGATGGGCGGCGCCGGTGGGCGTTCGGGAGGCGCCGAGGGCGGCGGCATGCCCAGCACCTCCGCCGGTGGCGTCGGTGCCGCCGGGGTGAGCGCCCCGGCGGTGGGCACCGCCCCGGCCGGCATGGGTGCCGGTGGGCCCGGGGCCGGCGTGCCCGCGGGTGGTCCCGGGATGCCCGCCGGCGGTGGCGGCGGGATGCCCGCGGGGCTGGGCGCCGGCGGCAGCATCCCCTCCGGCGGCGGCGGCGGCGGTGGTGGCGGTGGTCTGAGCGCGCCGGGCCTGAGCCCGGCCGGCGGCACCAGCGCAGCCGGCGTCGGCGGTGGCGGCGGCGGTCAGGACCCGTCCTTCGGCGGCGGTGACGTCGACGGCGACGGCATCCCCGACGACATCGACTCCGACCTCGGCTCCGGCGCCAGCACGGCGGACTACCAGTCCGACTACCGCCCGCCCACGGGCCCCGGCAGCCCCGGTCACGACGGCCCCGGGAGCCCTGGCTACGACGGCCCTGGGAGCCCTGGCTACGACGGCCCCGGGAGCCCTGGCTACGACGGCCCCGGGAGCCCCGGCTACCAGGGTCCCGGCACCCCCGGCTACCAAGGTCCCGGGAGCCCTGGCTACCAGGGTCCGGGCAGCCCCGGCTACCAGCCCCCGGGCACGACCCCCGGGGTGGACACCCCGACGATGATCCCCCGTGACCCTGGTCCGGGCGGGATCCCGCTGGGCGACCTGGACAAGGGCCCGAAGATGCCCGACGTCCCCTCCGGCCCCGGGATGCCGGGCGGCTCGGGCGGGGGCATGCCCTCCGGGATGGGCGCCGCCGGAGCGGGAGCCGGGGGAGCCGGCGCCGGGGCCGGTGGCGGCGCCGGTGGGATGGCGGGCGACCGGCAGGTGGCCGTCGACGACCTGCGCGCCGAGGCCAAGACCTGGCGCGAGGCCAGCGAGGCCTACGCGCAGGCCAAGAGCCAGCACGAGGCGGCCACCGAGGTGACGTACACCGACTTCGCCTTCGTGCACACCCTCTCCACGCAGTACACCAACCTGCGCTCGGACGTGCTGCGCTACCTGGAGAAGGGCAGCGCGGAGTTCGAGGGGATGGCCGCCGCGCTGACCAAGGCCGCGGACAAGTACGACGAGACCGAGCAGACCAACACCGGTGAGGGGTCTGCGAGCAGCGGCGACCCCGCAGCGCCGGCCCCGGACCCTGCGCCGGCGGCGCCCCACCCGCCGTACATGCAGCGTCCCGGTGGCACCGGCTACCAGGCCGTCTGACCCAGGAGCAGAGGAGCACCCGACGATGTCCACCCCCGATTTTTCCAGCTGGTCGTCCATGCCGAGCAGGCTCAGCGCGGCCTGGAACAGCCTGGAGACGGCCAAGAACACCGCCCACGACCGCGACCGCGCCGAGATGGAGGCGGTGATGGCCAAGCTCGAGGAGGAGTACGATGACCTCTTCACCACCTCCACCGACGAGGAGAACGCGGTCTGGGACCGGTTCGACGAGATCAAGGGGCAGATGGACGACGCCTGGACGGCGCTGAGGACCTACTGGGACGACCACTTCTCCGCCGACGTCCCCAACGCCAAGCTGGTCTACGAGGCGGCCCGGACGTGGAAGGAGGACGTCTTCGCCGGTCTGGGCGACCACGAGAACGTCATCGCCCAGAGCCCGGCGCGGATGAAGTGGACCGGTCCCGGCGCGGAGGCCTACGCCGAGAAGCTGCCCGACCAGGTGCAGGCGATGGCCGACCTGAAGGGCCACGTCCAGACCGTGGCCGTCGGCGCGGAGCAGGGTGCGATGGTGCTCGCAGGCATCTACACCGCGGTGCTCACCGAGGTGGAGGGGCTGGCCGAGACGGTCGACGCCCTACCCGGTGACGACTCCGGCGCCACCTTCGCCAACCGGATCTACAACGTGCGCTTCTTCCTCGAGGACTACCTGGAGACGCTGCAGAAGTACCACAGCGGCGACGGCGTCTGGGACGCCCCGGCCGAGGACGCCAAGACCGCCATGGGCGACTCCGTCCCCCAGGCCGACGTGCTCAGCACCCCGAACTGGCCGGTGGCCAGCTCGGAGTCGATGCAGGACATGGAGCCGGGCACCCCGACCGCCCCTCCGGCCCCGATCACGCCGCCGGTCCCCGAGCAGCCCCCGGTCACGCCGACCGGGCCCGACACCACCGACAGCGCCCCGCCCACCCCGGTGGACCGCTCCAACCAGGACCGCACCGACACCTCCGACGTGGGCGACGAGGGCAACGACTGAGCCGACCGGTCCTGCCCGGCGCGACCGGCCCTGCCCCGGCGGCGGGGTGGCGCCGCTAGGATCGCGCACCACCGGGGTCCCCGGTGGTGCGCGTGTCCGCGACGGAGAGGCTCAGGAGGTCGAGCGGGAGTGAGCCACGCCGATCGACCCGGCCCACCGACCCGTCGCCCGACCATCGTCGACGTGGCCCGGCACGCCCGGGTGTCACCGGCCGCCGTCTCGAAGGTGCTGCGGGACGCCTACGGGGTCAGCCCGCAGATGAGGGAGCGGGTGCACGCCTCCGTGGCCGCCCTCGGCTACCGGCCGATGGTCTCGGCCCAGAGCATGCGCTCGGCGACCCGGACGCTGGGGGTGTCCTCGCTCAACGTGCACAACCCCTTCATCACGCTGCTGCTCGACGGGGTGGCCCGTGAGGCCGACCGCAGCCGCTACTCCGCGTTCATCACCCTGACCGACGGCGGGGCCGAGGAGCAGTTCGAGGCGGCGCGCTCGATGGTCGACCGTCAGATGGACGGGCTGATCCTGATCACCCCGACCATGTCGAACGAGGAGCTGCAGCAGCTGTCCGCCCTGGTACCCATCGTGCTGCTGGGTCGGCACGGGGAGGACGGCTCGGGTTCCTACGACTCGGTGGCCAGCGACGACACGCTGGGGGCGTCCCTGGTCGTGGACCACCTGGTCGGCCAGGGTCACGAGCGGATCGCCTTCCACACCCAGTCGACCCGCTCCGGCGGGCTCCCCGAGGACTTCCGCGAGGCGGGCTACCGCCAGGCGATGGAGCGCCACGGGCTGGTCCCGGACGTGGTCGTGGGGGAGTGGACGAGCGAGGGCGGGCACCGGCTGGCCGGGGAGCTGATGGCCCGCAGCCGACCACCGACCGCCGTCCACGCCGGAGCCGACGTGGCGGCCCTCGGGGCGCTGGGATGGCTCTGGGAGCGCGGCCTGCGGGCGCCGGCCGACCTGGCCGTCGCCGCCTGCGACGACATCCCGGTGGCGTCCCTGGCCCCGATCAGCCTCACCACCACCGACCAGCGCGCCGTCGAGATGGGGCAGCTCGCGACGCGGCTGCTGGTCGAGCGGCTCGAGGGTCGCCGGGAGCAGGCGCAGAACGTCCTGGTCGAGCCGCGGTTGCGGGTGCGCGCCTCCGCCTGATCCCGGCGAGGGCCGGCGCCACCCTTGACGACTCTGTGTATAACGTTCTACGTTTTCTGCACGTCGCCACTGTAGAACCTTCTACGCGGCGGTGCTGGAGCCGGATCCGCCTGCTCGAGAGATGTGACCCTCAAAGGAGATGGACATGATCACACGTCGCGGACTACTGGGTGCGGCAGCCGGGGCTGCCGGCGCCGCTGCCCTCGCTGGCTGCAGCAACGGCGGCTCCTCCGGGGGTGGTGGCGGGTCCGCCCCGGTCGGGCTGCGGCCCGACGGGATGCCCGACCTGACCTGGAAGGGGACCATCTCCACCGGCGTCCAGGGCTACACCCCGGCCGTGGAGGGTGTGAAGCTGGCGCCGGGCTCGGCCCAGCTGCAGGAGTTCGGGAAGGCCGCCGCGGAGTTCACCCGGCTCTACCCCGACATCACCATCGAGTTCCTCGGCTCGGACTACACCTACGAGGTCGACCAGATGAAGACCGCGGCGACCGGGGGCCAGCTGCCCGACATCTGGTGGCAGCAGGCACCCATCGTCAAGACCTCCTTCCCCGCCGGGGTCGCCACCGACCTCACCGAGTACATGGAGCGCCCGAACCCGTTCGTGGAGGGCAACGCCCGGTGGCGCGACGTGTACAACCAGTCGGTCTACGCGACCACCTCCGCCGACCCCGAGACCATCTACACCAACAACGGCGACTTCGTCGGCACCGCGTTCTTCTACAACGCCGCCCTGTTCGCCGAGGCCGGCGTCGAGCCGCCGCAGGACTACCGCGGGCTGATCGAGGTCTGCCGGGCGCTCGCGGCCAAGGGCATCACCCCCTGCGCCATCCAGCCCATCACCAGCGGCTTCGGCTGGGTGAGCCGCATCTTCATGGCCAACTTCCTGGGGGAGGAGAAGCTGCAGCAGATCGACGCCTACTCCGAGGAGCCCGGCATCTCCAGCATCGACGTGGCCGTCGCCTACCGCAAGGGCCTGCTCGACCCGCGCCAGAACCCGGCCGTGCTGGCCTGGTGGCCGGTGGCCAAGGAGCTGTTCGACCACTGCGACGACACGATCATGCAGCTGCCGCCGGACCCGCCGGTCGGCTCGCCCGAGCCCGGGACCCTGTTCGCCGCCCAGGAGGTCGCCATGATCTACGACGGCACCTGGGCCCCGGGCGCGGTGCGCGACGCCGGCTCGGACTTCGAGGTCGGGTCCTTCCCCTGGCCCTCGCTGGCCGGCTCCTACGAGCACGCCACCGACTTCGACAGCTCCAACGCCGTCTCCGGGCCCAACGCGGCCTGGCAGTTCCACATCTCCACCGCCCGCTCCGACAGCAGCCTGCAGGAGGAGGGGAAGCTGGACGCGGTGGTGAGCTGGATGCAGTTCTTCTCCACCCCGCAGTGGAACGAGTCGATCTGCAACGAGCGCGGCGCCTTCCTGCCCACCTTCACCGGTGCCGAGCCCCCGGCGTCGATGACCGACCTGGCCGAGCTGGCCGCGAAGCCCATCTACGCCATCTCCGGCGGCACCGAGCTCAGCACCGAGGCCGCCGACCAGGTCAGCCGGCTGTTCCAGCAGTACCTGCTCGGGCAGGTGACGACGGACGAGGTCGCCACGCGCTACCCCGAGATCATCGACAAGGGGCTCGAGGAGTTCCTGCGGACCACGCCGGTCGACTTCGAGGCCTACGCCGGATGAGCAGCCTCGCCGCGACGACCGGCAGGAGGCCCCCGCTGCGCCGCGCGCTCCTCGAGCGTGCGGCGGCGGTCGGGTTCCTGCTGCCCACCGTCGTCCTCGTGCTGGTCTTCTGCTACTACCCGGCGCTGCGGGCCGGGTACACCTCGCTGACCCGCTGGGACGGGTTCAACGCCCCGGAGTGGGTGGGTCTGCAGAACTTCGTCGACGTCTTCGCCGACGCCTCCTTCCACCAGTCGGCGGTCAACGTGGCCATCTGGACGCTGTTCGGGGTGCCGCTGGCCATGGTGCCGTCCTTCGTCGTGGCCGAGCTGATCTTCCGGCTCCGCTCGGAGCGGCTGCAGTACTTCTGGCGGGCCGTCTTCACCGCACCGCTGATCATCCCGCCGGTGGTGTCGGTCCTGATCTGGCAGTTCCTCTACGGACCCGCCGGACCGATCAACACCCTGCTGGACTCCCTCGGGCTCGGCTCCTGGGCCCGGGGGTGGATCTCGGACCCGCAGTTCGCGCTCTGGGCGCTGATCTTCCTGGGCTTCCCCTGGGTCTCGGCGTTCAACGTGCTGATCTTCTACTCCGGGCTCAAGGCCATCCCCCGGGAGGTGCTGGAGGCCTCCGCCCTGGAGGGGGCCGGCCGGCTGGACCAGCTGCTGCGGATCGAGGTGCCCCTCACCTTCGGGCAGTGGAAGCTGCTGCTGGTGCTGAGCATCATCGGCGTCACCCAGAACCTGATGGTGCCGCTGCTGCTGACCGGCGGTGGTCCGGGTGACGCCACCCTCACCCCGGTGCTCTACATGTACCAGCGGGCGATCACCTACGGGAACTACGGCTTCGGCATGGCGGTCGGGACGATCCTCTTCGTCGTCGTGCTGGCCCTGTCGATCATCAACATGCGCGTGCTGAGGACGGACCGATGACGACCTACGCCACCCTGCCCACCACGCCCGCCGAGGACGAGGCGGTGGTGCTGCGACCGGTGCCGCGGCGCCGCAGCCTGCTCCGCGGGCGCTCGCTGCCGGCCAACGCCGTCCTGGTCGTGGTCGCCCTGCTGACCTACGTCCCGGTCTGGTTCATGCTGACCAACTCGGTGCGCACCGGGCCGGAGATGCAGGTCTCGCCCTTCGGGCTCCCCAGCTCCCCGCGGTGGCAGAACCTGGCCTTCGCCTGGGAGGCCAGCAAGGACGCCTACCTCAGCACGTTCGTCATCGTGACGGTCTCGGTGCTGGGGATCGCCCTCACCACCCTGGCCAGCGGCTACGCCTTCGCCCGGCTGCGGTTCCGGGAGAAGGAGCTCTGGTTCTTCACCATCTTCGGCCTGCTGCTCATCCCCGGGTTCATCACGCTGATCCCGCTGTACGTGCAGATCGTCGACCTCGGCCTGATCGGCACCTCGTGGGGGCTGATCCTGCCCTACCTGGCCGGTGGCCAGGCGCTCGGCGTGGTGGTGCTCCGCAGCGCGATCGAGGCCATCCCCGAGGAGCTGTTCGAGGCCGCCAAGCTCGACGGCGCCGGGCACCTGTGGATCTTCCTCTACATCGCCGCCCCGCTGGCCCGCCCGCTGGTGATCGCCCTGGCGCTGCTGAACGTGGTCAGCCTCTACGGCGACTACGTGCTGCCCTCGCTGGTGCTGCAGGGCGGGGACTCCACGGTGTCGGTGGCCATCACCAGCTTCACCCCGCCCGCGTTCTCGCCGAACCTGGACAGCTTCAACATCCAGCTGGCGGCCTTCACCATCGCCTCGCTGCCCATCGCGGTGCTGGTGCTGGTGCTGATGCGCTATTTCGTCTCCGGCCTCTCCCAGAGCGCGGTCAAGCTGTGACGGGCCCGGTCGACTGGTCGGCCCGGTGGGTCACCAGCGGTGAGGACGGCCCGGTGGCCCCGCTGCTGCGCGGGGAGCTGGACGTCCCCGCCGGGGTGGTCCGGGCGGTCGTCCACGTTGCCGGTCTGGGGCTGCACCGCACCACGCTGAACGGCGAGCCGGTCAGCGACGCCCGGCTGGAGTCCGGGTTCACCGCCTACCACCGCCGCATCATCCACAGCAGCTACCCGGTGGCGCTCGGGGCCGGCCCGGCGGTCGTGGGGGTGGAGCTGGGGCGCGGCTTCTACGCGATGACCACCCCCAACGTGTGGGGCTGGCACGAGCCGCCCTGGCGGGGGCCGCGGATGGCCAGGGTCCAGGTCGAGCTCCTCGACGCCGTCGACCAGCCGGTGGCCGTCCTCGGCAGCGACACCACGTGGCGCTGGGCGCCGGGCGGCACCCGATCGGACTCCCTCTACGAGGGGGAGACCTTCGACGCCCGGGCGGAGCCTCGGGGCTGGGACCGGCCGGGCTATGACGCCACCGGGTGGGCGCCGGTCCGGCTGGCCGAGCCGCCCGCCGGCACCCTGGTGGCCCAGCAGCACGAGCCGGTCCGGGTGGTGGCCTCCCTGCCGCCGGTCCGCTGGACCCGGGCCGGGGACCGGCTGGTCGCCGACTTCGGCACCCAGCTGGCCGGCTGGGTGCGGGTCGGCCTGCCCGGCGCCGCGCCCGGGACGCGGGTCCGGCTGCGCTTCGGCGAGCGGGCCGACGCCGCGGGCGTGGTGGCGGAGAACGAGCACGTGCACGCCGACCGGCTCGACACCGACGAGTTCGTGGTCGGCGAGCACACCCGCAGCTGGGAGCCGCGGTTCAGCTACAAGGGCTTCCGCTTCGTCGAGGTCGAGGGGGTCACCGAGCCCGACCAGGTCGAGCTGCTGGCCCGGCACGCCCACAGCGACGTGGCCACGGCCAGCCGGTTCGGCTGCAGCGACGAGGTGCTCACCTGGATCGACCGCGCGATGCGGCTGACGGTGCGCAACAACCTGCACCACCTGCCCACCGACACCCCGGTCTACGAGAAGAACGGGTGGACCGGGGACGTCCACGTCGCGCTGGAGACGATGCTGCACCAGTACGACCTGCGCCGGCTGCTGACCAAGTGGCTGGACGACATCGCCGACAGCCAGACCGCGGACGGGCAGCTCCCGGTGATCGTGCCGACCCCGGGCTGGGGTCTGATCGAGGCGCCCGAGTGGACCACCCTCTACGTCCACCTGCTCGACCGCCTCGACACCTGGTACGACGTCCCGGGGCTGGTGCCGCGCCACCTGCCGGGGGTGCTGCGCCACCTGGACCGCGAGCTGGGGCGGCTGGACGACGCGGGCCTGGCCACCGGCGTCCTCGGAGACTACCTCGCCCCCGGCAGCACCGGGACCCCCGAGCACGACGACCCCCGGGTGGCGGCCAGCTGCTACCTGGTCCGGGCGCTCCGCACGGCCGCGGCGCTGGTGACCCGCAGCGGCGGGGAGGCGTCCCGGGCGGACGGTCTGCGACGCTCCGCCGACCAGCTGGCCGCCGCCGTCAACGACGCCTTCCTCGACCGCGAGCGGGGCTGGTACCGCAGCGGGCCCGGCTACCGGCAGACGGCCAACGTCCTGCCGCTGGCCTTCCAGATCACCCCGCCCGAGCACGTCGCGGCTGTGGTGGACGGGCTGGTGACGTCCCTGGCCGAGCGCGGCAACCGGCACGACGCCGGCGCCCTCGGGCTGTCGGAGCTCTTCGGCGTCCTCACCCGGGCCGGCCGGGCGGACGTGGCGCTGGCGGTGGCCACCGGTCGCACCGCGCCGAGCTGGGGGGCCTGGCGCGACGCCGGGGAGACCACCCTGCTGGAGATGTGGAACCCGGTCTCGCGCTCGCGCAACCACTTCTTCATGGGGGCGATGACCCGGTGGCTCTACGAGGACGTGGCGGGGGTGCGGATGCTGGGGCCGCAGTGGTCCTCCTTCGTGGTGGACCCGGCCGCACGCGGGGACCTGGAGCACGCGGAGTTCTTCCTCCACGGTCCCCGCGGGGAGCTCGGCGCCTCCTGGCGCCAGGACGCGGAGGTTTTCCGGCTGGAGGTGCTGGTGCCGCCGGGGACGACGGCCCGGATCCACCTGCCTGGTCGACCGCCCGCCACGGTGGGCCCCGGTCGCTGGCACCGCTCGGTGGACCGGACCACCGCCGACGCGGCCCTGCTGGTCGGTGCCGGGTGACCCCGGGCGCAGCCGGTCCGGGACGAGGCCGTCAGACCCGGCCGGCTCTCCGCAGCGCCAGGTAGTGGTCGGCCAGGTCCGGGGCGAAGCGGGCCGGCGGTGACTGCACCACCGTGAGCCCCGCCTGCCGCAGCGCGCGGGCGGTGCTCTCCCGGCGTCCGGCCTCCACGGCGGCCGCCGCGGCGGCGTAGGCCTCCGCCGGGGTGTCGTGGCCGGCCAGCAGCTCCTCGCTGCCCGGGTCGCTCACCGCGGCCACGACCACCCGGTGACGCCGCAGCAGCGGGGCCAGGGAGGGCAGCAGCCCCTCGGTCACCGCGGCGTGGTCCAGGGCGGTCAGGATCACGACCAGCGAGCGCTGCCCGACCCTCGAGCCGATCTCGGTGGCCAGGGTGCGGTGGTGGGTCTCGATCAAGAAGGGCTCGATCGGCGCCATCGCCTGCACCAGGGCCGACAGCAGCTCCGAGGGCCCCTTGCGCTGGACGCTGGCCCGCACCTGGCGGTCCGCGACCAGCAGGTCCACCCGGTCACCGGCCCGGCTGGCCAGCGCGGCCAGCAGCAGGGTGGCGTCCATGGCCAGGTCGAGACGGGGCTGGTCCCCGACGCGGCCGGCCGAGGCGCGTCCGCTGTCGATCACCACCAGGACGTGACGGTCCCGCTCGGGACGCCAGGTCCGCACCACCACGGTGCTGGAGCGGGCGGTGCCCCGCCAGTCGATGGAGCGGATGTCGTCGCCGGGGACGTACTCGCGGAGGCTGTCGAACTCGGTGCCCTGACCGCGCTGCAGCAGCGTGGTGCGACCGTCCAGCTCACGCAGCCGGTTGAGCCGGCTGGGCAGGTGCTTGCGGCTGGTGAAGGGGGGCAGCACCCGGACCGACCAGGGCACCTCGTGGTCGGCCTGCCGGCCGGCGAACCCGAGCGGGCCGAGGACCCGCACGGTGACCGGCCCGGCCCGGCGGTCACCGCGGCGGGTGGGCTGCAGCACGGTGGTGCTGCGGCGGCGCTGACCCGGGGGGAGCACCACCGAGGTGACGCCCCCGGTGGCCCCGGCCGAGGGGACCCAGGCGTCGCGGACCCGGCAGCGGGCGGTGGACCGGGCCTGGGAGGCCACGCTGACCCACACCTCGGCCGACTGCCCGAGCCGGATCGAGGTGTCGCCCCCGCGGCGCACCACCAGACGCCGCGGGGACGGGGCCAGCACGACGTCCAGCACCACCACCGCCACCACGACGCCGGCGGCGACCAGCCAGCCCCACCACGTCCCCAGCCACACCACCAGCGGGACCTCCAGCAGGGCCAGCGCCAGCGGGCGCCAGGTCAGCACCATCGTCGTCCCCGGCTCAGCGGGGCACCGGCACGGAGGCCAGCACCGACTCGATCACGGCGTCGGAGCTGAGCCCGTCGAGCTCGGCCTCCGGGCGGAGGCTGACCCGGTGCCGCAGGGTGGGGAAGGCCAACGCCTTGACGTCGTCGGGGGAGACGTAGTCACGCCCGGCCAGCCAGGCCCAGGCGCGGGCGGCGTACAGCAGGGCGGTGGCGCCGCGGGGGGAGACGCCCATCTGCAGCGAGGGGGACTGCCGGGTCCCGCGCACCACGTCGACCACGTAGGCCAGCACCGCCGGGTGCACCACCACCTGGCGCACCTCACGACGGGCCTGCTCGACGTCGGCCGGACCGGCGACGGCGCGCACCCCGGCCGCGGCCAGGTCGGAGGGGTCGAAGCCGCGGGCGTGGCGACCCAGCACCTCGAGCTCGGCCTCGCGCTGGGGGAGGTCGATGCGCACCTTCATCAGGAAGCGGTCCAGCTGCGCCTCGGGCAGGGGGTAGGTGCCCTCGTACTCCACCGGGTTCTGGGTGGCGGCGACCATGAACGGCTCCGGCAGCCGGCGCGGGGTGCCCTCCAGGGTCACCTGCCGCTCCTCCATCGCCTCCAGCAGGGCGGCCTGGGTCTTGGGCGGGGTGCGGTTGATCTCGTCGGCCAGCAGCAGGTTGGTGAAGACCGGGCCCTCGCGGAAGGTGAACTCCGAGGAGCGGGCGTCGTAGATCAGCGAGCCGGTGATGTCACCGGGCATCAGGTCCGGGGTGAACTGGACCCGCTTGGTGCCCACCTGCAGGGCGGCGGCGAAGGTGCGCACCAGCAGCGTCTTGGCCGTGCCGGGGACGCCCTCGAAGAGGATGTGGCCGCGGCAGAGCAGGCAGATCAGCAGCGAGGTGACGGCGGTCTCCTGGCCGACCACGGCCTTGGCCACCTCGGCGCGGACGTCCCCGAGCGCCTGCCGGGCGGGGGAGGCCTGCTGGGTGGTCTGGGTCATGTCTGCCTCTCGGGGTGGGTCGGTGGTGGGTGGTCCGGGCGGGTCGCTCAGCTGGTGCGGACCCGCTCCTCGATCTCGTGGAGCTGGGTGGCGAGCCGGGCTAGTCCGGCGTCGTCGGTGGGCGCCGGGCCGGTGAGCACCGAGCGCAGCCACTCGGTCTGCAGCCCGGTCTGGGTACCGACCACCTCGACCAGGGCCAGCGGGTCGCTGGGGCCCAGCCGGCGTCCGAGCCGGGACAGGGTGGCACCCCGCAGCACCTCCGCCGCGTGCTCGCGGGCGCCGATGCGGTGGTAGAGACGGCCGTGCCCCTCGACCGCCTCCCCGGCCGGCACCACGACCGGCAGGCCCTCGGTCACGATCGGGCCGAGCCGCCGGCCGCGCCACACCAGCAGCGCGGCGAAGGCCACCAGCACCTGCAGGCAGGCCAGCAGCCACCACGGCGGCAGCAGCGACGGCGCCTCGGGCCCGGTCGGACCGGTGTCCTCCGGCTCGGGCTCGGGAGCGGTCAGCCAGACCAGCTCGGCGTGTCGGCCCAGCACCTGCATCGCGAAGGAGGCGTTGCCCTCCTCGAGCAGCTCCCCGTTGGCCCAGCCGGTGCCGAGCAGGTGCACGGTGGTGCCCCGGTGCGGGAGCTGCAGGTAGCCCGAGCCGGGACCCAGCGCATAGCAGGCCAGCCCGCTGCCGGTGTAGGCCCGGGACGCCGCCGCGGAGGCGGTGCTGCCGGCGCGCTCGGCCGAGGGGTCGGTGCACCCGGGCTGGGCCACCGGGCTGGTCGCCGCGGCCACCTGCACCGGCAGCCCGAGGTGCTCGGTGGTGGGCGCGCCGGGGGAGAGCAGCACGACGTCGGTGGGCCCGTCGGCCAGCAGGCGGTCCCACTGCTCGGGCCGAAGGTCGTCCGGCAGCCCGACCACGAGCGTCCACGGGGCGTCGGGACCACGGCCGGCCGAGGGCACCGAGGAGGCCACCCGGACGTCCACGCCCTGGTCGCCGACCAGCGCGGCCAGCGCGGACGTCCCGTCGGGTCGGTCCGAGCGGGGGTCACCGGGTCGGCGCTCCAGCAGTCCCCAGACGCCGCCCACGGCCACCAGCACCAGCAGCGCGGCGAGCAGCGCCAGCAGGGCCCGCACCCAGGGCCGGCGCAGCCAGGCCCTCATGCGGGCACCCCGCTGAGGTCGGCGGTCCGGGCCTCGGCGAGCGCCTGGTCGGCCAGGGTGCGGAGCTGCTGCCAGCGTTCCGGGGTGGCCGGGGTGCGGCCGTAGACCACGTCGTTGAAGACACCGGCGGCCGCGCGCAGGTCCGGCTCGGCCGTCGGCACCGCCAGCGACGCCCGCCAGGCGACCTCGAGGGCGGTGCGGCTGGGTCGGGGGTCGATCACGGTCAGGTGCTCCAGCTCGCGCACCAGCGAGCGGAACTCCTCCAGCACCGCACCGGCCCAGTCCCCGGCCGCGCCGGCCTGCTCGGCGAGCGTGCGGTACTGCGCGGCCGAGACCTCGGCCTCGGTGGAGACCTCGGCGTCCTCGGTGCGCCGGTTGAGCCGGGGCAGCCCGACCCGCCACACCAGGACGGCCAGCGCGACCAGCAGCAGCACCACGCCGACCACCAGCCACGGCGAGCTGTCCCCGCCGCCACCGCCGGAGGGGGAGAGCTCCAGGGTGCGCTCCACCAGCTCCCCGAGGCGCTCCATCAGCCAGTACAGCGCCCGTTGCGCCCGGGCGAGCAGGTCCTGCAGCCACTCCGGCACCTGCAGGTCGTAGCGGGCCCGGCCGAGCTCCTCGGCGGCCAGCCGGCGGGCCTCGTCGCGGCCGATCTCGATCGGGACGTCGAGGGGGGTCACGGGCCGACCCAGGGCGGTGCGGGAGGAGGGGCCTGCGGCTGGGGCACCCGCACGCAGTCGAAGCGCAGGGCCAGGTCGAGGCCGTCCCGGCGCATCCGCAGGTCGAGGTAGAAGATGGTCTGCACGGCGGCGGCGAAGGGGACCACCGCGCCCAGCAGCACGGTGAACAGCGCCCCCAGCACGAACCAGGTCCCCGGGCGGGTGGCCAGCGCGGCCAGGTCGTCCCACTGCACCGGCAGCACCGGTCCGTACACCGCGGCGGCCAGCAGCACCGCGACCAGCACCAGCAGCACGGCGGCGGTCGCCATGGCCAGCACGCAGGCGGTGACCGCGACGGCCCGGGGGACCTGCCGCCAGCCGACCAGGCTGATGGCCCGGAAGAACGAGGCCGGCATCCAGGTCGGGGCCAGCGGGCGCCCGATCCAGCTGGGGGCGGTCGCGGACTCCAGCGCGTAGGCGGGCACGGCCAGCATCGGGTAGGCCCAGGCCCAGCTGGTCAGCCAGGCGCTGATCGCCAGGTAGAGCACGCCGCCGATGGTGGCGGCCACGGGGTCGCCGCCCACCGTGAAGGGGACCAGCAGCAGGCTGGAGAGGGAGGCCGCGTAGGAGAGGACGCCGAGCAGCAGCGCCGCCAGCACCGTGAAGCCGGTCATCGGGCCCAGCAGCCGCAGGTTGGCCCGCCAGGTGATCCGGGAGACGGCGGGCGCGAACCCGTCGCCGAGCACGGTCTGCAGGCTGAAGCGGGACATCACCGCCGACAGCCAGACGACCAGGACCCCGGCGGCGAGCAGCCCCAGCGCGCCGAGCACGGCGACCACCACCCAGGCCACCACGTCGGAGGCCACCCGGCTGACGAGGACCTGGACGCCGAGCAGCAGCAGCACCGCCACCCCCTCCAGCACCGCCACCACCAGCGGCAGGCCGACCATCACCCGGGCGTTGCGCTGGACCACCAGGAAGCCGACGTCGAGGATCTCCCCCAGCGTCATCGGGCGCAGCGGCAGCAGGGCCTGCTCGGCGGCGCGGGCCACCTCCGGACGCGCCCGACCGGGGGTCGCGGGGAGGGGCGCGGCGGTCACGGCGGCAGTCTCCCACGGGGGCGGGTCCGCCCCGGGCGTAGGATCTGGCAGGACCGAGTGAGAGGTGGGGACGTGTCGGAGCCCAGGACCGTCGGCCAGCGACAACGCGTGCTCGTGGTCGACGACGACGCGGCCCTGGCCGAGATGCTCCAGATCGTGCTGCGCCAGGAGGGTTTCGAGCCCATCTGGGTCGGCCACGGGGACGCCGCGCTGGCCGCCTTCCGCGAGCACCAGCCCGACCTGGTGCTGCTGGACCTGATGCTGCCGGGCCGCGACGGCGTCGACGTCTGCCGCGACATCCGGGCCGAGTCCGGGGTGCCGGTGGTGATGCTGACCGCCCGCTCCGACACCATCGACGTCGTCGCCGGGCTCGAGGCCGGGGCCGACGACTACGTGGCGAAGCCCTTCAAGGCCAAGGAGCTGGTGGCCCGGATCCGCACCCGGCTGCGGCGCCGTCCCGACGAGGACGAAGGCGACGTGCTCCAGATCGGTGACCTCTCGATCAGCGTGGAGGGGCACTCGGTGCGCCGGGACGGCAAGGAGATCTCCCTCACCCCGCTGGAGTTCGACCTCCTGCTGGCCCTGGCCAAGAGCCCGCGCCGGGTGTTCAGCCGCGAGGTGCTGCTGGAGCAGGTGTGGGGTTACCGCCACGCCGCCGACACCCGGCTGGTGAACGTGCACGTGCAACGGCTGCGCTCCAAGATCGAGCGCGACCCCGAGCGTCCCGAGATCGTGGTCACCGTGCGCGGCATCGGCTACAAGGCCGGTGACGGGGTCAGCCGGGGGTGAGGTGACGACCGCCACCGGCACCCCCGCCCCCACCCTGGTGGAGCGGGGGTGGTCCGCGCAGCGTCTTCGACCCCTCCTCCGCACCCCGTTGCAGGTGTGGTGGAGCTCGCTGCCGCTGCGCGTCATCGCCAGCACCCTGGCGGCGTCGACGGCGGTGATCCTGCTCGGCGGGTTCCTGCTGCTGCAGCAGGCCACCGAGGGCATCCTGCGCACCAAGCAGGACCAGGCCCTGGCCGAGGCCGCGGTGGCGCTGGACACCGCCCAGCGCTCGCTGCAGGCCGCCGACCTCTCGCGCTCCAACGTCAACGAGGTGCTGACCCGGCTGGCCATCGAGGCGGCCAGCCGCGGCGTGGCCAGCGGGCAGTACGAGGTCGTGGTGCAGGGCCCGGTCTCCGACATCCAGTCACCGCGGGTCTCCGCCCAGAGCGTGCCGGAGTCCCTGCGGGCCCAGGTGGCGGGGGAGGAGGGCACCTGGGTGACTCCCACCCAGGTGCGCTGGACCGACGGTTCGGAGCCGGTGCCGGGTGTGGCGGTGGGTGGCTCGCTGGTCGCCCCCGGCTCGGGCCGCTACGCCATCTACTTCATCTTCCCGCTGACCAGCGAGCTGGCCACGCTGGAGGTCGTGCAGCGTGCGGTCACCACCACCGGCACGCTGCTGGTGCTGGCCCTGACCGTGGTGGCCGCGGTGGTGGCCCGGCAGGTGGTCGACCCGGTGCGGGAGGCCCGGCTCACCGCGGAGCGGCTGGCCGCCGGGCAGCTGGACGACCGGCTGCCGGTGCGGGGGACCGACGACCTGGCCAGCCTGGCCGTCTCGATGAACCACATGGCCTCGGAGCTGCAGCAGCAGATCGGGCGGCTGGAGGGGCTCTCGCAGGTCCAGCAGCAGTTCGTCTCCGACGTCAGCCACGAGCTGCGGACCCCGCTGACCACGGTGCGGATGGCGGCGGAGGTGCTGCACGAGAACCGCGAGGACTTCGACCCGGTCTCGGCCCGCAGCGCGGAGCTGCTGTACCACGAGGTCGACCGCTTCGAGGGCCTGCTGGCCGACCTGCTGGAGATCTCCCGCTTCGACGCCGGGGCGGCGGTGCTGTCCTGCGAGGAGACCGACCTGCTGGAGCTGGTGGAGCGGGAGATGTCGGCCCAGGCCGCCTTCGCCGAGCGCTCCGGGACGCCGCTGCGGCTGTTCCGCCCGCCGCAGCCGTGCACCGCCGAGGTCGACCCGCGCCGGATCACCCGGGTGCTGCGCAACCTGGTCACCAACGCCATCGAGCACGGGGAGCGGCGCCCGATCGACATCCGGCTGGCCTCGGACTCCACCGCGGCGGCGATCACCGTGCGCGACCACGGGATCGGCTTCGAGGCCGCCCAGGTCGACCAGGTGTTCCACCGCTTCTGGCGCGCCGACCCCTCGCGCGCCCGGACCGTGGGGGGCACCGGGCTGGGGCTGGCCATCGCGCTCGAGGACGCCCACCTGCACGGCGGCTGGCTGGACGCGTGGGCCCGGCCGGGGCTGGGGGCCCAGTTCCGCCTGACGGTCCCGCGGGTGCACGGCACCGCGCTGCACGGCTCGCCGCTGCCCGACCTCCCCGCCGACCCGCGACCCGCGGCACCGCCGCCCGCGGCCCGTCCGGCGCTGCTCCCCGGGACGGTGACGTCGTGACCCGGCGCTGGTGGCTGCTGGTGCTGCCCCTGCTGGCCGGGCTGCTCAGCTCCTGCCTGACCGTGCCCACCTCGGGTCCGGTGGAGGCAGGTCACCCGCCCAGCCAGGCGCCCAGCGGTTCGGTGGAGATCGAGCCCGAGCCACCCGTCCGGGACGCGCCCGCAGCGCTGGTGGTGGAGGGGTTCCTGCACGCCATGGCCAACTACCGCACCGACTACACGGTGGCCCGGGAGTACCTGGCCGAGGACGTCCGCGAGTCCTGGCGCCCGGACGAGGCGGTGCTGGTCTACGGCGAGGGGTCGCCGGTGAGCAGCGGCAGCAGCGTCGTGCTGGAGGCGGAGCTGGTGGGCGTGGTGGGCCCCGACGGCTCCTACAGCCAGCAGGACCGCGACTACCGCATCGACTTCGGGATGGAGCGCGACGCCGAGGGGCAGTGGCGGATCGGCCACCCGCCGGACGGGCTGCTGGTCTCCCAGTACCTGTTCGAGCGCTTCTACGACGGCCTCAACGTGTACTTCTTCGACCCGGCCTTCGCCGGTGTGGTGCCGGACCCGATCTACGTGCCGCGCGGCAACCAGTCGGCCACCACCCTGGTCAACGCGCTGCTGGACGGCCCGACCAGCTGGCTGGCCCCGGCGGTGGTCACCGCGGTGCCCGAGCAGGCCGAGCTGGGGCTGTCCATCCCGATCAGCCCCGAAGGTGTCGCCGAGGTGTCGCTGGACGAGACCGTGGACCAGCTCACCGCCGAGCAGCGCAACCGGATGGCCGCCCAGGTGGTGTGGACCCTGCGCCAGCTGGAGGAGATCACCGCCGTCCGCTTCCTCTCCGCCGGGACCCCCTACGTGGTGCCGGGGCAGCGCGCCGACGGCACCGTCGCCGTCTCGGCCTACGACTACCTGTCCCCGCTGGCCGGCAGCGGGGACCCGCAGCTGCTGGTGGTCGAGGGCAAGGGGGTGTCGCGGGTCCGGGACGGGCTGACGGCGACCCCCGAGCTGGTGGCGGTCGAAGGCCCGTTCGCCGACCTCGGGGAGCCGGTCGCGGCGATGGCCGCCGCCCCGGCCCCGGACCAGGAGCTCGCGGTGGTCAGTGCGGACCGGCGCCGGCTGCTGGTGGCCGACGGCGTCGCCGGTGCCGCCGTCGAGGAACCGCTGCCCGGGGCGAAGGGGTTGCTGACCCCGCAGTACACCCGGCTGCACGACCTCTGGGTGATGCAGTCCGGTGACGACGGCACCCGGGTGCACGTGGTGGACGAGGGCGGGGCCCGCGAGGTCGACGCCCCGGCGCTGGCCGACAAGGAGGTCGTCTCCTTCCGCATCTCCCCCGACGGGACCCGGATGGCGGTGGCCCACCGGGTGGACGGCCGGACCGAGCTGGGGATGGCGCTGGTGCGCCGCGGGGACCAGCCCTCGGTCACCTCGCTGCGGAGCATCCCGCTGGTCTCGGCGACCGGACGGCTGACGCTGGTCGACGAGGTCACCTGGTCCGACGCCACGTCGCTGCTGCTGCTGGCCCGCGCCGGGGAGGACAGCCCCTCGCTGCCGTGGGTGGTGGACCAGGACGGTGCCGAGATGACCCAGGCCGGTCCGGGCGGGTGGGACCCGGTCGCGCTGGCGGCCTTCCCGCACCCCGCGGGGCTACGGGCCGCGGTGGTGGGCCGGGAGGGGCAGCTGTGGCTCCGCCAGGGCGACTACCGCTGGCCCGAGGTGCTCGGCGGCGTGACCGCGGCGGCCTGGACGGGCTGACCGTCCACAGGCGCGCACCGTCCCCGGGCGCCGTCCACAGCGGCCGGTGCCGGGCGGTGTGATCGGCCCGACCCGACGACGGTGGCGTCATGAGGGTGTGGGCGGACGCGGCGGCGGACCTGCTGCTGGGAGCGGCCTGCCCGGGGTGCGGGGTGCCCGGGCTGGGCTGCTGCCCGGCGTGCCGGGCGGCGCTGGAGGAGGAGCCGGTGCGGCACTGGCGGTCGCTGTGGCCGCGGGGGAGCCCGGAGCCGGTGCTGGCCGCGGCGCCGTACGCCGGCGTGGTTCGGCAGCTGGTGACGGCCTACAAGGAGCGGCAGGCCTGGTCCCTGGCCGGGCTGCTCGGACCCCGGCTGGGGCTGGCGGTGGCCGCGCTGCTGGAGGAGCGGGGCTGGGACGGGCCGGTGCTGCTGGTACCCGTGCCCTCCTCCCCGGCGGTGGTGCGCGAGCGGGGGCTGGACACCACGGCGCGGCTGGCCTCCCGGGCGGCGGGGTGGCTGCGGGGTGCGGGGCTGCCGGTGCGGTCCGGTCCGCGGCTGGCGCACCGCAGACGGGTGGGGGACCAGGCCGAGCTGTCCGCCGCCGAGCGCTGGGAGAACCTGTCGGGGGCGCTGGCCGCCCGCGCCGGCCCGCGGTCCGGGGAGGCGTGGGTGGTGGTCGACGACGTGGTCACCACCGGGGCCAGCCTGGCCGAGGCGCGACGGGCCTCAGCCGACGTCGGTGCCCACGTGCTCGGCGGGGCGGTCGTGGCCGCGACCGAGCGCCGCCCGGAGGTGCCCGGTCAGTGAGTGCAGCAGCGTCGCCCGCCACGGGGTCCAGGCCTTGCTGCCCACCGCCCGCGCGTCGGCCTCGGTCAGCGCGGCCAGCAGGTCGACCAGCTCCGGGCGCCCGTCCACGGCGTCGGCGGCCGCGGCCAGCGTGGCGGGGTCGGTCGGGTCGCGGGTGGTGGCCAGCGTGATCAGGGTCAGGTGCTCGCGCACCAGCCGGGCCACGACGGCGGCGTCCCCGGCGGGGAAGCCCAGGCGCTGGACGGCGGCGAGGGCGATCGGCTCGCCCGCGACGCTGTGGTCGCCCGCCCCGCGGACCTTGCCGATGTCGTGCAGCAGCGCGGCGACCAGCAGCAGGTCGTGTCGCGCCGGCGGGTCGCCCACGCGGGAGGCGTGCAGCACCGTCTCCAGCAGGTGCCGGTCGACCGTGTGGCGGTGGATCCCGTTGCGCTGCGGCCGGCTGCGCACGGCCGCCCAGGCCGGCAGCCAGCCGTCGACCACGCCGGCCTGGTCGAGGGCCTCCCACACCTCCAGCAGCCCCTCGCCGCTGCCCAGCAGCTGCACCAGCAGCTCGCGGGCGGCAGCAGGCCACGGCACCGGCAGCCCGGCGCCGCGGGCGGCCAGGTTGGCCACCGTGGCGGGTCCGAGTGGGATCTGGCGCTCCGCGGCGGCGACCGCCGCCCGCAGCACCAGCAGCGGGTCGGTGAGGTCGCTGCCGCGCCCCAGCACCACCTCGCCGTCGTGCAGGTAGAGGCCGTGGCCGAGGGGGGCGAGCTGGGGGCGTCGGGGCCCGATCCGCCGTACCCGGGCCTGCTGGGACTGCAGCGCGCTGCGCAGGGTGGTGTGCAGGGCCCGGTGCACCACCCGGGCGGAGCGGGAGACCACGGTCAGCAGCTCGTCGACGTCCTCCAGCCCGAGCAGCTCGGCCACCGGCTGCTGGTCCTCGCGGGCCAGGATGCTGCGGCTGCGGCCGGTGACCACGTGCAGCGCGTCGCGGACGTCGAGCAGCTGGGCGTAGGCGCGGTCCGGGGCGCCGTGCGGCCGGTCGGCCAGCCAGGAGCGGGTCAGCGCCTGCAGCACCACCATGTCGCGGAGCCCGCCCCGGGCCTCCTTGAGGTCGGGCTGCAGGGACTGGGAGAGGTCGCCGGCGGAGGAGTGGCGCTCGGTCAGGCTGTCGGCCAGCTCGGGCAGCCGCTTGCGGGACTGGGCCCGCCAGTCCTCGGCCAGCTGCTTGCTCACCGCCGACACCAGCGTCTCGTCCCCGGCCACCGGGCTCAGGTCCAGCATCGCCGCGGCCACCGCCAGGTCGCCGGAGGCCACCTGGCGGCACTGGGCCGGGGAGCGGACCGAGTGGTCCAGGCCGACGCCGGAGTCCCACAGCGGGTACCAGAGCCGGTCGGCCAGCTCGGCCAGGTCGCCGGCGGCGAGGGCGCGGCCGTCGTGCAGCAGCACCAGGTCGAGGTCGCTGAGCGGGCCGCCGTCGCCGCGGGCCAGGCTCCCGGTGCAGGCGAGGGCCACCCCGGAGCCGACGTGGATCGGTTGGGCGTGGCCCTCGGTGGCCGCGTCCCACAGGCTGCGCAGGAAGGTGAGGGTGCGATCGGTGGTGGCGGTCCTCAGCACGGAGCCAGCGCCCGGGGTCGCGAGACCCTGGGCGCTGGCCAGGCGGAGCCGGAGGTCGCGCAACCCCGGCTGCCGGTGAGGACCGCCGTCGGCCTCAGAGTGCATCCGGGCCGCGGTCGCCGGTGCGCACCCGCACGACCTCGTCCACGGGGACGGCCCAGACCTTGCCGTCACCGATGCGCCCGGTGCGGGCCTGCTGGACGATCAGGTTGATCACGTTGGCGGCGTCCGGCTCGTCCACCAGGACCTCCAGCCGGATCTTGGGGATGAAGTCCACGGTGTACTCCGCCCCCCGGTAGACCTCGCTGTGCCCGCGCTGGCGGCCGTACCCGCTGGCCTCGCTGACGGTCATGCCGGAGATCCCGAACCGCTCGAGGGCGTCGCGCACCGACTCCAGCTGGTGCGGCTTGATGATCGCGGTGATCAGCTTCATGCCAGTTCCTCTTCCTTCGCGGCGGCGGACGGGGTGGTGCTGCTCCCCAGGGCCGAGGCGGTGGCGATCATGCCACTACCACCGCGCAGGGGGTGCAGGTCGTATCCGGACTCGGCGTGCTGGTCGCCGTCGATGCCGTCGGTCTCGGCCTCGGCGCTGACCCGCCAGCCCATCACGGCCTTGAGCAGCAGCGCGATCAGCAGCGTGACCACGAAGGAGTAGATCAGGACGGCGAAGGCGCCGATGGCCTGCTTGCCGAGCTGGGACAGCCCGCCGCCGTAGAAGAGACCGGCCACCTCGGCCGGGGAGTCGGGGTGGGCGAAGAAGCCGATCAGCAGGGTGCCGACCAGACCGCCGACCAGGTGGACACCGACCACGTCCAGGCTGTCGTCGTAGCCGAAGCGGTACTTCAGGCCGACGGCCAGGGCGCAGACCACACCCGCGATCAGACCGATCAGCAGGGCACCGACCGGGGAGACGGAGTTCGCGGCCGGGGTGATGGCGACCAGACCGGCCACCACGCCCGAGGCGGCGCCCAGGCTGGTGGGGTGGCCGTCGCGGAGACGCTCCAGCAGCAGCCAGCCGAGGATGGCCGCCGAGGTGGCGACGATGGTGTTGACGAAGGCCACCGAGGCCAGGGTGCCCGCACCGAGGGCGGAGCCGGCGTTGAAGCCGAACCAGCCGAACCACAGCAGACCGGCGCCGGCCATCACCAGCGGCAAGTTGTGCGGGCGCATCGGCTCGCGCTGGAAGCCGATCCGCTTCCCGACCACCAGGACGAGGGCCAGGGCGGCCGCACCGGCGTTGATGTGGATGGCGGTGCCACCGGCGAAGTCGAGGGCCTCGACCACGTTGGCGATCCAGCCGCCGTAGGTGGTGACGGTCCCCGCGTCGTCGGTCGCGTCGAAGGCGAAGACCCAGTGCGCGACGGGGAAGTAGACCAGCGTCGCCCAGATCACCGTGAAGACGATCCAGGTCCCGAACCTGGCCCGGTCGGCGATCGCGCCCGAGATCAGCGCGACGGCGATGATGGCGAAGACGGCCTGGAAGGACACGAAGGCGAGCGTCGGGATCGTCCCGGACACCGCCTCAGGACTCATCAGACCCTCGAGACCGAGGTACTCCAGCGGGTTCCCGACGATGCGGGCGTCCCCGACGGAGCTGCCGAAGGTCATGCTGTAGCCGTAGAGGACCCAGAGGACCCCGATGACGCCGAGACTGGCGAAGCTCATCAGCATCATGTTCAGAACGCTCTTGGACCGGACCATGCCGCCGTAGAAGAGTGCGAGACCAGGGGTCATCAGCAGGACCATGGCGGCGGAGACCAGGACCCACGCGGTATCACCGGTATCAATTTCCATGTCCCAGATCGTCCGGGAGGTGTGTGTCGGCCGGTGTCTCCTCGTGTTACGGCTGTGTCACCGAGCGGGCCCGGGTGTAAGCATCCGGTGACGCCGGGTGTCCTGCTGGTCCACCTCACGTGTCCAGGGGGTCGCCTTCACGTGACCAGGAGGAGGCACTAACGTGGCTGCATGGCGCCACTGCCTCGCCCACAGACGCAGGTCCCCCGGGACCTGCCGGGCCGGGGCGGGCGCCGTCGTCATCTCCGCACCCCCGCAGGGGGTCGCCCCCTGCGAGGGTCGGGGTCCCCCCAGCACAGGAGGTCACCATGGATGTTGTCGTGTCAGGTCGCCACTGCACCGTGACGGAGGAGTTCCGTTCCCACGTGCAGGAGAGGGTCACCAGGATCGAGCGTCTGCGGGACCGGGTGATCCGGGTCGAGGTGGAGGTGTCGGCCGACAACGCCCGCAACCCCGACCAGGACACCTGCGTGCAGATCACGCTGGTGAGCAAGGGACCGGCGGTGCGCGCGGAGTCCTGCGCCCACGACAAGACCGCCGCCTTCGAGCGCGCCCTGGACAAGCTCACCACCCAGCTCCGCAAGGCCCACGACCGCCGGGCGGTGCACCACCGCGGCGGTGGACGGATGCCGCTGCGCGAGGTCGCCATGCTGCACGCGATGCCGGCCGAGGAGCCGGCCGCCGAGGACAGCGACGTGCACACCGTGGCCGGCATGGAGGTCCGCGGGGACGGCCCGCTGGTGGTGCGCGAGAAGACCCACTCCGCGCCCCCGATGACCCTGGACCAGGCCCTGGACGAGATGGAGCTCGTCGGTCACGACTTCTACCTCTTCGTCGACGCCGCCAGCGGACGTCCCAGCGTCGTCTACCGCCGCCACGCCTACGACTACGGCGTCATCCACCTCGAGACCGAGGGCGCCGAGCAGGCCGCCACCGCCTGACCCGGCCCGCCTAGAACAGGAGCTGCTCGCCGAAGCGGGCGGGGTCCTCCAGGTGGAGCAGGGCGCGCTTGCGCTCCAGCCCACCGGCGTAGCCGGTCAGCGACCCGTCGGTGCCCACCACCCGGTGGCAGGGCACCACGATCCCGATCGGGTTGCGGCCGTTGGCCCGGCCGACCGCCTGGGAGAACCCCGTCCCGCCCAGCTCGCGGGCCAGCTCGGCGTAGCTGCGCGTGGTGCCGTAGGGGATCTCGCGCAGCAGCGCCCAGACCCGGAGGTCGAAGGGCCGCCCGGCCGGGGCCAGCGGCAGCTCGAAGCGGGTCAGCCCGCCGGCGAAGTAGTCCTCCAGCTGCTCCGCCGCGGCGGCGAAGTCGCCGTCGCGGCGGGCGCCCAGCGCCATCCCCGGGTGGCGGTGGCGGCCCATCAGGAGCGCGGTCAGCGCCCCCTCTTCGGCCACCAGGGTCAGCGGGCCGACCGGTGAGTCCAGCACGGTGTGCGTGGGCGACATGGTTCCTCCTCACCCCGAGGACGCCGCGACCGCGCCGGGCGTGAGGTCAGCGGTTGCGGTCCGGCCGCAGCCGGATCAGCCGGGTCTGGTCGGTCTCGTCCAGCTCGGCCACGCTGTTGCGCGACTTCACGAACTCCGAGAAGGAGCGGTAGCCCAGGGACTTCTCGCTGAAGGAGGGGTCCATCCGCTTCATCTGCGTCTTGACCTCCGAGGCGTGCAGCCAGTCGTCGTCCTCGCGCTCGTGGGCCAGCCGCAGCGCCCGCTCCAGCAGCCGGGTGGCCCCGCGACGGCTGAGGGTGGCGTCGGGCTCGTCCTCGTCGTCGTCCTCGTCGGAGAGCTCGGCCGGGGAGGTGGGACCCGCCACCGCCACCGGGTCCGGCCGGCTCACCGGGGCGGGGGCGGGCTCGTCCTCGACCCGGGTCTCCTCCTCGGCGATCCCGGGCAGGGCGCCGTAGGTGACCAGCTCGTCGCAGGCCGCCCCGAGGGACTTGCTGGTGGAGCCGGCCACGCCGATCCCCACCACGTAGCGCCCCAGCCGCTTGCAGCGCTGGGCCAGCGGGACGTAGTCGGAGTCGCCGGCCACGATCACCACGTGGGTGAGGTCGGGCAGCCGGAACATGTCCTCCACCGCGTCCACCGCCAGCCGGATGTCGGCGCCGTTCTTGGCGTAGGCCGCGGCCGGGAAGAGCTGGACCAGGTCGACCGCGCGCCCGACCAGCTGGCGCTGGTAGCGGGCGTTGACCGTCGCGGACCAGTCGGCGTAGGCGCGGGTCAGCACGATGGTGCCGTAGGAGGAGGCGAAGTCGAGCACCGCACCCACGTCCACCGTCGCCTGCTCCAGCCGGTCGACCATCTCCGGCGAGGGTCCGCTGCCGGTCTCGCGCTGGCGGGCGCGGTCGCGGGAGAACGCGTTGCGGCCGTGCACGTGGTCGTAGTGCGAGATCACGATGTTGTCGAAGTCGATGTAGACGGCCACGCGTGTGGCGTCGGGATCAGTCACCTGTACCTCCTGTCGAAGACCCCAGTCTGTCAGTGCGGGTCGCTAGCCTCCTACCGTGCCGCCAGAGACCCTCAGCCTGCCCCAGGCCCGCCGGGTGGCGCTGGCCGCCCAGGGCCTGACCGGCCGCCCCGACCGGGCGGTCGGGATGCGCGACGTCCAGCGGCTGGTGGACCGGCTGGCGCTGCTGCAGATCGACTCGGTCAACGTGGTGGCCCGGGCCCACCGGCTGCCCGCCTTCTCCCGGCTGGGGCCCTACGACGACGCGCTGCTGGCCCGGGCCGCCGGCCGGTCGCCGCGACGGCTCTTCGAGTACTGGGCGCACGAGGCGTCGCTGGTCGACGTCACCCTGCAGCCGGCGCTGCGTCCCCGGATGGCGGCCGCCGCGGAGGAGGCCTGGGGCAGGATCCGCAGCGTCCAGGCCGAGCAGCCCGACCTGCTGGACCGGGTCCGGGCCGAGGTCGCCGACCGCGGACCGCTGACCGCCCGGCAGATCCAGCACGAGGAGGAGCGCTCCACCGCCCACTGGGGCTGGAACTGGTCCTCGGTGAAGGTGTGCCTGGAGTGGCTCTTCTGGTCCGGTGAGATCACCGCGGCCCGCCGCAACGAGCAGTTCGAGCGGGTCTACGACCTCCCCGAGCGGGTGCTGCCGCCGGCGGTGATCGCCGCCCCCACCCCCGACCCGGCCGACGCGGTCCGGACGCTGGTGCACCGCTCCGCGGTCGCCCTGGGGGTGGCCGACGAGCGCTCCCTGGCCGACTACTTCCGGCTCAAGCGGGCCCAGGTCCGCCCGGCGGTGGCCGACCTGGTCGAGGCGGGGGAGCTGGTGCCGGTGACGGTGCGGGGGCTGCGCCAGCCGCGCTGGCTGCACGTCGGCGCCCGGGTCCCGCGGCGGGTCGAGGGCCGCGCGCTGCTCAGCCCCTTCGACTCGATGGTCTTCGAGCGCGGTCGGCTGCTGGACCTCTTCGACTTCCACTACCGGATCGAGATCTACGTCCCCGAGCCCCAGCGCCGCTACGGCTACTACGTCTACCCCTTCCTGCTGGGGGAGGAGCTGGTGGCCCGGGTCGACCTCAAGGCCGACCGTGCGGCCGGGGTGCTGCTGGTGCGCTCGGCCTGGGTGGAGGGGGCCGCCGCCGCCCGCGGCGGTGAGGTGGCGCAGGCGCTGGGCGCCGAGCTGGCGCTGCTGGCGGACTGGCTCGGGCTCGACGGCGTCGTCGTCGGGACGCGCGGTGACCTCGCGGCGGAGCTGGCCGTCGCCGTGGCGGCGTCGGGGCTGGGCTGACTCAGCGCACCCCGCTGGGGCGGAACTGGATGGAGACGCGTGGGCCGACCGGCTTGGCCGTCTTGGGGATCGCGTGGTCCCAGGTGCGCTGGCAGGAGCCGCCCATCACGATCAGGTCCCCGTGCCCGAGCGGGAAGCGCAGCGAGGAGCCGCCGCCGCGGGGGCGTAGCGCGAGCGTCCGGGCGGAGCCGACGGACAGGATGGCCACCATGGTGTCGTCCATCCGCCCGCGGCCGACCCGGTCCCCGTGCCAGGCCACCGAGTCCCGCCCGTCGCGGTAGAGGCACAGCCCGGCGGTGGTGAACGGCTCCCCCAGCTCGGCGGCGTAGTGGGCGTTCAGGGCGTCGCGGGCCTCGGCCAGCACCGGGTGGGGGAGCGGCTCGGAGGCCTCGTAGAACTTCAGCAGCCGCGGCACCTCGACCTCCCGCTCGTACATCTCCCGCCGCTCGGCGTACCAGGGGACCTCGGTCATCAGGGTCTCGAGCACGTCCTGGGCCCCGCCCAGCCAGCCGGGCACCAGGTCGACCCAGGCCCCCCGGGTCAGGGTGGTGCGGGTGACCCCGTCGAGCCGGCCGAGCCCCGTCGGGCCGCTGGCGAAGAGCGAGTCCTGCAGCTGCTCGGGGGCGCTGGTCCGGGCGCGGAGCCGGTGGTCGGTGCCTGCCGTCATGCCCCGAGGCTACCTCGATTCGAACGCGTGTTCCATACCCTGGATCGCGTCGCTCCCGATCGGCACCTGCCGCGTCTAAGATGGTCGGCGGTCGTGCACGACCGGACCGAGGCAGCTCCGCTGCCGCCCCGACGGGAAGAGATCAACCGTGGCTCTGATGGACAAGCTGCTCCGCGTGGGCGAGGGCAAGATGCTCCGCCGCCTCAAGGGCATCGCCGACCAGGTGACCTCCATCGAGGAGGACTTCACCACCATGTCCGACGACGAGCTCCGGTCCCAGACCGCGGACTACCGCGCCCGGATCGAGAAGGGCGAGTCGCTGGACCGCCTTCTCCCGGAGGCCTTCGCGACGGTCCGCGAGGCCAGCCACCGGGTGCTCGGCAAGCGCCACTACGACGTGCAGATCATGGGTGGGGCGGCGCTGCACCTGGGGAACATCGCCGAGATGAAGACCGGTGAGGGCAAGACCCTGGTGGCCACCCTGCCCTCCTACCTGAACGCGCTCACGGGCAAGGGCGTGCACGTCATCACGGTCAACGACTACCTGGCCAAGTTCCAGTCCGAGCAGATGGGCCGGGTGCACCACTTCCTCGGTCTGGAGACCGCGGTCATCCTGTCCGGCCAGAGCCCGGCCGAGCGCCGCCGGGCCTACGCCGCCGACATCACCTACGGCACCAACAACGAGTTCGGCTTCGACTACCTGCGCGACAACATGGCCCTGCGGCTGGAGGACTGCGTCCAGCGCGGCCACCACTTCGCGATCGTGGACGAGGTGGACTCGATCCTGGTCGACGAGGCCCGGACGCCGCTGATCATCTCCGGCCCGGCCGAGGAGAGCCACGAGTGGTACCCCGAGTTCGCCAAGATCGCCGGCCGGATGCAGCGTGACGTCCACTACGAGGTGGACGAGAAGAAGCGCACCGTGTCCGTCATCGAGGCCGGGATCGACTTCGTCGAGGACCGCCTGGGCATCTCCAACCTCTACGAGTCGGCCAACACCCCGCTGATCTCCCACCTGAACCAGGCGATCAAGGCCAAGGAGCTGTTCAAGAAGGACCGCGACTACGTCCTGATGGACGGCGAGGTGCTGATCGTCGACGAGCACACCGGTCGCACCCTGGTGGGCCGGCGCTACAACGAGGGGCTGCACCAGGCCATCGAGGCCAAGGAGAAGGTGCAGATCAAGGACGAGTACCAGACGCTCGCCACGATCACCCTGCAGAACTTCTTCCGCATGTACGACAAGCTCTCCGGCATGACCGGCACGGCGCTGACCGAGGCCGCGGAGTTCCAGAAGATCTACGGCCTGGGCGTGGTGCCCATCCCGACCAACAAGCCGATGGTGCGCGACGACGAGAAGGACCTGATCTACCGCACCGAGGACGCCAAGTTCGCCGCCATCGTGTCCGACGTGGCCGAGCGCCACGAGAAGGGCCAGCCGGTGCTGATCGGCACCGCCTCGGTGGCCAAGTCCGAGCTGCTGTCCAGGGCCCTCAAGGAGGCCGGCGTCCGGCACGAGGTGCTGAACGCCAAGAACCACGCCCGGGAGGCCGCGATCGTGGCCGAGGCCGGTCGTCGCGGTGCGGTCACGGTGGCCACCAACATGGCCGGTCGAGGCACCGACATCATCCTCGGCGGCAACTCCGAGTTCCTGGCCGACCAGCAGCTGCGGGCCCGCGGCCTGGACCCGGTCGAGCACGCCGAGGAGTACGAGGCGGCCTGGGGCGAGGCCCTGGAGTCGATCGAGACGGAGGTGCGTGCCGAGCACGAGGAGGTCGTCGCCCTCGGCGGTCTGTACGTGGTCGGCTCCGAGCGGCACGAGTCCCGCCGCATCGACAACCAGCTGCGTGGTCGCTCCGGACGTCAGGGCGACCCCGGTGAGAGCCGGTTCTACCTGTCCCTCGGGGACGACCTGATGCGGCTGTTCAAGTCCGACGTCGTGGAGTGGGTGCTGCAGGCGCTCAAGATCCCCGACGACCAGCCGATCGAGAACAAGCGGGTCTCCGCCTCCATCGCCAGCGCCCAGGCGCAGGTGGAGGCGCAGAACTTCGAGACCCGGAAGAACATCCTCAAGTACGACGACGTGATGAACCGCCAGCGCCACGCCATCTACGGCGACCGGCGCAAGGTGCTGGAGGGCGCCGACGTCGAGGCCCAGCTGCGCTCGGCCACCGCCTCGGTGGTGGAGAGCTACGTCCGCAGCGGCACCGAGGGCTTCGTCGAGGACTGGGACCTGGAGCAGCTGTGGACCCAGGTGTCCACGCTGTACCCGGTCACCCTGGACCGCGCCGAGTACGAGGGCGTCGACCTCACCGTCGAGGAGCTGGTCAAGGACTTCGTGGAGGACGCGTCGCGGGCCTACGACGCCCGTGAGGAGTCGCTGGGTGCCCCGGCCATGCGCGAGCTCGAGCGCCAGGTGCTGCTGACGGTGCTGGACCGCAAGTGGCGTGAGCACCTCTACGAGATGGACTACCTGCGCGAGGGGATCGGGCTGCGGGCGATGGCCCAGCGCGACCCGCTGGTGGAGTACCAGCGCGAGGGCGGCACCATGTTCAACTCGATGATGGCCGCCTTCACCGAGGAGGTCGTGGGCTACCTGTTCAACCTCGACGTCACGGTGCGACCCGCTGCCGGACCGGCGGTCGGCGCCGTCCGCGACGGCCGGGCCATCACCGTGGACGACGTCGGTGCGGCGATCGCCCCGGCGGCGCCGGCAGGTGCGGCCGGCGGGGCCCCGGCTCCGGTCGGTGACGCCGCAGCGGGCACGGACGGGCAGCAGGACGGGGCGGCCGGTGGTGCTGCCGCCAGCGGAACCGCCGGCGACCCCGACCAGGGCGACCCGGAGCCGGAGGACGCCGGTCCGGCCGAGCACGAGGCCGCACGGCCGGTGGTGCAGGCCAAGGGTCTGGGCGGCTCCAGCCAGCGCCGGCTGACCTACTCCGCCCCCGACGAGACCGGGCGCGCCACCGCGACCGCGACCCAGGAGCCGGCCGACTCCTACGCCGGGGTGGGGCGCAACGACGTCTGCCCCTGCGGGTCGGGCCGCAAGTTCAAGCAGTGCCACGGCCGCAAGAGCTGACCCTCACCGCACCGGACGCGGGCCCAGCTCGAGCCCGGTGCACCACCAGCGCTGCGACGTCGCCTCCAGCCGCAGCGCCCAGGCCAGCGAGCGGTCACGGCCGCGCAGGTGCACGCTCACCTCGGCCACGGCCGGGTGCGGGTGCTGGACCCGGAGCGAGTGCAGCACCAGCTCCGGGTGGCGGCGGGAGCGCCGGCGCAGCCCGCGCAGGACGCTCAGCTCGGCCAGCACGTCCTCGCTGAACCAGCGGCTCAGCTGGGTCGCGGGGCGCCGCCCGGCCAGCGACTCCAGCACCAGCCGCACCAGCGCCCCCGCGGTGGCCACGGCGTCGGGCAGCAGCGGGGCGTCCGGGCCGCCGGGAGGGTGGTCGGGCGGGGTGGTCGCGGCGAAGAGCGTCGGCTGGTCCGGCAGCAGGCGGCCCTCCCGCAGCAGCTCGAGCACCGGAGGGTGCTGGGGAGGCAGCGGGTCGGCCCGCAGGGTCCCGGGGACGGTCGCGGTGGCGGTGGTCACCGACCCACTGTGCGCCCGTCGCGACGTCGGCGGCAGGATCGCTGGGTAATCTGTGGACGACCCGGAGGGAGGACGCCTGTGGCCGACCGGCTGACCGCGACCGAGGACGCCCTGCTCGCGCTCGACACCGCCCACCACCCGAACCACGTCGGGGCCGTCGACGTCTTCGCCCCCGGCCCACGGGGATTCGACCTGGCCCGCCTCGCGGCGCTGGTCGAGGACCGGCTGGCCTACGTGCCGCGCTACCGGATGCGGCTGCGTCACGTGCCGCTCAACCTGGCGGCGCCGGTCTGGGTCGACGACGAGGACTTCGACCTCAGCTACCACGTGCGGGCCTCGGCCCTGCCGCGCCCGGGGAGCCCGGAGCAGCTGCGCGAGTTCGTCGGCCGGGTGATGGCCCGCAGGCTGGACCACTCCCGGCCGCTGTGGGAGATGTACCTGGTGGAGGGCCTGGCCGAGGACCGGTTCGCGGTGATCACCAAGAGCCACCAGCTGCTGGTGGACGGCCACGACCACGTCGACATCGGCCAGGTGCTGCTGGACGAGGTCCCCGACGCCGGCGGGCTGGCCGCCCCCGGGTGGGAGCCGCGGCCCGAGCCCACGGCGGTCGACCTGCTGGTGCAGACCGCGGTGGAGACGGTGGCCGACCCGCTGCGCGCGGTCGTCGGTCTGCGGCGGGGGGTGACCGCGGCCCTGGGGACGGTGGTCACCGTCGGTGAGGCGCTGGGTGGCGGCGTCGGCACCGCGGTCGGTGCGCTGGCCGAGGACCTGATGACCGGGGCCCGGCCGCCGGCGGACTCCCCGCTGACCGGGGTGGTGGGCGAGCAGCGCCGCTTCGCCTCGGTGGTGGTGCCGCTGTCGGCGCTCAAGACGCTGCGGGTCGCCCACCAGTGCACCATCAACGACGTGGTGCTGGCGGTGCTGACCGGTGCGCTGCGCTCCTGGCTGCAGGCCCGCGGCCAGACGTCGCTGCCGAGCACCCTGACCGCCTGCGTGCCGATGAGCGTGATCGACGAGGACGGCGCCCCGTCCTCCCTGGGCAGCCGGGTGGCCCCGCACCTGATGCGGCTGCCGGTGGGGGAGCCGAACGCGCTGATGCGTCTGCACCAGGTCTCCCACGGCACCAAGGCGCACAAGGACACCGGGCTGGCCGTGGGGGCCCGCACCATCACCGACATCGCCGGGTTCGCCCCCACCACGCTGCACAGCCTCGGGGTCCGGGTCGCTGGGCAGGTGGTGCGGCGCCAGCACGACCTGCTGATCACCAACGTCCCCGGCCCGCAGCACCCGATGCACGTCGACGACGCCCGGCTGGTGGCCAGCTACCCCGTGCTCCCGCTGGGGGCCGGCCACATCCTCACCATCGGGGTGACCTCCTACGACGGCGAGGTCTTCGTCGGGCTCAACGGCGACCGGGACCGCGTCCGGGACCTGGACGTGCTGGCCCAGTGCGTGGAGGAGGCCCTGGCCGAGCTGGCCGCCACCGTGGAGCAGGCGCGGACGACCCGTGCGCCCCGCCGGCGCCGGCCCCGGGGCGAGCAGCCCGCCGGCTGAGCCGCGGGCGACGTCGGCGGCTACGGTGGCGCCATGGCAACTGGCGCGCTCGGCGGTCCCGTCTCCGGCCCACCCGTGGCGGGTCCCTGGACCCGCACCGAGCTCGGGCTGGTGGTGGACCACGCGACCGGCGGCCGGTGGACGTCGCTGCGGGCGGGGGAGCGGGAGTGGCTCGCCGAGCCGGCGCAGGAGGTCTTCGGCCGGGCCGACGACGACGAGGGCACCGGCACCCGGGCCTGGCAGCCTTCGGCCGAGGCCGCGGACCGGCTGGGCCAGCCGTCCGGCTCCCCCGCCTGGCGCGTGGTGGACGAGGTCGGCAGCCTGGCCCGCACCCTGAACACCCTCTCCGGGGCGGTGCGGATCGGCTACCGGACCGTCACCCGGGAGCCGTGGCGCCACGAGGTCCGGGTCCCGCTGAGCGCCGCCGCGGGCAGCCTGGAGGCGGTCACCGACGACCGCGGGCTGGTGGGCCCCTCGGGCTGGGCCCACGCCTGGGTGCTGGACGGGCCGGACGCGCTGGGGCTGCACTGGACCACCGACCAGCGCGAGGACCTCGGGCTGCTGCGGTTGCGTACCGGGACCGGCGCCACCGAGCAGCTGGTGGCCCCCTCGATCGGGTCCCCGGAGCAGCCGGTGCCGCCGCGCCGGGACCTCAGCTGGCGGCTGGTGCTGACGGCCTGGCGGCGCTGACCCCCGGAGGCGCCAGGCGGCGCTGACCCCCGGACGCTCCACCGGGTCCGCCCCCTCGGACCGACCGGTCCGCGGCCGGCGCCTCCGCCGCCGAAGGCATGGCACCACCCCGGGTGAGCCCGGTCGTCGTGCCGGTGGCTGCAGCACCGGGCCGAGCACGAGCTCGATCCCGGCCGAGCCGGTGGTTGACCCTGTGCCAGGCACACGGTCTCTACTGGACCCGTCGGCCTCACGCGGACGTGTGCGGGGCTCGTCGGGACGAGGGAGCTCGACGAGCAACGCGCGGGGCGTCATCGTCCGTGGTCCAGGACGGACGTGCGAGGACGTCGGCCGAGGAACCGTCCAGCGGGTCCCTCGGAGCAGGCACGCGCGGCCGACGGGGACCGCAGCGGGACGCACGACCCAGGTCCTGACCGCCCGGTCGACATCGTGCGGTCGCACCACGAGACGAGAGGTTCCACCATGACCACCCACGACCAGCGGGTCGCCGTCATCACCGGCGCCGGGAGCCCGCACGGGATCGGGTTCGCAGCAGCCCGTCTGCTCGGCGCCGGCGGGAGCCGGGTGGTCATCACCTCGACGACCGACCGCATCTTCGAGCGGGTCGCAGAGCTCCGCGCCGCCGGTGTCCGAGCAGAGGGGGTGGTGGCCGACCTCACCGGCCAGGCGGGCGTGGACGCCGTCCTCGCCCGTGCGTCGGACTCCTTCGGTGGCGTGGACGTCCTGGTCAACAACGCCGGGATGACGGCCGTGTCGGACTCCTCCGCCTCGGGCGCGGTCGGCGGAGCGTCCCTGGACCACTGGCACGCCTCGCTCGACCGGAACCTCACCACGGCGTACCTGATGACCCGCGCCGTGACCGGTCCCATGCGGGCCGCCGGGTACGGCCGCATCGTCAACGTGTCCTCGGTGTCGGGGCCCGTCGCCGCCTACCCCGGCGACGTGGCCTACCACGCGGCGAAGGCCGGCGTCGTCGGGCTGACGCGCGCGACCGCGATCGACACGGCCGCGGCGGGCATCACGGTGAACGCCGTGGCCCCGGGGTGGATCGACACGGCCTCCGCCTCCGACCACGAGCGGAGGATGGGCGCGGCCACCCCCGTCGGCCGGTCCGGCACCGCCGACGAGGTGGCCTACGCGATCGCGTTCCTGGCCGGTGAGGGCGCGTCCTACATCACGGGTCAGCTCATCACGGTCGACGGGGCGAACACCATCAGCGAGGAGCGTGGGCGTTGAGACCCCGGGCGGAACCGGCGCCCCGCCTCGACGAGGTGGCGGCCGACGACCCACCTGTCAGCTCGTCGTGGCGAGGAGCTGGTCCTCCCGGGCTGAGTGGTCGGGGGGCCGCCCCTCAGGACGTGACGCCCGGACGTGCCACCAGCAGCACGTGGGTGTCGGGCCACTCCAGCTCGGCTCCGTCCAGGCCGCGCAGGCCGGCCACCGGCGCGATCCGGTGCTCCACCACCCAGTCGTTGCGCCAGGGCCGCGAGGCGGCGTCCAGGGTCATCCCGGCGGCGCGCACCACGTCCTGCCAGTCCGCCCAGGAGAGGCCGCAGAACTGCTCGTGGCACTCCGAGAGCCAGTTGTCGGCGTAGTCCTTGCGGGTCAGGTAGTCCATCGCGTCGGCCAGCCGAAGCCGCACCGCGTCCCCGACCTGCTGGTGCTCGACCCGGACCCCGGCCAGCCGCTCGAAGTCGACCGCGAACTGCGCCAGCCTGGCCCGGGTGGACAGGCCCGCGACGTGCTCGGCCACCTGCTCGCGCGGCCACCGGTCCAGGTCCGGGCGCGGCGGCGGGTTCGTCCCGTCGGAGTCGTCCAGCTCCAGCAGCACCGGTCGCTCCGGTTCGCCGGGTCCGCAGACGTCGGCGTTCACCCAGACCCCGCCCGGTGCGGTGTGGGCGGCGATGCGGTCCACGAAGCGCTGCAGCTGGTCGCGGCGGGCGCCCACCGGACGGGTGTAGGACCAGATCTCGTGGGTGAGCGCGATGCTGATCGAGGTGTCGATGGAGCGCGGCGGGAACACCGTGTCCCCGAGCATGTTGCGCTGGTGGAAGAAGACGTTGGGGTTGCGGAAGCGGCCCTGGGCCACCTTGTGCTCGCACTCGGCCATCAGGTGCCGGGCGACCTCGACCCCGATCAGGTCGGACTCGTGGAAGCGCGGGTCGGCGTCGATGCGCTCCAGCAGGGCGCCGGTGGCGCAGCCGATGTCGAGGATGCGACCCGGTCGCACGTAGGGCGCCACCTGCGCCCACTTGCGGTCGCTGGCCACCTCGAAGGACTCGGCGTAGCTGTGGTAGTCCCGGCTGGGGGTCAGACCGCCGTCGTCGCCGACCACCGGGTCGTTGAGCACGGTGCGGACGTGCTCGTCCAGGCGGTAGCGGGTCAGCACGTCCACGCTGGCCGGGTGCGCCGGGACGCGCCAGCCGTCGTCGCCGCCGGCCAGCCGGGTGAGCACCTCCCAGGGGAGCTCCGGTGCCGGGGCGCCCTCGGGCCGGGGCTCGTCCTCCACCGGCAGCACGGTGTAGCCCAGCCCGCGGTAGAGGGCGCTGACCGAGGCCGTCGAGCAGGCCACCTGGGTGTCGGCCGGGGTGAGCGGCAGCCCGAGGGCCTCCCGGCAGGCCTTCACCGTGACCTCCGCGAAGTCGTCGGTGGGCGGGACGTCGTGGATGCCGACCACCAGCGAGCGCAGCCCCTCCTGCACCGAGAACCGCTCGATCGCGGACTCCCGGCGGGAGTAGGGGACGGGGTTGCGGCGGGTGGTGTGGTGGTTGGCCGAGGTGACGGCCCAGACCACCGTGACGTCGCGGCCGGCCACGGTGCGACGCAGCCAGTCGGCCTGGAACCGGGTCAGCAGGTGGTGCCGTCCCGGCAGCAGCAGGAACCGGGGCTGCTCAGCGGCGTCGATGGCGCACCACCTGGATCATCAGGGCGGCGGCCAGGGCGTTGCTGACCACCATCACCAGGCCGAGCGCACCGGCCGTCCCGTCACCCAGCAGACCCACCAGCGGGGCGGCCCCGCCGGCGATGGCGAAGCGGCCGGCGCCGAGCACGGCCATCGCCGTGCCGGCGGTCCGTCCGTGGTGCTCCAGCGCCAGGGTGGTGGTGGTCGGCATGCACAGACCGAGCATGGCCATCACCACCCCGATCGGGATCACCGCGCCGAGCAGCCCGGCGTCGGTGCGGGCGAGCACCACCGTGGCCACCGAGGCCAGCACGCTCACCACCAGCGCGCCCAGCAGCACCCGCTCCGCCCCGAACCGACGGACCAGCACGGGAGTGAGCTGGGTGCCGCCGATCAGCAGCACGCCGTTGGCCCCGAAGACCAGCGCGTACTGCTGCGGGGACAGCCCGAAGCCCTCCTGGAAGATGAAGGAGGAGCCGGAGATGTAGCTGAACAGGCTGACCGAGTTCGCCGCTCCCACCACCACCATCACCAGGTAGGCGCGGTCCGACAGCAGCGTCCGGTAGGCCTGCAGGGTGGGGCCCAGCCCGGCCTGAAGCCGTCGCTCGGGCGGCAGCGTCTCGGGCAGCCGGGTGACCGCGGTGGTCAGCGCCACCCCCGCCGCCAGGGCCAGGAAGACGAAGATGCCGTGCCAGCTGGTGACCGCCAGCAGCAGCCCACCGAGGCTGGGGGCCAGGATCGGGGCCAGCCCCATCACCAGCGACAGCCGGCTGAGCATCTGCACCACCTGCAGGCCCTCGAACAGGTCGCGGACCACGGCCATGGCCACCACCATCACCGCGGACCCGAAGAAGCCCTGCAGCAGCCGCAGCCCGATCACCAGCTCCACCGAGGGGGAGAGGGCGATCAGCAGCGAGGCGACGATGTGGCCGCTGAAGCCGACGATGATCGGCAGCCGGCGCCCCACCGTGTCCGACAGCGGCCCGTTGATCAGCTGGCCGAGCCCCAGCCCGAGCAGCATGGTGGTCAGGGTGAGCTGGATCTGGGACTCGCTGGCCCCCAGGTCGGTGGCCATCTGCGGCAGCGCCGGCAGGTAGGTGTCGATGGTCAACGGTCCCAGGGCGGTCATGCTGCCCAGCAGCAGGACCAGCCCGACCGTGACCCGTCTGCCGCCGCTCGCCGTCTCCATCACCGGGGATCCTAGTGCCGGGACGGGACGGTACAGTGACGCGACCGGCGCGGGGCAGAAGACGTCCCGCCGGGTTCGGAGGAGGCACCATCAAGGCCGCACCGCACGACCAGCTCCGTCTGCTCGACCTGCAGGCGCTGGACACCCACATCGCCCAGCTGATGCACCGCAAGCGCAGCCTGCCCGAGCTCGCCGACATCGCCCGGCTCGAGCGCGAGCAGGAGGCCCTGGCCGACGACATCGTGGCCGCCGGGACCCGCGTCTCGGACCTGCAGACCGCCCAGCGTCGCGCCGAGGCCGACCTGGAGCCGGTCCGCGAGCGCCGGGTCCGCAACCAGCACCGGATCGACTCCGGCGCCATCGCCGACCCCAAGGCGCTGCGCGCCATGATCGAGGAGGTCGAGCACCTCGGCACCCGGATCACCACGCTGGAGGACGCCGAGCTGGAGGTGATGGAGGAGCTCGAGGCGGCCACCGCGCTGCGGGAGGTGCTCGGGCGCCAGGCCGACGAGATCGCCGAGAAGCTGGCCGGCCACGTCCGCTCCCGCGACCTCAAGGTCGCCGACGTCGACGTCGAGGGCCGCGAGCTCACCCGCGAGCGGAGGGCGGTGGCCGCGGAGATCCCGGCCGACCTGCTGACCCTGTACGACAAGCTCCGGGCCAGCATGGGCAGCGGGGCCGCCGCGCTCGAGCAGCGCCGCTGCCGCGGCTGCCAGATCGAGGTCAACGCCTCGGACCTGGGTCGTTTCACCGCCGCCGCCCCGGACGAGGTGCTGCGCTGCGAGGAGTGCGGCCGGATCCTCGTCCGGACCGCCCGGTCCGGGCTCTAGGGCCGGCGCGTGCCCATCCGCCCGGTCCGGCTGACGCCGACGGTCCCACCCGCCCTGGTCGAGGGGCTGACCGCGCTGGAGGCCGAGCTCCAGATCACCGCCGAGTTCCCCGCCGAGGTGCTCGCCGACGCCGAGCGGTCGGCCGCCGACCCGTCGCTGCCCGGGACCGACCTCACCGACCTGGAGCTGGTCACCATCGACCCGCCCGGGTCGCGCGACCTCGACCAGGCGCTGTTCGTCGAGCGCACCGGCACGGGTTTCCGGGTGCACTACGCCATCGCCGACGTGGCCGCCTTCGTCCGGCCGGGCAGCCCGGTGGACCGGGAGGCGCACCGCCGGGGCCAGACGCTCTACGCCCCGCACCGGCGGATCGCGCTGCACCCGCCCGTGCTCAGCGAGGGGGCGGCGAGCCTGCTGGCCGACCAGGTCGCACCCGCGGTCGTCTGGCAGCTGGACGTGGACGCCGCCGGCGCCCTGACCGCCACCGGCTGCCGTCGCGCGCTGGTCCGCAGCCGGGAGCAGCTGGACTACGCCGAGGCCCAGCGTCGGCTGGACGAGGGCACCGCCTCGGACAGCCTGACCGGTCTGCGCGAGGTCGGTCTGCTCCGCGAGCAGCAGGAGCGGGACCGCGGCGGCATCAGCCTGCCGATCCCCGAGCAGGAGGTGCACGTCGACGACGACGGCGGGTGGCGGCTGGCCTACCGCTCCCCGCTGCCGGTGGAGGGCTGGAACGCCCAGATCTCCCTGCTGACCGGCGCCGCCGCCGCCCAGCTGATGCTCCGGGGCCGGGTGGGGGTGCTCCGGACCCTGCCGCCGGCCGACGAGCACTCGCTGCGCCGGCTCCGCCAGACCGCCCGGGCGCTGCGGATCGAGTGGCCCGAGGCGCTGGCCTACCCGGAGTTCGTCCGCAGCCTCGACCCCGACCACGGTCCGCACGCGGCGATGCTGCGGGCCTGCACCACGCTCTTCCGCGGTGCCGGTTACGCGGCCTTCGACGGCGGGCTGCCGCCGGTGGTCGAGCACGCCGCCATCGCCGGATCCTACGCCCACACCACCGCCCCGCTCCGCCGGCTGGTGGACCGCTACGTGCTGGAGACCTGCCTGGCCCTGTGCGGGGACCGGGAGGTGCCGGCGTGGGTGCGGGAGGCCCTGGAGGCCCTGCCCCAGGAGATGACCGACTCGGGTCGACGGGCCAGCGCCTACGAGCGCCGGGTGGTCGACATGGCCGAGGCCCTGGTGCTGGCCCCGAGGGTGGGGCAGGACTTCGAGGGGGTGGTGGTCGACCTCGACGAGCGCGGCGACGGCGACCGTCCGCCCCGGGGGCGCCTGGTGATCCGGGACCCCGCCGTGGAGGCGAGCGTCACCGGGAGCCCGTTGGAGCTGGGTGCGGAGGTCGTCGCACGGCTGGAGACGGCCGACCCCGCGCAGGGCCGCGTCTCCTTCGTCGTGGGCTGACCGACCCGCTCAGCCGGTGGGGGAGGCCTGGGGCGTGGGGGAGGCGGTGCCCGGGGGTGCGGCGGGGGTGCCGCTCGCGGACGGGTCGACCACGGCGCCCGCGTCCACCCGGCAGTCCTGAAGGTCGCGGGCCAGCCGCGGCTGGATCGGCTGGAGCTGGCGCACCATGTCGTCGAGCTGCTGCAGGTTCACGTCGTCGACCGCCTGGTCCAGGTTCTGCAGGATGCTGTAGACGTCCTGGGCCTCGTTGATCACCCGCAGGCAGGCGGCGTTGACCTCGGCCCGGGCCACCACCGGGACGCCCTCGGACGGTACGGGTGCCGGCTCGGTCGGCGCGGCGTCGGGTCCGCCACCTGCGGTGCCGAAGTCGGGTGTGGTGCTGGTGAGCAGACCGACGGTGAGGACGCCGGCCACCAGGCCGGCGACGAACAGCAGCACCCCCAGCCACCAGCGCGACCGGTGGGGGGCCTGGTCCGGGGGCCGGCCGTCCGGCTCCGGCGGGGTGGCTGGACTTGTCATCAGTGCCTCCTGCAGCGCGGGCCGTACGACCTCAGGGACATACTAGGTCCGACGGTCAGGCGGGCCGTCGCCGGCTGAGAGGGGACGAGGTGCCAGCTCCCCGCGTCGGGTCGGCGGCCACCGCGGCGGTGGCCGGCGCGGCCCGGCTGTACCGGGCCACGGTGACCAGCGGGCGCTGGGTGGTGCTGCTGCTGTGGGTGCTCGCCGCCGCTGCGACCACGCTGGTGCCCTCGCCCCCGTCGGCCCCGGGAGGCGGTTTCGGGAACCTGCTGCCCCCCGGCAGCGCCGTGCTGGAGGTCGAGGAGCGGGTGCTGGAGCAGTTCCGGGTCCCGGTGCTGTCCGGCACCACGGTGGTGGTGCACCAGCCGGGAGGTCTCAGCGTGCTCACCCGGGCGGACTCCCTGCTCTGGGCGCTGAGCACCACCCAGGAGGTGCTCGAGTCTCCGGTCCCGCCGGGGCCCGGGCAGATCCAGGCCGCCATCCCGGTCCCGACCGGGCGTGCTGACACCACCGTCACCTACCTGTTCTTCACCGAGGGCACCGGCCTCACCCACTCCACGCTGCTGGCCCAGCAGTACGCCGCCCACTTCAACAACCAGGCCGGGGTGGGGTCCTACGTGACCGGCTTCGTGCCGGCCCAGGTGGCGCAGAACGACTACCTGCAGGCCCGGCTGCCCCTGTTCGAGGGCGCGAGCGTGCTGCTGATCCTGCTGGTGGTGGCGCTGGCCTTCCGGTCGCTGCTGGCCCCGCTGGTGGTCCTGGGGGTCGCCGGGGTCGGCTACCTCGTCTACTTCTCGCTGCTGGGGTCGGTGGCCACGGCGTTGGGCACCAGCGTGCCCGCTGAGCTGAAACCGGTCCTGGTGGCCCTGCTGCTGGGGGTGGTGACGGACTACTGCGTGCTGTTCTTCGCCTCCTTCCGCGACGAGCTGGACGCCGGTGAGTCGAACGTGACGGCGGCCCGACGGTCCCTGCGGCGCGACGGTCCGGTCGTCGCCATGGCCGGGCTCACGGTGGCCGGTGGCACGATCGCCCTGCTGGCGGCGCCGTTCGAGATCTTCCGCGCCCTCGGTCCGGCGCTGGCCCTGACCGTGCTGGTGGGCCTGGCGGTCAGCCTGACCCTCACCCCGGCCCTGATGACCGTCCTCGGCTGGCGCCTGTTCACCGTGCTGCCGGTGCGGACGTCGCGACGGGCCCCCTCCCTGGTCCCGGCCGAGCACGCCGCCCGACGCCACGGGCGGCTGACCCGGCTGGTCACCGTGCTGACCCGCCGGCGGCCCGCGGTGGCGGCGACCGTCCTGGTGGTCGGGCTGCTCGCGCTGGCGAGCCTGCCGGCCTCGCAGGCCCGCCTCGACCTCTCCTTCACCGCCGGGCTGCCCGACCGTGACAGCGTCGCCGAGGGGGCTGCCCTCCTCCAGCAGTCCGGGCTCCGCGGGTTGTCGGCTCCCACCGAGGTGCTGATCGAGCAGTCCGACGTCATCGCCCAGCGTCCCGAGCTCGCCCGGCTCCAGGACCTGCTCGCCAGCCAGCCCGGGGTGGTGCGGGTGCTGGGGCCGGCGGACTCGCCGCTGGAGGGGGGACGGGGAGTGGTCCTCGCCGCCAGCGGTGACGCCGCCCGCTACCTGGTCGTCTTCGGCAGCGACCCGCTGGCCGCCCAGGCCATCGACGACGCACGTGCCATGCAGGAGCGGCTGCCGGTTCTCGTCGAGGAGGCCGGACTCGGCGGGGCGGCCGCGGCGATGACCGGTCAGACGCTGATCGCGGCGGAGGTGGCCGAGCTCACCCGGACGAGCCTGGAGCTGACGGTGGTCGTCGCGCTGCTGATCGAGCTGCTGCTGCTGGCCCTCTACCTCCGCGCCGTGGTGGCCCCGGTCGTCCTGCTGGCCAGCACCGTGCTGAGCGTGGCGGCCGCGCTGGGGCTGACCACCCTGCTCTTCCAGGGCCTGCTGGGGGAGCAGGGGCTGACCTTCTACGCCCCGTTCGCCGTCACCGTGCTGCTGATCGCCCTCGGCTCGGACTACAACGTGTTCTCCGTCGGCGGCATCTGGGCCGAGGCCCGCCGGCGACCCCTGCGCGAGGCCCTCACCGTCGCCGTGCCACGCTCCTCCCACGCCATCACCACGGCCGGGGCCATCCTGGCCGCGACCTTCGCCCTGGTGGCCATCATCCCGCTGTCCACCTTCCGCCAGATCGCCTTCGCGATGGCGGTCGGGCTGCTGCTGGACACGTTCGTGCTCCGCCCCGTCCTGACCCCGGCCGTCCTCACCCTGCTGGGACGTGCGGCCGGGTGGCCGGGCCACCGCATCACCGTGGCGAGCGCCGCCCCGGCCGGCACCGGCACGGAGCCGGGACCGACCACCGAGCCCAGCACCCAGGAGCCGCGACGTGACTGACCCCACCGGCACCACCGGCACCACCGTCACCCCCGGCCGAGGAGGGGGGCGCTCGTCCCGGGTGCCCTACCGCACGGTCGTCGAGGTGGTCGCGGTGGTGCTGGGGCTGGTCGGTCTGCTGTGGGGCGCCGACGCGCTCGCGCGGGCCGGGGCGGAGAGCCTGATCGCCCGCAACGTCCAGGACGCGACCGGGGTCGCTGAGAGCCCCGAGGTGGAGGTCCACGGCGCCTTCTTCCTGCCCCAGGTGATCCGGGGGGCCTACAGCTCGGTGGACGTGACCGCCCGTGGCGTCACCAACGGCCCGCTGCGGCTCGAGCGCGTCCAGTCCCACCTCGTCGACGTCCGGGTGCCCTTCCGCGACGTGCTGCTCCAGGACGTCCGGCGGATCGGCATCGGCCGTGCCGAGGGACAGGTCACGCTCACCTACGCCGACGTGAACAGCTACCTGGAGCGCACCGGGAGGCCGCTGACCCTGACCCCGCTCGAGGACGGCGAGCTGCGGCTGGCCGGTGAGGTGGACCTGCTCACCCAGCAGGTCGACGTCAGCGCGGTCGTGCGCCTGTCCGCCGCCGAGGGCGGGCTGCGGGTCAGCCCCGTCGCGATCCAGGGCGGGCAGGGGCTGGACGAGGTGAGCCGGCTGCTGCTGGGTGAGCGGCTGGGGTTCACCGTCCCGCTGGACACCCTGCCCTTCGGACTGGGGCTCACCGAGGTGTCCCCGGGTCCCGACGGGGTCCTGGTCGACGTGCGGGGGAGCAGGATCGTGCTGGGACCCTGAGCGGGGGTCGTGGACGTCGACGTCACCGAGGAGGGTCCCCGGGGCCGGGAGGAGAGGAGCAGCCGTGTGGGTGGTCCTCAGCCTGCTCGGCGTCGCCTTCGTCTCGGCCTTCCTGCCGGTGTTCAACATCGAGACCTACGTGGTGGTGGTGTCCGCCTCGGGGGAGCTGTCGCCGCTCGTCGTGGCGGTGACGGCGGCGGTCGGCCAGGTCGGCGGCAAGCTGCTGTGGTACGAGGTGGGACGCACCTCGACCCGGTGGCCGTGGCTGCAGCGCAAGCTGGCCCGTCCCTCGATCAGCACCCGGCTGGACCGCTGGGCGGTGTGGGTCACCCGGCACCCGCGCTGGACCGTGCTGGTGCTGCTCACCTCCGCCTCCGCCGGGCTGCCGCCGTTCATGATCATCTCCGTCGTGGCCGGGCGGCTGCGGGTGTCGCTGCCGCTGTTCGTGGTCACCGCCCTGGTCGGCCGCTTCCTCCGCTTCCTGCTGGCCTCGGGCCTGGTGGAGCAGCTGGCGCCCCGGTTCGCCTGACCATCCTGCGTCCCGGCGTCCGGCTCCGGTGGCGGGACCGGGCGGCGGCGACGCTACGATGAGCCCGGACGAGCCGACCGGGTGACCGCGGCACCGACGGGCCCAGGCCTGCCGGTGTCGAGGAAAGTCCGGACTCCGAAGAGCAAGGTGGTGGGTAACACCCACCCGGGGCGACCCGCGGGACAGTGCCACAGAGAACAGACCGCCCCTCCGCGAGGAGGGGTGAGGGTGAAACGGTGGTGTAAGAGACCACCAGCACCCCAGGTGACTGGGGTGGCTCGGTAAACCCCACCTGGAGCAAGGCCAAGAAGACCGTGCGTGCACGGTCGCGGGAGCGTCCGAGGGCTGCTCGCCCGAGCTCCCGGGTAGGCCGCACCAGGCCGCTGGTGACAGCGGTCGCAGATGGATGGTCACCGGCCCTCCGGGGTCACAGAATCCGGCTTACAGGTCGGCTCGTCCACCCATCCGTGTGCTCCACGGGCGTCCGGCGTCGTCAGGGCCGTGTCACGCAGACGAAGTGGGCAGCAGCGGAGCCAGGGGCTGGATGGTGGCGCGGTGGACGGCGTCCTCGGCGTCCGGGTCCTCCGCCGGGTCGACGGTGACGGTGTGCTCCTCGTCCGGTGCTCCTCTGCGCGATGATGGGTGGCGCCGCTCACGAGGCCTTGCTGGTGCTCGGGGACAGCAGCTCGACGAACGGCAGGAGGAGCAACTTGATGCTGGACTACGAAGCGGTCTTCGACGCCACACCGACGCCCTACCTCGTGCTCAGCCCCGACCTGGTGATCGTGGGCATGAACCGGGCCCGCGAGGAGGTGACGCAGCTGCGACGTGAGGACGTGGTGGGCCGTGGCCTCTTCGAGATGTTCCCCGACCCCCCCGACGACGAGACCGCGACCGGGGTGAGCAACCTGCACGCCTCCCTGCTGCGGGTGCTCGCCACCAAGCAGACGGACACGATGCCCGTGCAGAAGTACGCCCTCCACGATCCCGAGAGCGGCACCTGGACCGAGCGGTGGTGGAGCCCGGTCAACGTGCCCGTGCTGGACGACGACGGCGAGGTGACGCTGCTGCTCCACCGGGTCACCGAGGTGACCGCCTGGATGCTCTCCCGCGCCGAGCAGCAGCAAGCCATGGAGCTGACGCTGCACGACGCCGACAGCGACCTCTACGCTCGCGCACAAGAGCTCCACCGCGCCTGGATGCAGGCCAGCGCGGACATGGAGCACTTCCGCCAGGGCATGCTGTCCCAGCGCATCAACGGTCAGGCGGTCGGGCTGCTGATGGCGAAGCTGAACACCGACGCAGACCGTGCGTTCGCGCTCCTCGTCCAGGAGTCGCAGCACCGCAACATCAAGCTGCGCGACCTGGCGGAGGAGGTCGTGGCCCGGCACGGCACGTAGCCGCGCACCGCTGGCCAGGCGTCCCGGACGGCCTCGGGCGGCTGCCGGGGGCTCCCCGCGGCCTTCGGGGACCCCGGGGGGAGCCCGGCCGGCTGTCTGCTCAACCCGTCGAACTCCCCGGAGACGGCCATGCTGACGCGTCTCCACCTCCATGTGTACCCGCTCCGGCAGCGCGGGACCGGGAAGGCGGCTGGGACGAAGGACGTCCTGCCCGGCCACCACGCCGCCGCCCCCCACCGGGTCACGGTGCCGGGCGCACCGTCCGACGGACGAGCCAGGCCCACTTCCCGAGCTGGCGGACGCGCTCGAAGCCCTGCTCCTCGAACAGCTCCACCGACGCCTGGAACAGGAACCGCCCGTGGGCGACGCGGCCGCTGGTGACCTCGGGGACGGCCTCGACGGTGCCCCCGCCGGCGTCCCGGATCAGGTCGAGCGCACCGGCGAGGGCAGCCCGGGCGATCCCCTCGCGGCGGTGCCGGGTGTCGGTGTAGAAGCAGGGGATGCGCCAGTCCGGACGCTCGGTCGGCTCCTTCTCGTAGGCCCGGCGGTGCTGGGCGTAGAGGGGGAGCTCGTCGGTCCGCCCGTACTTGGCCCACCCCTGGGCGAGCCCGTCCTCGTCGAGCACGAGGGCGGCGTGGGCCCGACCGCTGCGGACCAGCGCCTCCTTGGCCGCACGCTTGTCGATGCCGCGGACGTGGTGGTACGAGCCGCCGTCGGGGGTCTGGTGGTGACCCATGCACCAGCAGCCGCCGAAGACGCCGCCGTTGCGTTCCACCAGCTCGGCGAAGACGTCCCAGGTGCGGCTGTCCAGCGGGCGGGTGGTGTACACCGGCGTCCTCGCGGGAGCCCCCGGCGGGTGGCCGGTGCCGTCGTCGATGCCCATGAGTGCCCTCCCACGACCCGGTGCCTGCTGCTGGGACCAGACCACCACGGGCGCCCGCTCCCGCACCAGCCCCACGCGGGTTGTCACACCGCCCTGCCACGCTGTCGCCATGGCTCGAGGGGGGTACGGACGCGGCGCCGGCATCGCCCTGCAGGAGCGCCGCCTGGTCGGCGCGGGCCAGGACCGGGAGCCGGCCGGCTCCCTCCGACGCCCGCGGGTGCGGCACTGCTGGGTGCAGCACGCCGGCGGGGAGTGGCCCGGGCTGGTGGTGCAGTGGCGCCAGGACGACAGCGGCTGGTGCGCGCTGGTCTCCTGGGTCGAGGACGCCGACGCCCTGCGGGTGGAGTGGGTGCCCGCGCACCGGCTCCGACGGGCCTGACCCGACCGGGCCCGCCCCGGCTCAGGGGGTGGTCAGCACCTCGGCGCCGGTGGTGGTGACCACGATGCTCTGCTCGAACTGCGCCACCCGGCTGCCGTCGGTGGTCACCACCGTCCAGCCGTCGTCCCACAGGCTCCACTCGTGGGTGCCGAGGGTGATCATCGGCTCGATGGTGAAGGTCATCCCCGGCTGCATCACGGTGTCGTAGCGGGGCTCGTCGTAGTGCGGGATCACCAGCCCCGAGTGGAAGGCGGTGTGCACCCCGTGACCGGTGTAGTCCCGCACCACGCCGTAGCCGAACCGCCGGGCGTAGGACTCGATCACCCGGCCGATCACGTTCACCTGGCGGCCGGGGCGGACGGCCCTGATCGCCCGCTCCATCGCCTCCCGGGTGCGCTCGGCGAGCAGCCGGGACTCCTCGTCCACCTCGCCGCAGAAGTAGGTGGCGCAGTTGTCCCCGTGCACCCCGTCCAGGTAGGCGGTCAGGTCGATCTTGACCAGGTCCCCGTCCTCCAGCGGCCGGGCGTCGGGGATGCCGTGGCAGATCACCTCGTTGACCGAGGTGCACAGCGACTTGGGGAAGCCGCGGTAGCCCAGCGTCGAGGGGTAGGCGTGGTGGTCCAGCAGGTACTCGTGGCCGACCCGGTCGATCTCGTCGGTGGTCACACCGGGGGCGATCGCCTCGGCGGCCGCCGCCATCGCCCGGGCCGCGATCGCCCCGGCCGCCCGCATCTTCTCGATGGTCTCCGCGCTCTGCACGTGGCTGCCGGTGTAGGGCGCCGGCTCGGGACGGCCGACGTAGTCCGGGCGGGGGATGGAGCGGGGGACGCTGCGCACGGGCGAGACCGGGTAGGGCACGATGGCAGGCACGGACAGATGATAGTGCCGGCGCACGCCGGCCGGCGGTGACGACGGGGCCCCGACCAGGCCCCTCCCGCATCGCCGCGGAGCAGGAGGAGACGCAGATGGCTGCTGGCCCGTACTACTGGTGCCTGGACCACAAGGCCGTGGAGGAGCGCGAGGGGTGCAGGAGCCTTGACCGCCTCGGGCCCTACCCCAGCCGCGCCGACGCCGAGCAGGCCATGGAGAAGGTGGCCCAGCGCAACGAGCAGTGGGACAACGACCCACGCTGGAACGACGAGCGCTGACCGTGGGGTCGGGGGAGGAGGACGCATGAGGATCGCCATCGGCTCCGACGGCTCCGGGCGCGCGCTCAAGGACGCGGTGGCCGAGCACCTGGGCGCGGCCGGCCACGAGGTGGTCGACGTCGGCTGGGACGGCACCGGGCAGGCAGAGTACTCCGCCCGCTACGCCACCCAGGTCGCCCACCTGATCCGCGACGGGGAGGCCGACCGCGGCGTCCTGGTCTGCGGCACCGGCATCGGCATCTCGATCTCGGCCAACAAGGTCCGCGGCATCCGCGCGGCCGTCTGCTCCGAGCCGTTCACCGCCCGCCACACCCGGGAGCACAACGGGTCCCAGATCATCGCCTTCGGCGCCTTCGTGGTGGCGCCGCAGATGGCGCTGGCCATCACCGACGCCTTCCTCGGCGCGGAGTTCAAGGGCGGGGTCTACCAGGACCGCTTCGACATCATCACCGGGATCGAGGACGAGGAGGCCGGCTGCTGAGCCCCGCGGGGGTCAGGGCCGCCGGCCCGCCTCCAGCACCTCGGTGTTGAGCACGTCACGAGGCTCCCCGCGCAGCACGTCGACCGCGTTCTGGGCGGTGCGCCGCTTGAGCTCGCCGTAGGACTCCTCGCTGTAGAAGGCGGTGTGCGGGGTCAGGATCACGTTGTCCAGGCCGGTCAGCGGGTGGTCGGTGGCGACCGGCTCCTCCTCGAGGACGTCCAGACCGGCCCCGTGCAGCTGCCCGGAGGACAGCGCCTCCACCAGGGCGTCGGTGTCGACCACCCCGCCGCGGGAGGTGTTGACCAGCACGGCGCCCCGCTTCATGGCCGCGAACGCCCCGGCGTCGAGAAGGTGGTGGGTGTCGGCCACCAGCGGGGTGTGCACGGAGACCACGTCGGACTCGGCGAGCAGCTGCTCCAGGGCGACCACCGGCCAGCCCTCGGCCGTGCTGCTGCCCTCGGTCAGGCGCGCGTCGTGCACGAGCACCCGGAAGCCGAGGGCGGCGGCCTTCCGGGCGGTCGCCGCACCGATCCGGCCGCACCCGAGCACGCCGAGCACCTGGCTGGAGAACTGCCGGATCGGCAGCACCGAGGACGACCCCAGGTCGTACCGGCCGGCCCGGACACCCCGGTCCAGCGCCCCGAGGCCACGGATGGTGGCGACGACCAGGGCGATCGCGTGGTCCGAGACCGCCTCGGTGCCGTAGTCCGGGACGTTGCAGACCGCCACCCCGAGCTCGGTGGCGGCGGCGACGTCGACGGTGTCCACGCCCACGCCGTAGCGGCTGACCACCCGGACCTCGGGCAGCGCCTCCAGCACCTCGCGGGTGATCGAGGCGTACTGCACCAGCAGGGCGTCGGCCCCCTCGGCGCCCGCGACCACGTCCTCCGCGGCGGTGGTCTGGTTGAGCACGAGCTCACCGCCGGCGTCGGCCACCACCTGCCGCTCGAGGTCGACGGAGGCGTGGTCGCAGTCGGTGACGACGATGCGCACAGGAGGTCCCTTCGGGTCAGAGGAGTCCGAGGACACCGGGCAGCCACAGCGACAGCGCGGGCACGAACTGGATGATGATGAGCATCACGACGAGGGAGGCGTAGAACCACAGCAGCGGCTTGAACACCCGTTCGACCTGGACCCCGGCCACCTTGGCCCCGACGAACAGCACCGGTGCCGAGGGTGGGCTGATCACCGCGATGCACATGTTGAACACGATGATGATGCCGAAGTGGATCGGGTCGATGTCGTAGGCCTGCACCGCGATCGGCAGGAAGATCGGGGTGAAGATCAGCACCGCCGGGGTGGCGTCGAGGGGGATGCCGATGATCAGCAGCAGCACCATCATGATGAGCAGGAAGACGATCTTGGAGTCGGTGATCGTCGTCATCCACTCCCCGATGAGCTGCGGCACCCGGGCGTAGGTCATCGCGAAGGAGAGGATCGAGGACAGCCCGATCAGGAAGATGACCACCGAGGACGTCCGCGTGGAGGCCAGCAGGATCGAGTAGAAGTCCTTGACCTTGACGGTGCCGTAGGCCATCGAGAGCGCGGTCGCCACCACCACCGAGACCGCGGCGCCCTCGGTGGGGGTGAAGAAGCCGAAGACGATGCCGCCGACGACGATGACCACCATGGACAGCGACGGCAGGGCCCGCCCGAGCACCGTCAGGAAGACCGGGAACGTGGGGAAGCCGGCACCGGCCAGCGCCGGGCGCTTGCGGGCGTACAGCCAGATGACCACGGCGCAGGCGAGGCCCCACAGGATGCCGGGGATGTAGCCCGCCACGAACAGGGCGCCGACCGAGGTCTGGGAGACCAGGGCGTAGACGATGAGGGTGTTGGACGGGGGGATCAGCATGCCCGAGGGTGCGGAGGCCACGTTGGCGGCGGCGGCCCAGGGCATGTCGTAGCCGTCCTTGCGCTGCTGCGGGGCCATCGCGGAGCCGACCGCGGCCGCACCGGCCAGGGCGGAGCCGGAGACGGAGCCGAAGAGCATGTTGGCGACCAGGTTGGTCTGGGCCAGCGCCCCCGGTGTCCGGCCGGTCATGGCCTTGGCCAGGTCGATCAGCCGTCCCGCGATGCCCCCGCTGTTCATGATCGTGCCGGCCAGCACGAACAGCGGGATGGCCAGCAGGGCGAAGGAGTCGATGCCGTTGTAGATCTTCTGGGCGCTGGTGTAGATGCCCTGCTCGTTGCTCTGCAGCAGCACCAGGCAGATCGCCGCCGGCAGCCCGATGGAGACCGAGACCGAGACTCCGATGGCCATCAGGCCGAACATGCCGATCACCATGATCAGGGTGACCAGGAGCGCGTCGTCCACGTCAGATCCCTTCCTCGTTCAGCCGACCGAGGTCGATGTCGTCGTCGGCCCGGGCGACGACGGCCTCGTCGGAGGCCCGCAGCAGGTCGATCACGTGCAGCACGCTGTAGACCAGGATCAGGGCGCCCGCGATCGGGATCACCAGGAACGTCTGCCCCTGGGTGACCGGCAGCAGCTGCACCGTGTCCTCCCAGCCGGCCAGGACGTTGCGCATGCCGCCCCAGATCATCACCCACACGGCGAAGAGCGCCACGATCGCGTGGGCCAGCAGGGACACCGCCTTGACGCCCCCGACCGGCATCTTGCGCACCAGCCAGTCGATCGCGACGTCCTCCTTCTCACCGATCACGTAGGCGGCCCCGATCACCGCCTGCCAGATGAACACCACCCGGGCGCTCACCTCGGTCCAGGGGAGCGAGACGTCGAGGAACCGCACCACGACCTGGGTCAGCACCAGCAGCACCAGGAGCGCGAAGAGGATGACGCAGAACCAGCGCAGGGACGCGTTGAGGCCCTTGTGGAACGAGTCGACGGCTCTCACGGCAGGTTCGCCCTTTCTCGAGGTCGGAGCCCGGGTCGACGGTCAGCTCTCGGCGGGGTACTGCTCGTTGTACTGCTGCACCGCGTCGTAGAGACCCTGCTTGACGTCGTTGTCGATCGACTCCTCCACCAGGGGGGCGACCCGCTGGCGGAAGGCCTCGACGTCCACGTCCTCGTTGAACTCCGCGCCGTTCTCCTCCGAGGCGGCCCGCGAGGTCTCGATGAACTCGAAGAACCCGGTGTTGGCGTCCTCGACCAGGGCGGGGACCAGCTCGGTGAACGCCGCCCGGTCCTCCTCGCTCATCTGGGCGAGCACGTCGGTGTTCATCAGCAGGTAGTCCGGGATCATCAGGTGCTCGGTGTAGGAGTAGTACTTGGCGACCTCGTCGTGCTTGAGGGAGTTGTACACCGTCTCGTTGTTCTCCGCGCCCTCCAGCACGCCGGACTGGAGCGCGGTGTAGACCTCGCCCTGGCCCATCGGGGAGGCGACGCCACCCATCGCCTCGATCATCGCCACCTGGGAGTCCGACTGCTGCACCCGGAGCCGGAGGCCCGCGAGGTCCTCGGGCGTCCTGACGGGTCGCTCGTTGTTGTAGACGTTGCGGACGCCGGCGAAGAGGCCCGCGACCACGGTGATGTTCTTGGACTCCTCGATCGAGGCGAACAGCTCACCGGTCGCCGCGGTGTCGGCGAAGACCGCGGCCTGGGCCTCCTGGGAGGCGAACATGTAGGGCAGGTTGAACACGACGAAGTCGGGGTTGAAGGACTCCATCAGCGGCCCGCCGATCAGCATCATCTCGACGCTGCCCTCGGAGACGTTGTTGACCACGTCGGACTGGGTGCCCAGCAGCTCGTTGGCGTAGACCTCGATGCCGTAGCGGCCGTCGGTCGCCTCGTACAGGTCCTCGCCCATCTGCATGGCGGCCTTGTACTGCGGGTGCTCCTCGGTCTGGTTGAACGCGAGCCGGAAAACGGTCTCGGCGCTGCCGCCGCCACCGCCGCCCTCGGCGCCACCGCCCTCGATGCCCCCGCCGGAGCCGCAGGCGGCCAGACCGAGCGTGATGGTGAGGGTGGCGGCCACCCCTGCTAGGACCCTCTTGCGTGACATGACAGACCTCTTCGTCCGTGGGGAGTGCACCGGTGTCGACCGGGACGCCGGAGCGTCCCGGGCAGCCAGGTGACGGGCACCTGGCGACCCGCGCTGATCAATGATCATATCAATGCGGGTGGATCAGTGGTATCAAAGTGCCACCCGGTTGCGCAAGTTCCCGGTTGCCGCGCCCGGGGAGGGTAACGACCCGCCGAGCTGAGGAGAGGACGACAGGATGACGGACGCAGGGAGCCGCCAGGACGAGAGGGCCGACGGCCTCCCGGGTGCTGGCTGCCGGGTCGGGGTGATCGGGCTCGGCGTCATGGGTGCCCCGATGGCCGGTCACGTCCGTGCCGCCGGCTTCGCCACCACCGTGTGGGCCCGCCGACCGGCCGGCACCGAGGGGCTGGCCCGGGCGGGTGCTGCGGTGGCCGCCACGCCGGCCGCCCTCGCCGCGGTCAGCGACGTGGTGCTGCTGGTGCTGCCGGGCGTGCCGGAGATCGACGCCGTCCTCGACGGTGCCGACGGCCTGCTCGCCGCCGGTCCGCCCGGGTCGGAGGACCGGGCGTCGGGAGGGGACAGGGTGCTCGTGGTCTGCTCGACGGTCTCCGCCCGCGACGTCGAGGAGCTGGCGGCCCGTCCGGCGCTCCGGGCTGCCGGGTGGCGGGTGGTGGACGCGCCGGTCTCCGGCGGCGTCCACGGCGCCGAGGCCGGGACCCTCGCCGTCTTCGTCGGTGGGGCGCCCGAGGACGTGGAGGTCGTGCTCCCGGTGCTGCGCGCCACCGGTGCCCCGGTGCACCTCGGCCCGCTCGGTGCGGGCCAGGTGGCCAAGGCCTGCAACCAGGTCGTGGTGGCGGCCACGGTCACCGCGCTCGGTGAGGCGGCGGTCCTCGCGGAGCGGTCCGGCCTGGACGTCGCGGCCCTGTTCGACGTGCTCGGCGGCGGGTACGCCGGTTCGCGGCTGCTCGAGGTCAAGAAGGAGCGCTTCGCGGCGCACGACCACTCGCCCTCGGGTGCGGCGAGGTACATGATCAAGGACCTTCGCGCGGCCCTGGACCAGGCAGGCCGTTCCGGCACCACACTGCCCCTGACCGCCGGCCTGCTGAGCACCTTCACCGCGCTGACGGACGCGGGGCTCGGCGACCTCGACACGGCCGTCGTGCAGGCCTGGATCGAGCGCGGCTCCGGCGCGGGGTAGCGGTCACCCGAGCGGGATCCCGAACCCCGCACGACCGGACCGTTGCCGTACCGTCGAGCCATTGGTAATATCTTTGCCACCACACGAGCCGCACCGATGCGGCACGCGAACCGGCAGCTCCCTGCCGTGCACCAGGAAGGTGGGTCGATGACGACGCCCCTGTTCGACCTCTCCGGCCGGCTCGCCCTCGTGACCGGCTCCGCCCGCGGCCTCGGTCACGCACTGGCCCTCGGTCTGGCCCAGGCCGGCGCCGACGTCGTGGTGCACGGACGCGACGAGACCGCCACCGCCGAGGCGGCCGCCCGCATCGCCACCGGGACCGGGGTGACCACGCACCCGGTCTGCTTCGACGTGACCGACGCCGACGCCGTCCGCGAGCAGCTGGGCGCGCTGATCGAGCGGGTCGGCGTCCCCGACGTGCTGGTCAACAACGCCGGCATGCAGCACCGGGCGCCCTTCAACGAGTTCCCGACCGGGCAGTGGGACCGGCTGATCAGCACCAACCTGTCCTCGGTCTTCTACGTCTCCCAGCCGGTCACCGCCGCCATGGCCGAGCGGGGCACCGGCGGCAAGGTGATCAACATCGGCTCGGCGATGTCGGCCCTGGCCCGGCAGAGCATCGCCCCGTACACCGCCTCCAAGGGCGGGGTGGCGATGCTGACCAAGGGGATGGCCGCCGACCTGGCCCGCTTCGACATCCAGGTCAACGCCATCTCCCCGGGCTACTTCGCCTCGGAGATGAACAAGGACCTGTGGAGCGACCCCGAGTTCGACGGCTGGCTGAAGGCCCGCACGCCGGCCGGGCGCTGGGGCCGGTTCGAGGAGCTGGTCGGCGCCGCGGTGTTCCTCTCCTCCCCGGCCTCCTCCTTCGTCTCCGGCCAGAACCTCCACGTCGACGGTGGACTCACCTCCGTCGTCTGACTCGTCCCCACCCGGCCGACCCCGGCCCCCGCCCCCAGGCAGCAGAGGAAGACCCGTGCGCGCACTCACCATCCACGGCAAGCAGGACCTACGGCTGGAGGACCACCCGGTGCCCGAGCCGGGTCCCGGGCAGGTCCGGGTCGCGGTCGCCTACGTGGGCATCTGCGGCTCGGACCTGCACTACCACCACGACGGCGCCAACGGGGCCTTCGTGATCACCGAGCCGCTGGTGCCCGGTCACGAGCTCTCCGGCACCGTCGACCTCGACCCGAGCGGCCGGCTGGCGGTGGGCACCCCGGTGACCGTGCACCCGGCGAGGTTCGGCACCCCGGTGCCCGGTCTGGAGGACGCGCGGCACCTGTGGCCGGGTGGCTCCTACCTCGGTTCGGCCTCCACCCAGCCGCACACCCAGGGCGGTCTGGCCGAGTACCTCGTGGTGGACACCGAGATGCTCAGGGAGCTGCCGGCGGACCTGCCGCTGACCCGGGCGGCCCTGGCCGAGCCGCTCGCCGTCGGCCTGCACGGGATCACCCGGGCCGGTGGCGTCGCCGGTGCCCGGGTGCTGGTGAGCGGGGCCGGGCCGATCGGGCTGCTGACCGCCTTCGCGGCCAGGGCGCTGGGTGCGTCCCGGGTGAGCGTCTGCGACGTGGTGCCCGAGCCGCTGGCCCGTGCCACCGCGCTGGGGGTGGACGAGACGATCCTGCTCGGCAGCGCGGAGGTGCCGGGCGACGCCTACGACGTGGTCTTCGAGTGCGCCGGCGTGCCCGCCTCGATCTCCACCGCCATCGCCGCGGTGCGTCCGCGCGGGGTCGTCGCGCAGGTCGGGATGCTGCCCAACACGGCGGTGCCGGTGCTGCTGGCGCCGCTGATCGCCAAGGAGGCCCGCTTGGTCGGCTCCTTCCGCTTCGACGACGAGATCGGCGAGGCCGTCCGGCTGCTGCAGGCCGACCCCGCGGTCGAGGCCGTCATCACCCACGTGTTCGCGAGCCAGGACGCCGACGAGGCCTTCACCACCGCCCGGGACAGCCGGGCCTCGGGCAAGGTGCTGATCGGGCTGCGCCCCACCGGCTGAGCCGTCTCAGTCCAGCTCGTCGCGGACCAGCGCGAGCATGGTGCGGGAGGCCTCCTCGGCCTGCGCCGCGTCGCCCCCGGCGACCGCCCGGGCGGCCCGGACGTGGCAGGCGAGGGCCTGCGGGTCGGGGTGGGCCGGGGTCAGGCCCAGGTGGCTGCGACCGGTCAGCACCTCGGTCACCGCGGGTTCCAGGGCCACCAGCAGCGGGTTCGCGCTGGCCCGCAGCAGGGTCACGTGGAACTCGACGTCGACGACCAGGTACTCCTCGGAGTCCCCGCGCCCGGCCTCGCCGATGGCGCTGAGACGCCCGACCAGGTCCAGCAGGTGCTCGCGCTGGGCGGGGGTGGCGTGCTGGGCGGCCAGCCGGGTGGCCACGGGTTCGACGGCGATGCGGAGGTCCATCAGGGCACGCAGCTGGGCGTCGCGGCCGGGCCCGGCGAGGTTCCACCGGATCACCTGCGGGTCCAGCACGTCCCAGTCCCCGGCGGGGGAGACGATCAGCCCCACCCGGCGGCGGGCGGTGATCAGCCCGAGGGCCTCCAGCGCCCGCATCGCCTCCCTGGCCACGGTGCGGGAGACGCCGAACTCCTCCTGCAGCGCGGCCAGCGACATCACCTCGCGCGGCCCGATGCCGCCGCCGACGATGCGGCGGCCGACCACGTCGACCATCTCTTCGTACATCGAGGCCTTGGCCATCGTCGTCCTCCCTGTCCACCGTCGGGTGCTGGAGCCCCCGCTCACCCGACGGTGTTCTCCATCACGATGATGAACACCACCACCAGGAGCATGGTCACCCCGACCGTCCACAGGATGCGGCGGGCCAGCCGCCGGCGGTCGGTGACGAAGTGGTCGTACTGCGGGTCGGCGGGGAGCCGGAGCCGTCGCTCGGGCGGGACGGCCTCGTCCATGGCCCGGCGCAGCGCCGCGGTGCCCCCGATGGCCAGCCACGGGATGGCGGCCCGGCGGCCCTCCTCGTCGACCAGCACCGTGTAGGTCTCGCCCCGGTCCACCCGGGCGACGGTGCGCGACAGGTCGACCGCCGCGCTGGAGGCGTCCACGGCGTGACGGCCCACGCCGGTGCGCACGGTCAGGACGTCCCCCCGCCGGGTGACGTCGGTGCGGAGCTGGCGCCCGTCGGTGGCGGGCAGCAGCAGCGCGGACCGGTGGGTGGAGGTCCGCCCGCGCCCCTCCGGCAGGTCCGGGACCGGCTGGAGGGGGAAGGCGGCCGGGGCCGGCACCCCGGCCGGCAGACCCAGCAGCAGCTGGTCCAGCAGGGTGGCCAGGTCACGGCGGACGGCGCCCTCCTCGAGCCGGTCCAGCTCGCCGAGCAGCTCCAGGGTGCTCTGCTGCCGGCCGGTCTGCAGGGTCCGCGAGGCCATCGAGACGATGCCCAGCAGCGTTCGGGTCGACTCCTCCCCGCGCACCGTCGCCAGGTGGGTGGCGAGCTCGTCCGCACCAGGCTCACGGCAGATCTCGAGGGCGCTGACCACCGCCCGGTGGGCGCTCGCGCGGTCGTAGCCGTCGTCGGTGCGCGCCTGCAGGGTCAGCAGCCACTCCCCGCCCGCGGCCACGGTGCCGACCGCCAGCCCCTGCGCCTCGCCGCTGATCGCCAGCGCGCGGTTGACGGTGTGGATCAGGACCTGCTGGGCCACCCGGGCCGCCAGCGTGTCCGGGGACCGCGCGCTGAGCACGTTGTTGGCGAAGGAGGGGACCACCGACTCCGGTCCGCGGTCCCGCCAGCGCAGCGGTGCGGGTGCGGGGAGGGCCCCGTCGGCGGCGAAGGCCGAGCCGACCAGGCCCGGGTCGGTGGTGAAGGCGACCACGGGGCAGCCGCGGGTCGGGCTCCAGGCCTGCAGGGCCTGGGTGACCACCTCCTCCTCACCGCTGCGGCGGGGGCTGAGCTCGGCGGACAGGGACGCCGGACCGGCGCCGAACCAGGCCTCCAGCTCGCGCGGCCACCCCCGCAGGCCCTCGGCGGGCTGGGCCCGCGAGGCTGCGGCGAGGTCGAGCCGGGCCGGCTCGCGCAGACCGGCGTCCAGCCGGGCCAGCCGGGCGGCCAGGTCGTCCGGCGCCCCGGCCACCACCACCAGGGTGTCCTCCAGCCCCGGGGTGACCGCGACCTGCAGCTGCTGGACGCCGCGGTCGGTCTCCACCGGGCGCGCCAGCTCCCGCCGGACCACCTCGGCGGCGGCGTCGATCGACCCGAGGCCGGCGACGCTCTGGTGGGCGCGTCCTCGTCCCAGCACGACCCCCGCCACCGCGGGCCCTCCGTCGCTGCGACCCAGGTGCAGCCAGGGGACGCCGTCGGTCTCGTGCCAGGTGTCCATGGCCCCAGGCTAGGGGTGCGGCCAGGTCAGCCCACCCGCAGCGACTCCCGGGCGGCGTCGATCAGGGCGATCCGGCCGGTGTCGCCCAGGGGTGCGCAGGAGGAGAAGAACGACAGCGACTCCCCGCTCCCGTCGTCGACCACGACGACGTCGGCCACGTCCCCCTCGACCTGGCGCTCGTCCACCCGGATCTCCGCGCGCAGCCACCACCCGGGACGCCCGTCGACGGTGACCGCCTCGCTGACCACGTCCTGGCGCTCCACGAAGGTGGCGTAGTAGTCGGAGGAGGCCAGGCAGTCCATCATGTCCCGCGCCGCCTGCTGGGGCTCGGCGAACCCGTCGGCGGTGCTGATCGCCCCGACCACGGTGGAGGCGATCCAGCGGTCGGTGACGTGGTCGTACTGCCCGGCCACGTCGTAGGCCCAGGTGTAGCCGCTCCCCGCGTAGTCCTCCCAGCCGGGCACCGGCTCCTGGCTCAGGCCACCGCCGTGCACGCGTCCGTCGACGGGGTGGTCCTGGCGGACGTAGGGGTCGCCGTAGGGGCAGCTCTCCAGACCGCCCTCGCTCGGCGTCCCGCCGCTCGCCGACGGCGTGGGGCTGACCGGCGTCGGGGTGGGGGTCGGCGTGGGGGTCGGCCGGCTGGTCTCGTCCCAGGCGGAGACGGTGGAGGTCGGCGCGGGCCCGGGGTCGGCCCGGTCGTCGTCGCCGAGCAGCCGCGGGACCAGCAGGGCTGCGACGAGGGCCAGCACGGCCAGCACGGCCACCAGGGCGATGACGCCACCGCGTCCCCGGCCCCGGCGCCCGTCGCCCGGCCCCGCCGCCGGTGGCCCCGGGGGAGGGGTGGCGCCCGGTGTCCGGGAGGTGGCGGCGGTCCAGGCACGCCCGTCCCACCACCGGTAGCCGGGCTGACCGGAGGGGTCGGGGTACCAGCCGGGGGTGCTCATGCGTCGGTGACGTCGCTGACCGACACGCCGCCGCGACCCGGGTCGGTCTCGCGCCAGCCGTTGGTGATGGGCAGCCGGCGGTCCCGCCCGAAGGCCTTGAAGCTGATCTTGGTGCCCGGCGGGTACTGGCGCCGCTTGTACTCGGCCCGGTCCACCATCTGCACCACCCGCTGCACCAGGGCGGCGTCGAACCCCGCGGCGACCATCTCACCCAGCCCGGTGTCGGTGCCCACGTAGGACTCCAGCACCCGGTCCAGGACCTCGTAGGGCGGCAGGGTGTCGGTGTCGCGCTGGCCCGGTCGCAGCTCGGCGCTGGGCTCCTTGGTGATCGTGCCCTCCGGGACCGGCGGGGTCTCACCGCGTCGCCCGGCCTGCTCGTTGCGCCAGCGGGCCAGCTCCCAGACCAGCGTCTTGGGGACGTCCTTGATCGGGGCGAACCCGCCGACCGCGTCGCCGTAGATGGTGGAGTAGCCGACGGCCAGCTCGGTCTTGTTGCCGCAGGCCAGCACGATCGAAGGCCCGTCCTGGTTCGAGCGGGCCATCCAGATCACCGCACGGACGCGGGCCTGCAGGTTCTCCGCGGCGACCCCGTCCAGCTCGAGCGCGGCCTCGAAGGCGTCCACCATCGGGGCGATCTCGACGGTGGAGAAGTGCAGCCCGGTCCGGCGGGCCAGCTCGGCGGCGTCGCTGCGGGAGTGCTCGCTGGACCACGCGCCGGGGTTGGAGATGCCGTGCACGTTCTCCGCGCCGAGGGCGTCGCAGGCGATGCTGGCCACCAGCGTGGAGTCGATGCCACCGGACAGGCCGAGGAAGACCGTCCGGATGCCGTTCTTGGCGCAGTAGTCCCGCAGCCCCAGGACCAGGGCGGCGTGGATCTCGGCCAGCCGGTCCAGCCGCTCGGCCATCGGCGTCTCGACCGGCTGCGGCGGGGTGGCGGCCGGCGTCGAGACCGGGCCGAGGTCGAGCACCCGGCGCACCGTCATGCCGCTGGGCCCCACCGGCAGCGCCACCTCCGTGGCGGTCGCCGCCGCCAGCTCCAGGTCCGCCAGCACCAGGCTCTCCACGAACTGCGGTCCGCGGGCCAGCACCTCCCCGTCGGCGGCCACCACCATCGAGTCGCCGTCGAAGACCAGCTCGTCCTGACCGCCGACCAGGTTGACGTAGGCCAGCGGGCAGCCGACCTCGGCCGCACGGCGGCGGACCAGCTCCAGCCGGACGTCGTCCTTGGCGCTCTCGTAGGGGGAGGCGTTGACCACCGCCAGCAGACCGGCCCCGGCCTCGGCGGCGGCCTGCACCGGCCCGCCGTCCTGCCACAGGTCCTCGCAGATGGCCAGCGCCACGTCGACCCCGCGCACCCGCACCACCAGCATCTCGGTGCCCGGGCGGAAGTAGCGGTACTCGTCGAAGACGCCGTAGTTGGGCAGGTGGTGCTTCTCGTAGCCGGCCAGCACGCGTCCGCCGTGCAGCACCGAGGCCTTGTTCTCCGGACGGCGGTCGGCGGCCCGGTCCAGATGCCCGACCACGACCACCAGCCCGCCCAGCCCCTCGGTCTCGAGGCGCTCGGCCAGCCGCCCGACCGCCGCGACGCTGGCGTCGACGAAGCTGGTGCGCAGGGCCAGGTCCTCCACCGGGTAGCCGGTCAGGGCCATCTCGGGCAGCAGCACCAGGTCCGCACCGGACCTCGCGGCGGCCCGGCACCACTCCAGCGCGGCGTCGGCGTTGGCCTCCACGGCCCCGACGGTGGTGTTGAGCTGGGCCAGCGCGAGGCGGAGGTGTGGCACGCGCTCAGACTAGTCAGGCAGACTGTCGCCATGGACAAGCAGACGGAGTTCGTGTTGCGCACCATCGAGGAGCGCGACGTCCGCTTCGTCCGGCTGTGGTTCACCGACGTGCTGGGATTCCTCAAGTCGGTGGCGATCGCCCCCGCCGAGCTCGAGGGCGCCTTCAGCGAGGGCATCGGCTTCGACGGCTCCGCGATCGAGGGCTTCGCCCGGATCCAGGAGTCCGACATGGTGGCCCACCCCGACCCCTCGACCTTCCAGCTGCTGCCGTGGCGGGACCAGGTGCAGGGGACCGGCCGGATGTTCTGCGACATCCGCCTCCCCGACGGCTCGCCCTCCTACGCCGACCCGCGGTTCGTGCTCAAGCGGGCGCTGGACAAGGCCGCCGACCAGGGGTTCACCTTCTACACCCACCCCGAGGTGGAGTTCTTCCTCTTCGAGGACGGGCCGCTGGCCCCGGGCCAGCCGCCGGTCCCGATCGACTCCTCGGGCTACTTCGACCACACCCCGCACGGGGCCAGCAGCGACTTCCGCCGCCGGGCCATCACCATGCTGGAGCAGATGGGCATCTCGGTGGAGTTCTCCCACCACGAGCACGCCCCCGGTCAGCAGGAGATCGACCTGCGCTACGCCGACGCGCTCACCATGGCCGACAACATCATGACCTTCCGGGTGGTGATCAAGGAGGTCGCCATGAGCGAGGGGATGCGCGCCTCCTTCATGCCCAAGCCCTTCAGCGGCCAGGCCGGCTCGGGCATGCACACCCACGTCTCGCTCTTCGAGGGCGACGCCAACGCCTTCTACGACGCCTCCGACGAGTACCACCTCTCCGCGACGGCCCGGCAGTTCATCGCCGGGGTGCTGCACCACGGGGCGGAGATCTCCGCGGTGACCAACCAGTGGGTGAACTCCTACAAGCGGCTGGCCGGCGGCGGGGAGGCCCCGAGCTACGTCTGCTGGGGCCGCAACAACCGCTCCGCGCTGGTGCGGGTGCCGATGTACAAGCCGAGCAAGAGCTCCTCGGCGCGTGTGGAGATCCGCTCGATCGACTCCGCCGCCAACCCCTACCTGGCCTACGCGGTGGTGCTCAGCGCCGGTCTGGACGGGATCGCCAAGGGGATGGAGCTGCCCGAGGAGTCCGCCGACGACGTCTGGTCGCTGACCGAGCGCGAGCGCCGGGCGCTGGGCATCGCGCCGCTGCCGCGCAACCTCGACGAGGCCGTGCGGGTGATGGAGGGCTCGGAGCTGGTGGCCGAGACCCTGGGCGAGCACGTCTTCGACTACTTCCTGCGCAACAAGCGGGCCGAGTTCGACTCCTACCGCGCGCAGGTCACGCCGTGGGAGCTCTCCACCATGCTCCCGGTGATGTGACGCCCGACGGTGCGCCGGCACCGCTCCTCCCCGGACGCTGAGCGGTGGCCGCCGACCCGCTGGCCTGGCCGCTGCGGCTCGTGCCCGACCGGGGCGCGGACGTGGTCTGGACGGTGCCCAGCCTGACGGTGCTCGAGCTGTCGCTGCCCTCGCTGGGCGACTGGGACGACGACTACACCTGCAGCGACGCCGAGGGCGCCCGGCTGCGGCTGGTCGTCGCCGCGCACACCCTGCTCTACGCCGCCCGGGTGGACCGCTCCTGGCACCGCGGGCGGCTGGCGGTCGTCCAGGGGCGCACCGAGGACGGGGACCTGCTGCTGGCCGAGCGCTCCGACGGCGTGGTGACCCGGACGCTGGAGTTCGAGCCGAACGGGCACCGCACCCCGGCCCCGAACTGGCCCGCTCCGCTGCGGGCCGGTGCCGACCTCGGGCTGGTCCCCTCGCCGGTGGCGCCGGCGGAGTTCGACCGGCTGTGGACCGGCTCCACCCAGGCCCGTCCCGGGCGGCGCTACCGCTCCGGCTGGTGGGGCCGGTTCACCGCAGCAGCGGCAGCCAGCCCGACAGGTCAGCCCGGTGCCCGCTCGCGCTGACCAGCCCCTGGCTGCGCGCCTCCAGCCAGGCCAGCCGGCCGGTGGCCAGCCGCAGGAAGGTCCGCGGGGCGCACTCCACCACGTTGGGCGGGGTGCCCCGGGTGTGGGCCAGGGTGCTGCCCTCCACCCCGCACTGGACCGCGCCGTGCGGGGGGACCCGCACCTCCAGCGTCTGCCCGGGGTGCTCGGCGGTCAGCCAGGCCAGCAGGTGGCGCACCGCCGCCGCCTCGGCCTTCCGGCTGGGACCGGGGGCGCCGGGCACCGCGCGGGTGAGGTCGTCGGCGTGCACGACGGCGTCCACCAGCCGCGTGGCCACCCAGTCCGTCCCGCGCAGCGGCCCGCGCGGACCGGCCACCACGGCGGGGACGGCCCCGGCGGCCGCCTCCGAGATCCGGGCGGCCAGCTCCGCGAGGTCCGCCGCGGTCGGACCGTCGGCGCGGGCCCGCGCCCGCTCGTCGATCTCGCCGGCCCCGGCGGCGTAGCGGGCGACGTAGTCCAGCACCGGTAGCGGGGCGTCACGGGTGGGGCGGCCCAGGCCGTCCAGCAGCCCCTCGCCGACCACCACCAGGTGGGCCGACAGGGTGCCGACGTCCCAGCCCGGCAGCGGCGTGGGGGTGCTCGGGTCGGCCGAGGGCAGCCAGTCGGCCCAGGTCCGCAGCAGCTCGGCGACCAGCTCGAGGTCGACCCGGGGTCGTGGTCGGGGTGGGGGCACGGACCGAGGCTAGCGGTGACGCACCTCTACGATCGGAGCCATGACGAGGTTGGACACCGGCGTGACGGCGCTGCTGCGTCGCGGTCTGACCGACCTGGACGCCGCCCGCACCGCGCTGGCGGACTGGCCGCAGGAGGCCGCGCCGGTGCTCGACGCCGTCGGCCTCACCCCCGACCCGGACCTGGCGCTGACCTCGGTGCAGCGGCTGCGGAGCGGCGTGGACGGTCTGCTGGACCGCCTGGTCGCCGAGCCGGTGCTGCGCCGCCAGCTGCTGGCCGTGCTGGCCACCAGCCAGGGGCTCGGCCAGCACCTGGAGCGGCACCCGCACCTGGTGGAGGACCTCACCCGGCCGGCCACGCTGCCCGCCCGGGAGGAGATGGGCCAGGAGCTGGCGGAGGCCACCGGCTCGGAGGAGGACGTGGCCGGGGCGGCCAACGCGCTCCGGCTGACGTACCGGCGGCTGCTGCTCCGGGTGGCCACGGTCGACGTCACCGCGGAGGACCCGGCCGCCCTGCTGCCCGACGTGGCCGGTGCCCTGACCGACCTGGCCGACGCCACCCTGGTGGCCGCGCTGGACCTGGCCCGCCGTGAGGTCGAGGGCAGCGAGCAGGTCCGGCTGGCGGTGGTCGGGCTCGGCAAGTGCGGGGCCCACGAGCTCAACTACGTCAGCGACGTCGACGTCCTCTTCGTCGCCGAGCCCGCCACCGGTGCGGACGGGGAGCCGGTGGTCGGGGTGGACCGGGCGCTCGCCCTGGGCACCCGGGTCGCGGCGGCGATGACCCGGATCTGCTCCGCGCACAGCCTCGCCGGGACCATCTGGGAGGTCGACGCCGCGCTGCGGCCCGAGGGCAGGGCAGGGCCGCTGGTGCGGACCCTGTCGAGCATGCGCGGCTACTACGAGCGCTGGGCCAAGCCGTGGGAGTTCCAGGCGATGCTCAAGGCGCGTCCGGTCGCGGGTGACCTGGGGCTGGGTGAGGAGTTCCTGGCCCTGGTGCACCCGGGGGTGTGGTCGGTGGGGGACACCCCGCGCTTCGTGGCCGACACCCAGGCGATGCGGCGCCGGGTGATCGAGCTGATCCCGGCGCGGGAGAGCGGCCGGGAGATGAAGCTCGGTGAGGGCGGTCTGCGCGACATCGAGTTCTCGGTGCAGCTGCTCCAGCTGGTGCACGGCCGCACCGACGAGAGCCTGCGCACGTCGTCCACCCTGGAGGGGCTGGAGGCCCTGGTCGAGGGCGGCTACGTGGGACGCACCGACGGGGCGGAGCTGGCCTCGGCCTACCGCTTCGAGCGGCTGCTGGAGCACCGGGTGCAGCTGTTCCGGCTGCGCCGCACCCACCTGCTGCCCACCGACCAGGCCGACCTGCGCAGGCTGGCCCGCTCGGTCGGGCTGCGCGACGCCGAGGCCGTCTCCGAGGCGTGGCAGACCACCTCGCGGCAGGTGCTCACCCTGCACCGCCGTCTCTTCTACTCCCCGCTGCTGGAGGCGGTGGCCCGGATCCCGTCCGAGCGGCTGGCGCTCACCACGGGTGCGGCGCGGGACTGGCTGCGGGCCCTGGGTTTCACCGACACCGAGGGGGCGCTGGCCCACATCGGCGCGCTGAGCACCGGGATGAGCCGCTCGGCCGGCATCCAGCGCCAGCTGCTCCCGGCCATGATGGGCTGGTTCGCCGAGGCCCCCAACCCCGACCACGGGCTGAGGGCCTTCGCCCAGGTCTCCCAGGCGCTGGGGTCGACGTCGTGGTACCTGCGGGCGCTCCGGGACGAGGGGGCGATGGCCCAGCGGCTGGCCCGCATCCTGGCGTCCTCGCGCTACGCGGTGGAGCTGCTGCGCCGCTCGCCGGAGGCGGTGCAGCTGCTGGCCAAGACCGAGGACCTGGTGCCGCGCACCCACGCCCAGCTCTGCGAGGCCGCCCGCGCCTCGGGACGTCGTCACGCCGACCCGGAGAAGGCCGTCACCGCGATCCGCTCGGTCCGCCGCCGCGAGCTGTTCCGGGTGGCTGCGGCGGACGTGCTGGGGCTGGTGGACGTCGAGCAGGTGGGTCAGGCGGTGACCGACATCAGCACCGCGACCATCGAGGCGGCGCTGGAGGCGGTGCGGCGCGACACCGGCACCACCGACGTCCCGATCGCGCTGGTCTCGATGGGGCGCTGGGGTGGGCAGGAGATGTCCTACGCCTCCGACGCCGACGCGATGTTCGTGGTGGCCGACGACCTGGAGCCGGAGCAGCGCACCGCCGCCAGCGCCGCGATCACCCGGCTGCGGGCGCTGATGTCACGACCCGGGCCGGACCCGGCGCTACCCATCGACGCCGACCTGCGGCCCGAGGGCAAGGGCGGGCCGATGCTGCGCAGCCTGGGCTCCTACCGCAGCTACTACCAGCGCTGGTCCTCCACCTGGGAGTCCCAGGCCCTGATCCGGGCCACCGTCGGGGCGGGGGACGTCGAGCTGGCGCAGGCGGTGCTGGACGTGGTGGAGCGGCTGCGCTGGCCCGAGGGCGGGCTGAGCGAGACCCAGCGGCGCGAGATCCGTCGGCTCAAGGCCCGGATGGAGTCCGAGCGGCTGCCGCGCGGGGCCGACCCGTCCCGGCACACCAAGCTGGGTCCCGGGGGGCTGAGCGACGTGGAGTGGACCGTCCAGCTGCTCCAGCTCGACCACGCCGCCGAGGTGCCGGAGCTGCGGACCACGCAGACCCTGCCGGCGCTGCGGTCCGCCCGCGAGCACGGGCTGCTCGACGCCGACGACGCGGCCGCGCTGGAGGAGGCCTGGGTGCTGGCCAGCCGGGTCCGCAACACGGTGATGCTGGTCCGGGGCAAGGCCTCGGACTCCTTCCCGACCGACCCGGTGGAGCTGGCCGCGGTGGCCGAGCTGCTCGGGCACGGTGCGCACGGGGGCTCCCACCTGCTGGAGCGCTACGGACGGGTGGCCCGACGCGCCCGGGCAGTGGTCGACCGGGTCTTCTGGGACGAGGGCTAGACCGTCGGGGGCGAGCCGACGACCTCAGCGCGGCAGGCGCTCGGCCCGCTGCAGGTTCCGGACGAGCTCCTCGCGGCTCTGGCCGTCGACGTGGTGGGGCCACATCGGCGTGCCGGGCCCGCTGCGCCAGGACTCGCTGAGTGGGCTGTTGTCCACGGCGTCGAAACCCAGGTCGTCGTAGAGGCGCGTGACGGCCTCCACCGCCTCGGGGAAGTCGCTGGAGACGACCAGCGCCTTCCGGTCCGGGGCCCCGGCCGGCCGGGCGAGCCGGACCACCGCCGGGAGCTCGTCGTCCGGGACGCGGATCTCGGACCGCGCGTGGAACTGGACGTGGGTGAAGGCCTTGACCACCTTCGCCTCCGGCAGCTGCTCCTGGCGCAGCTCGTGGACGGTCTTCCGGCCGGCGACGACCTCGGGGTAGATCCCGTCCCGCCAGGGCATGTAGTTGTTGTTGTCGAGCACGACCTTCCCGGCCAGCTGCGTCGTCGGCAGCCGGTCGGTCGGCCGGTAGGGGAAGGCGAGCACCACGAGGTCGGCCGCGCTCGCCGCCTCCGCCGGCGTCGCCGCCCGGGCCCGTGGGCCCAGCGCGGCCACGAGCGACGCCAGCGTCTCCGGTCCGCGCGAGTTGGCGATCACCACGTCGTACCCCGACGTGATCACCGCACGGGCGAGGGTGCTGCCTGCCTGCCCGGCCCCGATGATGCCGATGGTGCTCACGAGCCCGCCCCTGCCGACCTCGGGCGAGGTGCGCCGCCGGTCGTGGGTGGGGCGTCCGTGCCTGGGTGGATCAGAGGTCGGCGGTGACCGGCGAGGGGCTGCTGCCGTCGGCTCCGGGACTCACGCGGACCGTGCAGGGGCGCCTCGGGCGCATCCGTCAGCTGGCTCATGCCGCGAACCTAGGACGCTTCCGGACGGTGCGGGAGGGCCCTGTCAGCCCCCGGGCTCGGCACGACCCCGGCTGCTGCCACCTCGCGGACGCTGCAGGACCTGCTCGGGGGCCGGGTGAGAACCCCGCGGTGCCCGGAGCGGTGCTCAGGTGGCCGGGAGGGCCGACGTCCTCCGCTCAGCGGGGCGTGCCGAAGACCTGCGCGACGTACCAGCGGCCCGAGGAGTCCTGGGCGGCGGACACCACGCCCTGCGTGAAGGTGGGGTCGAGGATGTTGGCCCGGTGACCGCTGGAGGCCATCCAGCCGACGACCGTGGCCTTGCCGGAGGGGTACCCCACAGCCACGTTCTCCCCGACGCGGGAGAGCCCGCAGGCGGACAGGATCGGGCGCAGGTCCTGGTGGTGCATCCGCTTGGCCGCGGCCATGGCCCTGGCCTGACGGGTCGAGTAGGTGCGCAGGCAGGAGCTGTAGGAGAGCGTGGCCACGCTGCGCTCGGTGCGCTCGGCGTTGGTCTGCGTCCGGGCCTCGAGCGCGTAGGCGGACGGGGTCACCGCGGCCTGGGCGCTCGTCACCGGTGCGACGAGACCCAGGGTGGTGGTGGCCGCCACCACGGCGGCCGCACGGGTGAGACGGTTCTTCAGCATGACGGTTGCTCCTCCACTGGTGCGCACCCGGTCCGGGTGCGTCGGTCGGGGCTCCCCCGCAGCCGTGTCCTGCACCAGGGTCGTACCCGGTCGGCGACGGCTCACGCGGGGGCGGCTCCGGGTGCGGCTCAGCGCGAGCGGCCGAGGACCTGCGCGATGTACCAGGTGCCCTTGCTGTCCTTGTAGGCACCGACGCCGATGCTGCGGAACTTCGGGTTGAGCAGGTTGGCCCGGTGACCGGGGGAGTTCATCCACGCCTTGGTCACCGAGGTGCCGCTGCTGAAGCCGTAGGCCACGTTCTCCCCGACCAGGGAGAGCTTGCAGCCGTCCAGCACCGGCTTCAGCGGCTGGTGGAACATCGAGCGCTTCTTGGCCATGGCGCGCGCCTGCGCCTCGGCGAAGCGGTCCAGGCAGGCCGAGTGCTCGACCCTGGCCAGGTCGCGCTTGCTGCGCTCCCGGTTGGCCTGGGTGCGGACCTCCTGCTCCAGCGTGCTGGCGCCGATGGCCTGGGCCGCGGGGGCCGGGGCGATCGTGACCGACAGCACCAGCGCGGCGGCGAGGGCGACGAGGCGGGCGAGCCAGCGCGCCGAGGCGGTGCGCGGGGCGGCGACGTTCGTGGGGAGGGGGCTCATCGGGTTCTCCTGGGGGTGCGGGCTCGTACGTGCAGCGCCCCCGACGCGCCGATGCGCAGATATTAGGTCGCCTCCGGGCGCCCACCAAATCCTCGGCACGGAGGCCTGACCGAGCCGGACGGGTCGACGTCCTGCACGCGTCCGAGGCGCCGTGGGCGAAGCCCCGCGAGGATCCTGGAGGCGTCCCCCACCGGAGCCGCACGGGCGCCCGGGAGCGTGGATCACGACCCGGACCTCGACGCCGCGGAGGAGACCGCGGTCTGCCGCGTCCAGTGCGCCCTCTTCGCTTGGAGGACAGTGCCACGTCTGCTGTTACGTTGGCCGCAGCAACGTGTCGACTCGGTCCCCTGAGGGTCTGGTGCGGCTACGGGTCAGACAGCGGCCCATCTCTTGCTGCCGACGCCCACGGGGGTGTGCGCGTGCCAGATCACTCTCTGGTGCAGGTCCTGGCCGAGCGGGTGCGGGACATCAGCCACCGCTCGGACGAGGCAGCACGTCTGCAGCGAGCGGTGGAGGCGGCGGTCGACCTGGTGGCGGGCTGCGCCCACGCGGGGATCACCGTGGTGGAGAAGGGCTCGGTCAGGACCGCAGCGGCCACCGACCACGTCGTGCTCGCCGGGGACCAGCTGCAGTACGAGCTGGGTGAAGGACCCTGCCTGGACTCGATCCGGCTGCAGAGGACCGTGGTGGCCGACGACCTGACCTCCGATCCCCGGTGGCCGCTGTGGGCTCCGACGGTGCACGAGCGGCTGGGGGTGAGCGCCATGCTGTCGCTGCTCCTGTTCAGCGACGAGGGGTCCTTCGGGTCGCTGAACCTCTACGGCCGGTACCCGCAGGTCTTCGACAGCGACGACATCGCCGTGGCGAACGCCCTGGCGACGCACGTCGGGGTCGCGGTGTGGACCGGTCGGGCCATCGCGCACCGGGAGACCGCGCTGATCACCCGCACCGTCATCGGTCAGGCCGAGGGTGTGCTGATGGAGCGGTACCGGTTGACGCCGGCGGCCTCGTTCGCGCTGCTGCAACGGCTGTCGCAGACCACCAACCGCAAGCTGGTCGACCTGGCCACCGAGCTCGTCACCACCGGTCAGCTCGTCGCGCTGACCGACGTCCACGAGCCCTAGAGCTGGCCTGGGGTGACCTTCTCGGGGGAGGGGTCACCCCAGGTCGTCGTCAGGAACCTCCTCCGCGCGGCCGTCGTGAGCCGGCGGAGCGCGCCGGCTCACGAGGTGTCCCGGCGCGAGCACCTCTCCGGCCGCCGCCTCCGGTGAAGCCATGACGTCGCACGGGCCGCCATCGACGACGCGATGGCGGCCCGTGCGGGGTGGATCGGTAGGTCCTCCGGACCCCTGCCGACCAGGAGGTCCCGACCGGTCGACTGGTCGGTCCCTCGCTGCTCAGCAGTCGAAGTAGAGCTCGAACTCGTGCGGGGTCGGACGGAGACGGATGGCGTCGATCTCGGCGCGCTTCATCTCGATCCAGGTCTCGATCAGGTCGGAGGTGAAGACACCGCCGGCCAGCAGGAACTCGTGGTCGGCCTCCAGGTTGTCCAGCACCCCGGAGAGGTCGGCCGGCACGGTGGGCACGTTGGCGTGCTCCTCGGGCGGCAGCTCGTAGAGGTCCTTGTCGACCGGGGCCGGGGGCTCGATCTGGTTCTGGATGCCGTCCAGACCGGCCAGCAGGATCGCCGAGAACGCCAGGTAGGGGTTCGACGACGGGTCCGGGCAGCGGAACTCGACGCGCTTGGCCTTGGGGTTGGTCCCGGTGATGGGGATCCGGATGCAGGCCGAGCGGTTGCGCGAGCTGTAGACCAGGTTGACCGGGGCCTCGAAGCCGGGGACCAGGCGGTGGTAGGAGTTCACGCTGGGGTTGGTGAAGGCCAGCAGCGAGGGGGCGTGCTTGAGGATGCCGCCGATGTACCAGCGGGCCAGGTCGGACAGGCCGCCGTAGCCGGACTCGTCGTAGAAGAGCGGCACGCCGTCGTTCCAGATGGAGGAGTGCACGTGCATGCCCGAGCCGTTGTCGCCGAAGATCGGCTTCGGCATGAAGGTGGCGGTCTTGCCGTTCTCCCAGGCGGTGTTCTTCACCAGGTACTTGAACTTCTGGACGTCGTCACCGGCGCTCAGCAGGGTGGAGAAGCGGTAGTTGATCTCGGCCTGGCCGGCGGTGCCGACCTCGTGGTGGGCCCGCTCCACGGTCAGCCCGGAGGCCTCCATGTGGCGCACCATGTCGTCGCGCAGGTCGGCGAAGTGGTCGACCGGCGGGACGGGGAAGTAGCCGCCCTTGTACTTGACCTTGTACCCGCGGTTGCCGCCCTCCTCGACGCGGCCGGTGTTCCAGGCGCCGGCCACGGAGTCGATGGCGTAGTAGCCGGTGTTGGCCTTGGTCTCGAAGCGGACGTCGTCGAAGACGTAGAACTCGGCCTCGGGGGCGAAGAACGCGGTGTCACCGATGCCGGTCGAGGCCAGGTACGCCTCGGCCTTGCGCGCGATGTTGCGCGGGTCGCGGCTGTAGGGCTCCTTGGTGAGCGGGTCGTGCACGAAGAAGTTCACGCACAGGGTCTTGGCCTTGCGGAACGGGTCCAGGTAGGCCGTGGTCGGGTCCGGCAGCAGCGCCATGTCCGACTCGTGGATCTTCTGGAAGCCACGGATGGACGAGCCGTCGAAGGCCAGCCCCTCCTCGAACACCTCAGGACCGAACGACGTCGCGGGCACGGTGAAGTGCTGCATCATGCCGGGCAGGTCGCAGAAGCGGATGTCGACGACCTCGACACCCTCGTCCTTGATGTAGGCCAACAGGTCGTCGGCGCCTTGGAACATGGGTTTCCCTTCGGTTGAGCGTGCTGCACGTGTCGAGCCGGCAGCCCTGAGGTGACGGCCACACCCTAGGAAGACGCCGTTCCGGGCCGGTTGCACAGATGTTTCGGCCGCGTTACGGGAGATCCGGGCGGTGACCACCCTCCCACGACGACCACCCGGGCGGGGAGGCGTCCACGGGTAGGGTGGCCCGGTGAGCAGCGCCACCGCCGACCCCGCGGCCTCCTACCCGGGGGCCAGGCTGGGGATGCCCCGTGAGGGCCGCGGCTCCTCGGCCAGCTGGCGGTCCCGCATCGCGGCCATCCTGCTGGACTGGTTCGCCTGCATGCTGATCAGCGTCGGCGTCTTCGGCGACGTCGTCCTCACCGGGGACGGTTGGCCGAAGTTCATGCCGCTGACCATCTTCTTCGTCGAGTCCGCGGTGCTGTCGGCCCTGGCCGGCGGCTCCTTCGGCCAGCTGGTCTGCCGGATCGGCATCGCCCGGCTGGACCACCAGCCGCTGGGCTTCCTGCGCGCCGTGCCGCGGGCCCTGCTGGTCAGCCTGGCCCTGCCGGCCCTGATCGTGGACGGCGACCGCCGCGGGCTGCACGACCTGGTGCTGGGCACCGTGGTGGTCAACCGCCGCTGAGCCGGTCGGTGACCACCGCCCTCAGGGCAGCCGGTCCACCCGCACCGAGGTGACCTGGTGCACCAGCGCCCGCGCCGGCGACGCCGCCCGGCAGGTCAGCTGGGCCGCCGGTGCCCGCTCCGCCGACAGCTCGACGGTGATCTCGGCCGCGTGGGAGCGGCTCCGCAGCCGGACCCGCTGGACGCCGCCCGGCCCGGTGCCGTTCTCGGGGAGGGTGTGCCCGAGCACCTCCAGGTCGTGGCGGCCGGCGGGCCCCAGCTCCCGCAGCGCCCCCACGACCGCCACCTGCTCGGGGATCGAGAGGGTGGTGTAGCCACGCAGGTGCGTGGCGGTGACCCGTCCGGCCAGGTGGTCGGTGACCACCTCCACCGCCGACCCGGCGTCGAGCCCGCCGTAGTAGACGCCGTCCGGTGCCACCACGACGTTGGCGGCGAACCGGTCCCCGCCGACGTGGCTGCACTCCCACACCAGCTCGGGCCACCGGTCGGCCAGCGCGGCGGCCACCGGTCGGCCCCGGACGGCGCAGCAGGTGTCGTGCAGGCCGTGGGCGCAGACCAGCAGCACCGGCGGCAGCCCCGGCGTCCCGGGTGCCCGGAGCGCCTCGGTGATCTGCAGCAGGTCGCGGTCCTGCTCCCAGGAGCCCCAGGTCTGGCGGTAGTCGCCGGAGTCCTCGTGCTCCAGCACCGCCCAGCACCGGGGCGCCGACCCGTCCTGGCGGCCTGGCCGGCGGACCAGCAGGATGCGGGCGCCGGCCTCCTGGGCGGCGCGGACCACGGCCCGGCGGACGCCGACCTCGACGTCGGTGTCGGCGAAGCCCCGGGCGGGCCAGCGACCGGAGCGCTCGACCAGGACCCAGCGGCGTCCCGGCGGGGCGGTGCCCAGCATCGGGTCGTCGCGCTCCCGGGCCCCGTCGGTGCAGGGCGGGAGGAGTGGCTCGCTCACCCGGGCACGAGGATCCCGGCGCGCAGCAGACGCCGGGCCAGGTCGTGGCCGAGGTCGGCGACGGTGCGCACCTGGCCGGTCAGCAACCGCTCCACCGCGTCGGTCTCCTCGGCACCGACCGGGAACGGGGTCACGCGGCTGGTCAGGGTGGCGTCCACCAGGCGGGCGTCCAGCGCCGGGCGGAGCCGGACGGCGGTGTCGTCCTGCAGGTCCTGCAGGGTGGCCAGCTGGGCCAGCGGGCCCAGCGGGGCGGGACGCGTCTGGCTGCGCTGCGTCCGGCGCAGCGCGGGGGCCGGGTCGGCGTCGGTGAGGGCGGCGGTCAGCCGCTCCCGGACCCGGTCGACCTCGGCCGCGACGTCCAGCGGCCCGAGGGGGAGCGTGGCGCGCATCGCGGGGTCGTCCTGCAACGAGCGCAGCGCGGCCTGCACCAGCTGCTCGGCCACCGCGAAGCGGGTCCAGATGTGGACGCCCAGCGTGAGGTGGATGCTCACCGCGCCCTGGGCCTCGGCCGCGTGCAACCACCCACGGGGCAGGTACAGCACGTCCCCGGGCTCGAGCACGGTGTCGACCACCGCCTCGCCGCGGGCCGCCTCCTCGACCGCGGCCCGGCGGTCGGTCCACGGCTGGTCGCGCAGCGGGTCGGGGTGCACGGGCTCGTGGATGATCCACCGCTTGCTGCCCTCGACCTGCAGCACGAAGACGTCGTGCACGTCGTAGTGGTCGCTGAAGCCGCGGTTCTGCGGCGGGGTGATGTAGGCGTTGGCCTGGACCGGGTGCCCGAGGTCGTGCGCCAGCCGGGAGCAGAGCTCGCCGACGGGGTCCCAGGTCCGGTGCAGGGCCTGCAGGACGAGCGTGGCGCCGCCCTCGAGGTGGCGCCACAGGGCGGTGTCGTCGAGCTGGTCACCGATCGAGGCACCGACGCCGCCGGGTGCGGTGAAGCTGCTGTTCGGCAGGGTGGCGCCGTCCTTGGCCACCCTCAGGAAGGGGGTGCGGAGACCGCGGCGGGAGATCAGCTCGTCCACGGCGGCGGAGCCGAAGAGCCGGTCGCCGCCGAGGTCGCGACCCCGGCTGACCAGGGGACGCTGCGCCCAGTGGGCAGAGGCGAACTCCTCGGGGTGGACGTCGACCAGGGAGCCCAGGACCCCGCCCTCGGTGAGGGCGGGGTCCTGGGTCTGCTGCTGCTGGGTCAAGGGAGGGGGACCAGCCGTCAGAGGCTGGAGTCCGCGCCACCGTCGGCACCGCCGTCGGCCACGCCCGGGGTGCCCTCGGCGCCGCCGTCAGCGGGGCCCTCGGCGCCGGAGTCGGCGCCACCGTCCGCGCCACCGTCGGAGACGCCCGGGGTGCCCTCGGCGCCGCCGTCAGCGGGGCCCTCGGCGCCGGAGTCGGCACCGCCGTCCGCGCCGCCGTCGGAGACGCCCGGGGTGCCGGCGGCACCGCCGTCGGCGGGACCCTCGGTGTCGGGCTCAAGGGTGCTGTCGGTCATGTTGCTCCTTCTCGTCCGAGGACCGGGGTCCTCACCTGCCCGGCGTCGCCGGGTGCCCCGTCGGGGCCGTCTGGTGCTACATCTACCCGATGCCGCCTGGTGCGCACCGGGCGGGTCCGGTGGTCGTGGGTCCGCGCCCCGCAGCGGTGCGGTCCGGGGTCAGCCGACCGCCTCGGCGGCCTCCAGCCAGGACTCCTCGAGCTCGGCCACGCGGGCCTCGGCGGCCTGCAGATCGGTGGTCAGCGCGGCCAGCCGCGGGTAGTCGCTGGCGGCCTCGCCCATCTGGGCGTGCAGCCGCTCGATCTGCTGCTGGGCCTTGGTGAGCTGGCCCTCGATCCGGGCCAGGTCCTTGCCGGCCTGGCGCCGCTCGGCCGCGCTGGGGCCGGTCGGAGCCGTGGTGGCGGAGGTCCCGCTGCCGGTCGCGGGGGAGCCGCCGCTGGAGGCCCGGCGGTGCTCGAGGTACTGGTCGACACCGCCGGGGAGCAGCACGCAGCGGCCGTCGCCCATCAGCGCGTAGGTGACGTCGCAGACCCGCTCCAGGAAGTAGCGGTCGTGGGAGACCACCAGCAGCGTGCCCGGCCAGGAGTCGAGGTGGTCCTCGACCACGTTGAGGGTGTCGATGTCCAGGTCGTTGGTGGGCTCGTCCAGCAGCAGCACGTTGGGCTCGGCCAGCAGCAGCCGCAGCAGCTGCAGCCGTCGCCGCTCCCCGCCGGAGAGCTCACCGACCCGGGTGACCAGCTTGTCCCCGGTGAAGCCGAAGTCCTCCAGCAGCGAGGTGGTGGAGATCTCCCTGCCGCCGGCGGTGACGGTGCGCCGGCGGATCCGGCTGACCGCGTCCAGCACCCGGTCGTCGGGGTCGGTGGCGGTGACGTCCTGGGTGAGGTGGGCCAGCTGGACGGTGCGGCCACGCTTGACCGTGCCGCTGTCGGGCTGCTGCTCCCCGGCCATCAGCCGCAGCAGGGTCGACTTGCCGGCGCCGTTGACCCCGACCAGCCCGATCCGCTGCCCGGGCCCGATGGACCAGCTCAGGTCGTCCAGCAGCACCCGCGGCGGCTGCTGCTCACCCGGGCGGGGCGGCAGCGTCAGGTCGACCGCATGCAGGTCGATGACGTCCTTGCCGAGCCGGCTGAGGGCGAACTGCTCCAGCTGCAGCCGGTCCCGGGCGGGCGGCACGTCGGCGATCAGGGCGTTGGCGGCGTCGATCCGGAACTGCGGCTTGGACGTCCGCGCCGGCGGCCCGCGCCGCAGCCAGGCCAGCTCCTTGCGCAGCAGGTTCTGCCGCCGCTCCTCGCTGCTGGCCGCCTGCCGGGCCCGCTCCGCACGGGCCAGCACGTAGGCGGCGTACCCGCCCTCGTAGGCGTCCACCGTGCCGTCGTGGACCTCCCAGATCCGGGTGCAGACGGCGTCGAGGAACCAGCGGTCGTGGGAGACCACCAGCATCGCGGTGCCGCGGGCGGCCAGGGCGCGGAGGTGCTCGGCCAGCCAGGCCACCGCCTCCACGTCCAGGTGGTTGGTCGGCTCGTCGAGCACCACCAGGTCGTGCCCGGCCAGCATCAGCTGCACCAGTGCGGTGCGGCGGCGCTCACCGCCGCTGAGCCGGGCCACCGGGGCGTCGAGGTCGATCTCGGCCAGCAGCTGCTGGACGATCGCCCGCATGGTGGCGTCGGCGGCCCAGACGTGGTCCGGCTGCCCGTCGACGATGATGTCGCGGACCGAGGCCTCGGGGGCGAAGTCGTCGGCCTGGTGCAGGTGCCCGATGGAGACCGTGCCGGTGCGCGTCACCGCGCCGGCGTCCGGCTCGTCGCGCCCGGTCAGGATGTTGAGCAGGGTGGACTTGCCGTCGCCGTTGCGCCCGACCACGCCGATGACGTCCCCGGCGGTGAGGCCGAGGCTGACCCGGTCGAGCAGGGTGCGGGTGCCGTAGCCCTTGCTGATCGCCGACGCGTTCAGGAGGTTCAGTGCGTGTCCTCCGCCGAGATCTCGGACCGGTCGCCGGACCAGAGGGTGTGGAAGGTGCCCTCGCGGTCGATCCGGCGGTAGGTGTGGGCGCCGAAGAAGTCGCGCTGGGCCTGGATCAGTGCGGCGGGGAGCCGCTCGGAGCGGAGCGCGTCGTAGTGGGCCAGGGCGGCGGCGAAGCCGGGCACCGGCACCCCGGCGGCGACGGCCACCGAGACCACCCGGCGCCAGGCCTGCTGGGCGGCCTCCAGCACCTCGACGAAGACCGGCGCGACCAGCAGCGACACCAGGTCGGGCTGGTCGCGGTAGGCCTCGGTGATGCGGTCCAGGAAGCGGGCCCGGATGATGCAGCCGGCGCGCCAGATGCGGGCCACCTCACCGCGGTCGATGTCCCAGCCGTAGGTGCGGGCCCCGGCGGTGATCTCGTCGAAGCCCTGGGCGTAGGCCAGCACCTTGGAGGCGTAGAGCGCGAGCCGGACGTCCTCCACGAAGCCGGCCGGGTCCTCCAGCGCGGGGGCGGAGGAGGGGCCGGGCAGGTCGCGGCAGGCGGCGCGGACGTCGGTCTGGGAGGACAGGCTGCGGGCGAAGACGGCCTCGGCGATGCCGGAGACCGGGACGCCGAGGTCGAGGGCGGTCTGCACCGTCCAGGAGCCGGTGCCCTTGGCGCCGGCGGCGTCGAGCACCACGTCGACCAGCGGCTGTCCGCTGTCGGCGTCGACGTGGCGCAGCACCTCGGCGGTGATCTCGATCAGGTAGGACTCCAGGTCCCCGGTGTTCCAGTCCGCGAAGGTGTCCGCGGCCTCGGCCGGGGTCTGGCCCAGCACCCGGCGGAGCAGGTCGTAGGACTCCGCGATGAGCTGCATGTCGGCGTACTCGATGCCGTTGTGCACCATCTTGACGAAGTGGCCGGCGCCGTCGGTGCCGACGTGGGTGACGCAGGGCTCGCCCTGGGCCACCGCGGCGATGCTCTCCAGGATCGGGCCGAGGGTCTGCCAGGCCGCGGCGCTGCCACCGGGCATCAGGGACGGCCCGTTGAGCGCCCCCTCCTCACCGCCGGAGATGCCGCAGCCGACGAAGTTGATGCCCTTGGCCCGCACGGCCGCCTCGCGGCGGATGGTGTCGGTGAACAGGGCGTTGCCGCCGTCGACGATGATGTCGCCGGGCTCGAAGACCTCGCACAGCTCGTCGATCACGGCGTCGGTGCCGCGGCCGGCCTTGACCATGACGATCGCGGTGCGCGGGGTGGTCAGCGAGGCGGCGAAGTCGGTGATGGAGTAGGACGGCACGAACCCGGCCTCGGGGTGGTCCTCGATCAGGCGGTCCACCTTGGCGTCGGTGCGGTTGGTCACCGCCACCACGTTGCCCTCGCGGCTGGCGAGGTTGCGGGCCAGGTTGGAGCCCATCACCGCCAGCCCGACGACGCCGATGTTTGCGATGGGCTGGGCAGGCTGCTGCTCAGGGGACTTCTCGGTCATGGCTCTCCTGCGAGGGGTGGGTCAGCGGCCGCGCAGGCCCTGGCGGGCACCGCGCATGGAGGTGGGGACGGGGCCCTTGGGCATCGGCACCTTGGGACGGACGGCGTCCAGGGCGCGGAGGCGGTTGCGGACCTCGGTGATCTGGTGGGCCTCGATCGCCTTGGGCAGCTTCTGGATGTGCTTGGCCAGCTGGGCCAGCGGCACCTGGCCCTGGCGGTCGCCCATCACCAGCGTGGTGACGGGGACGCCGTAGGCGACGTTCTCGTGCTTCTTCTGCTCGCTGGCCAGCAGCGCCCGCAGACGTCCGGGCTCGCCCTCGCCGATCAGCACGATGCCGGCCGGGCCCAGGGTGCGGTGCACCACGTCCTGGTGGCGGGTGGCGGTGACCACGGGGGAGGAGATCCACCTCTTCGGCAGCATCGACAGCGCCACCTCCGCCGAGCCGGACTGGCCGGCGTAGCGGATGTAGGTGGCGCGCTTGGTGCGCTGCACCAGCACGATCATGGTCAGCAGCAGGCCGACCATCAGCCCCAGCAGGGGGAGCGCGAACCACTGCTCGAGCAGGATCCCCGCGACGGTGCCGAGGGTGGCGGGGATGCCGAAGGCGGCGGCCAGCAGGAACGGGAGCTTCGGGTCGTGCTCGTGGGTGATCCGGTAGGCCTCGCGGATCTGCCGCATCCGACCCATGTCGGCCGGGTCCGTGCTGGCCCGCTTGCGCGCCTTCTCCGCCTGCTTGAGCTGTCGGGCCGCGACCTTGTCGGGGTCCTTCGCCATCGTCGGTGTCACCTCGTCCGTGCGTCGTGCGGCGTGGCCCCGGAACGGGCCTCGAGGGCCTGACGGTACAGCCTGCCGGCGCGGTAGGACGAGCGGACCAGCGGGCCGCTCATCACGCCGGCGTAGCCCATGGCCAGGGCCTCGGCACCCATCTCGTCGAACTCCGCCGGGGTGACCCAGCGCTCGATCGGGTGGTGGCGCGGGCTGGGGCGCAGGTACTGGGTGATGGTGATGATCTCGGTGCCGGCGTCGTGCAGCTGCTGCAGCGCCTCCGAGACCTCCTCACGGGTCTCGCCCATGCCCAGGATGAGGTTGGACTTGGTGACCAGACCGGCTTCGCGGGACCAGCGCAGGACGTCCAGGGAGCGCTCGTAGCGGAACCCCGGACGGATCCGCTTGAAGATCCGCGGCACCGTCTCGACGTTGTGGGCGAAGACCTCCGGGCGGGTGGCGAAGATCGACTCCAGGTGGTGGCGGTGGCCGGTGAAGTCGGGGGCCAGCATCTCGACCCCGGTGCCGGGGTTGAGCTCCTTGATCTTGCGGATCGTCTCGGCGTACAGCCAGGCACCCTCGTCGGGGAGGTCGTCGCGGCAGACGCCGGTCACGGTGGCGTAGCGCAGACCCATCTTCTGCACCGACTCCGCCACCCGCAGCGGCTCGCCGGCGTCGAAGTCGGCCGGCTTGCCGGTGTCGATCTGGCAGAAGTCGCAGCGGCGGGTGCACTGGTCGCCGCCGATGAGGAAGGTGGCCTCGCGGTCCTCCCAGCACTCGAAGATGTTGGGGCAGCCGGCCTCCTGGCAGACGGTGTGCAGGTCCTCGTCCTTGACCAGCTTCTGGAGCGCGGTGTACTCCGGCCCCATCCGGGCCCTGGTCTTGATCCAGCTCGGCTTCTTCTCGATCGGGACCGCCGCGTTGCGTACCTCGAGGCGGAGCAGCTTGCGTCCTTCGGGAGCGATCGTCACCCGGACACCCTACTCGCCGCTCAGCGTGCTCCCACGCTCAGGCCGTAGCTGATCGGGGGCTGCTCGGCCAGGTCCGGGGAGGACGTGTAGGCCGCGAAGGAGAGCAGCTCCTCCAGGTGCGGACGGACCGCCTCGACGGCCTCCAGCAGGGTCGGCGCGGCCTCCACGCCGAGCTCGGCGGCCAGCGAGGTGACGCCGGCGTCGGTGATGCCGCAGGGCACGAAGGTGTCGAACATGGACAGGTCGGGGTCCACGTTGAGGGAGAAGCCGTGCATGGTGGTGCCGTAGGCCACCCGGATGCCGATCGCGGCCACCTTGCGCTCGGGCCGGGTGCCGTCCGCGGCCACCCAGACCCCGGAGCGTCCGCGGACCCGCCCGGTGTCCAGCCCGAGGTCGCCCAGCGCGCGGATCAGGGCCTCCTCCAGCCGCCGGACGTAGTCGACGACCTTGACCGCCTCGGGCAGCCGGACGATCGGGTAGCCGACCAGCTGGCCGGGCCCGTGCCAGGTGATCTTGCCGCCGCGGTCGACGTCGACCACAGGGACGCCGTCGGCGGGACGCTCGTGCGGCTCGGTCCGTCGCCCGGCGGTGTAGACCGACGGGTGCTCCAGCACCAGCACCGTCGGCGGCCGCGTCCCCGCCGCCACCTCCGCGTGCACCCGCCGCTGGAGCTCCCACGCCTCGGTGTACTCCACCGGGGTGGGCGGGGTGTCGGCCAGGCCGACCAGCTGCACGTCGATCACGCCCCGACCCTACCCGCGTCGCAGGGCTCGGCCGCCGCACGCCCGTGGCAGCCGATCCCGACGGATCTCGCCGGTCAATGCCCCGCTCGAGCGGCTCCACCCTCGTCGTGCTGGGCCCGAGGCCGACCCTCACCACCACTGCCCGTCACCATCCGCCTCCGTCGGGGCTCAGCCCTCCGGCTCGGCGCGGCCGCGTCGCCGCTCCGCGAACTCCACCAGCTGGCCGGGCCCATCCACCTCCTGCCCTCCCGGACGGCCGGGACCCACCACCCCCGCCCCGTCCGCCCCGCCGCATCGCCCAACCGGAGCCGACACCGGCGCCAGTACGACGTCCTGCCGGGTAGTCCCGGTCACACGTCGCACTTGGGCCCACACCGCCTGTGCAGGCCATAGCGGGCACCGGCTGCCACCCGCCCAGCAAGCGTCCGTGCTCCGGGAGGGGGTGTCGGGGTGTGGCGGGCGTTGTGCCGAACTCCTCCGAGGAACGAGGAGGAGGCTCGGCCGGGCGGGACACCCCCTCCCGGAGCACGGACGCGCCCCGACCACAGCGCCAGGGCTGACGACCCCGCCTCCCGGTCGTCCACAGACGCAGAGACGGCCCCCGGGAGTGATCCCAGGGGCCGTCAGAGCGAAGAGACTCAGGCGAGCTCGGAGGCGAAGTCGCCGGCCTCCAACCGAGCCTTGACCGCGCTCAGGAAGCGACCCGCGTCCGCACCGTCGACCACGCGGTGGTCGTAGGTCATCGACAGGTACATCATGTCCCGCACCGCGATGGTGTCGCCCAGCTCGGGGCTGCTGATCACGACGGGGCGCTTGACCAGCGCGCCGGTCCCCAGGATCGCCACCTGCGGCTGGTTGATGATCGGGGTGTCCATCAGGGTCCCGGTCGAGCCGTAGTTGGTGATCGTGAAGGTGCCGCCGCTGAGGTCGTCGGGGCTCAGCTTGTTGCTGCGCGTCCGGTCGGCCAGGTCGGTGATCTTCTTGGCGATGCCGGCCAGGTTGAGGTCGCCCGCACCCTTGATCACCGGGACGATCAGGCCCTTCTCGGTGTCGACGGCGATGCCGATGTTCTCCACGCTCGGGAAGCTGATCGTGCCGGCCTCGGTGTCGACGGTGGCGTTGACGTTGGGGAAGGCCTTGAGGGTCTCCGCCACCGCCTTGGTGATGAAGGGCAGGTAGGACAGCTTCGCGCCCTCGCGGCGGGCGAAGTCGACCTTGTGCTTGGCCCGGAGCCGGGAGATCGCGGTCAGGTCGACCTCGACGGTGGCGGTGAGCTGGGCCGAGACCTGCAGCGACTCCACCATCCGGGAGGCGATGACCTTGCGCAGCCGGCTCATCTTCTCGGTGGTGCCACGCTTCTCGCTGACCTCGACGGCCGGGGCGGAGGCCGCCGGGGCCGGGGTGGCGGCGGGAGCCGGCTCGGCCGGGGCGGCGGCGGCCTTCTTGGCCTCCTCGGCGGCAGCCAGCACGTCCTGCTTGCGGATCCGGCCGCCGACGCCGGTGCCGCTGAGGGAGGACAGGTCCACCCCGTGCTCGGCGGCCAGCTTGCGGACCAGCGGGGTGACGTAGGTGTCGGCGTCGCCACCGCTGGCGCGGGGGGCGGCGGGCTTGGGGGCCTCGGCCTTCGGGGCCTCCTGCTTCGGCGCCTCGGCCTTCGGGGCCTCCTGCTTGGGTGCCTCCTGCTTCGGCTCCTCCTGCTTCGGGGCCTCGCGGGGCGCGGTCTGGGTCGGGGCCTCGGCGGGGGCGGGGACCGGCTCCTGGCCGCCCTCGTCACCGGCGTCGGCCTGCTCCTCGACCTCGGTGCCCGAGCCGGCGTCGCCGCCGGAGGCCTCGGGCTGGTCGCCCGCGTCGTCACCGGAGCCCGCCTGGGAGGCGTCGCCGATGACGGCCAGCACGGCGCCGACCTCGACGGTCTCGTCCTCGGCGACCTTGATCTCGAGCAGGGTGCCGGCGACGGGGGAGGGGATCTCGGTGTCGACCTTGTCGGTGGAGACCTCCAGCAGTGCCTCGTCGGCCTCGACGGTGTCACCCACGGCCTTCAACCAGCGGGAGACGGTGCCCTCGGTGACGCTCTCACCCAGGGCGGGGAGCTCGACGTTCGTGCCGCCGCCACCGGTGGAGGACCCGCTGGGCCGCGGCTGCTCCTGCTCGGCCATGTCGTTGGGCTGCTCGGCCTGGGCCGGCTGCTGGGACTGGGTGTCCTCCTCGTCGGAGACGGGGGTGCGGGCACCGGTCTGCTGGGCGCCGGAGGCGTCGTCCTGGCCGTCGTCGGACGCGTCCTCGGAGGGGGCCTCGGCCTCACCGGCGTCGGAACCGCCGTCGGAGTCCGGGGACTCGTCGGCGTCGCCGATGATCGCCAGCACGGCGCCCACCTCGACGGTCTCGTCCTCGGCGACCTTGATCTCGAGCAGGGTGCCGGCGACGGGGGAGGGGATCTCGGTGTCGACCTTGTCGGTGGAGACCTCCAGCAGTGCCTCGTCGGCCTCGACGGTGTCGCCCACCTCCTTCAGCCAGCGGGAGACGGTGCCTTCGGTGACGCTCTCACCCAGGGCGGGCAGCGGGACGGACGTCGACATGATCTGTGTGGACCCCTTCGGAGCTCGACTGCGTTCGCCGCGCCGTGGCACCGCGGCCCGAGCGGACCTGGGCGACGTCGACGCGTTTCGGCGGTCAGCCTATCCCTCCCGGCCCCGGACGGCGCCCCGCGGTGCGCCGGAGGGGTCAGCCGTGCGCGTGCAGCGGCTTGCCGGCCAGCGCCAGGTGGGCCTCGCCGAGCGCCTCGGACTGGGTCGGGTGGGGGTGCACCAGCGCCGCGACCTCCTCCGGCCAGGCCTCCCAGCCGACGACGAGCTGGGCCTCGGCGGCCAGCTCGCTGACCCGCGCGCCGACCATGTGGATGCCCACCACCGGCCCGTCGACCACCCGCACCACCTGCACGAACCCCGACGTCCTCAGGATCTGGCTGCGTCCGTTGCCGGCCAGGTCGTAGCGCACCACCTCGACCTCGCCGTGGCGCTCTCGGGCCTGGGCCGTGGTCAGCCCGACCGAGGAGACCTCCGGGTCGCTGTAGGTGACCCGGGGGACCAGGTGGTCCTCCACCACCGGTGTGGCCCGCTCCAGCAGCCCGCGGCGGACGGCGACCTGCTCGGCCACCGCGATCCCGTGGGCGAAGCCCCGGTGGGCCAGCTGCAGCCCGGCCACCACGTCACCCACCGCCCACACCCCGGGCAGCGGGGTGGCCAGCTGCTCGTCGACCACCACGAACCCCCGATCCAGCGGCAGCCCGACCGCCTCCGCGCCGATGTCGTCGGTCACCGGGCCGCGCCCCACCGCGACCAGCAGCACGTCGGCCTCGACGGTCTCCCCGTCGGTCAGCGTCACGGTGACGCCGTCCGCGGTGGTCGTCCACGACTCCAGCGGCCGGCCCAGTCGCTGGCCGATGCCGCGCTTGCGGAAGGCCCGCTGCACCGCCGCGCTGATCTCGGGCTCCTCCGCCGGGAGCAGCCGGTCCAGCGCCTCCACCACGGTCACCTCGACCCCCAGCGAGCGCCAGGTCGAGGCCAGCTCGCATCCGATCACGCCCCCGCCCAGCACGACGGCCCGCTCCGGCAGCCGCTCCAGCCGGAGGGCGTGGTCGCTGGTCAGGACGCGCTCCCCGTCGGGCTCCAGACCGGGCAGGGTGCGCGATCGCGACCCGGTGGCCACCACCACGTGGTCGGCGCGCAGCAGCCGGTCCCCGGCGCGGACGGCCACCCGGTCGCCGTCGCGCTCCAGGCGTCCGTAGGCGGGCACCACCTCGATGCCGCGGGAGCGGACCAGACCGGTGAGCCCCTGGTGCAGCCGGGCGACCACCGCGTCGGCGTACCCGCGGACCCCTGCCACGTCCACGCCGTCCAGGCTGGCCCGGATGCCGAACCGCTCGGCGGAGCGGACGCTGTCGGCCACCTCCGCGGAGTGCAGCCAGGCCTTGGTCGGGATGCACCCGCGGTGCAGGCAGGTGCCGCCCAGCTCGGCGGCCTCGACCAGCACGACCGACAGCCCCAGCTCGGCGGCCCGCAGCGCGCAGGCGTAGCCGCCGCTGCCCCCGCCCAGGACGACGAGGTCGGGCTCGGCGGGGGTCGTGTCGGCGCTCATGGCAAGGGATCCTCCCACCGTCGGGCGGCGCTCGTCGTCGGGAGGTCGGCCCACAGCGCCTTGAGCCGGGGCCCCACGGCTTGCAGCACCGTCGCCGGTCACGAGGTCGCCCCGTGATCAGGGCACGCGCTCGTCCGCGGTTGACCGGGCCCTGCGCGGAGGTCGGCCGCTCTGGTCACGCAGAACCGGTCGCTGAGCCCGACGGCGCTCGCCGGGGCGGGAGACCGTCGGGCTGGTGACCGGTTCTGCACGCCACGGGGGAGGCGACGCCCGTTGCTGTGCAGAACTGGACCCTCAGCAGACAGCAGTCCCTCATGAGGCGGAGATGTCTGCTGAGGGCCCGGTTCTGCGCACGTCCTCCGTCGAGAGGGCGCTCGGGCCTTGCGGAGGGGTGCCACCCAGGGTGTCGCCACGCTGGCTGACTCCGCCGCGACAGGCGAGCTCATGGTGCGTCGGTCCCTCAGAGCTTGAGCCCGGCGCACCCGGGGATGGTGCCGGATGGCGGCTGACCAGGGTCGGCGTTCTCGGCCACGGCCTGGTCACGCAGAACCGGTCGCTGAGCCCGACGGCGCTCGCCGGGGCGGGAGGCCATCGGGCTGGGTGACCGGTTCTGCACGTCACCGGGGACGGGTCGCCCGTCGCCGAGCAGAACCAGCCTGCCCGTGGCGGAGTTCCCGTTGGGCGACCACGTCTTCTGCACCCACGTCGCACACCGGCCCGCAGCGACGGCTCAGCGCCGTCCGAGCAGCTGCTCGAAGGGGGTCAGGGCGGTGGGCGCCACCGCCTCGGGCTCCACCGCCACCGGACGTCCCAGCCCGATCAGGGCGGCCAGCTCGCGCCCGGCCCGGGTGATCCGGTCGGCGAGCTCGGTGTCGGAGCCGAAGTCGTCGGTCGCGGCCACCACCCCGGTCGGGGCCACCTGGGCCCGCAGGTAGCCGAACAGCGGGCGGAGCGACTGGTCCAGGGCCAGCGAGTGCCGCGCGGTGCCGGCCGTGGCGCCCAGCAGCACCGGGGTCCCGGCCAGCAGACCGGGCTCCAGCAGGTCGATGAACGTCTTGAACAGACCGGCGTAGGAGGCGGCGAAGATCGGCGTCACCGCCACCACCCCGTCCGCGGCGGCCAGCGAGTTCTGCACCCGCTCCAGCTGCTCACCGGGGACGCCGGTGAGCAGCTGGTCGGTCATCGCGTGCGCCAGCTCGCGCAGCTCGACGACCTCGACCACCACGTCCTCCCCGGCCTGGGCCAGGGCCTGCCGGGTCGCCTCGGTGAGCCGGTCGGCCAGCAGCCTGGTCGAGGAGGGCACCGAGAGCCCGGCGGAGACCACCACCAGCGAGCGGGTGGTCACCGGACACCCCCGGCGACCTCGACCGCGGCGGCGTCGGAGGCGCGGCGGGCGGCCTCCTCGTGCGGACGGACGTGGGCGTTGGCGTGCTGGCTGCCGGCCTCGCGCAGGGACGCGTGGGTGGGCGGGTCCGACGGCACGTGGGCGGGACGACGGGCCTCCATCTCCCGACGCAGCACCGGCACCACCCGCTCGCCGAGCAGGTCCAGCTGCTCCAGCACGGTCTTGAGCGGCAGGCCGGCGTGGTCCATCAGGAAGAGCTGGCGCTGGTAGGAGCCGGCGTAGTCGACGAAGCCGAGCGTGCGCTCCACCACCTGGTCGGGGCTGCCGACGGTGAGCGGGGTCTGCCGGCTGAACTCCTCCAGCGACGGGCCGCCGCCGTAGACCGGGGCGTGGTCGAAGTAGGGCCGGAACTCCGTCACCGCGTCCTGGCTGTTCTCGCGCATGAACACCTGCCCGCCGAGCCCGACGACGGCCGTGTCGGCCGGGCCGTGCCCGTAGGACTCGTAGCGCTCGCGGTACAGCTCCACCATCTGACGGGTGTGGCTGGCCGGCCAGAAGATGTTGTTGTGGAAGAAGCCGTCACCGTAGAAGGCGGCCTGCTCGGCGATCTCGGGGCTGCGGATCGAGCCGTGCCACACGAAGGGCGGCACGTCGTCCAGCGGCCGCGGGGTCGAGGTGAACCCCTGCAGCGGGGTGCGGAAGCGCCCCTCCCAGTTCACGACGTCCTCGCGCCAGAGCCGGCGCAGCAGGTCGTAGTTCTCCAGGGCGAGGTCGATGCCGCGCCGGATGTCCTTGCCGAACCAGGGGTAGACCGGGCCGGTGTTGCCGCGACCCATCATCAGGTCCACCCGGCCGCCGCTGAGGTGCTGCAGCATCGCGTAGTCCTCGGCGATCTTCACCGGGTCGTTGGTGGTGATCAGCGTGGTCGCGGTGGACAGCTGCAGCCGCTCGGTCCGCGCCGCCACCCAGCCCAGCAGGGTGGTGGGGGAGGAGGGGACGAAGGGCCGGTTGTGGTGCTCTCCGGCGGCGAAGACGTCGAGCCCGACCTCCTCGGCCTTGAGGGCGATGGTGACCATCGCCTGGATCCGCTCGGCCTCGCTCGGCGCCCGCCCCGTGGTGGGGTCCGGCGTGACGTCGCCGACGCTGAAGATTCCGAACTGCATGACGGGCTCCCTTGATGGTTGACGATTCAATCATCCATCTCAACGCGCAGCGGCCCGGACTATTCCGCGGGGTGGACCCCGCCGCACCCGTGGCCAGTAGCGTGCCCGGCGTGAGCCGACCCGGGAGCAGGCCGCGAGACGTCCCGCGGCCGGCCTGGCGCCCGGACCCGGTCCTCGCCGGGCGTCCGGACCCGGTCCTCCCGGGCGTCCGGACCGGTCCTCCCGGGCGTCCGGACCCGGTCCTCGCCGGGCGTCCGGACCTCGCCCGGCCGCGGCTGCGCGGCGGTCCCCTGGCAGGGAGGGTGACGGCGGCGGTGTCGGGGGTGGCCCTGCCGGTGCTCGCGCTCGGTCATGGGCCCGACGTCGTGCGCACCGCGCTGGCGCTCCCGGCGGTGACGCCCGAGGGGTGACACGCCCGGCACAGCCGGGCTAGCGTCCCGTCATGGCGATCGCGCGCTACCCGACCACCGTCCTCGACTGCCCCGACCCCGTCGTGCTGGCCCGCTTCTACGGCGCCCTGCTCGACTGGGAGGTCCAGGGCTCCGGCGACTGGGCGGAGGTGCGGGCCGATCACGGCCAGGTTCTCTGCTTCCAGCAGGTGCAGGGCTACACCCCGCCGAGCTGGCCCTCGCAGTCCCCGCCCCAGCAGATGCACCTCGACGTGGTGGTCGACGACCTCGACACCGCCGAGGCCGCCGTCCTCGAGCTCGGGGCGACCCGGGCCGAGCACCAGCCGGGGGAGACCTTCCGGGTGCTCCTGGACCCCGCCGGTCACCCCTTCTGCCTCTGCACCTCCTGACCGGCCGGGAGGCGGACGCCGGCCGGGACGGTCGACGTCCCAGCCCCGCTGGGGTCCGGCGGTGATAATGGCGGGGTGGGCATCCTCTCCAGACTCCGTCGGCGCCGCCCGGGCGGCCCGGCCACCCCGGGGCGCCCCGCGCCGATCAGCGACCTGGCCACCCGGCACCTGACGGAGTTCGCCACCTCCCGCCGCGGGGTGGAGGCGTGGGTCGAGCCGGCCACCAAGGTGACCGGCCCGACGCTGCTGCTGGTGGCCTACGACGGTGAGTGGACGCGACGCAGCATCCCCACCCCGTCCTGGGGGCACTCCTTCGCCGAGCACCTGGGGCTCCCGGGCTACGACGCCGGGGTGGTGGGCTACCCCCAGCGGATGCGCGACTGGAACTCGAGCCAGAAGGACCGCTGAGGCCGGGTCGTCGGACCCGGCCGCAGCGGCCCGACCCGCTCAGGCCAGCGAGCGCGCCACCTCGACCAGGGTGCGCACGGCCACACCGGTGCCGCCCTCGGGCACGTGGCCCCACGGCGAGCCGTTGTTGAAGGCCGGCCCGGCGATGTCCAGGTGGGCCCACGGGGTGCCGTCGGCCACGAACCGCTCCAGGAACGCCGCGGCGCTCATCGCCCCGCCCAGCCGGCCGCCGCCGGAGCGGACGTCGGCCACCTTGGAGTCCAGGTCGTCGCGGAACTGGTCGGTCAGCGGGAGCGCCCAGAACTCCTCACCGCTCACCTCCGCCGCGTCCAGCACGCGCTCCACCGCGTCGTCGTCGTTGGACATCACGCCGGCGATCCGGTCACCGAGCGCCACCATGCAGGCCCCCGTCAGGGTGGCCACGTCGATCACCAGGTCCGGCTCGTCGGCCTGGCTGCGGGCCAGGGCGTCGGCCATCACCAGCCGCCCCTCGGCGTCGGAGTTGACGTTCTCCACCGTCGTGCCGCCGTACATGGTCAGCACGTCCGAGGGGCGGTAGGCGGTCGCCGAGGGCAGGTTCTCCGCCATCGCCGCGTAGGTGGTCACGTTGACCTTGAGACCGAGGTCGGCCACCGCGCGGGTCGCCGCCAGCACCGCCGCCGCGCCGGCCATGTCGCACTTCATCGTGTACATGCCGTCGGCGGGCTTGAGGTTGAGACCGCCGGAGTCGAAGGTGATGCCCTTGCCGACGAGCACCAGGTGGGCGGTGGCGCCGCGCGGGCGGTAGGCCAGGCGCACCAGCCGGGGGCTGCGGGAGGAGCCGCCGCCGACGGCGAGCAGGCCGCCGTAACCGCCCTTGACCAGGTCGTCCTCGTCGAGCACCTCCACCGACAGCTTGGAGCCGCGGGCCAGGGTCCGGGCCTCCTCGGCGAAGGTCTCGGGGTAGAGCAGGTTGGGGGGCAGGTTCACCCAGTGGCGGGCGGCCAGCACCGCCGAGCAGGTGGCCCGGACCGTGTCGGCGAGCGGCTTGGCCTGGCGGCCGAGGTCGACCACGACGGTGACCGAGGCGACCGTGACCGGTGCGGGCTCCCCGGAGGTCAGCGGCTGGTGGCGGTAGGTGCCGAGCAGGGCGCCCTCGGCCGCGGCCTGGGCGACCTCGGGGTCCTTGCTGTGCGGGACCAGCACCACGCTGGCGCCCCCCTCGACGCCCAGACCGGCCACGGCGCGCAGGGCGGCACCGCTGGCCCGGCGGACCACCTCGGGCCGGATCGCGGCCACCGGGCCGAGTCCGACGACCATCACGCGGGTGGCGCTGCCGGCGCCGGGGAGCAGCACGGTGTGCCCGACCTTGGTGCGGGCGCCGAGCTCGGTGGCGACCTCGATCAGCTCACGCCCCAGCCGCTTGCTCCACGACGTCAGCAGGCTCCGGTCCGCGCCGACGACCTCGGGACCGTCGGCACCCTCCACCAGACCGAGCACGACGACGTCGGCGGAGCGGGGGGCGGTGGTGGAGAAGGTCAGCGAGGCGGGGGTGGGACAGGACACGTGTGCTCCTCAGGGTCGTGGATGGGTCCGTGCGACAGGGTAGCCGCGGGCGCACCGGTGCTCCGCGCCCGTGCGCTAGGTTCGCCTGACCGCACGCACGAGGGGGATCTGTCGATGGGTGAGCCGGACGACCAGCTGGTGACGTCACCGCTGCACGCCCAGCACGAGCGGCTGGGGGCGCGGTTCGCCGCCTTCGGCGGCTGGTCCATGCCGCTGGAGTACGCCGGCGGCGGGGTGCTGGCCGAGCACGCCGCGGTGCGCTCCCAGGTCGGCGTCTTCGACGTCTCCCACCTCGGCAAGGTGCGGGTCGCCGGCCCGGGTGCGGCGGCGTTCCTCAACCGCTGCCTGACCAACGACCTCGACCGCGTCGGTGCCGGTCAGGCGCAGTACACGCTGCTGTGCCGCGAGGACGGCGGCGTGGTGGACGACCTGATCGCCTACCGCCACGGCGACGACGACGTCTTCCTCGTCCCCAACGCCTCCAACACCCCGGCCGTGGTGGCCACCCTCCAGGCGCTGGCCCCGGAGGGGGTGCAGGTCCTCGACCAGCACCGAGACCTCGTCGTGGTCGCCGTCCAGGGTCCGCGCTCGGACGAGGTGCTGGCCACCGCCGGGCTGCCGGTCGGGCACGACTACATGCGCTTCGTCACCGCCGAGCTGGCCGGGACCTCGCTGACCGTGTGCCGCACCGGGTACACCGGCGAGCGCGGCTACGAGCTGGTGGTGCCGGCCGCGGCCGCCGGGCCCGTCTGGGAGGCCGTGCTGGCCGCCGGCGAGCCCTACGGCATCCAGCCCGCCGGGCTGGGCGCCCGGGACACGCTGCGCACCGAGATGGGCTACCCGCTGCACGGCCAGGACATCTCAGCGGAGATCACCCCCGTCCAGGCCGGGCTCGGCTGGGCGGTCGGGTGGGCCAAGCCGGAGTTCCTCGGCCACGCGGCGCTGCGTGCGGAGAAGGAGGCCGGTCCGGCCCGACGCCTGCGCGGCCTCCGGGCCCGCGGTCGCGGCATCCCGCGCGCCGGGATGGACCTGGTGGACGGCGAGGACGTCATCGGCACCGTCACCTCCGGCACCTTCAGCCCCACCCTGAAGACCGGCATCGCGCTGGCCCTGGTGGACGCCTCGATCCCGGTCGGCAGCGACGTCGAGGTGCAGGTGCGGCACCGCCGCGAGACCTTCGCGATGGTCAAGCCGCCGTTCGTGCAGCCCGGCGTCCGCGAGCTCTGAGGCCGCCCTGGTCGCCGCCGTCCGGGCGGCGCACACTGGGGGAGTGGACTGGATGGCGTGGCTGCGTCGTCGTCCCCGGCGCGCCCCCGACCCCCTGGGCGCAGACCCCCTCGACGCGCTGGTCCCCTGGGAGGACCCCCTCACCGCCGAGCTGGACGCCCGCCGCGAGCAGCTGCTGCTGGCCCGGCTCGGCGTGCTGCAGCGCCGCGGGGTCCCGATCCGGGTGGTCAGCGCCGCCCCCGTCGCCGGCGCCGTGCGCCTCGGGTTCGCCGACGGCACCTTCCTGCTGGTCCGCACGACCGGTCGCTCCCACGGCCTGGCCTCCGCGCTGCTGCTGCGGGCTCGTTCGGTGCGGGTGAGCGAGCACTGGTCCGACGGGCCAGGACCGATGGCCCGGCTGTGCTGGGGCGACAACGCCGTCGACGTCGTGGTGCTCGGGCTGGACCAGCCGGACTAGCGAGCCGGCCGCGGGATCAGCCGGCGGCCAGACCCATCGGCCCGTAGACCAGCCGGTCGTCCTCGTAGAGGCTCACCGCGTCCACCCCGAGGTCGGCCAGGTCCGCCCAGCTCTCCGCGAGCCAGGCCTCCGCCTCCCCCTGGCTGGGGAAGCTGGTGGTGCCGCCCGCCTCCTCGAAGCCGCGCCGGGTCCCCTCCTCGGGGTGCGGCACCCAGTGCCAGCCGTGCTGCACCCGCCGACCCGTCAGTAGGAGTCGCCGCGGGACACGACGGGCTTGGGCAGCCGCATCCGCCGGATCTGGATCATCCGGTTCATGCCGTACATCTTCAGGCCACGCTCGATCGGGATCCCGCGCTCCTCGGCGATGCGGCGGTAGCGGCGCCACATCAGCACGAAGTCCCCGATCACCAGGGCGATGAAGAGGTACATGGCGAGGGTCGAGAAGAGCACGATGCGCGGGAAGATCGAGCCGAGGAAGGTCGACATCACGATCACCAGCAGCGCGGGAAGCAGCAGCTGGCCCAGGCTGAACCGGGCGTCGACGTGGTCGCGCATCAGGGTCTTGGCCGGGGTGTTGTCCCGGGCCGCCATCTGCGCGATCCGGGTCCGCCGGTTGGCGTCGGCGGCACGGCGCCGGGCCTCCTTCTTGCTGATCGACGGGTTCAGCCGCTCCCGGCGGGCCGCCTCCGCCTCGCGCCGCGACGGCGTCGGCCGGGCCTTGGGGGCGTTGCGGACGCGCTCGGCGGCCGCCTGCTCGGGGGTGGGGGCGGGGGCCGGGGTCACCGGCGGCGGCGCCTTCTTGGTGCGCGGCGTCATGGGCACCGCCGCGGGCCTGCTCGTGCTCGGTGGTGCCGATGCGTCCAGGCGCGGCGTCGTCGTCGGCTGCTCCGAGCCGTCCTCGCTGCGCTGCGGGTCGTGCTTGTAGGGGCGGAAGAGTGCCACGCCTCACCTCGTGTCGACAGTCCCCCGAAGGCCTCGGGGGTAGGGGCATCCTCTCAGGGTTCGACCCCCATTTCCCAATCACGGCCCTGAAACCGACACCCGGCGGGTGCCGGTGGGTGGGCTGTGCGCCTACATTGGACGGCACGGGATCTCTACGACCGTCCAGGAAGGACACCCTGTACCGATGAGCGGCATCTTTCAGCGCCTGAACACCATCTTCCGCGCCAAGGCCGACAAGGCACTGGACAAGGCGGAGGACCCGCGCGAGACCCTGGACTACTCCTACCAGCGCCAGCTGGAGCTGCTGCAGAAGGTGCGCCGGGGTGTGGCCGACGTGGCCACCAGCCGCAAGCGCGTCGAGCTGCAGGCGGCCCAGCTGAACACCCAGATGGACAAGCTGAACGTCCAGGCCAAGCGCGCCCTCGAGGCGAACCGCGAGGACCTGGCCCGCGAGGCCCTGACCCGCAAGAACGGGGTCGCCCAGCAGCTGTCCGACCTGCAGACCCAGCACGCGCAACTCCAGGGCGAGGAGGAGAAGCTCGTCCGCGCCAGCCAGCGGCTGCAGGCCAAGGTCGACGCCTTCCGGACCCGCAAGGAGACCATCAAGGCCACCTACTCCGCCGCCGAGGCGCAGACCCGCATCAACGAGGCCTTCAGCGGCATCGGTGAGGAGATGGGCGACGTCGGCATGGCCATCCAGCGCGCCGAGGACAAGACCGCGCAGATGCAGGCCCGTGCCGGGGCGATGGACGAGCTGCTGGCCAGCGGGGTGCTGGACGACCCCACCACCGGCCCGAACGACGACATCACCCGCGAGCTGGACGCCCTGGCCTCCACCTCCCAGGTCGAGGACGAGCTGGCGGCCATGAGGGCCTCGCTCGGCACCGGCCGCAGCGCGTCGGCCCCGGCCATCGAGAACGCGCCCCAGGGCGAGGCCCGGCCGCAGCAGCAGGGCGGGTTCGAGACCTACCAGGCACCGAGCACCCAGCCGGCTCCCGGGCAGGAGGGGCTGCGATGATCGTCCGGATCCTGAACGAGGGCCAGTGGACGCTGGACGAGAGCGCCTTCGCGGCCCTCAACGCCCACGACGAGGAGATCGAGACCGCCGTCGACAGCGGTGACGAGACCGAGCTCACCCGGGCCCTGACCGGGCTGCTGGCCGAGGTCCGCCGGGTCGGCACCCCCGTCCCCGACGACTCCCTGGCCGACTCCGACCTGATCCTCCCCGACGCCGAGGCGACCCTGCACGAGGTGCGGGAGTGGCTGGCCGACAACACCTCCGGTGAGGGGCTCATCCCCGGCTGAGCACGTCCCACCCGACGAGACCCGGCTGCCGCCGACCCCTGCGGGGGTCGGCGGCAGCGTCGTCCCCGGCCCTACTGGGCCAGCGGCAGCACCGTCGCCCCCGGCAGCCGGCCGAGCACCGCGCCGGGCACGAAGAGCTTCGAGCGGCGCAGCCCTGAGCCGATCACCACCTCGGCCTCCGCGACCACGCCCTCGTCCACCAGCAGCGGCCAGTCCCCGGGCAGGCCCACCGGGGTGATCCCGCCGTACTCCATGCCGGAGCCGCTGGTCGCCTCCTCGTGGGCGGTGAAGCTGATCTTGCGGACGTCCAGGTGGCGGCGGACGGCCCCGTTGACGTCCGCCCGGCGGCTGGCCTGCACCACCACCGCGGCCGGGCGCAGCTCACCGGCCCGCTTCCCGGTGACCAGCACGCAGTTGGCCGAGGCCTCCAGCGGCAGGTCGAAGGCGCGGCAGAGCGCCTCGGTGTCGGCCAGGGCGGGGTCGATCTCGGCGACCTCGAACCGGGCGGCGGTGTCGGCGTCGAGGGACCGGAGAGCACGCAGGGTCGGCTCGGCCAGGAGGTCGGGGCGGGTCAGGGCGGGGACGCGGTCGAAGGTGGTCACCGGTCCTTCCTACCTCCTCCGCCCCGTCGCCGGTGGTCGCGTCCGCTCCGACGCCCCCGGGATCAGCCGGGCGCCGCGACCAGCTCGACCAGGTGGCCGTCGAGGTCGGCGAACGTGGCGGCGTACCCCCAGGGCTGCTGGCCCGGTTCCGACACCACCTCGGCCCCGGCCGCGCGGGCCCGCGCGAGCAGGCGGTCGACCCCCTCCGGGTCGTCCACGGGGAGGGTGACCAGGCACTCGACGGTGCCGGGCGCGGCCACGGTGCGCCCGCCGGTCACCCAGCCGAAACCGCCGGTGGGGACCAGCATCAGCCGACAGCCCTCGGTGAGCTCGACCTCGAGCGGTTCGGGGACCCCGTCATCGGCGAGCGGTCCGGGGGTGGGCAGGCCGAGGCCCGCGCCGTAGAAGGTGTGCGCGGCGGAGCGGTCCGCGGTGGGCAGGGCGATCACGACGTGTCGGGTCATGCCTGGGTGGACCCGTCGGAGCCGGCCGGCTCATCGGGCTGATCCGCGTCCCGTCGCCGCGGTGGGAGGATGGGCGGGTGAGGGTCCTGGTGGCGAGCGCGGGGGTGGCCGGGATCGCGGCCGCCGAGGCCGGTGGTGCGGTGGCCCGCGGCTGGCTGCGGGCGGCGCCGGGCAGCGAGCTCGTGGTGGTCCCGCTGGCGGCCGGTGGGCCGGACCTGGTCGCGGCCGCCGCCTACCTGTGGCGTGCCGACGTCGCCCTGCTGGCCGACGACGACGCGGTGCTGGTGACGGCCCGGGCCGGGGGAGGCGTCGTGGTCGCCCCCGAGACCCCGCCGGGCCCACCGCCCGCCCTGGAGGACCGTCCGGGGAGCCACCTGCTGGGACGGGCCCTCGCGGCGGTGCTGGCCGACCGCCCGGCCCCGCGCTCGGTGGTGCTGGACCTGACCTCGGTGTGGTCCCACGACGCCGGGCGGGGTCTGCTGGACGAGCTCGGCGGTCTCGGCGCGGCGCGCGAGCGGCTGGCCGGGACGAGGCTGGTGGCGGTGGTGGCGCCGGGGGAGACCACGACGGCGCTGCTCGGGCTCCGCGGCACCACGGCGCTGCGCGGCCACGCCACGGCCACGACCCCCGACCAGGCCCTGCTGGTCGAGCTGGACGCCGAGCTCGAGCGCTTCGCCCGTGAGCAGGCCCCTGAGGTGGTCGGCGTCCGCGGCGCCGGCGCGGCGGGGGGCTGCGGCTTCGCCGTGCTCGCCCTCGGCGGGTCGCTGGTCACCGGCACGGACTGGCTGGCGGAGGAGGCCCACCTGCAGCAGACGGTCGCGGCCGCCGACGTCGTGGTGACCACGTGCACCGGGTTCGACTTCGCCCACCGCGGCGGGCCGGAGGTGCAGGCGGTGGCCGGCTGGGCCGCGGCGACGTCCCGGCCGTGCGTGGTGCTGGCCGGTTCGGTGCAGATCGGCGCCCGCGAGACCCGGCTGATGGGTGTGGAGTCCGCGCACGCCCTCGGGCCCGTCCCGCTGGTCGGTCAGGAGCCCGTGGTGGACCCCGACGGCCTGGAGGCACTCGCCCTTCGCGTCGGGCGCTCGTGGGCGGTGGGGTCGTCGGCCGGCCGCTAGCCTCCCCTCCATGACGTTCAACCCCGACTCCGACATCCGCGGCGGCCGCGTCAGCAAGCGCGGTCGCAACGTGGGGATGGGGGTCGGCGGCGGCAGCATCGGGGTCGTGCTGGTGGTGCTGCTGATCTCCCAGCTCACCGGCGTCGACCTCACCGGCGTGGTGCAGGGCGGCGGCGGGGCCGGGCCGGCCCCGGTCGAGGACCAGGCGCTGGAGCGGTGCCTCACCGGCGAGGACGCCAACGCCGACGTCGACTGCCGGATGCAGGCGGCGGCGACGTCGCTGGACGACTTCTGGGCCACCCAGCTGGACGGCTACACCGCGCCGGAGATGGTGCTGTTCAGCCAGTCCGTCAGCACCCGCTGCGGCAACGCCACCAGCGCCGTCGGCCCCTTCTACTGCCCGCCGGACCAGACGGTCTACATCGACACCTCCTTCTACGACGAGCTCCGCTCCCGCTTCGGGGCCTCGGCCGGCCCGCTGGCCCAGCTCTACGTCGTGGCCCACGAGTGGGGGCACCACATCCAGGAGCTCACCGGCACCATGGACCAGCTGGACCGCAGCCGGACCGGGCCGACCTCGGACGGCGTCCGGCTGGAGCTGCAGGCCGACTGCTACGCCGGGGCCTGGGTGGGCGCCGCCTCCACCATCACCGACGACCAGGGCCGGACCCGGCTGGAGCCGGTGACCGAGGACCAGCTCCGCGACGCCATCGACGCCGCCGAGGCCATCGGCGACGACCGGATCCAGCAGCAGACCCAGGGCCAGGTCCAGCCCGAGACCTGGACGCACGGCTCCAGCGAGCAGCGGGTCACCTGGTTCCAGCGCGGCGTGTCCCAGGGGGTCGGGGCCTGCGACACCTTCTCCGCCAGCGACGCCGAGCTCGCCGGTTGACCCCACCCGCCGTCCACGGTGCCGGCGGTTGGCCGGCCCCGCGCGGGGCCGTAGACTGCAGGAACAGATTCGGATCGACTCGTGTTGGCCCAGACGGAGCCGACCTCGACCGCTACGGAGCGTGACATGACCACTACCGACGTGAACGCCGGGACCACCACCACCGAGACCCCCGAGGGTGTCGCCCTGACCGACGGCGCCGCCACCAAGGTGCGTGCGCTGCTGGCCGGTGCCGAGCGCGACGACCTGGCCCTGCGCATCGCCGTCCAGCCCGGCGGCTGCTCGGGTCTGCGCTACCAGCTCTTCTTCGACGAGCGCGAGCTCGACGGGGACGTCCGGGCCGACTTCTCGGGTGTGAATGTCGTCACGGACCGGATGAGCGCGCCCTACCTGATGGGGGCCACCATCGACTTCGTCGACACCATCGAGAAGCAGGGCTTCACCATCGACAACCCCAACGCCACGGGCTCCTGCGCCTGCGGTGACAGCTTCAACTGAGCTCCTCGACGACGCCCCCGGACCCCAGGTCCGGGGGCGTCGTCGCGTCCGGGGGAGGCCCTGCGGACGAATGCCGGGTGACGGTGCCCGACTCCCTTCGCACCCCGTGCTCCCGGCGTGGCCGGGCCGGGATCGTGCGTTAGGGTTGCCGGGCGTGATGGGTCGGTCCCGACCCGGAGGACGGAAGGGTGTGACGTGGGTCTGAGGAGCACGGCTCGACCTGGCCGCTGGGCGCGGGTCGCCCTGGCCGCGGTCGGCACGGCGACGCTGCTGAGCGGGTGCAGCGCGGAGACGACGGAGCAGTGGCGTCGGCTCGGCATGCCCGTACCGGCCAGCGACCGGGCCCCCTTCGTGGGCGACTTCTGGAACGGCAGCTGGATCGCCGCCCTGGCGGTCGGTGTCTTCGTCTGGGGCCTGATTGGCTACGCCGGCATCCGGTACCGCCGTCACCGCCGGGCCTCCGGCACCGACGCCCCCCGGCAGAGCCGCTACAACCTGCCGATGGAGATCCTCTACACCCTCACCCCGCTGCTGATCGTGGGTGTCCTCTTCGTCTTCACCGTCCAGACCCAGAACAAGGTGCTGGCCGGCAACTGGGACGGCGACGAGGCCTCGGCGCAGCAGGGCGAGTCCCTGGAGACCGCCCGGACCATCGACGTGGTCGGCCAGAAGTGGTCCTGGACGTTCAACTACCGCGAGTCCCTCAGCCAGGGCGGCGGCACCGACGTCTGGGAGTCGGGCACCATCAACTCCTCGCCCGACCTGTACCTGCCGGTCGGGGAGTCGGTGCGCTTCAACCTGACCTCCCCCGACGTCATCCACTCCTTCTGGGTCCCGTCCTTCTACTTCAAGATGGACGTCATCCCGGGCAAGCCGAACAGCTTCACCATGACGCCCACGCAGGAGGGCGAGTTCATCGGCAAGTGCGCCGAGCTCTGCGGCACCTACCACGCGGCGATGATCTTCAAGGTGCACATCGTCAGCGCCGAGGAGTACGAGGCCTACCTCCAGGGCCTCGAGGCCCGCGGCAACGTGGGCACGAACTACGGCAGCCAGACGGTGGTTGCTCCCAAGCTCGCGCCCCAGGAGGGCGAGGCGTCAGGAGAGGGTGAGGGCGAATGAGCGTCGCGGAACGGGTGGCTGGTGAGTCCACCGTCGTCCCCGAGCGGGCGAGCCGACGGCTGGGGGCGATGGTCTGGCGCTGCCTGACCACCACCGACCACAAGCTGATCGGCAACATGTACTTCGCCGCGTCGCTGGTGTTCTTCGCACTCGGCGGGCTGCTGGCGCTGGGCATCCGCGCGGAGCTGGCGTTCCCGGGTCTGCAGTACCTGCAGTACGAGCGGTACAACCAGTTCTTCACGATGCACGGCACGATCATGCTGCTGTTCTTCGCGACGCCGATGTTCTCCGCGTTCGCGAACGCGATCATGCCGCTGCAGATCGGGGCGCCCGACGTCGCGTTCCCGCGGCTCAACGCCTTTTCCTTCTGGCTCTTCCTGCTCGGCGGCCTGGTGGCCTGCTCGGGCTTCCTGAGCCCCGACGGCGGCGCCGGCTTCGGCTGGACGGCCTACGTCCCGCTCAGCGACGGCGCGAACTCCCCGGGGGTGGGGGCCGACCTCTGGATCGTCGGGCTCTACATGAGCGGTCTGTCCTCGATCCTCGGCTCGGTCAACTTCATCACCACCATCTTCACGATGCGGGTGCCCGGTCTGACCATGTTCCGGATGCCCATCTTCACCTGGAACATCCTGGTCACCTCGATGCTGGCGATCATCGCCTTCCCGGTGCTCGGTGTCGGCCTGCTGGTCCTGCTCAGCGACCGCAACCTCGGCACCCACGTGTTCGACGCGGCCAACGGCGGTCCGCTGCTGTGGCAGCACATGTTCTGGTTCTTCGGCCACCCCGAGGTCTACATCGTGGCGCTGCCGTTCTTCGGCATCATCACCGAGATCCTCCCGGTGTTCAGCCGCAAGCCGGTCTTCGGCTACGTCGGACTGGTCGCCGCCACCCTGGCCATCGGTGTGCTGTCGATGGCGGTGTGGGCCCACCACATGTTCGTCACCGGGGCGGTCAACCTGCCGTTCTTCTCCTTCATGACGTTCCTCATCGCGGTGCCCACCGGGGTGAAGTTCTTCAACTGGATCGGCACGCTCTGGGGCGGGTCGATCACGTTCGACACGCCCATGGTGTGGGCCTTCGGCTTCCTCACCACGTTCCTCTTCGGTGGTCTGACCGGCATCATCCTGGCCAGCCCGCCGCTGGACTTCCCGGTGTCGGACACCTACTTCGTGGTCGCGCACTTCCACTACGTGCTCTTCGGCACCATCGTGTTCGCGACGTTCGCCGGCTTCTACTTCTGGTGGCCCAAGTTCACCGGCAAGATGCTCAACGAGCGGCTGGGCAAGATCCACTTCTGGATGACGATGATCGGCTTCCACGTCACCTTCCTCGTCCAGCACTGGCTGGGTGCGGCGGGCATGACGCGGCGCTACGCCGACTACCGTCCCGAGGAGGGCCTGACCTTCCTCAACCAGGTCTCCACCTTCGGCTCCTTCGTGCTGGCCCTGTCGTTCCTGCCCTTCATCTGGAACGTCTGGATCACCCGCCGCGCCCCGAAGGTCGTCGTGGACGACCCCTGGGGCTGGGGACGCTCGCTGGAGTGGGCCACCTCGTGCCCGCCGCCGCGGCACAACTTCGAGAAGCTCCCGCAGGTCCGCTCGGACTCGCCGGCCTTCGACCTGCACCACCCCGAGATCGCCCTCACCGAGTACGCCGCGGTGGGTGCCGACGCCGACGAGCTGATCGACGCCGGTGCCGACGCGGGTCGTGTCGGTGAGCTGAAGAACCGGGTCGAGGGGACGTCACCCGACAGCACGCTGCCCGGTGCGAACTCCTACGCCAAGGGGGAGGAGCGCTGATGGACGCGCTGAAGAAGCCGCTGGTCCAGGAGTCCGCCTGGTTCGGGGTCCTCGGTGTCGGCTACATCGTCTGGTCGCTGGTGATGTGGCTGGTGCTGGGCACCGAGATGACGAAGTGGCCGGCCGTGCTGGCTGCCGGGCTGTCCTCGCTGGCGCTCGGCCTGACCTTCCTCGGTCTGGGGCTCAAGAGCGACGGCGGTCCGTTGGCCCTGCTCGCGGAGCTGCGGATCTTCGTGGTCCTGGAGCTGTTCTTCCTGGCCGTCATCCCGGTCTACTGGGTGCTCAGCCTGGAGATCACCGGCTCGGTGGCCCTGGTGCTGACCTTCGGCCTGTCGACCATGCTGCTGGCCTACCTGCTGGTCACGGCGCTCAAGCACGACGAGCGTCCGGAGGACCGGCTCGAGGCCGACATCGTGGAGGGCGCCGGCGAGCTCGGGTTCTTCCCGCCGCGGAGCGCCTGGCCGGTGGTCTGCGCGGTGATGCTGATGATCACCCTCCTCGGCCCGGTCTTCGGCTGGTGGCTGACCATCCTCGGTATGGGCCTGGGTCTGTGGGCCATCGCCGGCTGGGTCTACCAGTACTACAAGGGCGACTACGCGCACTGAGCGCCGACCACCCGGACGCAGCAGCGGGGCACTCCTTCGGGGGTGCCCCGCTGTCGTGCGTCCGGGTGGGTTCCGCGCCGTGGCGGCGGTCGCCCCGTCTCGACGCCCCGGGGACGCGTGACGCCGGCTGCCGCCTGGGGTCAGGAGGCGTAGCGGGCTGCCGAGCGCGCCCGCGCCTTGGCAGCCTCCTCCTCGCGGTTCTTCGCCGGTGCCGAGGTGGTCAGCTCCTCCAGCAGGTGCTCGGTGATGTGGGCGATCTCGTGCACGGCCCGTTCGAAGGCCGCGGCGTTGGCCTGGGACGGCTTGGTGGTGCCGGCCACCTTGCGGACGTACTGCAGGGCGGCGGCGTGCACCTCCTCCGACGAGGCCGGGGGCTCGAAGTTGTGCAGGGTCCGGATGTTGCGGCACATGCGCTCACTGTAGGACGCACGCAGCCCGTGCGGGACCCCTCAGGGGTGTTCTGGCCGCTCACGCGCCCCGCGGCGTCCAGCCCGTCCGCGGGAGCGCAGCGGGCTCACCAGCTGGCGTGCAGCGGACGTCCCTCGTCGTAGCCGGAGCGGGACTGGACGCCGACCACGGCCAGCTCGGCGAACTCCGCCAGCGAGCGGGCGCCGACGTAGGTGCAGCTGGAGCGGACGCCGGAGGTGATGAAGTCCAGCAGGTCCTCCACGCCTGGACGATCCGGGTCGAGGTACATCCGCGAGGAGGAGATGCCCTCCTCGAACAGGCCGGCCAGCGCGCGGTCGTAGCCCGAGGCGCTCCTGGTGCGGTTCTTGACCGCGCGCGCCGAGGCCATCCCGAAGGACTCCTTGTAGCTGCGGCCCTGGGCGTCGCTCAGCAGGTCCCCGGTGCTCTCGTGGGTGCCGGCGAACCAGGAGCCGATCATCACCGAGCCGGCCCCGGCGGCCAGGGCGAGGGCGATGTCGCGGGGGTGGCGCACCCCGCCGTCGGCCCAGATCGAGCGGCCCAGCGCCCTGGCCGCCTCGGCGCACTCGAGCACGGCGCTGAACTGCGGGCGTCCGACGCCGGTTTGCATCCGGGTGGTGCACATCGCACCCGGGCCGACGCCGACCTTGACGACGTCCGCGCCGGCCTCGATCAGGTCCCGGGTGCCCTGCGCGGTGACCACGTTCCCGGCCACCAGCGGCACCCGGTGCCCGTCGGTGGCCGCGGCCTCGCGCACCGCGTGCACGGCCGCCAGGGCGCTCAGCATCTTCTCCTGGTGGCCGTGGGCGGTGTCGACCACCAGCACGTCCACCCCGGCGGCCAGCAGCTGCTCCGCCCGTCCGGCGACGTCGCCGTTGATGCCCACCGCCGCGCCGACGCGGAGCCGTCCCTGCCGGTCCAGCGCGGGGGAGTAGATGCCCGCGCGGAGGGCGCCGCGGGCGGTCATCACGCCCACCAGCGCGCCGTCGTCGTCGACGGCCACGGCGACGTCCTGGTGGCTGCTGGCCAGGGCGTCGAAGATCTCGCGCGGGGTGGTGGAGGTGGGCACGGTCAGCAGGTCGGTGCTCATCACCTCGTGGGCCTGGGCGAACCGGTCCGACCCGGCGGCCTGGTCCGGGCGGACGACACCCACCGGGCGGCCGTCGCGCACCACCACGGCCAGACCGTGGGCCCGCTTGGGGATCAGGCTGAGCGTCTCACCGACCGTGGTGCTGGGGTCCACCAGCACCGGGGTGTCGAAGGCCACCGGGGCCGCCTTCACCTTGGTCACGGCCTCGGCCACCACGTCGGCGGGCAGGTCCTGGGGGATGATCGCCACCGCGCCGCGGCGGGCCACCGTCTCGGCCATCCGGCGACCCGAGACCGCCGTCATGTTGGCCACCACGATGGGCAGCGGCGTGGCCGTGCCGTCGGTGCTGGTCAGGTCGACGTCGTGGCGCGAGGTCACCGCGGAGCGGCTGGGCACCATGAAGACGTCGTTGTAGGTGAGGTCGGTGGTCGGCTCGTTCAGGAAGCGCACCCGCCCAGCCTAGGTGAGCAGCGCGCCGCCTAGACTCGCGACCATGGCAGAGCAGACAGCCCAGGGGTCCTACGTCGAGGCGGGGGAGTTCAAGCGCGACACGAACTACGTGCCGACCCGGATCACCCGTGACGGCGCCGACGGGTTCACCCCCGAGGCCGGGCGCTACCGCCTCGTGGTGGCCCGTGCCTGCCCGTGGGCGAACCGGGCGGTCATCGTCCGGCGGCTGCTCGGGCTGGAGGACGCCATCTCGATGGGGATGTGCGGCCCCACCCACGACGCCCGCAGCTGGACCTTCGACCTCGATCCCGGGGGCAGGGACCCGGTGCTGGGCTACGAGCGGCTGCAGGAGGCCTACCTCGCCCTCGACCCCGACTACCCCAAGGGGATCACCGTGCCGGCCCTGGTGGACGTCACCACCGGGAAGCTGGTCACCAACGACTACCCGCAGATGACGCTCGACCTCTCCACCGAGTGGGGCGACCTGCACCGGGAGGGCGCCCCGGACCTGTACCCCGAGGCCCTGCGGGACGAGATCGACGAGATGGCCTACCGCAACTTCACCGAGGTGAACAACGGGGTGTACCGGTGCGGGTTCGCCGGCTCCCAGCAGGCCTACGACACCGCCTACGACCGCCTGTTCACCCGGCTGGACCACCTGGAGGAGCACCTGAGCACCCGGCGCTACCTGGTGGGGGACACGGTCACCGAGGCCGACGTGCGGCTGTTCACCACCCTGGTCCGCTTCGACGCCGTCTACCACGGCCACTTCAAGTGCAACCGCCAGAAGCTGGTGGAGATGCCGGTGCTCTGGGCCTACACCCGGGACCTGTTCCAGACCCCCGGTTTCGGTGACACCACCGACTTCGTGCAGATCAAGCAGCACTACTACCTGACCCACACCGACATCAACCCGACCCGGATCGTGCCGAAGGGGCCCGACGTCCGCGGCTTCCTCACCCCGCACGGTCGAGACGAGCTGGGCGGGCGTCCGTTCGGTGACGGCACCCCGCCCGGCCCACCGACGCCGGACGAGGTCGTCCCGGCAGAGAACTGGGTCCCGACCGCCTGAGCGGTCGGGACCCGGTCCGCCGGTCCTCAGACCAGCTCGACGCCCATGGCCTCGGCCAGCCGCCGCTGGGTGGCGGCCTCGTCACGGCGTCCCTGGCGCTCCAGCGTCCGGACCATCATCAGCCGGGCGTAGGGCTCGGTCGGGTCCTGGTCCAGGACGTTCTGCAGCTCGCGGCGCGCGGGCTCCAGCAGCGCGGCGTGGAAGTGGCTGCGGGCCAGCAGCAGCCGCGCGCTCAGGTGGCTGGGGTTCTGCGCGACCACCAGGGCCAGCTGCTCGCCGGCGCCCCGGTAGTCGCGCTCCGCGAAACGCCTCTCGGCCATCGCGAACCTCATGGCGGTCAGGTCGTCCATCATCTCGCCCTCCTCACGGGTCGGTCCGCCCTCACGGGTCGGTCCGCCCGCTGCAACGGCCCGACCACCGGCCTTGTTCCCCGCCCCGGGAACGGGGCTGGAGGGTGCCGCCGACGAGGGGCTGGTCCGCACCGCCCGGGACGCAGCAGGGGCCCGGGACCAGTGGTCCCGGGCCCCTGCTGGGCCATCAGTGCTGTCAGCGCTGGTCGCCGTCACCGTCCTGCGTGGTGACGTCGTCCTGCGCGGTGTCGCCGTCCTTGCCGCCGGTCAGCGCCGGCCGCCGGGACTCCTCGATCTCGTGCCCGTCCGACCCATGCCCCTCCAGGGAGTGGTCGGCTGCGTGGTGCGCGGCCGCCTCGAGCTCGGCCCGGGTGGGCTTGGACATGTTGTCGCCGTAGAACCAGCGACGCGCCTTCTTCTGACGCTCGCTGACGCCCTCCTCGTCCTCCAGCGCCGGGTACTCGTTGTGCGAGATGAGGGTGTAGGCCTCACCGTCGGCGATCGGCAGGTGGTCCTCGGAGTACCCACCCACCGGGGAGCGGTTGATGATGCCGGACTCGCTGCCGTGCAGCAGCCGCTCCTGGTCGACCCGCTGCAACGCGATGCAGATCCGCTTGGTGATGATGAACGCCAGCACCGGGGCCACGAACACCGCCACCCTCAGGATCAGCGAGATCGCGTTCAGCGAGAGCCGGAACTGGGTGGCCAGGATGTCGTTGCCGCCACCCAGCATGAACATGATGAAGCAGGTGATGCCGGCCACGCCGAAGGCGGTGCGGGTGGCGTTGGTGCGCGGCCGCTCGAGCAGGTGGTGCTCGCGCTTGTCCCCGGTCAGCCAGGCCTCGACCCAGGGGTAGACGCCGAGGATGACGAACAGCAGGGTCAGCAGGAAGACACCGGGCAGCAGCACGTTCCAGGACCAGGTGGTCGAGCCCCAGTGGGACTCCCAGCCCGGCATGATGCGGACCGCACCCTCGACCCAGCCCATGTACCAGTCAGGCTGGGAGCCGGCGGTCACCTGCGAGGGGTTGTAGGGGCCGTAGCTCCACACCGGGTTGATCTGCATGAACGCGCCCATCAGGGTGGTCACGCCGAACACGATGAAGAAGAAGCCACCGGCCTTGGCCATGTAGACCGGGTACAGCGGGTAGCCGACGACGTTCTTGTCGGTGCGCCCGGGTCCGGGGTAGTGGGTGTGCTTGTGGTAGACGAGCAGGGCCAGGTGCGCGGCGATCAGCGCCAGCAGGAGGCCCGGGACCAGCAGGATGTGCACCATGTAGAGCCGGCTGATGATCAGCGTGCCCGGGAACTCCCCGCCGAAGATGAAGAACTCCGCCCAGGTGCCGATCACCGGGATCGACCGGACCAGGCCGTCGACGAAGCGCAGACCGGTTCCCGAGAGCAGGTCGTCGGGCAGCGAGTACCCCGCGAAGCCCTCGATCACCCCCAGCCCCAGCAGGGCCACACCGATCACCCAGTTGATCTCACGGGGCTTGCGGAACGCGCCGGTGAAGAAGACGCGGAGCATGTGGGCGAACATCGCCGCGACGAACAGCGTCGCGGACCAGTGGTGCACCTGCCGCATCAGCAGACCGCCGCGGATGTCGAAGCTGATGTTAAGCGTCGACTCGTAGGCCTCGGACATGGCCAGCCCGCGGAGGAGCTGGTAGCTGCCCTCGTACTCGATCTCGGCCATCGACGGCTTGTACCAGATGGTCAGGAACACGCCGGTGACCAGGAGGATGACGAAGCTGTAGAGCGCGATCTCACCGAGCAGGAACGACCAGTGGTCGGGGAACACCTTGCGCAGGAAGAACTTGCCGAGACCGGCGGCGCCGACGCGCTCGTCGGCCCACGTGGCCGGACCGGCTGCCTTGCGGAGCACCGGTCCGGGCGTACGTCCGGCCTCCGGGGCCGCGACCGTGCGCTCCTCGGACAACGTGGCTGGCTTGGCCATCAGCTGTCACCCTCCTGGTAGTCGTTGCGGGAGTCCCGCTCGAAGTAGCTGGGCCCGACCGGCACGGTGAAGTCGCTGATGGCGATCAGGTAGCCCTCCTCGTCGGTGGTGATCGGCAGCTGAGGCAGCGAACGTGCTGCCGGGCCGAAGACGACCACTCCGGAGTTGCCGAGGTCGAAGGTCGACTGGTGGCAGGGGCAGAGCAGGTGGTGCGTCTGCTGCTCCCACAGCGAGATCGGGCAGCCCACGTGGGTGCAGATCTTGGAGTAGCAGAGGATCCCGTTGACCTGCCAGCTGGTGCGCGAGGCGGGGATCTTGATGGAGTTCGGGTCCATCCGGACCACGATGATGGCGGACTTGGCCTTCTCGACGAGGACCTCGTGGCCGTGCAGCTCGGTGATGGTCGCGGGCTCGGCGTTGACCAGCTGACCGATCTCGAGGTCCGCGGCCAGGATGGGCTCGTAGGTCACGTCGTTGACCAGCCGGACGCCGGGGCCCCAGATGGTCTTCTCGATGGTCTCCGCGCGCAGGGCGCGGGTGGGCCAGGGGCCGAGGTCGGCCAGGGTCACGACCGCCGGCACCAGGAGGATGCCGAGCGCGCCCAGCAGGCTGCGCCCGATCAGCTTGCGGCGCTGGAGGCCGGACTCGTCGAGGCCCTGGTAGACGATCTCGATGGCAGCGGCGCGCGTCTCGGCGCTCGAGGCGGCGGTGTGGCGCTCCTCGGTGATCTCGTTGTCCACCATCAGCAGACGGCCCCACTGGACGGCACCCACACCGACCAGGAGGATCGCCATGCCCAGGGTGAAGCCGAGCAGCACGTGCTGGGCCAGGTAGTGGTTGCTCCCGAGGTCGATGTAGAGGGTCTCGGGGACGGCGAAGTAGATCACCACGAAGGCGATCGAGAACACGGGGACCAGGGCGAAGCAGCCGACCACGAAGCGGTAGGCGGCGTTGCCGGCGTCGGTGTCGACGTCGGTCCAGCGGGGCGGTTCGTGCTCCACCCCGGGGTTGTCGACGGGGTACCGCTCGTCGTCGGAGCGGACTCCTGCGCGGTCGAGCTCGGTGGACCTCTCGGCGGTGCTCACTTGCTGCGTGCTCCCTTCGAGGCGATCCAGACGGCGAACAGGGACAGGCCACCGATCCCGATGATCCAGCCCCACAGACCCTCCGACACCGGGCCGAGGCCGCCGAGGGTGAGACCCCCGCTGGGCTCCTGCTGCAGCGTCTCGAGGTAGGCGATGATCTGGCGGACGTTCTCGTCGCTGATGGTGGACTCGGCGAAGACGGGCATCTGCTGGGGACCGGTGCGCAGCGCCTCGTGGATGTGCTTGGGGGTGACGCCCTCCAGGGCGGGGGCGTACTTGCCGTTGGGCAGTGCGCCACCGGCGCCGGTGAAGTTGTGGCAGGCCGAGCAGTTGGTGCGGAACAGCTCGCCGCCGGCAGCGATCTCCTCGGCGGTCAGACCCGCGGGGTCGTACTGCTCGGGGGAGGGGATCTCGGGGCCGGGGCCCAGGCTGGCCACGTAGGCGGCCAGCGCGTCGATCTCCTCGCGGCTGTAGGTGACCTCGTGCTGGGGTGCCTGCTCGGCGGGCTGGGCCATCGGCATCCGCCCGGTCTCGACCTGGAAGTCCACCGAGGCGGCACCCACGCCGACCACGGACGGGCCCTCGCTGCTGCCCTCGCCGTTCAGGCCGTGGCAGGAGGCGCAGCCGACGGCGAAGAGCTGGCGCCCCTCCTCGACCTGGGTCGAGGTGCCGGTGTCGGCGCTGGACTGCTGCTCGGGGACCGCGACGGAGTACAGGCCACCCATGAGGAAGAGGGCGGCGACGAGCAGCAGCGGCTTCACCGCCTTGTGGCGTCTCCTGGAGGAGAGGAACTTCACGGGGTCAACCTTCCTGGTCTGCTGCTGGTGACGTGGTTTCCGGCCTGCGGGGCGCTGCGGACGCATCACTGCAGGAAGTAGATGACGGCGAACAGGAGGATCCAGACGACGTCGACGAAGTGCCAGTAGTACGACACGGCGACGGCGGCGGTGGCCTGCTCGTGGGTGAAGGTGCGGGCCAGGTAGGTGCGTCCCAGCAGGAACAGGAAGGCCACCAGGCCGCCGGTGACGTGCAGCCCGTGGAAGCCCGTGGCCAGGAAGAACACCGACCCGTAGACGTCGGAGGACAGCGTGAGGCCCTCGGAGAAGAGCATCGCGTACTCGTAGACCTGGCCGCCGATGAAGATGGAGCCCATCACGAAGGTGGCCATGAACCACTCGCGCAGGCCCCAGCCGCCGATCTTCCACAGCGGACCCGTGCGCTTGACCCGGCTCTGGCCGTGCTCGACGGCGTTCACCCCGAGCTGGCAGGTGACCGAGGAGGCCACCAGGATCGCGGTGTTGATGATGGCGAACTCGACGTTGAGCATCCCCGCGCCGTGCTCCCAGACGCTGGTCGCCACGCCGGCGGCCTCGGCCTGGGCGTTGGTGACGCTCCGGGTCGTGAAGTAGGCGGCGAAGAGGCCGCCGAAGAACAGCAGCTCCGAGGCCAGCCAGACGATGGTGCCGACCGCGACGGCGTCGGGTCGACCCGGCGTCCCGGTCAGCCGCGAGCGCGCGATCGGGTGCAGGCTCCCGTGCGGGACGCCGGCGGCTGGGGAGGATGTCGAAGTGGCCACGGGGTCATCATGCCAACAACCGCCGACGGTTTCACTCCGCGGGGGGCCACGATCCGGTGACGATGGCCACTCTGCTCCTACGCGGCGTCATAGACGAACCCCCCGCGCTGTCCTACAACGCGTCGTGGACGCCACCCCCGCCGGCTCGGACGCCTCCGTGGCACGGTGCCCGGCGGGCGCTAGCATGCCGAGCACAGCCCGACCGACCGCGACGCACTCCCGGCGAGGAACAGATGGCAGACCCGCACCCCGGCAGCACCGCCCCCACGCCCCTGCGCGTCGTGGTCTACTCCGACGACCGCACCACCCGCGAGCAGGTCCGGCTCGCCCTCGGCAGCAGGGTGGCCGTCGACCTCCCGCCGGTGGCGCTGGTCGAGGTGGCCACCCAGGTCGCGCTGGTGAACGCGGTCGACGCCGGCGGGGTGGACCTGGTCGTGCTGGACGGGGAGGCCACACCGGCCGGTGGGCTCGGCATGGCACGCCAGCTCAAGGACGAGGTGGCCAAGTGCCCGCCGCTGCTGGTGCTGGTCGCGCGCCAGCAGGACGCCTGGCTGGCCACCTGGTCGGGCGCGGACGCCGCGCTGGCCTACCCGCTGGACCCGGTGCGCCTGCCCGAGGTCGCCGCGGGGCTGCTGCGGGCCTCGCTGGCCGGCACCGGCTCCTGACCACCACCCGACCGGAGACCCGATGAGCCGACCCGCGCCCTCTGCCGCACCCACCTGGCCGGCCCTGATCACCGACCTGGTGCAGGGTCGTGACCTCGTCGCCGCGCAGGCACGCTGGGCGATGGGGGAGATCCTCACCGGCCAGGCCACGCCCGTGCAGGTCGCCGGCTTCGTGGTGGCGCTGCGGGCCAAGGGGGAGACGGTCGAGGAGCTGGCCGGGCTGTCGGCGGCCCTGGTGGCCGAGGCCACCCCGATCGACCTCGGCGGCGGGCTGGTCGACGTGGTGGGCAGCGGTGGGGACCGGGCCAACACGGTCAACGTCTCCACCATGGCCGCGCTGGTGGCCGCCGCGGCCGGGGCCCGGGTGGCCAAGCACGGCAACCGGGCCGCGAGCTCGGCCTGCGGCACCGCGGACGTGCTCGAGGAGCTGGGGGTGGTGCTCGACCTCAGCCCCGAGCAGCAGGTGCAGGTGCTGACCGAGGTCGGCATCGTCTTCCTCTTCGCCCCGCGCTACCACCCGGGGCTCCGTCACGCCGGACCGGTGCGCCGTGAGCTGGGTGTGGCCACCGCCTTCAACTTCCTCGGCCCGCTGAGCAACCCGGCGCGCCCGGGCGCGCAGGCCCTCGGGGTGGCCGACCTCCGGATGGCCGGGCTGGTGGCCGGCGTGCTGGCCGAGCGCGGCACGTCCGGGCTGGTCTTCCACGGCGACGACGGCCTGGACGAGCTCACCACCACCACCGACTCCACCGTGTGGCTGATCCGCGGCGGCCGGTCCGCCCGGGTGGACTTCGACCCCCGCACGCTGGGCCTCGCCCGCAGCACGCCGGAGGCGCTGGTCGGTGGGGACGCGGGCGTCAACGCGCAGGTGGTGCGCGACCTGGTGGCGGGGGAGTCCGGACCGGTGCGCGACATCGTGCTGCTGAACGCCGCCGCCGCCCTGCTGGCCGCCGACGGCCCCGACCCCGACCGCGACCTGGCCGGCCAGCTGGAGGAGCCGCTGCGGCGGGCGACGAGCGCGGTCGACTCCGGCGCCGCCGCCGACCTGCTGGCGCGCTGGGTGGAGGCCACCCGGTCCGTCGCCGGCCCCTGACCTCAGCCGGCGCCGAGCAGCGCGGCCAGCAGCGGCCCCGCCACCAGGGCGGGGCCGTAGGGCATCGCCCCGGGGCGACGCGACACCCGGCGCAGCACCGCGACCACGGCGCCCAGCGACGTCCCCAGCAGCAGACCCCACCACCAGCCGAGCTCCCCCATCGAGCCCGCCGCCATCCCCACCAGGGGTGCCAGTCGGACGTCGCCGAAGCCGATGCCTCCCCGGGAGAGCCGCCACACCAGCCACAGCAGCGCGCCGGCGGCCAGTGCCCCGAGCACCGCCACCAGGACGGCGCGCGGCGGGGCGACGACGAGCGCCACCGCGGTCGAGAGCACGCCCAGCGCCCAGCCGGCCCACGACAGCGGCCGCGGGATCCACGTCGTGCGGGCGTCCACCACGGCGCTGGCCACCCCGGCGGTGAGCAGCGGCCACCACAGCGGCCACGACGGCGCCGGGACGGCCAGCAGCACCACGGCGGTGCCCGCACCGGCCGCGGCCAGGTGCAGCAGCACCGTGGAGGGACGAGCCAGCCGGGCGTAGCCGGGGCCGCTGCCGTCGGTGGTCACCGGCTCGGGCAGCCGACGCAGCACCGGCGGCAGCAGCACCACCGCGACGACCGCCAGCAGCACGGTGGTCGCACCAAGCCAGACCGTCACGCGCGCCTCCTGTCCCTCGCCCCTCAGGCGGCCACCGGCTCCAGCCCCCGGGCGCTCCACAACGCCTCGGCCAAGAGTGCCGTGAGCTCGGTGCAGCACCCGGGCGGCCCCTCCAGCAGGGCGAGCACCTCCGGCTGGGGGACCTGGAGCCAGGCCGCCAGCTCCTCGGTGCCCACCCCCGCCGACCGGAGCTCGCGCAGGCGCCGCGGTACCTCACCGGCGACGACCCGGCGGTGCCGCAGACCCTCGACCGAGCGCGGGGTCAGCTCCAGCAGTCGACGGGCCGCCTCGGGGTGCAGGCGCTTGAGCGGGCGCCCGCCGCGACCGTGCAGCAGGGCCCGCACCAGGGTCGGCTCGACGCCGGCGGCCAGGGCCAGGGCGCGCCACGGCACACCGGTGCTGCGGCTGAGGTGACGCAGGTGGGCGCGGAAGGGGGTGGCCAGCACCCAGTGGGCGTCCCTGTCCGCGCCGAGGCTGCGCAAGGTGGTGGTGGTCGTGGACATCGGCTCCTCCTGTGGGTGGTCTCACTGGAGAAAGCCGTTCCGGGTCCCTGGGCATGAGCCGGGAGCGTGAAGATCTTCCGGGTCCGGACGCAGCACGCCCCCGGTGACCGTGGTCACCGGGGGCGTGCGGGTCTGGACCCAGCGGTCAGCGCTGGGCCTTGGTGAAGCCGGCGGCCTCGGCCGCGGCCTCGTCGGCGAACCAGACGTCGGCGATGGTGCGCTCGTAGCCACCGCTCTCGACGGTGTGGTACTTCATCGAGCGCTCGTTGCCCTTGACGGTGAAGTCCGCCGGCGGCTCGGCACCCACGTAGGCGTTGGAGCCGTACCGGCCGGCCGCGTCACCCGCGAGGGAGTCGACCCGGTCCACGGACTCGGCCGGGGTCTCGCCGGAGGGGGTCTCCGAGGTGGCGGCGGCGATCGCCTCCTCCGCGGTGCTCGGCTGGGAGTCCGCCGGCTCGGCCGGCTTCTCCGCCGGGGTGGCGGTGGTGGTGGTCGAGCCGCTGTAGGGAGCGCTGGGCTGGTAGGTCTCCCACCCGGAGTCCTTCGGGCCGAAGAACTTCTTGAAGGCCACGTAGCCGACCCCGAGCAGGGCGGCGACCAGGGCGATGCGCCGGATCACACGACCCACGCCACCCTTCTTCTCCTTCTTCGGCTGCGGGAGCTCGAGCTCGCCCTTGAGGGCGGCCATGGTCGCAGCACCCCTGGAGGTGGCGGTGCGGGCGACGTCGCTGTCCGCGGCGCGCTCCAGCACCTCGCTCAGCCGGGGCAGCAGGTCGTCCTGCACCTTGCCGCGCGCGCTCTCCACCGCAGGGGACACGAACTCCCTGGCGTCGCTGAGCACCGGGGCGAGGGCGTCCACGGCCTGGTGCGCGGCAGCCGCGCTCCGGGCCTTCGCCTGCTGGGCCAGCGGGCCCACCCTGTCGCCCGCCGCCTCGACGTACGGGGACAGCGAGTCCACGTAGTCGGAGATGGCGTCGACCGCCTTCTCGACGGCGTCGGCTCCACGTTCTGCGGCCGTGTGAGTTGTCTCTGCGGCGGCGCGCAAGACCTTCGCTTTCTTGCGTGACACGTTTCCTCCGAAGGGTCGTTCGTTCTCTCCACACTGGAGTCCGTCCACCCTAGCGGCCGGTCGGTCACCGCCGCCGGGCGCACCGGCCCTGGAGCGGGCGTGACAGGATGGACGGCGTCCCGCGCCGGCACGACCGGCGCCCATCTCGACGAAAGGCACCCCGTGGGCCAGACCGCGACCCTGCACACCAACCTCGGCGACGTCCGCATCGAGCTCTTCGACCAGCAGGCGCCGAAGACGGTGGCCAACTTCGTGGGCCTGGCGAACGGCACCCAGGAGTACCGCGACCCGGAGACCGACGAGAAGACGACGGGCCGCTTCTACGACGGCCTGACCTTCCACCGGGTGATCGACGGGTTCATGATCCAGGGCGGCTGCCCGCTGGGCACCGGCACCGGCGGCCCGGGCTACACCTTCGCCGACGAGTTCCACCCCGAGCTGAGCTTCTCCAAGCCGTACCTGCTGGCCATGGCCAACGCCGGTCCGGGCACCAACGGCTCGCAGTTCTTCATCACCGTGGGCCCCACCCCGCACCTGAACCGCAAGCACACGATCTTCGGCGAGGTGGCCGACCAGGCCAGCCGCGACGTGGTCGACGCCATCGCCTCGGTGCGCACCGGCCGGATGGACCGTCCCGTCGAGCCCGTGGTCGTCGAGTCGGTCGAGATCTCCTGAGCCCTGGGTGAGCGACACGACGCGCCCGCCGGTGCAGGAGCCGGCGTTCCGGCCCTGCTACCGGCACGCCGACCGGTTGACCGGCATCGCCTGCCAGCGGTGCGGTCGGCCGATCTGCAACGAGTGCATGGTCGAGGCCTCGGTGGGGTTCCAGTGCCCCGGGTGCGCCCGGCGCGCCCTGCCGGGTGCCCGCACCCCGCGCACCCGGACCGGGGCGCGTCTCGGGGGCGCCGGCGGGCCCCTGACGGCCTACTCCGCCGCCGCGATCCTGGTCGGGGTCAAGGTCGTGGTCGGTCTGGCCGACCTGGTCAGCGGCATCGAGTCGCAGCTGTACTCGGTCAACGTGCTGGTGGCCCAGGGTGAGGTGTGGCGGCTGGTCACCCACTCCTTCACCTCCGGCAGCCTGTTCAACCTCCTGATCAACGCGCTCTTCCTGTTCCTGGTCTGCCGCTCCATCGAGGCCGAGGTGGGACGGTGGCGGATCATCGCCGCCTACCTGCTGTCGGGCTTCGGTGCCGCTGCGGTGGTCTTCGCCCTCGGTCCGCCCGCGGCCGGGCTGTTCGGCGGTCTGACCGCGTTGCTCGGGCTGCTGGCCATGAACGCCGCGCTCAAGTTCCGCCGCTCCGAGGACGTCAAACCCGACCTGGTCTTCCTGGCGATCCTGGTGGGCTTCAACCTGGCCCTGGGCGGCATCTTCAGCATCGGCGGGTCCTCGGGCCTGCAGGCCGTGGCCGGTCAGGTGCTGGGCATCCTCGGTGGCGTCGCCTTCGGCGCCGCGGTCGGGCTGATCTGGACCTGGGGACCGCGCCAGGGCCGGGTCCGCCGGCAGGTCCTCGGCCTGCTGGGTCTGACCGGGGTGGGCGTGCTCCTGGTCGCCGGCCGGTTCCTCGTCGGCTGAGCCCGAGCGTCTCGCCGGGCTCGCCACGCTGCCGGTCCCCCGGGCGCTTCACCTGTGCGACCGCCGGCCGGGCGGGACACGCCCGTGGGACGGACGTCGGGGCGTGCCTCAGCCGGTGGCGCGCCGCTCCACCGGCAGCGGCTCGGGATCGGGCGGGGCCATCAGCCAGCCGGTCAGAAGGCAGGCCAGCAGGGTGATCGCGGCCAGCGCGGCCAGCCCCGCCCGGGCCGAGGTGCGGAGGGGTACCTCCTGCGCCGGGGGTCGCACCGCGTCGGGGGAGACCACGCTCACTCCACCCCGAGGGAGAACGCTGCCTCCAGGTCGTGGCTGGAGTAGGCCCGGAAGGCGATGTGGGTCTCGGTGTCGAGGATCCCGGGCACCTTGTTGAGCCGGTCGGCCACCAGGGTGGCCACCTCCTCGTGGGAGCGGACGCGGAGCACCGCGATCAGGTCGATCGAGCCCGTCACCGAGTACACCTCGGTGATGCCCGGCAGCGAGGCGATCTCCTCGGCGACCTCGGGGATCCGGGCCACCTCGGCCTCGACGAAGACAATCGCGGTGATCATGGGCCGATCCTAGGGGTGGCGGGTCAGACGTCCAGGGGGAGCCGGTCGGAGGGGGCCACGGCGTGCAGCGGCCAGCTCCACTCACCATCCATCTCGATCAGCCGGACCCCCGGCTGCTCCATCCAGCTGGCCACCCGCTCCACCTCCTCGGTGCTGGCCGCCGGCGCAGCCGGGGTGGGCGGGCTGACCGTCTCCGCGGTGGCCACCGCGGCCCGGGCCACCACCTGGGGCACCTCCCCGGGTCGGGCCACCGCCGCGCCCGCGAGCCGGCCCCAGCGCAGCACGTGGATCTCCCAGCCCTCGTCGACCAGCCGGGCCGCGACCACCTGCCGGCACCGCACCAGGCTCTCCACCCGCTGCTGGCGCCGGACCGCCCGGGCCAGCACCCGCAGCCGGTCCCGCACCTGCCCGGCCTCCTCGTAGCGCTGCTGGCGGGCCAGCCGCAGCAGCCGCTGCCCGGTGACGTCGAGCACGGCCCGGACGTCGGTGGCCATGCTGGCCCGGACCCCGGCCACCACGCCCGCGTACTCCTCCCGGCTCACCGACCCGTCGCAGGGGGAGCAGCAGCGTCCCAGCTGGGCCAGCGCGCAGGCCGAGCCGTCCTGCGCCAGCCGGATCCGGGCGGTGCACTGCCGCAGCGGGTGGGTGTCCTGCAGGCAGAGCACCGCCTCGTCGGCGTCGGCGCGGCGGCGGAAGGGGCCGAGGTAGGTGGCCTCGTCGGGGAGCACCTGCCGCACCACCGACAGCCGGGGGAAGGGCTCCACCGTCACCTTCACCCAGAGCTGGCGCTCGGGGTGCTTGGAGCGCTTGTTGTAGCGGGGGCGGTGGGCGGCGATCAGACGCAGCTCGAGCACCTCCGCCTGCAGCGCGGTGCTGCACGGGATCGCCTCGACCCCGCTGGAGACCCGGATCATCTCCTCCATCCGGGGTCGCTTCTCCGAGGCGGTGAAGTAGCTGCGGACGCGGGTCCGCACCCGGCGGGAGGTGCCGACGTAGAGCACCTCGCGACCTGCGCGCAGCGGGCGCGGCGCCGAGCCCGAGGGCGTGGGGGTGTCGGTGTGGAAGAGGTAGACCCCGGGCCCCTCGGGCAGGTGCTGGGCCCAGACCCGCTTGGCCCGGCGCTGGGGGGACACCCGGCGGCCGAACTCGACCAGGTCCTCCAGGGTGTGCACCCCGAGGTTGCCGACCCGCTCCAGCAGGCCGTGCAGCACGTCCACGGTGGCCCGGGCGTCGCTCAGGGCCCGGTGGTTCGGGGTCGTGGTGCTGGCGAAGTGGGAGGCCAGGGTGGCGAGCCGGCAGTTCGGCACCTCGTCGCGCAGCAGGATCTGGCGGGCCAGCGCCACCGTGTCCAGCACCCGCGGGGCCGGCCAGGGGTAGCCCAGCTGCTCGCAGGCCCGACGCAGGAAGCCGACGTCGAAGCCGGCGTTGTGCGCCACCAGCACCCCGCCGCGGGCGAACTCCAGGAAGCTCGGCAGCACCTCGGCCAGCCGCGGGGCGGAGCCGACCATCTGGTTGGTGATGCCGGTGAGCACGGCCACCAGCGCCGGGATCGGCTCGGCCGGGCGGACCAGCGTCTGGAACTCCCCCTGCACCACCCCACCGCGCACCCGCACCGCGCCGAACTCGGTGATGGAGCTCTCGGCGGTGCTGCCGGTGGTCTCGAGGTCGACCACCACGAAGGTGACGTCGGGCAGCAGGGTGCCCAGCTCCTCGAAGGAGGGCTGGGTCGCGGGGACGGCGAGCGGCATGGAGGTGAGGCTAGGAAGTCCCCCTGACAGTTCCGGGGAGCCGGCGCCCCCGCACGGAAGTGTCAGTGCGGGTGGTCATCGTGGACGCCATGGACTCCTTGACCATCGACTGCGACACCTGTGCCGTCCGCGGACCCGCCTGCGACGGGTGCGTGATCACCGTGCTGATGGGGCGCCCGGAGACGGCGCCCGTGGTGCTCGACGACGCCGAGCGGCAGGCGCTGACGGCGCTGGCCGGCTCCGGTCTGCTGCCCCCGCTGCGGCTCGTCGCCCCGGTGTGTGACCCAGGTCACCTGGACACCGCCTGAGAACACTCAGCAACCATTTGGTATGTGGCCGTGCGTTGTCATACCGTGACCTGCGTACCCGGGGCTCCGACGAGCCGATCGTCACCCGGGTGCACGCTGAGTCCGGAGCCGCGCGGTGCAGACCGAGGCGGGACCGGAACCGGGGACCCAAACGTTCGTGGGGTGAATCGACCGAGAGGTCGTAGGGCAGTCCTTCCTGCCCGAACCCGTCAGCTCACCCGGTAGGCGTCGACGAGAAGGGGAACTGCGTGATCTCTCGCGCACGTGTGGTGGCTCGGGCCGCCGCTCTGACTGCTGCTTCGGCCCTGGTGCTCGGGTTCACCGTGGCCCCGGCCGACGCCGACCCGCTGGACGAGGCGCGCGAGCAGGTCGAGACCCTCGAGATGGAGGCGGCCGCCCTCGACCAGGACTACGCCGCCGCCCAGCAGCGGCTCGAGGACGCCGAGGAGCGTCTCGCCGCCAAGCAGGGCGAGCTCGAGGAGCAGCAGGACAAGGTCGAGGGCATGCGCGGGCAGATCAGCCGCATCGCGCTGGCCCAGTACCAGGGCCGCCACCTCGACCCCACCACCCGGCTGCTGATGTCCCCGGACTCCGACGGCTTCATGAGCCAGTTCGCGACCGTCGAGAAGGTGAACGACACCCAGAACGCGGCGCTGCAGACCTTCCAGACCGAGCAGGCCAACCTCGCCGACCTCCAGCGCTCGACCGAGGCCGAGGTGAGCGAGATCGCCGGCTCCGAGGCCAGCATGGCCCAGGCCCGCCAGGCCTCCGAGGAGCGGCTGGCCGAGGCCCAGGCCGTCCTGGAGCGTCTCACCGAGGAGGAGCGCCAGCGCATCGCCGAGCAGGAGCGCCGCGAGGCCGAGGCCGCCGCGCAGGCTGCCGAGGCCGCCGAGGAGGAGGCTGCCGAGGCCGCCGAGGAGGAGGCCGCCGAGGCCGCCGAGGCCGCGGACACCGAGGCCGCGGACACCGAGCAGACCGACGCCGCCGCCCCGGACGAGCCCGCCACCCGTCAGCAGGAGTCCGACGACTCCGACGACAGCGCCGCGGACTCCAGCTCCCCCACCACGGTCAGCAGCGGTTCCGGCCGGGCCGCCGACGCGGTGGCCTTCGCCAAGGCCCAGATCGGCAAGCCCTACGGCTACGGCTCCACCGGCCCGGGCGCCTACGACTGCTCCGGTCTGACCGGGGCGGCGTGGCGCAACGCCGGGGTGAGCCTGCCCCGCACCTCCCAGGCCCAGTTCGGAGCCGGCCAGGCGGTCTCCGTCTCCGACCTCCAGCCCGGTGACCTGGTCTTCTACTACGGCGGCATCTCCCACGTCGGCATGTACGTGGGGGGTGGCCAGATCGTGCACGCCTCCCGTCCGGGCAAGCCGATCGGGTACGCGCCGCTGAACTCGATGCCGGTGGCCGGTGCCCGCCGGGTCGGCTGACCCGCACCCCACCACGACTGCAGCCCCCTCCCGTGCGGAGGGGGCTGAGTCGTCCCCGGGCCCGCTCGCACGGGTCGTGCTGGCCCTCCTGGTGCTGACCGTGCTGGGCGGCTGCGGCGGGGTGCCCGCCACCGACGGCAGCACCGGTCCGGAGATCGACCCCGCCGCCGTGGAGCAGACCCTGCAGCGGTGGGGTGAGGCTGCGCTGGCCGGCGACCGGTCGGCCTTCGACGCCGAGGTCTCCACCCGCGACCCGGCCTTCGCCGCCACCGCGACCCGTCTCTTCGACGACCTCGGCCGGCTCGGCAGCCTGCGGTGGGAGCTGGGTCCCCGGCGCGGGCCCCTCCCGCCGACGCGCCGGGGCCTGCTCGGGCCTGACGCCGTGGTGGCGCCCGCCACCGTCTCCTGGACGCCCGAGGGTGCGGCCGACACGCTGCGCGCGGTGGTCTGGACCACCTGGGTGGTGGAGGACGGAGCCCCGCGGCTGGCCGGCACCGTGGACGGCCCGGACACCGCCGACGGGCCCACCCCGTCCTGGTGGGTCGAGGACGTCACGGTCCAGCAGGTGGGTGGCGCCACCGTGGTGACCGGTGCCTCGCCCGATCCCGACCTCTGGCGCGAGCGCGTCGAGCGGGCCCTGGCCGCGGTCGAGGCGGCCGGCCTGGACGCGGCCCGGCCGACGGGGCCGCCCCCGTCGGTGGTGGTGCAGGTGCCCTCGTCGCGCCGGCTGGCCGAGCGGGTGGCCGGGTCCGCGGCCCTGCTGGAGGGTGCCGCCGCGGTGACCCTGGTCGACGTCGGGGGAGCGCTGCCGGTGCTGGTCGACCCGGCCGCCGGTCTGAGCGAGGAGTCCTGGGTGTTCCTGCTGACCCACGAGCTCGTGCACGTGCGGACGGCGTCCCCGGGCAACGGCTCACCCCGCTGGCTGGTGGAGGGGCTGGCTGAGTCCGTGGCCCGGAAAGCCCAGCCGGAGCTGCTGGGCACCAGCCGCGAGCAGGCGGCCGCCGCTGCCGAGGTGGGCCCGCTGCCCACCGACGAGCAGCTGCGGGAGGAGCCGTACGCGGCGTACCTCTGCTCGTGGGTGGCCGTGGAGCTGCTGCGGCAGCGGCTCGGGCACGCGGGCGCGCTGGACGTCGTCGCGGCCACCGCCGACGGCCGGTCCGTGGCCGACGTGCTGGCCGCCGCGGACGTCCCGAGCGGGGAGCTGGAGCGCGAGGTCGCCGCGGCGCTGGAGGACCTGGCCGCCGGTCGTGAGGTGCCGGCACTGCGATGAGCACCACGACCCTGGTGGTCACCAACGACTACCCGCCCCGCATCGGCGGCATCGAGTCCTTCGTCGCCACCGCCTGCGAGCTCCTCGACCACGACGTCGCGGTGCTGACCTCGGCCCACCCCGAGCAGGCCGGGGTGCGGGTCCCGCACCCGGTGCACCGCCGGCCGGTCGGCACCCTGCTGCCCACCCCGGCGACCGCCCGCGCCGCGGTCGCGCTGCTGCGCTCCACCGGGGCCACGCGGGTGCTCTTCGGCGCCGCCGCGCCGCTGGGCCTGCTGGCGCCGGCCCTGCGTGCGGCCGGCGCGGAGCACCTGCTCGCGCTCAGCCACGGCCACGAGGTCTGGTGGTCCCGGGTCCCGGGCACCCGCTCGGCCCTGCGACGGGTCGGGGCCGCCGTGGACCACCTCGGCTACGTCTCCGAGGCCACCCGGGGACCGCTGGCCGCCGCCCTGGGGCCCGCTGCCGCCGCCCGGATGGTGCGGTTGCCGCCGCCGGTGCGCACCGACCTGTTCACCCCGGACCCGGTGCCGCGGACCGGGCCGCCGACCGTCCTCGCCGCCGCCCGGATGGTCCACCGCAAGGGCATCGACACGCTGCTGCGGGCCTGGCAGCAGGTGCTGCGGCGCTGGGAGGCCGACGAGGCCCCGCAGCTGCTGCTGGCCGGGGACGGGCCGCAGCGCGCCGGCTGGGAGGCGTGGGCCCGCCGGCACCTGGGCAGCGGGCCCGGGGCGCCGCGGTGGCTCGGCCCCGTTCCGCACGCCGGGGTCCCGGACCTGATGCGGGGCGCCGACGTCTTTGCGCTGCCCGTGCGCACCCGCTGGGCGGGGCTCAGTCCGGAAGGCCTGGGTCTGGTGCTCGCCGAGGCCGCCGCCACCGGTCTGCCGGTGCTGGTCGGTCGGTCCGGCGGGGCACCGGAGACCGTGCTGGACGGCCGCAGCGGGCACGTGCTCGACCCCGACCGCCCCGGGCCCTGGGCGGACCGGCTGCTCGAGCTGCTCACCGACCCGGACCGGCGCCGGCGGATGGGAGCCCTCGGGCGCGCCCACGTCGGACGCCGGTTCTCCACCGAACGCTGCCGGACGGTGCTGCGCGCCGGGCTCGGTCTGCCGTGAGCCGCCCGATGCCGCCGCTGGCCACGGTCGACGCCGAGGCCTTCCTCGCCGTGCCGCCCGCGCTGGCGGCGCCGCGGCTGGCCGACCCGGACCACCAGGCGCGCTGGGCCCGCGGGCTGGTGCTGCACCCCTACGAGGACCGGGGGACCGAGGGCGTCCGCGCCGTGGTCAGCGGACGTCTGGTGGGGCGGGTGGAGTGGTGGCTGGAGCCGGTGGCCGCACCGGCCGGGGTCCAGGTCCACTTCTGGCTCGCCGCCACCCCGACCGGCGACGGCGACCGGCGACCGGTGGCGCCGGGCCGCTGGCAGCGCCGCCAGCAGCGGCTGCTGCTGGAGGCGGTCCGGCGGCGCTGGCGCGCGGCCCTGTTCGCCCTGGCCGACGAGGTGGGCACGACGGGTCTAGGCTCGGCGCCGACCCCACCACAGGAGACCTGATGGCCAACCAGACCAGCGCCAGCATCGAGATCGAGGCCCCGCCCGAGCAGGTGATGGCCGTCGTGGCCGACGTGGCGGCCTACCCGGAGTGGGTCGACTCGCTGGCCGGGGCCGAGGTGCTCAGCACGGACCCGGAGGGACGTCCGGACCGGGTGCGGATGAGCCTGCGCCACCCGCTGCTCAGCGACACCTACGTGCTGGCCTACCAGTGGGGCGCCGACCAGGTGTCCTGGCACCTGGTCGAGGGGCAGAAGCTGACCGCCATGGACGGCTCCTACCGGCTGCGGCCCCGCGGGGCGGGGACCGAGGTGACCTACGCCCTCAGCGTCGACCTCGACCTGCCGGTGCTGGGGATGCTGCGCCGCAAGGCCGAGAAGACGATCGTCGACGGTGCCCTCAAGGGCCTGCGGCGACGCGTCACGGGGTCCTGACCCGGTGCTCGCCATCGGGGTGGACATCGGCGGCACCAAGGTCGCGGCCGGGGTCGTCGACGAGCAGGGGACCGTGCTGGAGCGGGTCCAGCTGCCCACGCCCACGCACTCCCCGGGGGCGGTGGAGGACGCCGTCGTCGACGTGGTCGGACGGCTCCGCGCCCGCCACGTCGTCGGGGTGGTGGGGGTGGGTGCGGCCGGCTGGGTCGACACCGACCAGTCCGTGGTCCGCTTCTCACCGCACCTGGCCTGGCGCAACGAGCCGATCCGCGAGCGGCTGGGCCGTCGCCTGGACCTGCCGCTGCTGGTGGACAACGACGCCAACGCCGCCGCCTGGGCGGAGTACCGCTTCGGCGCCGGCCGCGACTCCTCGGTGATGGTCTGCATCACCCTCGGCACGGGCATCGGCGGCGCGGTGGTGATCAACGGGGCCATGTTCCGCGGCCGCTACGGGATGGCGGGGGAGTTCGGGCACATGACGGTGGTCCCGGGCGGGCACGTCTGCCCCTGCGGGAACCGCGGCTGCTGGGAGCAGTACTCCTCCGGCAACGCGCTGGAGCGGGACGCCCGCCAGCTGGCCGAGGCCCGCTCCCCGCAGGCGCACGCGCTGCTGGAGGCGGTCGGCTCGGCGGACCGGATCACCGGGCCCGACGTGAGCGCGGCCGCCCTGGCCGGCGACCCCATGTGCGTGGAGCTGATCAGCGACGTCGGGCACTGGCTCGGACTCGGCCTGGCCAACCTCGCCGCCGCCCTCGACCCCGAGCTCTTCGTGGTGGGCGGCGGGGTCAGCGAGGTGGGCACCCTGCTCACCGAGCCCGCCCAGCGCGCCTTCGACCGCACCTTGACCGGACGCGGCTTCCGCCCACCGGCGCGGCTGGCCCTGGCCGAGCTCGGCAACTCGGCGGGCCTGATCGGGGCCGCGGACCTGGCCCGGCAGTCCATCGACCAGCCGCCGGTGCGCGCCGGCGGGTTCTGGCCGCGCCGCCGGTGGCGTCCCCGCCGCACGCGCCGCCAGCTGCGCGCCGAGCGCCTCGCCGGCTGACACCGGCCACGGGCCCGACGACCGACCGCGGGGATCCGGCGTGAGCGGGGCGCCCTGGGTCGTGGTCCGGGTTTGGGGTAGGAAGGAGCTCGACGTCCACCGTGGAGGAGAGCACGCCATGAAGATCACCTACGACACCGTCGCCGACGCCATCAGCTGCCCGGACCTGACCCCGGAGCAGACGCAGAAGCTGCAGAGCCAGCTGTCGAGCGCGCTGTACCGCAACGAGCCGGTGCAGACGGTCGTGCGGGACCTGCTGGCCACCATCGAGGCCGCGAAGTCCGGCAGGTAGCACCAGCCGCGGGCGCCCTGATCAGAGGCGGGCGCCGCCGCCGGGCTCGTCGTCGCCCTGGCGCCGCAGCCGGGTCATCAGCAGCACGAACCCGACCACGAAGGCCATCACCGCCCCGTATCCCACGACGGCGGGGAAACGGGCACCGACCAGCACCAGCAGCAGCACCACCACGGTGCTGGCCACCAGGAGCGCCCCGACCACCGACACCCCGGACAGCTCGCGCCAGCGGATCGGTGCGATCTCGGGCCGGTCGAAGTGACCGGGGTCCGCGTCCTGCTCCTCGGCGACGGGCTCCTCGACGTGGCGGAACAGCGGGTGGTCCTCGGCCCACGCCGAGCGCGGCGGCGGGGCCGACGGTGAGGACGGGCTCGGTGCCGGGTCGTGCGGGGGGTCCTCGGCGGTCTCGGGGTGCCAGTCGGCGGTCATCTCGGCGAAGACCCGGTCGAAGTCGGCCGGCTGGCGCGCGTCGGGGTCGGGGCGCTCCATCAGCCGGCCTGCTCGTCCAGCCCGGCCCGGTGCTGGGCCAGGAACTCCGCGGTCCGCCGGAAGATCTCGGGTGCGTCGTTGTCCAGGGTGGCCACGTGGTAGCTGTGTTGCAGCACCACCTGGACCACGTCGTCGGAGGAGACCCCGGCGGCGATGATCCGGGCCGAGCTCGGGTCGACCACGTGGTCGGTCGCGGAGCGGAAGAGCAGCAGCGGCTGCCGCACCCGGTGCAGCTCGGAGCGGACGTCGTGCCAGAGCGCGATCATCGACACCAGCGCCCGCAACGGCGTCCGGGCGTAGCCGTGCTCGACGACGTCGACCTTCTTGATGTCGTTGCCGATCCCGCCCATCGAGGGCACCACCCGCCGCAGCACCGGCAGCGCCAGCAGCCGTCGGTCGGTGCTGTGCACGGCAGGGTTCACCAGCACCACCCCCGCCACGTCGTCGCCGTAGCGCTCGGCGATCCGCAGCGCCAGCGCCCCGCCCATGCTCAGCCCCACCACGAAGACCTGGCGGCAGCTGCGGCGCAGCACGTTGAACTCCTGCTCCACCGTGGCGTACCAGTCCATCCAGGTGGTCTCGTTCAGCTCGCGCCAGTGGGTGCCGTGGCCGGGCAGCCGGGGGAGGGCGACCGTCCGCCCGGCGCGGGCCAGCTCCTCGGCGAAGGGGCGCATCGACCACGGCGACCCGGTGAAGCCGTGGCACAGCAGCACGCCGACGTCGTCGCCGTCGGCGTGGAAGGGCACCGCCTCGGGCGCCACCTGGTGCTGACCGGGGACCTCGCGTCCCCGCCGCTTCCCGTCTCGCACACCGCGATGCTAGTTCGTGCTCCGCGCCCGCGCCGACCGGGGAGCCGGGGCACTAGGATCGCGGGCGACCAGGGAGGTTTTGCGTGAACGCCTACTCGATCTTCAGAGGGCTGCTGTTCCGGCCGTTGATCCGGCTGCTGTGGCGGCCCTGGATGGAGGGCGTGGAGAACGTCCCCACCTCGGGGCCGGTGATCCTGGTCAGCAACCACGTGTCCTGGGGCGACACCCTCTTCACCCCGGCGATGTTGCCGCGCCAGATGACCTTCCCGGCCAAGGGCGAGCTGTTCGAGACCGAGGGCAAGGGCCCGCTGGCCAAGCTGGTGGCGTGGTTCCTGCGCACGGTGGGGATGCACCCGATGGACCGCTCCGGCGGTCGCGGCAGCGTGGACAGCCTCGCCCTGGTCAACGACTCCCTGGACCGGGAGCAGCTGGTGCTGGGCATCTACCCCGAGGGCACCCGCTCCCCGGACGGGCGTCTGTACAAGGGCAAGACCGGCGTGGCCCGCCTGGTCCTGGCCGGGCACGCCGCCGTGCTGCCGGTCGGCGTGGTGAGCTCCGAGATCCACCGCGGTCCGCTGGGGATCCCGATGATGCACCGTCCCGGTCTGCGGATCGGCCGCCCGCTGGACTTCGAGGAGTACCGCGGTCAGCCGCCGAACCGCGAGGTGCTGCGCTGGGTGACCGACGAGATCATGGCCGCCATCCAGGAGCTCACCGGGCAGCAGTACGTCGACGTCTACGCCGCCAGCGTGAAGACGCAGGCGCTGGAGCCGGGGGCGCTGGACGACAGGGTGCTGGCCCGGCCCGGGCTCGGCACCACCAAGCCCCCGGTGCCGGTCCTCGCGGCTCCCGAGCCCGTCCCGGCCGGTCCGGTGGACGGGGTGGGCAGCTCCGGTGCCTGAGCACGGCGCGGGGGTCAGCCGTCTCGGTGACGGCGGCGGCCGCGGCCTCTACACCCTGATCCGGGCCGTGCTCGGCCCGGCGGTCAACCGCGTCTTCCGGCCCGTGGTGGAGGGGGAGCACAACATCCCCCGGCACGGTCCGGCCCTGCTGGCGGCCAACCACCTCTCCTTCGCGGACTGGCTGTTCATGCCCATCGCCACCGAGCGCCGGATCACCTTCGTGGCCAAGTCCGACTACTTCACCGGCGGCGGGGTCAAGGGGTGGGCGCAGCGGCGCTTCTTCGTCGGCACCGGGCAGGTGCCGGTCGACCGCTCCGGCGGGGCCGCCTCGCAGAGCGCCCTCGAGGCGGGGCTGCGGGTGCTGGCCCGTGGGGAGCTGTTCGGCATCTTCCCCGAGGGCACCCGCTCCCCGGACGGTCGCCTCTACAAGGGCCGCACCGGGGTGGCTCGGCTGGCGCTGACCGCGCGGGTCCCGGTGGTGCCGACGGCCGTCATCGGCACCGACGTGATCGCCCCGCCGGGGCGGATCGTCAGCCGGATCGTCTCGCCCATCATCCGCTTCGGCACCCCGCTGGACTTCTCCCGCTACGAGGGGATGGAGGACGACCGCTTCGTCCTCCGCTCGGTCACCGACGAGGTGATGTACGCGATCATGGAGCTCAGCGGGCAGGAGTACGTCGACCGCTACGCCGCCCGCAGGACGCTGCCCGGCACCGGCCCGCTCCCCGGTGGGGAGCCGGGCGCCCCACCGGGGGGCACGGGGTGATCGAGGTCCCGGAGATCTTCCGCGGCTACGCGGTGGTCCGCATCGGTGCGGTGCTGTTCGTGCTGGTCATCGACGCGTCCCGGCTGAGCAACGCGGCCCACCCCGGCTGGCTCGTGGTCGTGATGGCGGTGGTGGCGGCGTGGACGGCCGTGGCGCTGTGGTGCTACGCCGTCCCCAGCCGCCGTCGCACCTGGGTGCTGGTCGCCGACCTCGCCGTCACCCTCGCCCTGGTCCTCGTCGGCCCCTGGGTCCTGGGCCCGGCCCACCTGGACAGCAGCCTCTCCGTGGTGGCGCTGTGGATCGCCAGCGCACCGATGGCGCTCACCCTGTGGCGCCACTGGCTGCCCGGTCTGCTCTCGGCGGTGCTGGTCTCCCTGGTCGACGTGCTGGCGATGCAGATCGACGACGTCCGCAACTGGGGCGGCAAGATCGGTTTCGTGCTGCTGACCGCGGGCGTCGGCTACCTGGTCACCGCCCTGCGCCGCTCGGCCCGCGAGCGCGACGCCGTCACCGCCACCGCGGCCGCCATGTCGGAGCGGGCCCGGCTGGCGCGGGTGGTGCACGACGGGGTGCTGCAGGTGCTCGCCCTGGTGGAGCGGGACGCCCCCGCGTTCGGCCCCCGCGGCCTGCGGATGGCCACCGCGGCCCGCAGCCAGGAGGTCGAGCTGCGCCGGCTGCTGCAGGAGACCGACCTGTCCGCCGAGGACGTCCTGGACACCACCCGCGCCGACCTGGCCGCGATGCTGGACCGCCACTCCTCCGCCTCGGTGACCATCTCCACCCCCGCCGAGCGGGTGCTGGTGGACGCCGGCGTGGCCGCCGAGGTGGACCAGGCCGTGACCGAGGCCCTCACCAACGTGGCCCGCCACGCCGGGCCGGGTGCGCAGGCGTGGGTGCTGCTGGAGCGCGAGGACCACGAGGTGGTGGTCAGCATCCGCGACAACGGCATCGGGGGCACCACCGCCCAGCTGGACGAGGCCTTCCAGCGCGGCCGCTTCGGGGTCCGGCACTCCATCCGGGGTCGGGTCAGCGACCTCGGCGGGGTGGCCACGGTGCGCACCGCCCCCGGTCGCGGCACCGAGTGGGAGCTCCGGATCCCGAGGAGGGACAGCGATGACTGAGCCGACCACCATGCCGCGCCGGGTGATGCTCGTCGACGACCACCCGATGTGGATCGAGGCGCTGGGTGCGGACCTGACCGAGGACGGCTTCGAGATCGTCGCCACCGCCGGCTCCGGTGCGGAGGCGCTGCGCCGGGCCCGGGCCGCCCGCCCGGAGGTCATCGTGATGGACCTGCAGATCCCCGAGCCCGACGGCGCGACCTGCACCGAGCTGCTGCTCAAGGAGTTCCCCGGGCTGCACGTGCTGGTCATCTCGGCCAGCGGCGAGCGCGAGGACGTGCTGCGGGCGGTGAAGGCCGGGGCCCGCGGCTACCTGCTCAAGTCCGCCTCTCCCGACGACCTGCTCGACGGCGTCCGGCGCACCGCCCTGGGGGACGCGGTGTTCACCCCGGGTCTGGCCGGGATGGTGCTGGGGGAGTTCCGGCGGATGGTCAGCCGGGCCGAGGAGCACAACGACCAGGGCCCGGTGCTGACCACCCGCGAGGTGGAGGTGCTCCGGCTGGTGGCCAAGGGGCTGGCCTACCGCGAGATCGCCGAGAGCCTGTTCGTCTCCCACCGCACCGTGCAGAACCACGTCCAGAACGTGCTCCGCAAGCTCCAGCTGCACAACCGGGTGGAGCTGGCCCTGTACGCGATCGAGCGCGGGATCCACGAGGACGCCTGAGCTCGGGTCCAGCCCGTGGCCGTGGTCGGGGGAGGTCGGCCGCGGCCGTACCCTGTCGGACGTGTCTGAGCGGATCCCGACGTTGGCAGAGCTGCACGCCCTGAAGCCGGCCCAGCAGCCGACCTACCCGGATCCGGCCGCGGTGGAGGCGGTGGTGCGCGAGCTGCGGGTGCGCCCGCCGCTGGTCTTCGCCGGCGAGTGCGACGACCTGCGCGCCCACCTGGCCCAGGTCGCGGCCGGTGAGGCCTTCGTGCTGCAGGGCGGTGACTGCGCCGAGACCTTCGACGGCGTCACCGCCGCGAACATCCAGGGGAAGCTCCGCACCCTGCTCAGCATGGCCGTGGTGATGACCTACGCCGCCCAGGTCCCGATCGTGAAGATCGGCCGGATCGCCGGGCAGTACGCCAAGCCGCGCTCCAAGGACACCGAGACCCGCGGTGACGTCACCCTGCCTGCCTTCCGCGGGGACGCGGTGAACGGGTTCGACTTCACCCCCGAGTCCCGGATCCCCGACCCCCGTCGGCTGCTGGACGTCTACAACGCCTCCGCCGCCACCCTCAACCTCTCCCGGGCGCTGCTCGGCGGCGGGTTCGCCCACCTCCGCAGCGCGCACACCTGGAACTCCGACTTCGTCCGCACCGCCGGCGTGAACGAGCGCTACGAGCACCTGGTGGACGAGATCGAGCGGGCGCTGGCCTTCATGGTGGCCTGCGGCATCGACGACGACGTCTTCGGCCGGGTGGAGTTCTTCGCCTCCCACGAGGCCCTGCTGCTGGAGTACGAGCAGGCGCTGACCCGGATCGACTCCCGCACCGGGCGGCCCTACGGCGTCTCCGGTCACATGCTGTGGATCGGGGAGCGGACCCGCCAGCTCGACGGCGCGCACGTCGAGCTGCTGCGCAGCGTGCGCAACCCGATCGGGGTGAAGCTCGGCCCGACCACGACCGGTGAGCAGGCGCTGGCCCTGGCCGACGCCCTGGACCCCGAGCGCGAGCCCGGCCGGCTGACCTTCATCACCCGCTTCGGCGCCGGGAAGATCCGCGAGGGACTGCCGCCGGTGATCGAGGCCGTCGAAGCCTCCGGGCGCAAGGTCAGCTGGATCTGCGACCCGATGCACGGCAACACCTTCGAGGCGGCGAACGGCTACAAGACCCGCGCCTTCTCCGACGTGGTGGAGGAGGTCGACGGCTTCTTCGACGTCCACGACCGCCTCGGCACCTGGCCCGGCGGTCTGCACGTCGAGCTGACCGGCGACGACGTCACCGAGTGCGTCGGCGGCGCGGAGCTGCTGGGCGAGGCCGACCTGGGCACCCGCTACGAGACCGCCTGCGACCCGCGGCTGAACCGCAACCAGTCCCTGGAGCTGGCCTTCAAGGTCTCCGAGCGGCTGACCGACGGCCGGATCCGGCGGGTCAACCCGGTGCAGGACTACACCCCGATCAACTTCTGACCGCTGGTCGGCCCGGCACCGTGCGCTCTAGAGGGTCGTGACGGTGAGCAGACCTTCCAGACCGGCGAGGTCGTCACCGTTGCGGGTGTACAGGTCGAGACCGTGGGCGTGGGCGGTGGCGGCGATCAGCAGGTCGGCGAAGCGGCCACGCGGCCGTCGGCCGACGCCGAGCACCGCCGCGACGACGAGCCCGTACGACGACGTCCACGCGGCCGCCGCCGGGGTGGCCCCTGCCTAGACTGGCCGGGACGACGTCCACCTCTCCGAGGAGCTCCGTGCCCGACCAGCCCGACCGCACCGACCTGCGCAGCGACACCCTGACCCGGCCCACCGAGGCGATGCGGCAGGCGATGCTGGCCGCCCCCGTGGGGGACGACGTCTACGACGAGGACCCCACCGTCCACGAGCTGGAGCGACGCACCGCCGCGCTGCTCGGTCACGAGGCTGCTCTCTACTGCGCCACCGGGTCGCTGTCGAACCTGCTCGGGGTGCGGGCGCTGGTGGAGCCGGGGCAGGAGGTCCTCTGCGACGTCGAGGCCCACGTGGCCCGGGCCGAGATGGGGGCCCACGCCGCGGTGCACGGGCTGACCATGCGCACCTGGCCCAGCGAGCGGGGCATCTCCAGCCTGGAGCGGATCGAGGCGCTGCTGTCACCCGACGCCGGCCCGTACCTGGTCAGCACCGGCGCCATCGCGCTGGAGAACACCCACAACTTCGGCGGCGGGACCGTGCAGCCGCTGGACCACCTGCGCGAGGTCACCGACCGGGCCGCCGAGCTCGGCATCGGCCGCCACCTGGACGGCGCCCGGCTGTGGAACGCCGCCGTGGCCACCGGCGTCCCGCTGGAGACCTACGGCCGGCTCTTCGACACCGTCAGCGTCTGCTTCTCCAAGGGCATGGGGGCACCGGTCGGCTCGGTCCTGGTCGGCTCGGCCGACGTGGTCGCCCGGGCCCGGGTGTGGCGCAAGCGCCTCGGCGGCGGCTGGCGGCAGGCCGGGATCCTGGCCGCGGCGTGCCTGCACGCCCTGGACCACCACCTCCCCTCGCTGGCCGCCGACCACGAGGCCGCCCGCGCGCTGGCCGAGGAGGTCGCCGACCGCGCTCCCGCCGCGCTGGACCCGGGCCGGGTCGAGACCAACATCGTGGCCGTCTCCAGCGGCACCGTCCCGGCCCGCGAGGTGGTGGCGGCCGCGCTGGAGCGGGGGGTCGTGCTGTCCGCCGTCGGACCCCGGACCGTCCGCGCGGTGACCCACCGCGACGTCACCCTCGAGCAGTGCCGCTCGGCCGGGGTCGTCCTCGGCGAGGTGCTCAGCCGAGCCGCTCGCGCAGCCTGAGGGCGTCGAAGGGGGCGTGGCCCTTGGCGTCGTTGTCGAAGTACACCCACGCCTCCGCACCGGCCTCGGACTCCCAGCGTCGGATCCGCTCGGCCCACCGGTCCAGCGCCTGGTCGGAGTACCCGCTGGCGTAGAGCTCGGTGTCGCCGTGCAGCCGGACGTAGACCAGGTCGGTGGTGGTGTCCTCGAACACCGGCCAGCGTCCCGCGCTGTCCGAGACCACCACCGCCACCCGGTACCGGCGGGCGAGGTCCAGGAAGGCCGGGTCGCGGAAGGTCTCCGAGCGGGGCTCCAGGGCGTGCCGCACCGGCTGGCCGGGGTCCTCGGCGGTGGTCCAGACCCGGTCCCCGCTGATCCGCCCGTCGTGGCCGGCGGCCAGCGCCGCGGCCTCGCCGTGGTCGCGGGGGAGCCGCTGCAGGAAGTGCTCGAGGACGTCGGGCTCGAAGGGGACCGTGGCCGGCAGCTGCCACAGCACCGGACCCAGGGTCGGGCCCAGCCGCAGCACCCCGGAGGCCAGGAAGTTGGCCAGCGGGGCCTCGACGTCGCGGAGCCGCTTGAGGTGGGTGATGAACCGGCCGCCCTTGACCGCGAAGCGGAAGCCGTCGGGCACCTGCTCCCGCCAGGCCGCGAAGCTGCTCGGCCGCTGCAGCGAGTAGAAGGTGCCGTTGACCTCGACGCTGCTGAGGCGCTCGGCGGCGTGGGTCAGCTCGAGCCGCTGGGGCAGCCCCGTCGGGTAGAAGGAGCCGCGCCAGCCGGCGTAGCGCCACCCGGAGATCCCGATCCTCGTCACGGACACCTCCCTACCCCGTACCCGCCCCCGGCCACCGGCCGGAGGCATAGGTTGGGACGCATGCAGATCACCCACCTCGGACACTCCGCCGTGCTGGTCGAGGTCGAGGGCACCCGGCTGCTCATCGACCCGGGCGCCTTCTCCACCGGCTGGCACGGGCTGACCGACCTGGACGCGGTGCTGTTCACGCACCTGCACCCCGACCACGTGGACGCGGCCCGGGTCCCCGCCCTGCTGACGGCCAACCCCGGCGCCCGGGTGCTGACCGAGCCGGGGGTCCCGGCGGCGGTCGACCTGGGGGTGGAGGAGTCCCGCGTCACCCCGCTGCCGGCGGGCAGCACCCACGCGGTCGGCGCGATCGGGATCGAGGCCGTGGGCGGGGAGCACGCGGTGATCCACCGCGACATCCCGATGATCGGCAACGTCGGCCTGCTGCTCCGGGCGGAGGGGCAGCCGACGCTGTTCCACCCCGGTGACTCCCTGGCTGCCGTCCCGTCGGGGGTGGACGTGCTGGCCGTCCCCACCCACGCCCCGTGGGCGGCGATGAAGGAGCACGTCGACTTCATGCGGGCCGTCGCCGCCCCGCAGGCCTTCCCGATCCACGACGGGCTGCTGAACCAGGTCGGTCGCGGGATGCTGCTGGGCCGCTACGCCGAGATGACCCCCTCGGAGGTGCTCGACCTGGCCGACGGGCAGCCGCGGACGTTCTGAGCCGCGGGCTCAGCCCAGCTCGGGCCGGGTGAACGCCGGCTCGACGGGCAGCCCGAGGTCCTTCCAGACCCAGCCCGGGACGCGGGCGAGGAAGCCGGTCACCGACTCCAGGGCCCGACCCAGCCAGACCGTGTCGTGGTCGGAGCTGATCCGCAGCACCTGTCCCTCGATGGTGAACGCCGGCGGACGGCGGGCCATCAGGTACTCGATCTGCCGTGGGTGGATCACGTCGTGGGCGAAGCGGGGGGCCGTGCTGCGGACCTCGAGGCTGTCGTTGAACGCCTCGGACTCGAAGTGGATCTTCTCACCCGGACGGAACCAGCCCCCGCCGCCGACCGACAGCAGCGGGCACACCGCCGGCAGCGCGACCTCGCACAGGTCCTCGGAGTGGTGGTCGGTCACGGTGCGGGTGGTGGTGCGACCCTCGCTGTCGGTGCTGGTGACCGTGCGCTGGGTCTTCCAGTGGTGGCGCAGGGCGATGAACGCCAGCCCGTCCCGACCGCCGGTGAGCACGTGCTCGGCCCGGTGCCCGAAGCCGTTGGTGGTGTGGCGGACCAGCCGGAGCATGTCGTCGCGGTCGCCGTGGTAGACCCAGTCCGGGTGGCCGTGGAAGCGGAAGCGCGCCTCCGGCTCCGGGGTCCGGAAACCCTCCAGGGCCGGCGTGCCCAACGAGGCCGCCACCGCCGCGAGCGCCTCGAGCACGGCGGCCAGCTCCTCGGCCTCCTTCGGGGCACCCAGGGCGACGAGGTCGTGCCCGTCGACGCTGAGGTCCACCGGCAGCACGCGGGCCAGCTCCTCCAGCGGTCCGGCCATCACGGACAGGGCCGCGTCGGCGAAGGCGTGGTCCTCGGTCAGCACGCTCCAGCGGGGGTGGGGGTGCGGTGCGGCGGCGATGACGTCGCGCCGCGGGGACGTCTGCCCGGCCACGTACAGCCCGGGCAGCGGCCGGGTCAGCCGGAGCACGGCGACCCGGTCGGAGAATGAGCCGGCGTGGTACTCCAGCACCTGGAACGGGGTGCGGGCCGGGCCGGCCTCACCGACCACCTGGTCGTCGACCTCGCGGGTGAACCCCTGCCCGAAGGGTGGGCGCACCAGCGTGATGACGGAGTCCAACCGGGGCGAGTCCACGAAGCGCCAGCCACGGTCCGTGAGGCTCTGGATCCACTTGTGCCGCCGGACGGCCAGCACGATCGCCACCGCGATCGCGACCACGACGAGCCCGATGACGATCCAGACGAGCACCTGCGAGGTGTTCACGAGCCTCCTCCTGCTCCGGTGCCGCCCCGGGGCTCGAGCGGCTCGGGGAGGACCTCCCCAGGGTGCCCGGCCGGGAGGTCAGGCGGTCCTCGGCGACGGCGCAGCACGGGCCCCAGCTCCACCAGGTACATCGCGGCCAGGATGGACAGCCCGCCCACGGACAGCCGCCAGGTGAAGGACTCACCCCCCAGCGCGACGGCGAAGAGGGCCCCGAAGACGGGCTCCATGCTCATCACCACCGCGGCCCGGGTGGCCGGCACCTGGGACTGCGCCCAGGTCTGCAGCAGCATGGCGAGCGCGCCGGCGACGACGGCCAGGTAGAGCAGGTTGGCCCAGTCCGCACCGCCGGCGGGGAGCTGCACCCCGTCGACCAGCGCGGGCGGGGCGCAGACCAGGGCCACCACCGCCACCTGGACGGTGGTCAGGGTGAGTGCGTCGGGGCCGGTGCTCCACCGTCCGAGCGCGACGATGTGCAGGGCGTAGAGGGCGGCGCTGGCCAGGGTGAGCGAGGCGCCGAGGGAGACGGTGAACCCCTGCAGCGAGAGCACCCCGAGCCCGGCGGTGGCCAGCAGCACCGCCAGCACGGTCAGCCCGTCCACCCGCTGGCGGAGCAGCAGCCACCCCAGCAGCGGGGTCATCACGACGTAGAGCCCGGTGACGAAGCCGGAGATGGACGCCGAGGTGTGGGCGAGTCCGAAGGTCTGCAGCAGCTGCGCCGCCCCGTAGACCAGACCGAGGGCGCCACCGCGCAGGAGCAGGGTCCGGGTCAGCCTCAGCCGGCCCCGCAGCGCCAGCACCAGCACCACCGCCGCCAGGGCGAAGCGCAGGGCCAGCATGTCGGTCACCGGGACGCGGGTGGTCAGGTCCTTGATCAGGAAGAAGGTGGAGCCCCAGATCGCCGCCATCAGCAGCAGCGACGCCATGGCGAGCTGCGGGAGGCGAGGCTGGGGCACCGGGACAGCGTAGGGCGTCGGGCCCCCCGTCGGCGGACGCGCTCAGACCAGGTACAGGGTGATGGTCGAGCCCTCGGGGGCCTCGGTGGCCAGCCCCGGGTCGGCGTCGGCGACGTAGCCCAGCCCGAGGTGGTTGTCCTCCACCGGGGCGGTCCGCACCTCGAAGCCCGCGTCCTCCAGCGTGCGGGTGGCGGCCGCCACCCCCATCTTGCGGACGTTGGGCACGGTGACCATCCGCGGGCCGAGGGAGACGGTCAGGGTGACGGTGTCACCGCGGTAGCGGGTCCCGGTCGCCGGGGACTGCTCGACGACCTCGCCCTCGGGCACGGTCCGGGAGTGCTCCTGCTGCTGCTCCACCCGCAGCCCGGCCTCCTCCAGCGCCGTGGCGGCGCGGGACGCCGGGCGCCCGGTGTGGTCGCCCAGCTGGACCGGCTGACGGCCCCGGGAGACGGTGAGGTCGACCGCGGTCCCGCGCCGGACCTCCCGCCCGGCCCGCACGCCCGCCTCGGTCACCACACCGGCGGGGACCTCCTCGTGCCACACCTCGGTCACCTCACCGACGGCCAGCGTGGCCTCGGTCAGCGCCAGCCGGGCGTCCTCGCGGGTGCTGCCCACCACCGGCGGCACCCCGTGGCGCTCCGGGCCGCGGGAGAGCACGGCCTGGACCTGGCTGCCCTGCAGCACCCGGGCACCGGGGTCGGGGGAGGTGGTGATCACCGCACCGGGCGGGACGGTCTCGCTCCAGTCCTCGCGGAAGGCCACCGCCAGGTCCTCCTGGCCCACCAGCTCCTGGACGTCGTCGCGGGACATCCCGGTCACCGGGGGCACCGCCGTCCAACGACCCGAGGCCATCCACCAGCTGCCCCAGGCCACGCCGAGGGCCAGCAGCAGCACCAGCAGCAGGATCACGATCCCGCGGCGACGTCGGGCCCGGGTGCGGGCGTCGAACTGCTCCTGCAGCGGGCGGGAGACCTCGTCCAGGGGCGCTGCGGCGCGTCGTCGTCGGCCCCGCGGACGCGCGGGGGTGGCGGGGGCGGGCGGAGCCACCGGCACGATCTCGGACTCGCTGACCGTGGTCCGCAACCGGCGTGAGGGCGACGGCGCCTCGACCGGCTCGCCCAGCCCGTGCGGGACCGGGTCCGCGGGCTCCGGCGGCGGCAGCAGGTGCGGGGACTGCGGCGAGCTGGGGGTGCGGAGCGTCGGCACCGGGGGCACCGAGGAGTCGGTGAACGAGGACGGGTCGGCCATCCGGGCGGTGAGATCGGGGTCGTCCATCACCCCCGCGACCAGGGCGTCGCGGCTCTGGCGCAGCATCGCCTGCAGCACCCGGGCGTCGCGGGGACGCCGGTCGGGGTCGCGGGCGCAGGCGGTGCGGACCAGCACGTCGAGGTAGGGCGGGATGGCGTCGCGGGAGATCCGCCAGGAGGACGAGGTCACCGACGAGGGGGCGGGCACGTCCTTGTTGACGTGCGCGAAGACCACCTCGTAGGGGGAGTCGCCGGTGTGGGGCTTGCGCCCGGTCAGCATCTCGAACAGCACGATGCCGAAGCTGTAGACGTCGGCGCGGGTGTCGGCGCTGCCGTGCACCACCAGCTCCGGCGGCACGTAGGAGACGGTGCCGATCAGCACCCCGGCGGTGGCGGTGTTGGTCTGGGCGCTGATGGCCTTGGCCAGCCCGAAGTCGGCGACCTTGACCTGCCCCCGGTCCGAGATCAGCACGTTCTCGGGCTTGACGTCGCGGTGCACCAGGTGGTGGGCGTGGGCCTCGGCCAGCGCGGAGAGCACGGGGTCCAGCAGGTCCAGGGTGCGCAGCGGGGTCAGCGGGGCGTCGCGGGAGATCACCGAGCGCAGCGTGGTGCCGGCCACGAACTCCATCACGATGTAGGGACGCCCGGTCCCCGAGCCGTCCAGCTGCTCGTGGCCCTGGTCGAAGACCGAGACCACGTTGGGGTGGGAGAGCCGGGCCGCGGCGCGCGCCTCGCGGTCGAACTTGCGGATGAAGTCGGCGTCCTCGCCCATGCCCTCGTGCATCACCTTGACCGCGACGATGCGCTGCAGCCGGGTGTCGAGGGCGCGGTAGACGGTGGCCATGCCGCCGCGGGCGGCACGTTCGAGGATCTGGTAGCGACCGTCCAGGACGTGACCCACCAGGGGGTCGCGCATGCTGGTCATGGTCACGTCAGCTCCGTACACGGTCGGGGAAGAAAGGCCGTGTCAGCCCTGGCAGCGAGCATAGGTGCCACTACCACAGAACCCTGACAGAACGCGCCGGGTCCGAGCTGCCACTCTCGGCCGCCTCTCCGGCGGCCCACCGGGGCCCGTGACCGGCTCAGTCGATCCGTCCGGCCATGGCCGAGGAGGCCTCGGCGTAGCGGCGCACCGGGATCCGGCCGGCGCCCGCAGCCAGCCGTCCGGCCACCACCGCGTGCCGCATCGCGGTGGCCATGGCCACCGGGTCGTGGCAGCGGGTGACCGCCGAGGCCAGCAGCACGGCGTCGCAGCCGAGCTCCATGGCCAGCGCGGCCTCCGAGGCGGTGCCGATACCGGCGTCGAGCACCACCGGCACCCCGGCCCGCTCGACGATCATCTCGATGTTGTGCGGGTTGCGGATGCCCAGCCCGGAGCCGATCGGGGCGCCCAGCGGCATCACCGCGGCGCAGCCGACGTCCTCCAGCCGGCGGGCCAGCACCGGGTCGTCGTTGGTGTAGGGCAGCACGGTGAACCCGTCGGCCACCAGCCGCTCGGCGGCGTCCAGGGTCTCCACCGGGTCCGGCAGCAGGGTCACCTCGTCGGCGATCACCTCCAGCTTCACCCAGTCCGTGCCCAGGGCCTCGCGGCCGAGCTGGGCGGTGAGCACGGCCTCGGCGCTGGTGAAGCAGCCGGCGGTGTTGGGGAGCACGGCGATCCCCAGCCGGTCCAGCACCTGCAGCACGGTGCCCTGGGCCGAGGGGTCCACGCGGCGGAGCGCGACGGTGGTCAGCTCGGTGCCGGACGCGGTCAGGGCGCTCTCCAGGACCGACATGCTGGGGGCACCTCCGGTCCCCATGATCAGCCGGGAGCCGAAGGTGCGGCCGGCGACGACCAGCGCGTCCTCAGCCACCCTGGACCGCCGTCACGACCTCGACCACGACACCCTCGGTCAGCACCCGGTCGTGCTCGCTGCGGGGGACCACGACGCCGTCCACGGCCACGGCCACACCGCGGTGGGGGAGGTCGGCGATGAGGTCGGCGACGGAGCTGCCCGCGGGCAGGTCGCGCTGCTTCCCGTTGAGCTGGATCTGCACGGTGGGGTCCTCTGGTGGTGGGTGGGGGTGGCGCCCTCCATCATCCTCCGGCTGCCTGAGGGCGGCAAACAGCGGAGCCGGCGGGCCGGGGCGGGGGCGCGGGGTCAGGAGGCGAAGCGCTCCAGGGTGAAGGGGGTGGCGACGGGCTCGAGATGGGCGTCGTCGACCCAGCCGGCCAGGACGTCGGCCACCAGCGGGGTCAGCAGCACGCCGTTGCGGTACATCCCCACGCCGACGGTGAGCCCGGCCAGCGGGGTGGGTCCGAGGACCGGCGCGTTGTCGGGGGTGGCCGGACGCCACCCCACCCGGCACTCGGACAGCTCGTACTCCGCGGTCACCGGCACCACCTGACGGGCGTCCCGCAGCAGCTCGTACACCCCGCCGGCGGTGACCCGGGCGTCGAAGCCCTGCTCCTCGACGGTGGCCCCGACCACCACCTCGCCGTCGGAGCGCGGCACCAGGTAGACCTCCGAGCCCTGGGTGAAGGCGCGGACGGTGTGGGCCAGGCGGGGCAGCCGGCCGGCGGACAGCCGCAGCACCTGCCCCTTGACGGGGCGCACCGGGAGCTCGAAGGGCAGCCCGTGCCCGCCGGCCCAGGCGCCGGAGGCGATCACGACCTCGTCCGCGGCCAGCAGCTGCCCGTCCTCGGTGCGGACCCCGGTGGCGCGGCCGTCCTCGTGCTCGACCGCGAGCACGGTGCCGGTCACGGTGCGGACCCCGAGCCGCTCGGCGGCGACTCGCAGCGCGGTCCAGAGCCGCCGGTTGTCACAGCTCCAGTCCCGCTCCACCAGCAGGCCGCCTCGCACCGACGGGCCCAGCAGCGGCTCGGCCCCGCGCAGCTCGCGGCTGGTCAGCCAGCGGCAGGGGTGACCGCGGTCGTCCAACCAGCGGCCGAGGTCGCGCAGCCGGGCGGCGTCGTCGGTGCCGCCGGCCACCGACAGCGTGGGGGTGCGGTGCAGCCCCGACGGCAGCCCGGAGACCCGCTCGAGCTCCTCGGCGAAGGTCTCCCAGCGCCGCAGCGAGTCCAGGTTGAGCGCCAGCAGGGCGGTCTCGGTGAACGCGGACTCGGTGAGGGGGGCGAGCATCCCCGCCGCCACACCGGACGCGGCCTGACCGGGGTCACCCGCGACGACCGTGACGTGCTGGCCGCGCTGGGCCAGCCGCCACGCCACCGCGGTCCCGATCAGGCCGCCGCCGACGACGAGGGTGGTGGGCACCGGCTCATCCTAGGGTCGTCGCCCGGGACCAGCCGGGGTGCCTCAGAGGATGGGCCGACCGCCGGTGACGGCCACCCGGGCGCCGGAGATGTAGCTGCCGTCGTCGCTGGCCAGCAGCACGTAGACCGGGGCGAGCTCGGCCGGCTGGCCGACGCGTCCCAGCGGGGTGTCGGTGCCGAACTGCTCCACCTTCTCCTCCGGCATGGTGGAGGGGATCAGCGGCGTCCAGATCGGGCCCGGGGCGACGCTGTTGACCCGGATCCCGCGCTCACCGAGCAGCTGGGCCATGCTCGCGGAGAAGTTGGCGATCGCGGCCTTGGTCATCGCGTAGGGCGCGAGGGTCGGGCTGGGCTGGTCGCTGTTCACCGAGGAGCTGTTGATGATCGAGGCACCGGCCTCCAGGTGCGGCAGCGCGGCCTTGGTGATGTGGAACATGGCCGAGATGTTGGTCGCGACGGTGAAGTCCCACTCCTCGTCGCTGACCTCCTCCAGGGTCTCGTGGGTCATCTGGTAGGCCGCGTTGTTGACCACGATGTCCAGGCCACCGAGCTCGTCGACCGCGCGGCTGACCAGCGAGCGGCAGTGCGCGGGGTCGGAGAGGTCGCCGGGGACCAGGACGGCCTTGCGACCGGCCTGCTCGACGTGCTCGGCGGTGGAGCGGGCGTCCTCGTCCTCGCTGAGGTAGGAGATGACGACGTCGGCGCCCTCGCGGGCGAAGGCGATGGCCACCGCGCGGCCGATGCCGCTGTCGGCACCGGTGATCAGGGCTCGACGGCCCTCGAGCCGGCCGTGTCCGACGTAGCTCTCCTCACCGCAGTCCGGCACCGGGTCCATCTGGGCCTGGGAGCCGGGAGGGGTCTGCTGCTGGCGGGGCTGGTTCACGGGGTGTCCCTTCGTCGTCGTGGGTCGTGCGTGGTGTCGTGCCTCGTGGTGCTGCCTCGCGGCCGGGGACCGACCTGCTCGGACGTCCTCGGCGCGGGCGGCCGGCGAGCCGGTGCCCCTCGTCCCTGGAGGCGTCGTCCGCCCGAGGAGCCTGGTCGGTGTCCTCGTCCCCGTCGCCGCACCCGCGGCGGCGGCCTCCTCGCGCGTCGACAGAGGGCTACCCAGCCCCGCCCGGAGGAAACGGGGCGACACCCGGCCCGGACTAGGCTGGCGTCCATGACGGCTCTGAGAGGCGTGGACAGCCGGTTGCGGTCGGCCCGGCTGTACCTGTGCACCGACACCCGCTCCCAGCAGGGCGACTTCGAGGACTTCGCCGCGGAGGTGTTCGCCGGTGGCGTGGACATCCTGCAGGTGCGCGAGAAGGGCCTGGACCCCGAGCGGGAGCTGGAGGTGCTGCAGCAGGCCCGCCGGGCCGCCGCCGCCACCTCCGGCCTGGTCAGCGTCAACGACGACCCGGTGCTGGGCGGACGCTTCGCCACCGACGTGCTCCACCTGGGCCAGACCGACGGCGCAGCGGCCGAGGCGCGTCGCCACCTGCACCGCTGGGCGGTGATCGGGCGCTCCACCCACACCCCGGAGCAGCTGCAGGAGGCGGTGGAGGACCCCGACGTGGACTACTTCTGCACCGGCCCGGTCTGGGCCACCCCGACCAAGCCCGACTACGTGCCCGCCGGCCTGGAGCTGGTCCGGGCCGCGGCCGCGACCGCGCCGCCGCAGCGGGCCGGCAGCAAGCCGTGGTTCGCCATCGGCGGGATCGACCTGGAGAACCTGGACGAGGTGCTGGCGGCCGGGGCCCGGCGGGTGGTCGTGGTCCGCGCGATCACCGAGGCCGACGACCCGCGGGCTGCGGCCCGGGCGCTGCGGACCCGGCTCAACGAGGCCTGGCGCGAGGACCCCGGGATGGCCGCGGCCGGTCCCGGTCTCAGCGGCACCCCGCGCCCGCTGGGGAGGCGGGCGGAGTGAGCCAGAGCCCTCCGACCACCCGCCGCGGACCGCGCGTCCTCGCGGCGGTGGTGGGGGTGGTGCTGCTGCTGGTCGCGGCCATGACCGGGTTGGACCTGAGCGGCGCCGGGCAACCCGACCCGTCGGGCCCCGGAGCGCCCACGACGTCCGCCGCGCCCCCGGCCGGGCCGTCGACCGCGCCCCCGGGCGCCGACCAGCGCGACCAGGAGCAGGTCGGCACCGACCTCGACCCCGAGACGGGGCTGCCCTGGGTGCCGCTGGACCAGCTGCCCCCGGAGGCGGCCGAGGTGGTCGGGCTGATCGAGGCCGGCGGTCCCTTCCGCCACGAGCAGGACGGGCGCACCTTCAACAACTTCGAGGGGCTGCTGCCGGAGCAGCCCCGCGGCTGGTACCGCGAGTACACCGTGCCCACCCCCGGGGAGGACGACCGCGGCGCCCGCCGGATCGTGACCGGGGACCAGGACCGCATCCTGTTCTGGACCGCGGACCACTACGAGTCCTTCGAGCGGATCCTGCGGTGAGCGACCCGGCCTCCCTGCTCGAGGGCACCGACCGGGCCGCCGTGGTGCGCGCCCTCGGGGCGCCGCAGGAGGTGGCCGAGGAGCTGGCGCTCGTCGGTTGGACGGTCGCCTGGCTACCGCCGGTCACCGACCTCGACGCCTTCTACGCGGCGCTGGGGGAGGTGCTCGGGCGACGCCACCTGGGCGCCAACCTGGACGCGCTCTGGGACGTCCTGGGCGACCTCACCGCGCCGACGGTGCTGCTCTGGCCGGGGTGGGACGAGCTCGCCGTGGCCGATCCGCGGGGGACGGCCCGGCTGCTGCGGGTGCTGGAGCAGCGTGCCGCGGACCCTGGTCTCGCACCGGTCGCCACCGTGCTGCTGTAGCCGGCGACCCGGCGACCCGGCGCCGTCAGTGGTCGCGGCGCAGGGCGGCGTGGGCCAGCCGCTCCAGGGCGGTGCGCCCGGCGGGGTGCAGGTCGCCCTCGTCCAGGGCGGCCAGGCCCCGCTCGCCGTGCTCCTCGATCAGGGCGTCCACCCGGGCTCGGGCGCCGCTGGACTCGATCAGCCCGCGGGCCTGCTGCACCCCGTCGGCGTCCAGGCCGGGGTCGCCGACCAGCACGTCCAGCCGGGCCAGCGCCGGTCCGGTGAGGCGGGCCCGGGTCTCGGCCAGCAGCAGGGTCTGCTTGCCCTCGCGGAGGTCGTCCCCGGCCGGCTTGCCGGTCACCGCCTCGTCGCCGAAGACCCCGAGCTCGTCGTCGCGGAACTGGAAGGCGCGCCCGACGTGGCTGCCGTAGGCCTCCAGCGCCCGGCGCAGCGGTCGCTCCGGCACCCCGTGCAGCATCGCGCCCAGCTCCAGCGGACGGGTGACGGTGTAGCGGGCGGCCTTGTACTCCACCACCCGGTGCGCCCGGTCCACCGCGGCCTGCGGGTCGCCGTCCAGCGGGCTGAACGAGGCGGTCACGTCGAGGAACTGCCCGCTGGCCACCTCGGTGCGCATCTGGTGCGCGACCAGCCGGGCCAGCCCCGCCTGGTCGCTGCCGAAGTGCTGCAGCGCGACGTCCAGCATCTCCGCCGACCACATCAGCAGCAGGTCCCCGAGCAGCACCGCACCGGCCTGGCCGAGCGCTGCCGGGGAGCCCCGCCAGCCCGACGCCCGGTGCCGGGCCTCCAGCTGGCGGTGCGCGGCGGGTACCCCGCGACGCGTGTCGGAGCCGTCCATCAGGTCGTCGTGGACCAGCGCGCTGACGTGCAGCAGGTCCAGGCTGGCGGCTGCGGCCAGCACCTGCCGGTCGTCGGGGTCACCGCCGGCGGCGGCGTGGCCCCACAGGCAGAACGCCGGCCGGAGCCGCTTGCCGCCGCCGACGAAGGTGCGGGCCAGCTCGAGCACCGGCTCCAGCTCGGGGCCGACCTGCTCGAGCTCGTACCCCTGCCGGTCGAGGAAGTCGGTGAGCACCGCGTCGACCGCCCGTCGGAAGCCGGCCGACAGCGGGTCCTCGGGGTCGGCGACGAAGCCGTGCGCGACGTCCGTCGTCCACACGAACCCGGGCTCTGGGACGTTGACCACGGACTGAGCGTACGCAGGATCGTTCGGGGGCGCTGCCTAGGGTTGAGTCCATGCCCGTCCGTCGTCTGACGCCCCAGCAGCCGTCCGTGGGGGACCTGCTGGCCACCGCCGAGCGCCCCCTCGTCTCCTTCGAGCTGTTCCCCGCGCGCAACGACGAGGAGCAGACGGTGCTGTGGCGGACGGTGCGGGAGCTCGAGGCCCTCGGCCCGGACTTCGTCTCGGTCACCTACGGGGCCTCCGGCTCCACCCGCGACCGCACCGTGGGCGCCACCGAGGCGATCGCCCGCCACACCACCCTGCGCGCGATGGCCCACCTGACCTGCGCCTCCCAGACGCGCGCCGAGCTGCGCCACACCATCGGTGCCTACGCCGACGTCGGCATCCGCAACGTGCTGGCCATCCGCGGCGACATGCCGGGCGGGCCGAGCGTCCCCTTCGAGACCCACCCCGGCGGGCTGGCCAACGCCACCGAGCTGGTGGCCCTGGTCCGCGAGCTCGGCGACTTCTGCGTCGGGGTGGCCGCCTTCCCCGACCTGCACCCACAGGCCCGCGACGCCGACCTCGACGCCCGGGTGCTGGTGGAGAAGGCCCGGGCCGGGGCCAGCTTCGCCATCACCCAGCTCTTCTTCACCACCGAGCGCTACGTCGACCTGGTCCGCCGGGTCCGTGACCTCGGCTGCGACCTGCCGATCGTCCCCGGCATCATGCCGGTCACCCGGCTCGGTCAGATCAAGCGCTTCGCCGAGCTCTCCGGCGCGGACCTGCCCGGGTGGGTGGTGGACCGGCTGAACGCCGTCGGCGAGGACCCGAAGGAGGTGCGTCGGGCCGGCATCGACATCGCCACCGAGCTCTGCGAGGAGCTGCTCGAGTTCGGCGTGCCGGGGCTGCACTTCATCACCATGAACCGCTCCCAGGCCACCCGCGACATCCACCGGCGGCTGCTGTCCGGCCGGGCGGCGGACCGGCTGCGGGGCACCGGGGCCCGGCAGGACGCGGTCACCACGGCCTGATGCACCCGGCCCCACCAGCCGACAGCGTGCTCGCGGCGACCGTCGGGGCCTGACTCAGCGGGCGGTGTCGGGGCGCCAGCGACCGGAGCCGGGGCCGACGTCCACGGTGACCAGGCGCTGGGTCGGCCGGGTCAGGGCGACGTACAGCACGCGGGAGCCACCGGAGTGCTCGGCCACGATGTCGTCGGGGGAGAGCACCACGACCGCGTCGTACTCCAGCCCCTTGGCCTCCAGCGCGGTGAGCAGAGCCACCCGTGGGGCCAGCCCGTCCAGGCCCGGCAGCAGCGCGGCGTCCACGGCCTGCAGCCGTGACGGCGGGCAGACCACACCGATGGTGCCCTCGACCTGCTCGCCGAGCCGGCGCACCAGGGCGGCCACCTCCTCGCCGAGACGCTCCTCCGTCACCCGCAGCAGCTCGGGCTCGATGCCGGTGGAGCGGACGGCGGTGGGCAGGTCGGCGTCGGGGAAGTCGCGGGCCACCACGGCGCTGGCCAGCGCGAACACCTCCGACGGGCTGCGGTAGTTGGTGCTCATCCTGAACCGTCGCACCGGTGCGGAGCCGATCAGGTCCTCCAGCGCCCGGGCGTACTCGGCCGGGTTCGGCCAGGACGACTGGGCGGTGTCGCCGACGATCGTCCAGGACGCCTGGCTGCCGCGCCGGCGCAGCATCCGCCACTGCATCGGGGTGATGTCCTGGGCCTCGTCGACCAGCACGTGGGCGTAGCGCTCGTGCGGGTCGGCGCCGGGGTCGACCTCGAGGGCCGGGCGGTACCGGTCGGCGGTGGTGACCAGCTCGGAGATGTCGGTGCCCTGGGTCAGGAAGAGCGTCGGGTCCTCCTCGACCTCGATCGGCGCCGGGCCGATGATGGCCACCAGCTCGTCCAGCAGCGCACCGTCGGCCACCGACCAGACCGGGCGGGCCGGGTCCAGTCCGGCGTAGCTCCCCGACAGGGCGCGCTGCTCGGCCTGGTCCAGCCGGCCACCGGCGACCCGTGCCAGCAGCGCCGGGTCGCCCAGCCGCAGCAGCACCGCGCGGGCGTCCAGCGGGGGCCACCAGGCGTGCAGGAACATCGTCCAGGACGCCTGGTCGGTGACCAGGTCGTCGAAGACGGCCCGCTCGACGTCGACCTCGCCGTCCAGCTGCTGCCAGAGGGCGTCCAGCAGGGCCTTCTCCGCCGCCGGGCGGGAGCTGTTGATCTTGTGGTGGCGCAGCACCTCGGTGCGGATCCGGGTCAGCTGGGCCTCGCGCAGGGTGAGCACCTCGCCCTTGATGCTGACCCGCAGCTCCAGCGGGCCGGTGACCCAGGGCTCGTCGGCCAGGCGGCGCAGCACCGGCAGCATCCGCAGCGAGCCCTTGACCACGGCGGCGGCCGCCGGGTCGACCCGCTCGCCGCGGAGGTCGACCACGTCGGAGGCGACGGTGCCGACGGAGCGCAGGGTGACGGAGTCCTCGCCGAGGGAGGGCAGCACCCGCTCGATGTAGTTCATGAACACCCGGCTGGGACCGACCACCAGCACGCCGCCGCGCTCGAAGCGCTTGCGGTGGGAGTAGAGGAGGTAGGCGGCGCGGTGCAGGGCCACCACCGTCTTGCCGGTGCCGGGCCCGCCGCTGATGATCGTGACGCCCTGGTACGGGGCCCGGATCGCCTCGTCCTGCTCGCCCTGGATGGTGGCCACGATGTCGCGCATCTGGGGGCCGCGGGCCCGGGACAACGCCGCCATCAGGGCGCCTTCGCCGACCACGACCAGGCCCTCGTCGGCGTTCTCCCCGTCCAGCAGGTCGTCCTCGATGCCGATCACCGTGGTGCCGCGGCTGCGCAGCACCCGGCGGCGGACGATGCCCATCGGGTCGGCCGGGGTGGCCCGGTAGAACGGCTCGGCGGCGCGGGCCCGCCAGTCGATCACCAGCGGCTCGTAGTCGTCGTCGCGGACGCCGATCCGGCCGATGTAGCGCACCTCGGCGTCGTTGCGGTCCAGTCGGCCGAAGACGAGGCCCTCGTGCTCGGCGTCCAGGGTCGCCAGCCGGCGCGCGGCCTGGAAGGCGAACACGTCGCGCTCGTAGAGGCCGGTGCCGTCCTCCTCGCGGACGAAGCTGGTGCGGTCGCTCTGGAACAGCCTGCGTCCCTGGGAGGCGACCTGCTCAGCCGTGCGGGTGGCCTCGGCCAGCCGTGCGTAGACCTGGTCGACGTGAGCCTGCTCGATCGCGATCTCGCGCTCGACCGTGGACTCCGACTCGTGTGACGTCAACGAACCTGCCTCTTCAGCGTTCCCGGAACCTGTCAGCCTCTGGGCGGACGCATCACTCTACCCGGCGCGGCGACCGGTTCGCGCTCGTGGACCGCGTAGGAGGCGAGGGCGCCGGAGAGCAGCACCTGGCTGACGTGGTTGCCGCCCCGGCTGTGCGGGCCCGCGGTCCACAGACCGTCGACGCCGGTGCTGACCGGGGGCATCGACCACCAGCTCGAGGCGCCCCGCCACGCCAGGCCGTACCCGGGGTCGGGGGAGGCGTCGGTGTGGTCGTGCACGCTTTCGACGACCCCCCCGGCGCCCGCGCGGTGGTAGCGCACTACCGGACCGGCCGGGGTGTGCTCGACCAGCTCGGAGACCCCGTGGATGGCCGCCGCGCCGGCATCGCCGGTGTCGAGCAGGCGGTGGTGCAGCGCCGGGGCGAGGGCGGGGCGGGCCCGGCGCAGCCGTAGCCGGTCGGTGGTGCGCAGCGCCCGGGGGGAGAGCGCGAGGTGGTGCCAGGGGTGCAGCGTGGAGACCACCGCGACGTCGGTGAGGTCGCCCTGGTCGGTGCGCAGGGCCCGGACGCGGCCGGCGGCGACGTCCAGGGCGGTGGCGGTGCGTCCGAGGTCGAGGGTGACCCGGCGGAGCCGGAGCCGCTCGCCGAGGAGCTCGACCAGTCGCGAGGGCGCCACCGGCCGCTGGTCGCGGTCCACCAGCACCCAGCGACCGAAGGTGCGGGTGACCACCAGCTCGGCGGCCCGGAAGGCCGGCGTCCGGGCGGGGTCGGAGCCGGCGCGCAGCGCGACCGAGCGGACCAGGGTGGCGAGCCGCTCGTCGCGCAGGTCCTCGGCCAGGTCCGCGACGCTGCGGTCCAGGGCCAGCAGCCGGCGGGAGGTGGGCGTCAGCTGGTTGCGACGTCGCAGCTCCAGCTCCATCCCCAGCGGGCGGAGCACCTGCCAGACCCGGAGCAGGTGGTCCAGCAGGTCGCGCCAGCGGCCGGCGGCCGCGGGCCCGACGGTGGCGCTGAGGGCGGCGTGCTGCTCGGCGCGCTCGGCCGGCAGCACCAGCTCGGTGCCGTCGCGGAGCTGGTGCACCGCCGGCGGACCGGGGACCAGGGCCAGCCCGGCCCGGGTCAGCTCGGCGTCCATGGCCCGGCCGGACTTCTTGAACAGGTCGCGCCAGGGAGCGGGGAACGTCAGCACGCCCGGCAGCGCGTCGACGACCGTGCCCGGGTGTCCCGTCAGCTCCCGGGGGGCGTGGCGGCCGCCGAGCCGGTCGCCCCGCTCCAGCAGCCGGACCGGGTGACCGGCCTTGGCCAACCGGGCTGCGGCCGCCATCCCGGCCAGGGTGGCGCCGACCACGACCACCTCACGGCCCGCGTCCGGGCTCACCGGCGGGCGTCGCGCCAGCGCTGCAGGGCCTGCCAGCCGCGACGGGTGCGCCGGACCAGGAGCACGGCGACCACCACGCCGACCAGCAGCAGCACCCCGGCGACCACGGCGGCCGGCACCGGGAAGAGGAGGGCCAGCGAGGTGAGCCCGACCGCTGCGGTGTCCTCCCCGAGGGAGACCGCGATGTTGCTGGCCGGCTCCGGCGAGGTGTTGACGGCGAGACGGAGACTGGCCTTGACCAGGTGGCTGACCAGCGCGGTCAGGCCGCCGACCGAGGCCAGGGTGACGGTCCAGACGTCCCCCTGGGCGCCGGCCATCAGGGCGCCGATGGCGGCTCCGGCGACCGGGCGGACCACGGTGGAGACGGCGTCCCAGAGCGAGTCGACGTAGGGGATCTTGTCGGCGAAGAACTCCACCAGCGCCAGCACCCCGGCCACGACCAGGACGTCGGTCCGCTCCAGCCCGGCGGGCACCTGGTCCACCCCGAGGAACCGCCCGAGCAGCCCGAGCACCAGCACCGTGGCGTAGGCGTTGAGACCGGAGGCCCAGCCCGAGGTGAAGGCGAGCGGCAGCATCTCCATGCTGGTGAGGGTAGGGCCAGCGGAGGCCGTGGGTGCGGCAGGATGGCCCGGTGGTCGTGACGAGGTCGGTGGGGGACTGGCTGCGGCGTCGCAACGAGCTGCCGCGCAGCGTGCTGGTGCTGGGGGCGATCGCCTTCGCGGTGGCCGTCGGGTTCGGGGTGATGGTGCCGGTGCTGCCGGTCTACGCGCAGAGCTTCGGGGTCGGCACCTTCGAGGCCTCGGCGGTGATCTCCGCCTTCGCGCTGGCCCGGCTGGTGGCCGCCCCTGCGGTGGGTCCGCTGATCGACCGGTTCGGGGAGCGTCCGGTGCTGGTGGTGGGGGTGCTGGTGGTGGCCGCCTCGACCGCGGCGGCGGCCCTGGCCCCCGCCTACTGGCCCTTCCTGGTGCTGCGCGGGGTGGGTGGTCTCGGCTCGGCGATGTTCACCGTGTCGTCGATGACCCTGCTGCTGAACACGGTGCCGGCGGCGCTGCGCGGGCGGGCCGCCGGGTTCTTCCAGGGCGGCTTCCTGCTGGGCGGCATGGCCGGTCCGGCCATCGGCGGCGTGCTCGCCGGGATCTCCCTCACCGCACCCTTCTGGTTCTACTCCGCCACCCTCACCGTGGCCGGGATGATCGGGCTGGTGGTGCTGCGCTCCTCCGGCCGCGACCGCTCGACCGCCTCCGGCGACGACGTCCGCCCGATGAGCGTGGTGCTGGCCGACCCTCGCTACCAGGCGGCCCTGGTGGCCGGTCTGGCCCAGGGCTGGACGTCGTTCGGGGTGCGCTCGGCGCTGGTGCCGCTGCTGGTGGTCGGCGCGCTGGGTCGCGACCCCAGCTGGACCGGGATCGCCTTCGCCGTCTCGGCGGTGGTCCAGACCGCCGCGCTGGCCCCGGTCGGGCGCTTCGTGGACACCGTCGGACGTCGCCCGGCGATGGTGGCCGGTGGGCTCGTCGCCGCTGCGGCGATGACCGGGGTGTCCTTCGCCGGGAACGTGTGGGTGCTGATCGCCGCGCTGGCGGTGTACGGGATCGGTGCGGCGCTGCTCGGCACCGCCCCGGCGGCCGCGGTCGGGGACGCCGCCGGCGGGCGGAGCGGGACGCCGGTCGCGGTCTTCTCGATGGTCAGCGACCTGGGCGCCATCGTGGGTCCGCTGCTGGCCGGGTGGATCGCGGACCAGGGGTCCTACCCGCTGGCCTTCGGGGTGGGGTCGGCCATCTTCGTGCTCGGCTCGGTGCTGGCGCTGCGGATGCCCCCGGGGGTGCCGGGTGCGGCCGAGCCCTCGCCTGCCGCGCCCATCACCCCCGAGGGCCCGTCGCCGGAGGGACCGTCCCCGGAAACCGGGTCGGCGGCTTCCCGGTGACCTGCCACGGTGGCGCTCGAGGAGAGGACCACCGATGACCCGAGACCCGGCCCCCACCATGCTGGCCCGTGCCACGCTGACCGACGCGCTGGAGGTGCTGCGCGCCCTCCAGGACCCGACCCGGCTGCAGCTGCTCGGCGCGGTCGTCGGACGTGCCGCCCTCCCGCACTCCTGCTCGCTGGCCGAGGCGGCGCTGAGGACCGGGCTGCCGGTGCGGACGGTGCTGGAGACCGCCGGCCGGATGCGGGACTCCGGTCTGCTGCGGCTCGACGGCACCACGCTGACCGCCGACCCCACCGTGGTGGACCGTGCGGCGGAGGCGGTGGCGGCGGCGCTGCCGATCGCCCCGGCCCTGGCCGCCACCCCCGGTCTCGCCCGGTGGTTCCGTCGCGGGCGTCTGGTCCGGGTGCCCGACCGGTGGGCCGACCAGGCCGAGCTGGCCGCGGCGCTGGTCACCCTGCTGCCGGGCGGGCGCGACCTGGCCGAGGGCGAGGTGAACCGGCTGCTGGTCGACGTCGGTGACCCGGCCACCCTGCGTCGGCTGCTGGTCGACCACCGGCTGGTGACCCGCGACGCGGCCCTGGTCTACCGCCGCGCTGATCCGGTCCGCCCGGGGTGAGGTCGGTCAGGACCCGCGCCCCAGCGCCCGTCAGCCCGGATACGGGGTCGGGTCACCAGGAGCACGTTCTGACGGTGGGGTCGGTGGCTAGGGTTCCCGGGTGGACGCCGACCGGGACCCGCTGTGGACGTCGGTGCAGCACGTCCTGACCACCTGGGCGCCGGCGGACCGGTCGCAGGACGACCTGCGTCGGGGCTACCTGCGCTGGCTCGAGCGGGAGGGTCCGGCGGCGCTGCGGCGCGACGGCGGCCCGGAGCACCTGACCGCGAGCTGCTACGTGGTCAGCGCCGACCGGCGCCGGGTGCTGCTCTGCTCCCACCGCAAGGGCCGGTTCTGGGTGCAGCTGGGCGGCCACCTCGAACCCGCGGACCGCGACCTGGGCGCCGCCGCGCTGCGTGAGGGGGTGGAGGAGGGCGGGATCGAGGGGCTCCGGCTGGTCGAGGGCGTGCTGGACCTGGACCGCCACGAGCTCTCGGGGGCCTTCGGCCGGTGCCGGGCGCACTGGGACGTCGCCTTCCTCGTCGTCGCGCCCGAGGGCGCGGTGCCGGTGACCAGCGAGGAGAGCGAGGACGTGGCCTGGTTCGAGGTCGACGCCCTCCCGGTCCCGCTGGCCGGCTCGGTCGCCGAGCGGCTGACCCGGCTGCTCACCCACGGCTGAGCCGTCGGAGCCGTCGGGAACCGGTGGACGCGTGCACCGCCCGACCGGGGCGGCGTCGACGCCGCGAGCGCGCACGGGCCGCTCGTCGCGCTGCCGGACCCCGGGCGCGACCGTCGGCGTCTCAGCGACGCAGGTACATCCGGGCGTCCCACCCACCCAGCCTCAGCCCCGCGGAGCCCAGCACCTCCGGCGTCCCGGGCAGGTTGCCCAGCACCAGCCCGGCCCCGACCCAGGTGTCGTCGACCTCCAGCTCGCGGGGCTCGCGGCCGCAGTTGACCGCCACCAGCAACCGCTCGCCGGCGTGCTCGCGGGTGTAGACCCACAGCGTGGGGTCGTCGGGCAGCAGCAGCGTGGTCCGGCCCTCGGCCAGCACCGCCAGCTCGTGCCGCAGCCGGATCAGGGCGCGGTAGTGGTGCAGCACCGAGGTGGGGTCCTCGGCCTGGGCGGCGGCGTTCAGCCAGGTGTGGTTGGGGTTGACCGGCAGCCACGGCTCGCCGGTGGTGAACCCGGCGTGCGGGGAGTCGTCCCACTGCACCGGGGTGCGGGCGTTGTCCCGGCCGACCCGGGCCATCCCGGCCAGCGCGGCCTCCTCGTCCAGACCCTGCTCGAGCACGCGGGCGTGGTAGTTGACCGCCTCGACGTCGCGGTGCTGGTCGGCGGAGGTGAAGGGGAAGTTGGTCATCCCCAGCTCCTCGCCCTGGTAGACGTAGGGCGTCCCGCGGAGCCCGTGCAGCACCGTGCCCAGGGCCTTGGCCGAGGCCTCCCGCCACTGCGGGTCGTCGTCGCCGAAGCGGGAGACCACCCGGGGCTGGTCGTGGTTGTTCCAGTACAGGCTGTTCCAGCCGCGCTCGGCCAGGGCGTCCTGCCAGCGGTGCAGCGACCGCTTGAGGGTGACCAGCTCCACCCCGCGCCAGGCGAACTTGTCCAGCGGGTCGGTGTCGAGGGAGACGTGCTCGAACTGGAACACCATGTCGACCTCGCCGCGGGCGGGGTCGGTGTAGCGGACCGCCTCCTCGGGGGTGACCCCGGGCATCTCGCCGACGGTGAGGAACTGGCCCTCGCGTCCGGCGAACACCTCCCGGGTCATCTCGGCCAGGAACTCGTGGATCCGCGGTCCGTCGGCGAAGAGGGCGAAGGCGTTGCCGTGCTGCTGCCCGGGGGCGGTCGGGGCGTCGGGGAGGCCGGGCACCTTGGAGATGAAGTTGATGACGTCCATCCGGAAGCCGTCGACCCCGCGGTCCAGCCACCACCGCATCATCTCGTGGACCGCGGCCCGGACCTCGGGGTTCTCCCAGTTGAGGTCGGGCTGCTTGCGGTCGAACAGGTGCAGGTAGTACTGACCGGTCCTCTCGTCCAGGTGCCACGCGGGACCGGAGAAGAAGGACCCCCAGTTGTTGGGCTCGGCCCCCGGCTCCCCGGGTGTGGTGCCGGGGCGGGCGTCGCGCCAGACGTACCAGTCGCGCTTCGGGTTCTCCCTGGAGGAGCGGGACTCCAGGAACCACGGGTGCTCGTCGGAGGTGTGGTTGACCACCAGGTCCATCAGCAGCCTGATGCCGCGCTCGTGCACGCCGTCGAGCAGGGCGTCGAGCTGCGCCAGGTCACCGAAGAGCGGGTCGATGTCCTGGTAGTCGCTGATGTCGTAGCCGTTGTCGGCCTGGGGCGAGCGGTGGACCGGGGAGAGCCAGAGCACGTCCACCCCGAGGGTCTGCAGGTGGTCCAGCCGGGCGGTGATCCCACCCAGGTCACCGATGCCGTCGCCGTCGGAGTCGGCGAAGCTGCGGGGGTAGATCTGGTAGACCACCGCCGAGCGCCACCAGGCCGCCTGGTCGTCGGTGCGGGTCGCGTCGTCGCTCATGCCGGGAATCCTGCCAGCGGCCGCTGACAGGATCGGACCCGGCTCGGGGGTGGCGACCGGTGGGGTCCGGCGACCTCGTCGGAGCCGGTGCCGCCAGGACCGCCCCGGGTCCCCGTGGTCAGGGGACGGGGTCGTCCTTGCCGGTCGGCGGGTGGTGACGACGCAGGACGACGAGCGCGTGGGCCGTCACCCAGCACCACCCCGACACCCCGGGCCGGTAGGTGCCCGCCCCGGTCCAGAGGTCGGTGTAGGTCTCCACGACGATCTGCTCGGCCAGCGGGGGCGGGGCGTGGTCGAGGGCCCAGGCGTAGACGGCCGGGCTGGTGAGGTCGTACAGGTCGGCCAGGACGGGCACCCCCCGCTGCTCGTGCAGGACCGCGACCACGGCGGTCACCCGCTCGTCGCTGGCGCTCACCGGCGGGACCGGGTCGGAGGTCGCCGTCGGGGCGGAGGTGGTGCGGGGGAGGTGCCGCGGCAGGTGGAGGGCATGGGGACAGGGGGAGGGGTCGTCATCGAGGTGCCTCTCGTTCCTCGGCGTCTCGGTGCGCATCCGGAGCCGGGGCGGGGGGCCCTGCGGGTAGCGGCTCTGGTCCGCGGCTACTCCGGCTCTCCGGCGAGCTGTGTGACAGCACCGTGATGCTACCCATCCGGCGACGCCCCACCCAGCGGTGGGGCGGCCACCCGGTCCGGGGCGGATCCACAGGCTGTCTTGACGAACTGTCCGAGGCGCGACCTATAGTGGGTCCTGTTCGAACACGAGTTCGATTCAGTGCTTGGGGAAGACCTGGATCCCTCTCCGAACTCATGGGTGCTTCGCGAGCGCCCATGACCGACCGGCCTCGACGCGGGTGGACCTCGACCCCCACCCGCGGCGAGGCCGGTCTCTTCACCGGGTCGAGCAGCAGTTCAGTCGTGGGCCCCGCCGGGGTCCGCTCAGGCCAGGGGAAGTGTGCCGCATGCGTCGTTGTGATGAGCCCGTCGAGGTCCGCCGGGGGATGGTCGCCGGTCGGGAGGGGCCGGCCGAGTTCGAGTGGCGCGGGCGGCGGTGGCTGGTCCACCAGCTGCAGGAGTCCTGGGTGCAGACCGTCGACTGGTGGGACTCCGCCGACGTCCGGTCCGCGCGCGGCGAGCAGCTCGACGACACCGACGCCGAGCCCGCCGGCGACCTCCTCGTGGAGGAGGAGGTGTGGCGCGTGGAGGCCGGCTGGCAGCAGCGCGGCCAGCGCGGTGAACCGGGGGTCTACGAGCTGGCCCACCGCTGGTCCGACGGCCGGTGGCGGCTGCAGGCGGTGCTCGACTGATGGACGACCCCTTCGTGCACCTCCGGGTCGCCTCGGGCTACTCGCTGCGCCACGGCGCCTCCCACCCCGCCGCCCTGGTGCGGGCGGCCGCCGAGGCCGAGATGGACACCCTCGCCCTCACCGACCGCGACGGGCTCTACGGCGCCGTCCGCTTCGCCGGGGCCTGCCTGCAGACCGGCATCGCACCGGTGCTGGGGGTCGACCTCGCCGTCCCGCCCGAGCTGGTGGACGCCCCGCCGCAGGCCACCCGGACCCGCCAGCCGGTGCGCGGTGGCGCGGTCCGCGACGCCGGGCTGCCCCGGGTGGTGGTGCTGGCCTCCTCCCCGGCCGGCTGGGGGCGGCTCTGCCGGCTGGTCTCGGCCACCCACCTCTCCGGTCAGCGTGGGGAGCCGGTGTGCAGCACGGCCCTGCTGGCCGAGCACGCCGCCTCCGGGGACCTGGTGGTGCTGCTGGGCGGGGACTCCGAGCTCGGCCGGCTGGTGGCCGAGGGGCGCGACGGGGCGGCGGAGGAGTCGCTGCGGCGGTGGCGGCTGCGGCTGGCCCCCGGTCAGCTGGTGCTGGCCGCCACCTCGCACCGGATGCCCGGTCGCGGGGTCGGCTCCCTCAGCCAGGCCGCCCGGATGGTCGCCATGGCCGACCACCACCGGGTCCCGGTCGTGCTGACCAACGCGGTCCGGATGGCCGAGCGGCGGCTGGCCCCCACCCTCGACGTCCTCGACTCCGCCCGCCGGCTGGTGCCGCTGAGCTCGCGCAACGTCGACCGGCGCAACGCCGAGGGCTACCTCAAGACCGGCAAGGAGATGCTGGAGGTCGCGCACGAGGTGGCGGCCCGGGCCGGGCGCGACGAGCGCGGGGCGGGGCGGCTGGTGGCCGACACCCGCCAGCTGGCCCTGCGCTGCCGGCTCGACCCGCGGGCCGACCTCGGCCTGGGGTCGGTCCACCTCCCCGAGCTGGAGGTGCTGGACGTCGACGCCTCGGGGGTGCGGCGCTCCGGTGCGCCGGTGGGCGAGCTGGGCATGCAGGTGCTGCGCGACCGCTGCGAGGCCGGGCTGGCCGGGCGCTACGGCTCCGCCGACCAACGGGTCCGCCGGCGGCTGGAGGACGAGCTGGCCACCATCGCCTCGATGGGTTACGCCTCCTACTTCCTCACCGTGGCCGACGTGGTGACCATGATCAAGGCGATGGGGGTGCGCTGCGCGGCCCGCGGGTCCGGTGCCGGCAGCCTGGTCAACTACCTGCTGGGCATCTCCGGCATCGACCCGCTGCGCCACGGCCTGCTGATGGAGCGCTTCCTCTCCCCGCTGCGCCAGGCCCTGCCCGACATCGACCTCGACGTGGAGTCCGCCCGCCGTCTCGACATCTACCGCCAGGTGCTGGCCACCTTCGGCGGTGAGCGGGTGGCCTGCGTGGCGATGATGGACACCTACCGGGTCCGCCACGCCGTCCGCGACGTGGGGGCCGCGCTCAGCCTGCCCCCGGCCGAGGTGGACGCCATCGCCAAGGCCTTCCCCCACGTCCGCGCCCGCGACGCCCGGGCGGCCCTGCGCGACCTCCCCGAGCTCCGCGCCGCCGGGCTGGGGGAGCGTCGGCTGGAGGTGCTGTTCTCCCTGGTGGAGTCCCTGGACGGGCTGCCGCGGCACGTCGCCCTGCACCCCTGCGGGATCCTGCTCAGCGACGCCACCCTGCTGGACCGCACCCCGGTCGAGGCCAGCCACGACGGGTTCCCGATGAGCCAGTTCGACAAGGACGACGTGGAGGAGATGGGCTTCCTCAAGCTGGACCTGCTGGGGATCCGGATGCAGTCCTCGATGGCCCACGCGGTCAGCGAGATCTCCCGCACCGAGGGCGTCGAGGTGGACGTGGACGCGCTCAGCCCCTTCGACGACGAGCCCACCTACGACATGATCGGCAAGGCGGCCACGCTGGGCTGCTTCCAGATCGAGTCCCCGGGTCAGCGCGAGCTGGTCGGCAAGTTCGGGCCCAGCACCTTCGACGACATCATCATCGACATCTCGCTGTTCCGGCCCGGTCCGGTCAAGAGCGAGATGGTGACCCCCTTCCTGGAGGCCCGCCAGGGCTGGCGCGAGCCGGTCTACCCCCACCCGGACCTGGAGCCGTTCCTGGCCCCGACCGGGGGCGTGGTGGTCTTCCACGAGCAGGTGATCCAGATCATCTCCGTGATGACCGGCTGCACCCTGGCCGAGGGGGACGAGAAGCGCCGCGCCCTGGGCGACCGCGAGGGCCAGCGCGAGACCCGCGCCTGGTTCGAGCACCGGGCCCGGCGACGCGGCTACGACGAGGCGGTGATCGCCCGGATCTGGGCGGTGCTGGAGGCCTTCGCCTCGTTCGGGTTCTGCAAGGCCCACGCGGCGGCGTTCGCCCTGCCCACCTACCAGTCGGCCTGGCTGAAGGCCCACTGGCCGGCGCACTTCCTGGCCGGGGTGCTCACCCACGACCCGGGCATGTACCCCAAGCGGCTGATCCTGGAGGAGGCCCGGCGGCTCGGGGTGGCGATCCTGGGGCTGGACGTCAACGAGAGCCGTGACGTCTACCGGGTGGAGCAGATGAGCCGGCTGGACGAGCCGCCGCCCTCGGTGCTGGGGCAGCCCTCGCGGCTGGCCCCCGGCGACGGGCTGCCCGACGGGCGGCCGTGGGGGATCCGGATCTCGCTGGCCGACGTGTCAGGCATCTCCGAGTCCGAGGTGGCCTCGATCATCGCCGGGCAGCCGTACCACTCGGTCTCGGACTTCTGGTTCCGGGCCCGGGTCAGCCACTCGGTGGCCGAGCGGCTGGTGCTGGCCGGGGGCTTCGACTCCCTCTACGGCATCGGCTCCACCCTCGGTGTGCGCCGGCGCCAGAAGGTGACCCGGCGGGACCTGCTGCTGGCCGTGGCCGACCTGCAGCGCAACGACTCCGCCGACGCCCGGACCCGCAGCCGGGCGCGGGGGCTGCGCCGGGCCAGCCTGCCCACCCAGGCACACGCCGCGCTGTCCGCCGGCGACCCCGCGGCCCGGGCCGGCCGCCAGTCCCGGGCGGCGGCGCAGGTGCAGGAGCAGGACGTCCAGCTGCCGCTGGACTTCACCGACCCCGAGGAGGCCTCGGACGCCCCCGACACCCTGTGGGCGGAGGAGGGGGAGCCGGAGGCGCTGGACCCCGCCCCCGGGCCCGACCGCTTCCCCGACGCCCACCTGGTGGCCTCCGGGCTGCCGGAGCTCACCGAGGCCGAGCGGGTCCGGGCCGAGCTCAACATCCTCGGCCTGGACGTCTCCCGGCACGTGGTCGAGTTCTACCGCCCGCTGCTGATCGCGCTCGGGGTCTGCGACGCGGCCGACCTGCTGAAGGCCCGCAGCCGCAGCGAGCTGCTGGTGGCCGGGGTCAAGGTGGCCACCCAGACGCCGCCGGTGCGGTCGGGACGCCGGGTGGTCTTCCTGACCCTGGACGACTCCACCGGACCGCTGGACGCCACCTTCTTCGAGGACGCCCAGGGCCACTACGCCGGCACCGTGTTCTCCTCCTGGATGCTGGTGGTCCGCGGGGTGCTGCGGCGCACCGGTCCGCGCGGGGTCTCGCTGCGGGCCACCGGCTGCTGGGACCTGCAGCAGCTGCACCAGGTCTGGCAGGAGGCCCAGCTCGGTGGCGCGGACCCCGAGGCCGCCCTGGACGCCGTGCGTGCCGTGATCGCGGACTCACCCGACCTGTCCCGCACCGCCTGGCAGCAGGAGCGGGAGGCGCAGGAGCCGACGACGGCCGACGACGACGGCCGCTCCCGGGCCGGTGGCATGGGTCAGCGACGGGTGCTGGTGCACGCCAGCGGCTTCCGCCAGTCGCCCTACGCCGACATCAAGCCGGCGGGTGAGTCCTCGGACAGCCAGCTGCGCAAGCTCTGGCACACCAGCTCGGGGAGCTCGGGCCGGTGAGCGCGGTCACCCGATCTGAACCCGACCCCGGGCAACTAGGGTGGGGCGCACTCGGTTTGGAGCCGAGGCGATCGAGGAGGTCAGATGGCGGAGTCGAGGCGTCGCGGGTCGGTGGCGCAGAGCTTCCTCACCGACCTGCTGGACGGTCAGCTCGCCGACTGGCTGACCGGCGACCACCGGCCCGGGGCCAGCGTGGTGGACATCGGTGGCGGCACCGGCGGGCTCGCGGTGGCGCTGGCGACGCGGGGTCACATGATCACCGTGGTCGACCCCAGCCCGGACGCCCTGGCGGCGCTGCAGCGGCGGGCGGCCGAGGCCGACCTGACCGACTACATCACCGGGCTCCAGGGCGACACCGCCGACCTCTCCAGCCTCTTCGGGGCCTCCTCGGTGGACGTGGTGCTCTGTCACCGGGTGCTGGAGCTGCTCCCCGACCCCCGGCAGGCCCTGGCCGACATCGCCGAGGTCCTGGACCAGCGCGGGGCGCTCAGCCTGCTCGTCGCCCAGCGCCACCCCGTGGTGCTCAGCCAGGCGGTGGCCGGTGACTTCGCCCACGCCCGCCGCACCTGGGCCGACCCGCACCTGCTCGACCGGGCCCGTGTCGTGGACCTGCTCACCGGGGCCGGCTGGACGGTCCAGGACGTGCACGGGATCGGCGCCGTCTCCGAGCAGGTGCCCGAGCGCCACCTGGAGCGACCGGACCGCTTCGAGGAGCTGCTCCGCCTGGAGCGCGAGGTCAGCCAGGACCCGGCCTTCGCCTCGCTGGCGCCCTGGGTGCACGTCTTCGCCATCCGCGGCTGAGCCGACCCGCCCGGGCGGCCCTGCCGGTGCCGCCCGCCGCACCGGGCCGACCGGTCGCACCGGCGGAGGTGCGCGGTGAGCACGATCCTGCACGTCGACATGGACGCCTTCTACGCCTCGGTCGAGCTGCGCCGGCGCCCGGACCTGATCGGTCGGCCGATGATCGTCGGCGGCTCGACCCGCGGGGTGGTGCTGTCGGCCAGCTACGAGGCCCGCGCCCAGGGCGTCCGCTCGGGGATGCCGATGACCCAGGCCCGCCGGCTCAGCCCGCAGGCCGAGGTCATCCCACCCGACATGGACTCCTACGCCGCGGTCTCGCGGGCGGTGATGGCGGTCTTCGACCAGTTCACCCCGGTGGTCGAGGCCGCCTCCATCGACGAGGCCTTCCTCGACGTGACGGGCTCGATGCGGCTCTTCGGCAGCGCGGTCCAGATCGGGGAGACGCTGCGCGCCGTGGTCGCCGACGAGCAGCAGATCACCTGCTCGGTGGGTATCGGGCCCAACAAGTTCGTGGCCAAGCTGGCCTCCCGCTCGGCCAAGCCCGACGGCCTGGTCGAGGTGGCCGCCGACCAGGTGGTGGAGTACCTGCACCCGCTGCCGGTGGAGCGGCTGTGGGGGGTGGGGGAGGCGACCGCCGAGAAGCTGCACCGGCTCGGGCTGACCACGGTGGGCGAGCTGGCCCACACCCCGGAGTCGACCCTGCGCCGGGCCTTCGGCCCGCACGCCGGCGTGCACCTGGCCCGGCTGGCCTGGGGACGCGACGAGCGGGTGGTGGTCGCCCGCCCTCCCGAGCGGAGCATCGGCAGCGAGCAGACCTTCGCCCGCGACATCGACGACCCGGTGCTGGTGCGCCGTGAGCTGCTGCGGATGGCGGACCGGACCGCGGGACGGCTGCGCCGGGCGGGGGTCCTCGGCCGCACCGTGACGGTCTCGATCCGCTTCGCCGACTTCACCTCCCTCACCCGGTCGGCCACCGTCTCCAGCCCGACCGACGTGACGGAGGAGATCTACGCCCAGGCGGTGGCCATCCACGCCCGGCTCGGGCTGCAGCGGGCCCGGATCCGACGGGTCGGGGTCCGGGTCGAGGGTCTGGTCGACCGGGACGAGGCCTACCGCCAGCCCGAGCTGACCGAGCCCGACCACGGCTGGCGCGAGGCCGAGCAGGCCATCGACGCCGCCACCCGCCGCTTCGGGCCCAGCGCGGTCCAGCGGGCGGTGCTGACCCGGCGCGAGCGGCGCGGTGTGGTGGAGGAGTCCGACGGCCACCTCCGCGGGGCGGCGCCCGCCCCCTCCGACCGTGGCCGCCGGCACTGAGCCCGTCCCGCGCCGGGCGACCCGGCAGCTCCTGGTCGGTTCCCCAGCCGGTCCGGAGGGGCGTCGGGTCGGTCCACCTGCCGCCCCTCAGGGTGCGGGCCCGCCTCCCCGGGCCGTCCCCGGAAGTACCGGTGGCCCGTCGCTGACCAGATCGTGACCAACTGGTAGCCACCCTGAGTTTCTTTGCGACCCGCGGCCACCTAGACTTGGCCACCCGACCCGCTGATGGGTCGATGGGGATGTTCCCCGATCACGTCCGGAGGTGACGGATGGCCCTCTCCGAGGAAGAGCGAAGGCTCCTCGCGCAGATGGAGGCCGCCCTGGCGGCCGAGGACCCCAAGCTCGCGAACGCGCTGCGTGGGACCCGCCGACGAGGCGTGCAGGGGCGACATGCTGCCCTCGCAGGAGTCGGCTTCTTCGCCGGCGTCGCGCTGCTCATCGCCGGCCTCCAGACCTACTGGTGGGTCAGCGTGATCGGCTTCGTCCTGATGTCCGCCTCGGTGGCCGTCGCGGTGACGGGCTGGCGCCCGACCGGGCCCGACACCGGCCCCGGAGAACCCAGCCGCGACCCCAGCCGCACCCCTGGCTCGTCCAGCAGCGGCAACGGTGGCGCAGGCTTCATGGACAAGATGGAAGAGCGCTGGCGTCGCCGCCAGGACGAGGGTCTCTGAGCCTCCGCACCCGAGCTCGAGGACGCCCCCGGACCGATGGTCCGGGGGCGTCCTGCGTCTCGGGTCCTTCCACCACCGCGTCATCTGCTCGAGGCCGCCCGGACCCCGATCAGCCCACGGCTCCCGGCTGACGCGGTCGAGCCTCTCCGGGGCCGACCCTGTGTCCGGGGACCCTGCACCGCGTCGCGATCCCGACCCCACCGGCAGCAGCGCTCGCCCGCGGTCCGGCTGCCCGGGATCCTCGGCAGCGGCGGGACCGCGTCCCCGCCGACACCGGCGCGCTCCTCCGGAGCACTCAGCGCCACGTCCGGCACCCGCCTCAGCCCAGGAGGCGGGTGACCCGAAGACCCTGGCTCAGCGGTGGCGTCCGGGGAGCCTGATGTGCTCCCAGAAGCGGAACCGGTCCGGCACCCGCCACTCCACCCCGGCGAACAACGACTTCGGCCACACCGCAGCCAGCAGCCGGCTGTCCCAGGTGAGGTGGCGGGTCATCCCCTCCAGCACCTCCTGGGTCAGCCCGGTCACGTTGGCGTGGGTCTCCAGGCTCCTGGCGTAGCGGGCCCGCTCGACCAGCTGCGACAGCGCGGTGAGGGCGCGGGCGGGCCCGGCCTCGAGGTCGGCCGCGACGGTCGTCCCCACGCTGCGGGGTGAGCCGCCGGGCCAGGTCTGACCGGTGTCCAGCGCGGTGTCGCGCAGCTCGGCCCAGGCCCGTTCCACCCGGTCGCGCACCTCACCGCCGTGGTCCAGCCGCAGCCGCCGACGACGCAGCCGGAGCAGACCGGGCACGGCCAGCAGGGCCCCCACGCCCAGCAGGACCCCCACCGCGGCCGCGACCCGGCCCCAGGGGAAGGCCCCGTCGGTCGGTGCCAGGGCGTCGGAGGAGTCGCTCGGGGTCGGGGTCGGGGTGGAGGCGCTGCTCTCCGAGGCCGAGGGGGCGGAGGAGGCGCTCGGGTCGGCGGCGCCGTCGGTGGAGTCGCCACCGGCGTTGGTGCCCTCGATGGTCCACGGCGGGGCGTTGCCCGTGACCAGCGCGGGCGTCGGCTCGAAACGCACCCAGCCCTCGCCCTCGAAGTACAGCTCCGGCCAGGCGTGCATGTCGCGGACCGAGACCTCCCAGCCGCTGGCGGTGCGGCTGCCGGGCAGGAACCCGACCGCGACCCGGCTGGGGATGCCCACCACGCGGGCCATCACGGCCATCGACCCGGCGAACTGCTCGCAGTAGCCGCGCCGGTCCCGGACCAGGAAGTCCGCCAGCTGCTCATAGGTCGTGCCCTGGTTGGGCTCGGTGCTGTAGGTGAACTCGCTGGAGCGCAGGAAGGCCTGCAGCGCCGCGGCCTTGAGCGCGGGGCTCTCGGCGTCCTGGGTCACCTCCAGGGCGGTGTCGATGATCTCCGCGGGGAGGTCCGGGGGCAGCGCCGCCGTCAGGTTGGCGTCCTCCGGGGTCCCGGGCTCGGCCTCGGTGAGGCGGCTGCCCTCGGGCTCGATGTCCACGCTCTCCACCTGGTAGGAGAGGTTGCGGGTGGCCTCGTTCCGCTCCTGGCCGGTGCCCAGCACCATCAGCGACACGTCGTCGAAGGCCCACTCGCCCTCGGCCTGGAAGGAGCGGGTGGCGTAGGGGAGGGGCAGGTACTCGGAGCGGAAGTCACCGATCTGGATCTCGGTGGTGCGGGTGCGGGCCGGCTCGCTGGTCAGCCCCGGCGGCGGTGGCAGGTCCGAACCCGGCTGCAGCGCGATGGCCGCGCTCTGCCACCCCGAGTCGTTGAACACCGGCAGGCTGGCCATCCGCAGGTAGCTGCCCGAGGGGCCGTCGGTCTGGTACGACAGCACCGTGTAGTCCTCGGGCTGGGTCAGGTTGCGCTTGAGGTCCAGCGTCGGGTCCGTCATCTGCAGCGGGCCGTCGGCCCCGCGACCGGCGGCGGAGCCCCACCCCAGCTGTCCGGGCAGCGGCAGCACCGTGCCCACCAGCACGGTCGCCGCGATCACCGGGACCACCACCATGGCCGCGGCGCGCACCGCGTAGCCCAGGTGGGTGCCCTGGTCGGACTGCGGGTGGTCGGCGCTGCCCACCGACCGCGGCCAGCGGTCGGCGGCGGTCAGCCCCTCGCTGAGCAGGACCACCGCGTACCCGACCGCCAGCAGCACGAAGGGCCACCAGCTCAGGTCCTCGGCCAGCCCCAGGGCCGGCACCAGGTAGAGCGTCAGCGGGGGCGCGATGGCCCAGGCCGGACGCTCGATGCCCTCCACCAGCACGTCGGTCAGCACGGCCACCACCCCGACCGCGGTGACCAGCAGCAGCTTGACCCCCGGGTGCGGGGGCATCGGCGCCGCCTGGGTGCGCATGTGCTCGGCGGCCGAGGTGTACAGCCCAGCCACCTGGCTGAGGAAACCGTCCTCGGCCCCACCCAGGGCCAGGGCGATACCCAGCACGAAGGCCACCAGCACCAGGGTCTGGACGCCGAGCACCGCGCCGTTGCCCAGGGCCAGCCGTCGGCCGACACCACCGACCAGGGTGACGGCGACGGTGACCACCAGGGCCAGCGGCACGTAGCTGAGGTCCTGCGTCAGGGGCAGCAGCGTCAGGCTCGACAGGGCCACCGCGATCATCACCGCGATCGCGCTGCGGTCAGAGGCACGCATCAGACGAGCTCTCCCATCCGTTCGAGGTCGGACCAGGCCTGGCCCACCGAGGTCTCGCGGTCGGCGACCACCACCCGCCAGCGGTGCTCGCGGAGCAGCTGCACCGCGGCCAGGTGCTCCGTCCGGTCCTCCGCGCCGGCCCGGTCCGACCGCGAGGCGAAGGAGTCCGCGTCCACCACCAGCGCCAGGCCGGCGGCCCGGTTGTGCCGGGTGCGTTCCAGCTGCTCGACCTCCCCGCGGGTCAGCCGGCCCAGGACGGCCACCACCAGCTGGCTGCCCTGGTTGGCCAGGGCGGCCTCGATCATCGGGCGCACCGACGGCTCGGAGGTGGTGGTGATGTCGGTCAGCTTGTGCACCACGTTGTGCCGGGTGGTCACCTGCTGCGCGCCCGCCTCGCCGACCATGGTCAGCGGCCCGCGGGTCTCCAGCAGGTTGAGGTCGTAGCCGTCGGTCAGGAAGTGCAGCGACAGGGAGGCCGCCGCCGAGACCGCCCACTCGAAGGAGGACTCCTTGCCCTGCCCGCCGTGCACGGCGCTGCGCGAGTCCAGCATCACCGTCACGCTGGGGTCGAAGGCCTGCTCCTCGCGGCGCACCATCAGCTCCCCGCGACGGGCGGTGGAGCGCCAGTGCACCCGACGGACGTCGTCACCCTGGCGGTACTCGCGCACCAGCACGTCGTCCTGGCCGACCACGCCCAGGCGCTGGGGCCGGGACTCACCGGTGCTGCCACCGCCACCGGCGTTGCGCATCTCCTCCAGCGGCACGATCCGTGGGGTGACCATCACCTCGGAGGTGGCGTGGAACTGGCGGTCCAGCTGGGCCAGGCCGAAGGGGTCGCTGCTGCGCACCATCAGCGGACCGGTGGTGTAGCGGCCACGGGTGCTGCCGTTCATCGGGTAGGTGAACTCGCGGCGCCAGTGGGAGGCCAGCGTCTGCACGGTGAAGCGCGGCCGCACCCCCAGGTGGCGGGGCACGTAGTCCTCGAAGCGGAGGATGCCGTAGGGGATCGGCCCGGTCTTCTCCAGCACCAGCCGGCCGATCAGCGGATCCCCGATCGCCACCTGGCTGGGCACCACCGAGCGCTCGCAGGACAGCCGCAGCCGGGTGCGGGCCACCAGCAGCGAGGCCACCAGCGGCAGCAGCACCAGCAGCAGGCCGAGCCACACGACGTCGCGCTGGCCGAGCAGGGCCGCGAGCGCGCCGAGGCAGAACCCCACCACGACGAAGACGCGCCCCCGGAAGGTCAGCAGGCGCCACGGGTTCCGCATCGTCGCGCTCAGGGACGGTCGGGGATCGCCACCGAGCGGACCGCGGTGGCGATGATGTCGCCGACCGAGCGCCGGGCGAGCTGGGCGTCGGTGGAGGGGAGCACCCGGTGGGCCAGCACCGGGGTGGCCAGGTACGCGATGTCGTCGGGGGTGACGTAGTCGCGGCGGGCCAGGGCGGCGTGGGCGCGGGCAGCCCGGAGCAGCTGCAGGGTGGCCCGGGGCGAGGCGCCGAGCCGGAGGTCGCGCGAGCTCCGGGTGGCGTTGACGATCTGGATCACGTACTCCTTCACCGCCGGTGCCACGTAGACCTCCTTCACCGCGGCGACCAGGCCACGGACGGTCGCGGCGTCGGTGACCGGCTGCAGCAGCTGGAGCGGGTCGCTCGAGCCGTGGTGCTCGAGCATGTCGAGCTCCGCGCTGGGGGTGGGGTAGCCCATCTCGATCCGGGCCATGAAGCGGTCGCGCTGGGCCTCGGGGAGGGGGTAGGTGCCCTCCATCTCGATCGGGTTCTGGGTGGCCACGACCATGAACGGCGGGGCCAGCAGGTAGGTGGTGCCGTCGACGGAGATCTGCCGCTCCTCCATCGCCTCCAGCAGCGCGGACTGCGTCTTCGGCGAGGCGCGGTTGATCTCGTCGCCCACGACGATGTTGGCGAAGATGCCGCCCGGCTTGAACTCGAACTCACGGCTCTGCTGGTTGTACACCGAGACCCCGGTGATGTCGGAGGGCAGCAGGTCGGGGGTGAACTGGAGGCGACGGACCGAGCAGTCGATGGAGCGTCCGAGCGCCTTGGCCAGCATCGTCTTGCCGACCCCCGGGACGTCCTCCACCAGCAGGTGCCCCTCGGCCAGCAGCACGATCAGGGCGAGGTCGATGCTGTCGCGCTTGCCCTCGATGACGGTCTCGATCGCACTCCGGACCCGTCCGATGACGTCGAGGACGTCGTCCAGCGTCTGGGTCGGCGCTGTCTGGCTGTCGTAGTCGAGGCTCACTCTTCCTCCGTCTGCTGCGTGCCCGGATCCCGGTCGCGGGCCCAGATGGCCAACTCTACGTGCTCGACCCGAGGGCACCGCCCGGACGAGCCGCCACCCAGCACGCCCCGACGACGCGCCTGGGGAGCGCCGGGGGAGCAGAAGCATCGTCAAGTGGAGCGAAGTGGAGTACAGTGGCGGAAAGTGGAGCGAAGAGGTTCCTTCGTGGAGCGAGGAGGTGGTCCAGGTGTTCCTGGGCACCCACACCCCCAAGCTCGACGAGAAGGGCCGCTTCTTCCTTCCGGCGAAGTTCCGTGACGAGCTGGCCGACGGGTTGGTCATCACCAGGACGCAGGACCGCGCCCTGGCGATCTACCCGATGGCCACGTTCGTCCAGATGACGACGGAGATCGCTTCCGCACCGACCAGCGTCAAGCAGGTCCGCGACTACCAGCGCATGCTGGCGGCCGGGGCATCGGACGAGACGCCGGACAAGCAGGGCCGTGTCACCATCCCGCCGCACCTCCGCGGCTACGCGGGGCTGGAGAAGGACGTGGTCGTGATCGGGGCGATCAACCGGGTCGAGATCTGGGACGCGGCGACCTGGCAGGAGTACTCCGCGGCGCAGGAGTCGGCGTTCGCCGGCATGGACGGAGAGGTCTTCCCCGGGCTCTGACCCGGGTGGACGAGCAGGACGAGCAGGACGACGAGGGCAGGACCGTGTGACGCGGTCTCAGCCCGAGGAGCTGACGCTGGCTGGCGCACCTTCCCCGGTGCCAGGCGGCACTTCCCAGTCAGCCCTCGGGCTGGAACCACGACACACGGACCAGGGCGAGAGGGGTCGAGGTGGCGAACCGCGAGCACGTCCCCGTCATGCTCGGACGCATCGTGGAGCTGCTCTCCCCGGCCCTGGCCGCCCCCGGATCGGTCCTCGTCGACGGCACCCTCGGGCTAGCCGGCCACACCGAGGCCCTGCTGAGGGCCTGCCCCGAGGTGCACGTGGTCGGCATCGACCGCGACCCGATGGCGCTGGAGCGCGCCGAGGAGCGGCTGGCCCCCCACCGTGACCGGGTCACCCTGGTCGAGGCGGTCTACGACGAGCTCCCCGAGGTGCTGGAGCGGCTCGGACGCCCCCGGGTGCAGGGCGTGCTCCTCGACCTCGGCCTCTCCTCGCTGCAGATCGACCGCACCGAGCGCGGCTTCGCCTACGCCGTCGACGCCCCGCTGGACATGCGGATGGACGGCACCCAGGCGCTGACCGCCGCCGTCGTGGTCAACACCTACGAGGCCCGCGAGCTGAGCCGGGTGCTGCGGGTCTACGGCGAGGAGCGCTTCGCCGACCGGATCGCCCGTGCCGTGGTGACCGAGCGGCAGCGGGAGCCCTTCACCACCTCCGCCCGGCTGGTGCAGACCCTCACCACCGCCATCCCCGCCGCCACTCGACGCACCGGCGGCCACCCGGCCAAGCGCACCTTCCAGGCCCTGCGGATCGAGGTGAACCGCGAGCTCTCCGCGCTGGAGGGCGTCCTCCCCGCCGCGGTGTCCGCCCTGGCCGTGGGCGGACGCCTGGCCGTGCTGGCCTACCACTCCCTGGAGGACCGGATGGTCAAGCGGGTGCTGGCCGCCGCCTCCTCCGACACCGCCCCGCACCACCTGCCGGTGGTGCCGGAGTGGCTGAAGCCGGAGCTCCGGCTGCTCACCCGCGGCGCCGAGAAGCCCGACGCCGACGAGATCGCCACCAACCCCCGATCCGCCTCGGCCCGGCTGCGGGCCGCCGAGCGCACCAAGGAGGCCGCCGCATGAGCGCCCTGCTCCATCTCCCCACCCCGCGGCGCTCCGGGCAGGAGCAGGAGGCGGCCCGGCTGCGCGCCGTCTCGACCCCCCCCGGTCGGCTGTCCCGGGTGCCCTTCCTGTTGGTGCTCGCCGCCACCCTCGGTCTGGGCATGGTCGGCCTGCTGGTGCTCAACACCACCGTCCAGACCAACGCCGTCGAGGTGCGCGCGCTGGAGGCGCGGCTGACCACGCTCTCCTACGCCGAGGCCGAGCTGGAGTCCCGGCTCGACCGCGCCGAGTCCCCGGCCGACCTGGCCGGCAAGGCCTCCGAGCTCGGTCTCCGTCCGAACCCCTACCCGGCCTTCATCGACCTGGAGACCGGGGAGGTGTCCGGTGACCCCCGCGAGGTGGAGGGCGACGAGATGGACGCCCTGGTCACGACGACCACCGCCCGACCGCCGACCGGCGCCGAGCAGCGGGCCGCCGAGGAGCGCGCGGAGCGCGAGGAGGCGGCCCGCGACCGGGCCGCCGCGCAGGAACGGCGCGAGGAGCAGCAGAAGGACAAGGCCGAGCAGGACAAGAAGGACAAGGCGCAGCAGGACAAGAAGGACAAGGCGCAGCAGGAGAAGAAGGACGAGGCGCAGCAGGACAAGAAGGACAAGGCCCAGCAGGAGAAGAAGGACAAGGCGCAGGACAAGAAGGAGAAGGAGGAGCAGCAGGATGACTGAGCGCCGACCGCACCCCAGCCGGCGCAGCGCCGCCGACCCCGCTGCCGGGCGCGCCCGTCGTCCGTCCTCGACCCGTCGACCGGCGTCGGAGCGCCGATCCGAGGCCGAGCCGATGTCTCGCCGGGAGCGCCCCGCCCGTCCCGCCGCGAGCGAGCGGCCCGCCTCCGAGCGCGCCTCCCGCCCCGCCTCCGGGCGCCGGGGACGTCCCGAGCCCGAGACCCCCCCGAGCCCGTCCCGTGCCTCCCGCCGTCCGGCGGGGGAGCGAGCCGACCGCGCCGGAGAGGGCCGCACCGCCAGCACCGGTCGCGGCGCGTCCGGCGGCCCCCGCACCCCGGCCGGGAGCACCCGCGGCACCGCCGCCCCGCAGGGCACCGGCCGCGCGCCCCGCCTGAGCACCCGTCGCCCCGCCGGCGACAGCACCGGTCGCGCGGCGGCCGCCCGTCCTCCCCGCCGCCCCACCTCCGAGCGCCCCGGCTCCGAGCGCCCCGGCTCCGCCCGCCCCGGACCCCGCCGCCCCCCGCGTCCCGCCGTCGAGCGCCGGGCCCGGGTGCCCCGGCCGCCGCTCCGGCTGCCGCTGGGGAAGAGCGCCCTGCGGATCCGGGTGGTGATGGTGGCGATGGCCGTGCTGGTCTCGCTCTGCGCCGGCCGGCTGTTCCAGCTCCAGGCGCTGGACTCCGCGGCCTACGCCCAGTCCGCCGCGGACAAGATGCAGTACACGATGCCGCTCTACCCCTCCCGCGGGACCATCACCGACCGCAACGGACTGGTGCTGGCCCGCAGCGAGACCGCGGTCGACGTCACCGCCGACCCGATGCACACCAACCCCGAGTGCGAGCCCGGCGAGGACGACCCCTGCGGCATCGCGGTGGCCCGCAAGGTGGCCGAGGTCCTGGTCACCCACCTGGGCGGGCGGGTGGAGGAGTACCTACCCGAGCTCACCAAGGCCGACACCCGCTTCGTCTACCTGGCCCGTGAGGTCCCCTCCGCCACCTACCAGCGGCTCGCCGTCGAGCTGCAGGAGCGGAAGCTGTACGGGGTGTTCCGGGAGAGCAACCCGATCCGCAGCTATCCCGGCGGCTCGGTGGGGGCCAACGTGGTCGGCTTCGTCAACGGCGAGAACGACGGGGCCGCGGGCTTCGAGTACTCGATGAACGCCGAGCTGTCCGGCGTCGAGGGCTCGGAGGTCTACGAGCGCGACGCCCAGGGCAACAAGATCCCCCTCGGCACCCAGGAGATCACCCCCGCGGTCAACGGCACCAGTTACCAGCTGACCCTGGACTCCGAGCTGCAGTGGATGGCCGAGCGACGGCTGGCCCAGCAGGTCCAGAAGGCGAAGGCCGAGTCCGGCACCGCGATCATGATGAACATCAAGACCGGCGAGGTGCTGGCCATGGCCAACTACCCCAGCTACGACGCCTCCCGGCCCGGCGCGGCCGACCCCGACGACCTGGGCAACCGGGCGGTCACCGACGCCCTCGAGCCCGGCAGCGTGCAGAAGGTGCTCACCTTCGCCGCCCTGCTGGACGCCGGTCTGATCACCCCCGACACCAAGGTCACCATCCCCAACCGGGTGCGCTCCGGTGGCGACTGGATCACCGACTCCACCGACTACACCGGGGCCCGGCTGACCGCCACCGGGGTGATGGCCAAGTCGGCCAACACCGGCACCGTGATGCTCAGCCGCGACATGGGCAAGGAGGAGCTGACGCGCTACTTCCGCTCCTTCGGCCTCGGCGCCCGCACCGGGATCGAGCTCCCCGGCGAGTCCTCGGGCTACCTGCCCGGACCCGACATGGAGGACTACCAGCGCGACCAGATCAGCTTCGGCCAGGGTCTGTCGATGACCCCGGTCCAGTACGCCGCGGCGGTGGCGGGCCTGCTCAACGGGGGGGTCTACAACCCGCCCACCATCGTCGCCTCGGCCACCGACAAGGACGGCGAGGCGGTGGAGGTGCCCCGCGGCGAGCCGCGCCGGGTCATCTCCGAGGAGGCCTCCACCCAGCTCGCCCAGATGCTGGAGGCGGTCACCGGTGAGGGCGGCACCGGGTCCAGCGTGACCCTGGACTCCTACCGGACCGGCGGCAAGACGGCCACCGCCGAGCGGATCGACCCCGACTGCGGCTGCTACAACGGCTACACCTCCGGCTACATGGGCTTCGCCCCCGCCGAGGACCCCCAGATCCTGACCTTCGTGCAGGTCGACAAGCCGGTCAGCGGACGCTACGGCGTCGTCGTCGCCGGACCCGTGTACAAGGACCTCACCCAGCTCGCCCTGCAGCGCTACGCCATCGCCCCCTCGACCACCGCGGCCTACGAGGGACGGCTGACGTGGTGAGCTTCGCCCGGGGCGCGGGACGGGCGGGACCCCGGCCGCAGTCGGTACGGTCGGTGCTGTGCCGAGCCCGTTGACCGACCTGCGACCCGCCGCCGCCACCCCCCGGAGCCTCCGGGAGCTGGCGGCGGAGACGGGTGGGGGTCAGGAGCTCCGGCGCCCCGGCAGCCGGCCCGTGCAGGGCGTGACCCTGGACTCCCGCCAGGTCCGTGACGGCGACCTGTACGCCGCCCTGCCCGGTCAGCGCACCCACGGCGCCCGCTTCGCCTCCGACGCCGTCGCCCGCGGGGCGGTCGCGGTGCTCACCGACGCCGAGGGGGCCGCGCTGGCCGGTGACGCGCTGCCCCCCGGCACCGGGCTGCTGGTGGCCGAGGACCCGCGCTCGGCGACGGCCCGGCTGGCTGCCGCCCTCTACGACCGCCCGGCGGAGCGGCTGACGATGCTCGCCGTCACCGGCACCAACGGCAAGACCACCACCGCCGTCCTGCTGGAGGCCGCGCTGGCCGCCGCGGGGGAGGTGCCGGCCACCGTGGGCACCCTCGGCTTCACCGTCGCCGGGGAGCAGCTGGTCGGCCGGCGCACCACGGTCACCACCCCGGAGTCCCCCGACCTTCAGGCCCTGCTCTCGCTGGTGGCCGGTCGGGGCGCCACCGCGGTGGCCATGGAGGTCTCCTCCCACGCCCTGGTGCTGCAGCGCACCGACCCGGTGCTCTTCGACGTCGCCGGCTTCACCAACCTCGGCCAGGACCACCTGGACTTCCACCCCGACCTCGACGCCTACCTCGACGCCAAGGCCATGCTCTTCACCCCCGGACGGACCCGCCGCGCGGTGGTCTGCCTGGACTCCCCGGCCGGGGCGGAGATCGAGCGCCGGGCCCGCGCGGCCGGGCTGGACACCGTCACCACCGGGCTGGCCCCGGAGGCGGACTACCACCCCGAGGACCTCACCCCCACGCGCGGCGGCTCCACCTTCACCCTGGTCGGCCCGGGCGGTCGCTGGCCGGTGGACCTGGCGCTGCCCGGCACCTACAACGTCTCCAACGCCGTCCTCGCCCTGGCCATGCTCGACCGGCTGGGCGTCGACGTCGCGCGTGCGGCGACCGGGCTGGCCACGGCCACCGTGCCGGGCCGGATGCAGCTGCTCCGCCTGCCCGGGGGGAGCCCCACCGTGGTGGTCGACTTCGCCCACACCCCGCAGGCCGTCGAGGCGACCCTGGGTGCGCTGCGCGCCGACCTCGAGGCCGGCGGCGCCCCCGGAGCCAGCCTGCTGGTCGTCCTCGGCTGCGGCGGAGACCGCGACCGGGCCAAGCGCGCCCCGATGGGACGCGCTGGCGCGCGCTGGGCCGATGTCGTCGTGGTCACCGACGACAACCCCCGCAGCGAGGTCCCCGAGGCGATCAGGCGCGAGGTGCTGGACGGTGCCCGCGAGGGCGGCCGGGCCCGGGAGGTGCTGGACGGTGGTGACCGCCGGGCGGCCCTGGCCCGCGCCCTGGCCCTGGCCGGACCCGACGACGTCGTGGCGGTGCTGGGCAAGGGCCACGAGAGCGGTCAGGAGGTCGACGGCGTGGTGACGCCGTTCGACGACGCGCAGGTGGTGACCGAGCTGGCCGAGCAGGCCTCCGCCGGCCACCCGACAGGAGGGGAGCGCCGTGCGGCGACGCAGCATCGATGAGCTGGCCGGCCAGGTCGGCGGCCGGGTGGTGGGGTCCGACGGCACCGGCGCGACCGAGGTCGGGCCCGACGTGGTGACCGACTCCCGGCTCGCCACCCCGGGGGCCCTCTTCGTGGCCCGTCCGGGTGAGCACGCCGACGGGCACGACTTCGTGCCCGCGGCGGCCGCCGCCGGTGCCGCCGCCGTGCTGGGGACGCGTCCCACCGGTCTGCCCACCGTCGTGGTCGAGGACGTGGTGGCCGCCCTGGGGCGGCTGGGCCGCGTCGTGGTCGACCAGACGCCGGGGCTGCAGGTGGTGGGCGTCACCGGCTCCTCGGGCAAGACCTCGACCAAGGACCTGCTGGCCCAGGTGCTCGAGCCGGTGGGTCCGTGCGTCTCCCCGGCGGGCTCGTTCAACACCGAGGTCGGGGTGCCGCTCACCGCCACCCGGGTCGAGCCCGGCACCCGGTTCCTGGTCAGCGAGATGGGCGCCCGCGGGATCGGCCACATCCGCTACCTCTGCGGGCTGACCCCGCCCCGGGTGGGGATGGTGCTCAACGTCGGCACCGCCCACCTGGGCGAGTTCGGCGACCGCGACACGGTGGCCCGCGCCAAGGGCGAGCTGGTGGAGGAGGTGCCGGCCGACGGCTGGGCCGTGCTCAACGCCGACGACCCCCGGGTGCTCGGGATGCGCCCCCGCACCCGCGCCCGGGTCGCCCTCTTCGCCGTGGACCACCGGCCGCCGACCGCCGAGCGGCAGGTGTGGGCCGAGCAGGTGCGGACCGCCGGCCCCGGCCGCTACGCCTTCCGGCTGCACGCCGCCGACGACGCCGGGGAGCAGCAGGCCGACGTCGAGCTGACCGGGCTCGGACGGCACCAGGTGGCCAACGCGGTGGCCGCCGCCGCGGCCGCGCTCTGCGTCGGGCTCGACCTGGACCAGGTGGCCACCGGGCTCAGCGCCGCCGGGCCCCGCTCGCACTGGCGGATGGAGCTCAGTACCCGCCCCGACGGGGTGCTGGTCCTCAACGACGCCTACAACGCCAACCCCGACTCGATGCAGGCCGCCCTGACCGCTGCCGCCGAGCTGGTGGCCGACCAGCGCCGCACCCACCCCGGCGCCCGGCTGGTGGCCGTGCTGGGGGAGATGCTGGAGCTGGGGGAGCAGTCTGGGCAGGAGCACCGCGCCCTGGGCGAGGCCGCGGCCGCCGCCGGGGTCACCGAGCTCCTGGTCCTCGGCGAGCACGCCCCGGACGTCGTGGCCGGGTTCGACGGGCGTGGGAGCAGCACCCCCGGCGCGGTCGGGGCTACGGTGCTGGCGACCAAGGAGGACGCGGCACCGTCGCTCTCGGGGCGGCTGGCACCCGGTGACGTGGTGGTGGTCAAGGCCTCGCGGGCGTGCGAGCTGCAGACCGTGGCCGAGCAGCTGGCCCTGAGTGGAGAGAGCACGTGAAGACGATCCTGCTGGCCGGGGGACTGGCCATGCTCGGGACCCTGCTGGGCACCCGGCTGGCCATCGTGGTCCTCGTCCGCAAGGGCTACGGGCAGTTCATCCGCGACGACGGGCCCACCGCGCACCACACCAAGCGCGGCACCCCCACCATGGGCGGGCTGGTCATCATGGCCTCGGTGGTGCTGGCCTACCTGCTGGCGCACCTGATCACCTGGACCCCGCCCAGCATCTCGGCGGCGCTGCTGCTCTGGCTCTTCGTCGGGCTCGGCGCGGTGGGGTTCCTCGACGACTGGATCAAGATCTCCCGGCAGCGCTCGCTGGGCCTCAACAGCAAGGCGAAGCTGCTGGGCCAGGGGATCGTCGCGGTGACCTTCGGGGTGCTCGCCCTGCAGTTCCCCGACGAACGCGGGCTGACCCCGGCCTCCCAGTTCGTCTCCTTCCTGCGCGACCTGGACCCGCTGCACCTGGCCCTGCCGCTGGCCATCGTCTGGTTCATGCTGCTGATCGCCGGCGCCAGCAACGCGGTCAACCTGACCGACGGGCTGGACGGCCTGGCCACCGGCGCCAGCGCGATGGTCTTCGCCGCCTACGCCATCATCAACATCTGGCAGTACAACCAGACCTGCGCCTTCGCGGCGACCGCGAACGCCAAGTGCTACGAGGTCCGTGATCCCTACGACCTGGCGGTGGTGGCCCTCTCCCTGGCCGGTGCCTGCTTCGGGTTCCTGTGGTGGAACGCCTCACCGGCCAAGATCTTCATGGGCGACTCCGGCTCGCTGTCCCTGGGCGGCGCGCTGGCCGGGATGGCCATCCTGACCCGCACCGAGCTGCTGCTCGTGGTGCTGGGCGGGCTGTTCGTGGTGATCACCCTGTCGGTGATCCTGCAGGTGGGCTGGTTCAAGCTCAGCAAGGGCAAGCGGCTGTTCAAGATGGCGCCGCTGCAGCACCACTTCGAGCTGATCGGGTGGGCCGAGATCACCATCGTGATCCGGTTCTGGATCGTCTGCGGGCTGTGCGTCGCGGGTGGTCTGGGCATCTTCTACACCGAGTGGGTGGCCGGGCTGTGACCCCGGCCGACGGGAGGGGCGGACGGTGAGCGTCACCGACGGAGGAGGGGTCCGGTGAGTGTCGCGGAGTGGATCGACCGGGCCGACGGGTCGTCACCGTGGCCGCGGGCGCGGACCCTGGTCGCCGGTCTGGGCACCTCGGGCTTCGCGGCCGCGGACGCCCTGCTGGAGCTCGGCGCGGCGGTGCGGGTGGTGGACGACTCCGAGTCCGCGGCCACCGCCGAGCGCGGCACCCTGCTGCAGACCCTGGACGCCGACGTTCGGCTCGGTCCGGGCAGCACGGCCACGCTGCCCGACGACGTCGACCTGGTCGTCACCTCGCCCGGGTGGCGGCCCAGCACCCCGCTGCTGGTGGAGGCCGAGCGCCGCGGCATCCCGGTGTGGGGCGAGGTCGAGCTGGCCTGGCGGCTCAGCCGGCCGAGCAAGCCGGTGCCCTGGCTGGCGGTCACCGGGACCAACGGCAAGACGACCACGGTGCAGATGCTGGAGTCGATGCTCAGCGCCGCCGGGCTGCGGACCGGCGCCTTCGGCAACGTCGGTCGCCCGCTGATGGAGGCCGTGCTCGACCCCGAGCCCTACGACGTGCTGGCCGTGGAGCTGTCCAGCTTCCAGCTGCACTGGTCGCACTCGCTGCGGATGCACTCCGCGGCGGTGCTCAACCTGCAGCCCGACCACCTGGAGTGGTACGCCTCCAGCCCCGACCCGATGGCCGCCTACGCCGCCGACAAGGCGCTGGTCTACGAACGGGTCACCCACGCCTGCGTCTACAACGTGGCCGACCGAACCACCGAGCGGATGGTGGAGGAGGCCGACGTGACCGAGGGCGCCCGCGCCATCGGGTTCACCCTCGGCACCCCGGGACCGTCCATGGTCGGCGTGGTCGACGACCTGATCGTGGACCGGGCCTTCATCGACAAGCGGCACGACTCCGCCCTCGAGCTGGCGAAGCTGAGCGACATCCAGCCGTTCGCCCCGCACAACGTGGCCAACGCCCTGGCCGCGGCCGCGCTGGCGCGCTCCTTCGGGGTGCCGGCCACCGCCGTCCGCGACGGGCTGCGCGCGCTCCGCCTCGACGGGCACCGGATCCAGACCGTGGGCGAGCGGGGCGGGGTCCGCTGGGTCGACGACTCCAAGGCCACCAACCCGCACGCCGCCGAGGCCAGCCTGGCCGCCTTCGAGCCGGTGGTCTGGGTGGCCGGCGGGCAGGCCAAGGGGACCACCTTCGACGACCTGGTCCGCCGCCACCGCGACCGGCTGCGGGGTGCCGTGCTGCTCGGGGTGGACCGCGAGGTCGTGGCCGGCGCGCTGGCTCGACACGCCCCCGATGTGCCGGTGATCCAGGTGGCCGCCAGCGACACTGGGGCCATGGCGGAGGCGGTGGCAGCAGCGGCACGGCTGGCCCGCCCCGGCGACACCGTGCTGCTGGCGCCAGGCTGCGCCAGCCTCGACATGTTCGACGGCTACGCCGCCCGCGGGGACGCCTTCGCCGCCGCCGTCGCGGCGCTGCCCGAGACGCCCGGGGAGGACTGAGCGTGGCCGTCCTGTCCTCGACGCCCCGCCCCGCCGACGGCCCCGGGGCGCCGGGGCAGGAGGGCCGCAGCGTCCTCGGCACCCTCCGCCAGGCCCTGGCCCACCCGATGGCCAGCTACTGGCTGATCCTGGTCTCCTCCGGTCTGCTGCTGGCGCTGGGCACGATGATGGTGCTCTCCGCCTCCAGCGTCCTGGGTCTGGCCGACTACGACGACGCCTACTACTTCGTCAAGCGCCAGGTGGTGTTCCTGGGGCTCGGGCTGGTGGGCATGTGGGTGCTGTCGCGCCGGCCGGTGCCGCAGCTGCGGGTGCTGGCTTGGGTGAGCTGGTTCGGCTCGGTGATCCTGCTGCTGATGCTCTTCACCCCGCTCGGGGTGGACGTCAACGGCAACACCAACTGGGTCAGCATCCCCGGGCTCACCTTCTTCAACATCCAGCCCTCGGAGATGGCCAAGCTGTCCATCGTGCTGTGGAGCGCGGACGTGCTGGCCCGCAAGGAGCCGCTGCTGGACCAGCCCCGCCACCTCCTCATCCCCTTCCTGCCGATGGTGGGGACGCTGGTCGGGCTCACCCTGCTCGGCGGGGACCTGGGCACCGCGGTGGTGATGGGGGCCATGGTGCTGGCCATCCTGTGGATGGTCGGCACCCCCATCCGGGTGCTCGCGGTGCTGGGGCTGGCCGCGGCCGCCGGGGCGGCGGCGATGGTGGTGACCAGCCCCAACCGGATGCTCCGCCTCGTCCGCTTCCTGGACCCGACGGCGGACACGGAGGGCGTCAACATGCAGCCCACCCTGGGGGTGTGGGCCCTCGCCTCGGGCGGCTGGTGGGGCCTCGGGCTCGGCAAGTCCCGGCAGAAGTTCGGCGGTCTGGTCGAGGCCCACACCGACTTCGTCTTCGCCATCATCGGTGAGGAGATGGGCCTGGTGGGCACCCTGACCGTGCTGGCGCTCTTCATGGTGCTGGGCTACGCGGGGCTGCGGGTCGCGCTGCGCTCGGACTCGACCTTCTGCTCCATGCTGGCCGCCGGCATCACCGCCTGGTTCAGCGCCCAGGCCCTGATCAACCTCGGCGTGGTGCTGCGGCTGCTGCCGGTGATGGGCGTGCCGCTGCCGTTCGTCTCCTATGGTGGGGCGGCGATGCTGGCCAACCTGGCTGCCCTCGGTCTGCTGCTGGCCTGTGCCCGTCACGAGCCGGCCGCCCGGGCGGTGCTGGCCCGGCGTCGGGGCAGCCCGCGGCCGAGGATGACCGCGGTGATCGGGAGCCGTCGACGCTGAGGCGTCCACGGCCACAGGCAGGAGCAGGGATGACGAACGTGGTACTCGCCGGTGGGGGCTCCGCCGGCCACACCTCACCGCTGATCGCGACGGCGGAGGCGCTGCGCCGGCTCGACCCCGGGGGCTCGCTGTCGGCGGTCGGCACCGCGCGCGGGCTGGAGACGACCGTGGTCCCGGCCGCCGGTCTCGAGCTCGACCTGGTGCCCCCGGTGCCGATGCCCCGCCGTCCCACCCCGGACCTGCTGCGGGTCCCGACCCGGCTGGCCGGGTCGGTCCGTGCCGCCACCGCCATCCTGCGGGAGCGCCGCGCCGACGTCGTGGTCGGGTTCGGCGGCTACGTCTCGATGCCGGTCTACCTCGCTGCCCGGCGGCTGCGCACACCGATCGTCATCCACGAGCAGAACGTGCTGCCCGGGCTGGCCAACCGGGTGGCCAGCCGGTTCACCTCCTCCGTCTTCACCTCCTTCCCCGGCACCGCCCTGCCCGGTGCGGTGCACCTCGGCCTGCCGGTGCGCGAGGCGGTCTCCGGGCTGGACCGCGAGGCGGCCCGCCCCGCCGCCCGCGAGGCCTTCGGGCTCCCCGCCGGCGGTCGGGTGCTGCTGGTCAGCGGCGGGTCCCTGGGTGCCCGCAGCATCAACACCGCCGTCCGCGACGCCCTGCCCCAGCTGCTCGAGCAGGGCGTCTCGGTGCTGCACGTGCTCGGGCGGGGCAACGTGGCCGACGACGTGGTCGCGGTGGACCACCCCGGTGGTGCCTGCTACCGCCCGGTGGCCTACGTGGACGCGATGGAGCAGGCCTACGCCGCCGCCGACCTGATGCTCGGACGCTCCGGGGCCGGCACCGTGATCGAGACCGCCATGGTCGGTCTGCCCGGGGTGTTCGTGCCGCTCCCGCACGGCAACGGTGAGCAGGAGCGCAACGCCGACGCCCTGAGGACCGCCGGCGCGGTCCGGGTGGTGCCCGACGCCGAGCTGTCCGGCAGCCGGGTGCTGAGCGAGATCGCCCCGCTGGTGCTCGACCCGGCCCGGCTGGCCGAGATGTCGGCCCGGGCGCGCGGGCTGGTGCCGCGCGACGCCGCCAGGAGGCTGGCCGAGCAGGTGCTGCGGGCCGCCGGGAGCCGGTCGTGACGCTGCACGAACCGGTCGAGCTCGTCCCCGTGACCGAGCTCGGCGACGTCCACCTGATCGCCGTCGGCGGGGCCGGCATGAGCGGGGTCGCCGCCCTCTACGCCGACCTCGGGGTGCGGGTCAGCGGTAGCGACCGCGCCGACTCCCCGGTGCTGCAGCAGCTGGCCGACCGCGGCGTGCGCGTGCACGTCGGCCATGCGGCCGAGCAGCTGGGCGGGGCCGACACGGTGGTGGTCTCCAGCGCCATCGCCGTGGACAACCCCGAGCTGGTGGAGGCCCGGCGCCGCGGGCTGCGGGTGTGGCACCGCAGCGCCGCGCTGGGGGCCCTGGTGCTGGGCCGCCGCGGGATCGCGGTCGCGGGCACGGCGGGCAAGACGACCACCTCGGCGATGCTGGCCACCACCTTGGTGCACGCCGGCCTCGACCCCAGCTACGTGGTCGGTGCCCCCCTGCAGCAGACCGGGACCAGCGCCGCCCTCGGCGCCGGCGAGCACCTGGTGATCGAGGCCGACGAGAGCGACGGCTCCTTCCTGCAGTACCCGGCCGAGGTCGTGGTGGTGACCAACGTCGAGGCCGACCACCTCGACAACTGGGGCACCGAGGAGGCCTACCGCGACGGCTTCCGACGCTTCGTCACCGCCCCCGGGGTCCAGGCCGTGGTGCTCTGCGCCGACGACCCCGGTGCCGCTGCGCTGGCGGACCGGGTCTCGGAGCTGGGCGACGACGGCCCGGAGCTGGTGCTCTACGGGGAGTCCCCGCTGGCCGACCTGGTCCTCTCCGACGTGGTCGTCGACGCCCGCTCCACCCGCGCCCACCTGGTCTGGCGGGGCAACGAGGAGGGGGAGCTGGTGGTGGCCGCTCCCGGTCACCACAACGCCCTGGACGCCGCCGCGGTCTACGCCGTCGCCCGGCTGCTCGGGGTCGACTCCGCCACCGCGCTGGCCGGGCTGGCGGCCTTCGCCGGGACCTCGCGCCGCTTCGAGCGGGTGGCTGAGGTCGGGGGGGTGCTCGTGGTGGACGACTACGCCCACCACCCGACCAAGGTCCGCGCCGCCCTGGCCGCCGGTCGCGCCGCCGCCGGGCCCGGCCGGCTGCTGGTCTGCTTCCAGCCGCACCTGTTCACCCGGACCCGCGACTTCGCCGACGACTTCGGGGCCGCCCTGGCGCTGGCCGACGAGCTGGTGCTGCTCGACATCTACCCCGCCCGCGAGGAGCCGATCCCGGGGGTGACCACGGCCCTGGTCGAGCAGGCCAGCGCCCGTCGGCTGGGCGCCGAGCACGTGCACTGGGTCCCGCGCGCCGAGGTGGCAGCCACCCTCGCCGCGCTGGCCCGACCCGGGGACCTGGTGATGACCGTCGGGGCCGGTGACGTGACGACCGTGGCCCGCGAGCTCGCTGCCGTCCTGGCCGGCGGGGAGGACGCCGGCTGATGCCCTCGCGCTCGTCCCTGGCCGACGCCCGTCCCGCCCTCGCCCTGCGCACCCGCCGCCGTCGCCGCCGACGGCTGCGTGCCGGGGTGGTGCTGGTGCTGCTGCTGGCGGTCGCGGGTGGTCTGACCTGGCTCGTCGGCTGGTCCTCGGTGCTCGCCGCCACGAGTGTGGAGGTGGAGGGCGCCTCGGTGCTGGACGCCGACGAGGTCACCGCCGCCGCGGCCGTGCCGCTGGGTCGCCCGCTGGCCCGGGTGGACACCGGCGCCGTCGAGTCCCGGGTCGCCGCGCTGCTCCCGGTGCGGGAGGTGACGGTCACCCGGTCCTGGCCGAGCACGGTGCGGATCGAGGTGGGGGAGCGGACGCCGGTGCTGGCCACCGGGACCGCCGGAGGCTACGCGCTGGTGGACGCCGCCGGGGTCGCCTACACCACCGTCGACGACGTCCCCGACGGCGTGGTCCGGGCCGAGCTGCGCGGCAGCGGGGGGATGCCGGCCGACGAGCGCACCGAGCTGATGGTGGACCTGGCCACGGTGGCCACCGCCCTCTCCCCGGGGCTGCGCGAGCAGGTGGAGTCGGTCAGCACCGACTCCGCCGACACCATCGAGCTCGCCCTGACCGGGGACCGGGTGCTGGAGTGGGGCAGCGCGGAGGACTCCGACCTCAAGGCCGAGGTGGCGCTGGTGCTGCTGGAGCAGGAGGCCACGACCTACGACGTCAGCGTCCCCTCGCACCCCACCATCCGCTGATCACGGTGACCCAGAGGCGCCCGGACGGGGCCCGACCTAACCCTGAACCTCACCTTGAGACCGATCCGGCGAGTCGGGGGTCAAACTTGGACGTGCCTCGGGGGCCTCTCATAGCCTGAGCAACGCCGCGCCGCCCGGTCCCTTCCCCGCCCGTCCGAGGTCGTGCCCGGCCCCGCAGTCGAGTCCGTGCAGTCCAGTGGTGCCCAGAAGAAAGAGGCGGTTGCCTGATGTCGAACCCTTCGCAGAACTACCTCGCGATCATCAAGGTCGTGGGTGTGGGTGGTGGCGGCGTGAACGCCGTGAACCGCATGATCGAGGCCGGGTTGCGGGGGGTCGAGTTCATCGCGGTCAACACCGACGCGCAGGCGATGCTGATGAGTGATGCCGACGTGAAGGTCGACATCGGCCGCGAGCTGACCCGCGGCCTCGGTGCCGGGGCCGACCCCGACAAGGGTCGCCAGGCTGCCGAGGACAACGCCGAGGAGCTGGAGAACACCCTCAAGGGCGCTGACATGGTCTTCGTCACCGCTGGCGAGGGAGGCGGCACCGGGACCGGAGCGGCCCCCGTGGTGGCCCGCATCTCCCGCGCCCTCGGCGCGCTGACCATCGGCGTGGTCACCCGGCCCTTCGGCTTCGAGGGGCGCCGCCGGTCCAAGCAGGCCGAGGACGGCATCGCCCGGCTGCGTGAGGAGGTCGACACCCTCATCGTCATCCCCAACGACAAGCTGCTGCAGATGACCGACCACCAGGTCGCCATCCTGGACGCCTTCAAGCAGGCCGACCAGGTGCTGATGCAGGGTGTCTCGGGCATCACCGACCTGATCACCACGCCCGGTCTGATCAACCTCGACTTCGCCGACGTGAAGTCGGTCATGTCCAACGCCGGCTCGGCCCTGATGGGCATCGGGCAGGCCCGGGGCGAGGACCGCGCCCGGGTGGCCGCCGAGGCCGCGGTGTCGTCCCCGCTGCTCGAGGCCAGCATCGACGGCGCCCAGGGCGTCCTGCTCTCGATCGCCGGCGGCTCGGACCTGGGTCTGTTCGAGGTCTCCGCGGCCGCCAACCTGATCGAGGCGGCGGCCCACGACGACGCCAACATCATCTTCGGCACGGTGATCGACGACGCCCTGGGGGACGAGGTCAAGGTGACCGTGATCGCGGCCGGGTTCGCCGAGGGCGGTTCGCTGCCGCCGCGCCGTCAGCAGGGCGTGACCCGCAGCGCCGACGTGCGTCCCAGCCCGCAGGCCCCGGTGCACCGCCCGACGTCCCCGGCCAGCGCCCCGGCGCAGGCGCCCGCCGGACAGGGCGCCTTCCAGCCGGCGCAGGGCTCCCAGCCGCCCAGCCAGCCGGCCCCCAGCGCCCCGGCCCCGCAGCAGCGTCCCTCCTCGATCCCGCCGGCCGGCGAGGACGACCTGGACGTGCCCGACTTCCTCAAGTGAGTGCTCCGCACCACTGAGTCCCTCGGCCGGGTCCGGGTCGCCTTCACCGACCGGCACGGGGGAGTGACGACGGGCCCGCAGGGCAGCCTCGACCTCGGCCGCACCGACGCCGACCCGGCCAGCGCCCGGGAGAACTTCGACCGGGTGCGGCGCCGGCTCGGTCTGCGCCGGGTGGTGGCCATGCACCAGGTGCACGGGCCGGACGTCCACCTGGTCACCCCCGACGACGCGGCCGCCTGGCCCGAGCAGGGCCACCTGGGGGACTCCGTCCCCGGCCAGGCGCGGCTCCCGGTGGTCGACGCCCTGGTCGCCCCCGACCTGTCAGCGGTCGGGCCGGTCGCGCTCTGCGTCCGGGTCGCCGACTGCCTGCCGGTGCTCCTGGCCGACCCGGTGACCGGTGCGGTCGGGGCCGTGCACGCCGGCCGCGTCGGCCTGCTGGCCGGGGTGCTGCCCGCTGCGGCGGCCGCCCTACGCGCCCTGGGGGCCGGGGCGCTGACCGCCTGGATCGGCCCGCACGTCTGCGCCGCGTGCTACGAGGTCCCCGCCACGATGCAGGTGGAGGCCGTCGCCGCCCTGCCCGCGCTGGCGGCCGAGACCTCCTGGGGGACGCCCTCGCTCGACCTGGGCGCGGCCGCGGCGGCGCAGCTGACCGCCGAGGGCGTGGCGGTCCGCCGGGTCGGTGGCTGCACCCGCACCGACCCCGACCTGCACAGCCACCGCCGCGACGGCGCCCGCAGCGGGCGGCTCGCCGGTCTGGTCTGGGTCACCTGACCGTCCTCCCCGACGGCCCGGGCGCCCCGCGTGTCGGGCCGTCGCCTGCTCGGGGGGAGGCGGTGGTGGCGCTAGGCTCGACGACGCAGGAGTCGATCGGGAGAGGCAGGGCGATGGCAGGCCGGATGATGCGCGCAGCAGAGTGGTTGGGGTTCGTCTCGAACGACCGCTACGCCGACGACCGTTGGGACGAGGCCGACGACGAGCTCACCACCGACGTCCCCGCCGCGGCCCCGGAGAACCGGGAGCCCGCCAGGGTGACCGACCTCTCCACCCGGCTGCCCAGCCGCCCCGACGCCGTCGCCGCGACTGCCCTCACGACTCCTCCCGCCACGGCTCCCCGCGAGGCTGACATGACCCGGATCATCACCGTGCACCCGCGCACGTACAACGAGGCCCGCACCATCGGCGAGCACTTCCGCGACGGCGTGCCGGTCATCATGAACCTCTCCGAGATGGAGGACGTGGACGCCAAGCGTCTCGTCGACTTCGCGGCTGGCCTGATCTTTGGCCTCCGTGGCACCATCGAGAGAGTCACCAGCAAGGTGTTCCTGCTGTCCCCGCCCAACGTCAACGTGACGGCGGAGGACAAGGAACGCATCGTCGGCGGGTTCTACAACCAGAGCTGACGCCCACACCCCCGGTCGCCCGGGAGAGAGGTCGGCCGCCCCGTGGTCCTGCTCGGAATCGTCATCAGCTGGGTGCTGGGCATCTACTCGATCGTCCTGCTGGCCAGGTTGGTGCTGAGCTGGGTGCCCATGTTCAGCCCGCAGTGGGAGCCCCGCGGACCGGTGCTCGTGGTCGCCGAGCTGGTCTACACCCTGACCGATCCGCCGCTGCGCTTCCTGCGTCGGTTCATCCCCCCGCTGCGCGTGGGGCAGGTGGCTCTCGACCTCTCCTTCATCGTCCTCTGGCTCCTGGTGCTGCTGGCCACACAGCTCAACCGCGCCCTGCTGCTGTCCTACTGACGCGCCCGCAGACGGACCCGTCCGGAGGGCGCCCGGTGGAGTGCATCCACGGTCGCTGTTGGGTATGGTCGCCAGAGTCCGGGCCACGGCCCGCAGATCCACGTGCCAGTCCCCCACGGCACGCCATCGACCCCGAGGTGAGAGATGACCCTGACGCTGGACGAAGTCCGCAACACCAAGTTCCACATGGCGCGACGTGCCGGGTACGAGGTGACCGACGTCGATCTCTTCGTCGACCGCGTCGAGGCGTCCTTCGCGCAGCTCGTGGAGGAGAACCAGATGCTCAAGCGCCAGATCGAGGCGCTGAAGTCCTCCCAGGGCGACGCCCCCCTCTCCGACGAGGACGGGGCCGACGACACCGTCCGGCAGCAGCCCCCGGCCAAGCAGCAGGCCCCCGCCGCCGCGGCCCCGGCCCCTGAGGCCGCCGCCCCCGCCGAGGACGAGGACGAGGACGGCACCAGCGTCACCGTCGGCACCGGGCCCCAGCAGGTCGTGGTGCGCACGCCGGCCGACGCCAGCCCGTGGGCGGCCAAGATCGTCCAGAACGCCGCCGAGGACGCCGAGCGCTGGATGGCCGAGGCTGCGGCCGGGGCCAAGGAGACCGTGGAGAGCGCCCGCCGCGAGGCCCACGAGATCACCACCGACGCCCGCACCAAGGCCGAGCGCGTCGAGTCCGAGGCCCGCGTCAACGCCGAGCGCCTCCGCAACGAGGCCGCCGCGAAGGCGAGCGAGGTCGACCGCCAGGTCGAGGAGCGCCGCAGCACGCTGTTCACCCAGCTGGAGCAGCAGCGCGACGGCCTGCAGGCCGCGGTCCGCGAGCTGGCCGACTTCGAGGCCGAGTACCGCCGTTCCTTCACCACCCAGCTGGAGGAGCAGCTCAGCGCCCTCAAGAACGGCAGCAGCCGCCCGGCCAGCACCCCGGCGCTGCTGGAGGACGAGGGCGACGAGCAGACCCCGGCCGGCCGCCGCGGCCACGACCAGTCCAGCACCCCGCGGCTGGACGCGCTGATCCGCGACAACGGCTGACGCCGCCGGGCCACCGGCCCGGCACCCCCGCACGACCACGGGGCCCAGGGCCCCACTCCGGTGGGGCCCTGGGCTGCTCCGTGCCCACCGGCAGCCAGGCCCCAGGGGCGGGCACCTCCACCGCCGGGGGACCGTTCTCCCGCTCCGACCTCTGGGTTGCGGCTGTCGTGTACTCTCAGCCGGACCTCTCGTCACCTCGAGGGGTCGGGGACCCACTTCAGGAGGCGGCAGTGAGCTCTGCCAAGCAGGGTGCGGGCGCCGCACCCGAGGACACGTCGTGGCGCGAGACCGTCGACCCGGACGCCCTTCCCTTCCGTGAGGGCGAGGAGGCGTGGACCCGCGCCGACGTCGACGAGGTGATCGACGAGCTGTTCGCCGACATCACCAAGCAGCAGACCGCCATCGCGGTGGCCGAGCACGAGCTGGCCGACCTCCGCGACGGCACCGACGGGGCGGGCCGGGACCCGGCCGACGTCGGCTCCAACAACTTCGAGCGCGACCAGGAGATGTCCCTGGTGCACAGCGCCCGGGAGATGCTCGAGCAGAGCCAGTCGGCCCTGCGCGCCATCCGCACCGGGCACTACGGGGCCTGCGAGAACTGCGGCCAGGCCATCGGCAAGGGGCGTCTGCAGGTGTTCCCGCGGGCCAACCTGTGCGTCACCTGCAAGCAGCGCGAGGAGCGGCGCTGACCTCCACCCCGGCGGGGGACGTCGAGCCCTCGGCGGCACCGGTGCCGGCACGCGGCCGGGTCAGCGCTCGGACGGCCCGGCTGCTGCTCGGGGTCGTTCTGGTCGTCGGCTTCGCCGCCGACCAGCTCACCAAGCAGCTGGTGCTCGCCCGGCTGCAGCCCGACGAGCCGGTCCGGCTGCTGGGTGGGCTGCTGACGCTGCGGCTGATCTTCAACTCCGGCGCCGCCTTCGGGATGGGCCAGGACCTGACCATCGTGTTCAGCCTGCTCTCCCTGGTGGTGCTGGTGGGCGTGCTGGTGGTGCTGGCCCCGCGGGTGCGGCACCGGGGCTGGGCGCTGGCCCTGGGCCTGCTCTGCGCCGGGGTCTGCGGCAACCTGACCGACCGGCTGGTGCGGCCCCCGGCCGTGCTGCACGGGCACGTCGTCGACTTCCTGGTCCTGCCCTACTTCCCCGCCATCTTCAACGTGGCCGACGTCTGCGTCACCGCCGCCGCGGTGCTGATCGGCTGGATCTCGCTGTTCGGCCACGCCACCCTGGCCGGCGAGGTGCCGGTCGAGGAGGGGCGGTCGTGAACCGCGTGCTGCTGGTGCCCGACGGCCTGGACGGGCAGCGGGTCGACGCCGCGGCGGCCCGGATGCTCGGGCTCTCGCGGAGCCAGGTCGCGGACCTGATCGCCGAGGGCGCGGTGCTGCTCGAGGGCCGCTCGGTGAGCAAGTCCGACCAGGTGACCGGCGGGGCCATGTTGGAGGTGACCCTCCCCGACGCGCCGAGGTCGGTGACGGTGGTGCCGCAGACCGTGGCCGGGGTCCGCATCGTGCACGACGACGCCGACGTGGTGGTGGTGGACAAGCCGGTCGGGGTGGCCGCGCACCCCACCCAGGGCTGGGACGGCCCGTCGGTGGTGGAGCACCTGGCCGGGGCCGGTTTCGGCATCTCCACCTCCGGGGCGCCGGAGCGGCAGGGGATCGTGCAGCGTCTGGACGTCGGCACGTCCGGGCTGATGGTGGTGGCCAAGAGCGAGCACGCCTACACCGTGCTCAAGCGCGCGTTCCGGGAGCGGACGGTGGAGAAGGTCTACCACGCGCTGGTGCAGGGCCACCCCGACCCGTTCACCGGCACCATCGACGCCCCGATCGCCCGCCACCCCGGCCACGACTGGAAGATGGCGATCATCGACGGCGGCCGGCACTCGGTCACCCACTACGCGACCCTCGAGGCGCACGCGGCCGCGACGCTGCTCGAGATCCACCTCGAGACCGGCCGCACGCACCAGATCCGGGTGCACATGCAGGCCGTCCGGCACCCCTGCGTCGGCGACCCGCTCTACGGCGGCGACCCGGTGCTCGCCGCCCGGCTGGGGCTGGAGCGGCAGTGGCTGCACGCCACCCGGCTCGGGTTCTGGCACCCGGGCACGGGGGACTGGGCGACCTTCTCCTCCGACTACCCCGAGGACCTGCAGCAGGCCCTCGACCGGCTCCGCGCCGGCTGAGGCGAGCCCAGCGCCACATTGGTCTGGACCCACCAGCCGAAGTGGTCTGGTCGGGGTCCCGGCTGGTGGACCGCACCTCCGCCGGTGGCGTCGGGAGGCCGCCGGACCGATTAGGGTCGGGGCTGTGCGTAGAGCAAAGATCGTGTGCACGCTCGGGCCGGCGACGTCGTCCCCCGAGCGTCTGAAGGAGCTGGTCGAGGCCGGCATGGACGTCGCCCGGATGAACATGAGCCACGGCGACCACCCCGACCACGAGGAGCGGCTGACCAACGTCAGAGCCGCTGCCGCGGCGGCTGGTCGACCGGTGGGGGTGCTGGCGGACCTGCAGGGACCGAAGATCCGGCTGGGCCGCTTCGCCGAGGGCAAGGCCGACCTCGCCTACGGCGCCCGCTTCGTCATCACCACCGACGACGTGGCCGGCACCGCCGAGCGCTGCTCCACCACCTACAAGGGTCTGCCGGGCGACCTCACCCCCGGTGACCGGATCCTGATCGACGACGGCCGGCTGACCCTCCAGGCCGAGGAGGTGACCGCCACCGACGTGATCACCCGCGTCGTCGTCGGCGGCCCGGTGAGCAACAACAAGGGCATCAACCTCCCCGGTGTGGCGGTCAGCGTGCCCGCCATGAGCGAGAAGGACATCGACGACCTGCGCTGGGCCCTGCGCAACGGCTGCGACATGGTCGCGCTGTCCTTCGTCCGCTCGGCCAGCGACGCCGACGCCGTCCGGGCGATCATGGACGAGGAGGGTCGCCACGTCCCGATCATCGCCAAGATCGAGAAGCCGCAGGCGGTGGAGAACCTCGACGAGATCATCGACGCCTTCGACGCCTTCATGGTGGCCCGCGGCGACCTCGGCGTGGAGCTCCCGCTGGAGGAGGTGCCGCTGGTCCAGAAGCAGATCGTCAGCGCCGCCCGCCGCTGGGCCAAGCCGGTCATCGTGGCCACCCAGATGCTCGAGTCGATGATCTCCGCTCCCCGCCCGACCCGGGCCGAGGCCTCCGACGTGGCCAACGCGGTGCTCGACGGCGCCGACGCGGTGATGCTGTCCGGCGAGACCAGCGTCGGGCAGTACCCGATCGTCACCGTCCAGACCATGGCCCGGATCGTCGACAACACCGAGCAGCACGGTCTGCACCAGATCACCGCGATCGACTGGAACCCCCACAGCACCGGCGGCGTGATCGCCAAGGCCGCCGCCGAGGTGGCCGAGCGGATCGGCGCCAAGTACCTGGTGGCCTGCACCCAGTCCGGGGACTCCGCCCGCCGGCTGTCCCGGCTGCGCTCCTCGATCCCGGTGGTGGCCTTCACCCCCGAGGCCGAGACCCAGCAGTGGCTGACCCTCAGCTGGGGCATCCAGTCCTACAAGGTCGACACCGTGGCCAACACCGACGAGATGATCGTGCAGTGCGACGAGGAGCTGGAGCGTCTCGGCCTGGCCGAGAAGGGCGAGCTGGTGGTCATCGTGGCCGGCACCCCGATGGGCGCCTCCGGCACCACCAACATGGTCCGGGTCCGGCGCATCGGCGGCCCGCTCAAGTGAGCTGAGCCCTCCGCCCGCTGACACGACGACGGCCCGACCCCGGGAGGGGTCGGGCCGTCGTGCTGCGTACCGGGCAGGGGACTCGAACCCCTACGTCCTTCCGGACAGACGATTTTGAGTCGCCCGCGTCTACCGTTCCGCCAGCCCGGCCAGGGCGTCGACCATCGTAGCCACGCCCGCGGCGGCTGTCGCGCCAGCGGCGGCGGGGCGCGGAGCGGTACGGTGGCACCCGGTGGACCACCCGGGCACCAGCAGAGCAGGACGACAGCGAGGCAGCATGACTGAGAAGAGCACCGAGGCGCAGGTCGCGACGAAGCCCCGGGTCCTGGTGGCCGAGGACGAGGCGCTGATCCGGCTGGACCTCGTCGAGCTGCTCACCGAGGAGGGCTACGAGGTCGTCGGCGAGGCCGCCGACGGCGAGCAGGCCGTCGCGATGGCGCAGGAGCTCGTGCCCGACCTGGTCGTGATGGACGTGCAGATGCCCAAGATGGACGGCATCACCGCCGCCCAGGTCATCGCCGAGGAGCGCATCGCCCCCGTGGTGATGCTGACCGCCTTCAGCCAGCGCGAGCTGGTCGAGCGCGCCCGCCAGGCCGGCGCCATGGCCTACGTGGTCAAGCCGTTCGAGGCCTCCGACGTGGTCCCGGCCATCGAGATCGCCCTCGGCCGCTTCGCCGAGATCAAGGCCATCGAGGCCGAGGTCGCCGACCTGACCGAGCGGCTGGAGTCGCGCAAGGCCGTCGACCAGGCCAAGGGGCTGCTGCAGACCGGGCTCGGGCTGAGCGAGCCGGAGGCGTTCCGGTGGATCCAGAAGACCGCGATGGACCTGCGGAAGTCGATGCGGGAGGTGGCCGAGGGGGTCATCGAGCACGCGAAGACCAACAAGGCCTCCACCATCAAGCGGCCCACCCGCTGAGTCCTGCTCCCTCGGTCCTCCTCCGCGACGGCCCGCCCCGGTCCCGAGATGACCGCGGCGGGCCCTCGCGCGTCCCGGGGTGCCTCCCGCGTCCGCTGAGCCGACCGCAGCGGGGCACCCTCCTGCAGATCCTCGTGTTGCGGTCGTGTTGCGCCGGGAACCGTGCGGAACCAGGCGCATAACGAAGTGGCAACGAGCGTGTTCGGCGCCCACCACCGGAGGATCCCCGGGCGTAGTGTTCGGCTCGACTCGCGGAGCCGACGGCTCCAGGCCGGTCGACCATGACTTTTCAGGAGGAAGCGTGCGCAAGAACCGCATGATCATCGCAGGGGCCACCCTGCTCGCGGCCACGATGGCGATGTCGGCCTGTGGTACCCGTGCTGAGGAAGGCGGCGGCGGCGGAGGCGGCGGCGAGGGTGGCGGTGGCGCCGAGACCAAGACCGCCGTCATCGGTGTCGTGGCACCCCTCAGCGGTCCGCTCGCCCCCCTGGGTCTGGGCATCCAGCACTCCGTCGAGCTCGCGGTCCAGCAGGCCAACGAGTCCGGGGCCATCCCGGGCTGGGAGCTCGAGGTCCAGGCCGAGGACGACCAGGGTCAGCCCGACCCCGGGCGCAACGCGGCGACCTCGCTGTCGTCGGACTCCGACGTGGTGGGCATGGTCGGCCCGCTGAACTCCTCGGTCGGGCAGGCCATCCAGCCCGTCTTCGACGCCGCCAGCATCGTGCAGGTCTCGCCGGCCAACACCAGCCCGGCGCTGACCCGCGGCGCGGAGTTCGACACCGCCCCGGAGCGTCCGTACGAGACCTACTTCCGCACCTGCACCACCGACGCGGTCCAGGGCCCCTTCGCGGCCCAGTACCTGTACGAGACCGCCGGCATCACCAAGGTCGCCACCATCCACGACAAGAAGGCCTACGGCCAGGGTCTGGTCGAGGCCTTCGCCGCCGAGTTCGAGAGCCTGGGTGGTGAGGTCGTCGCCGCCGAGACCATCAACCCCGACGACACCAACTTCTCCGCCGTGATCAGCGCCGTCTCCAGCGGCGAGCCGGACGCGGTCTACTACGGCGGTGAGTACCCGCAGTCCGGCCCGCTCTCCCAGCAGATGAAGGCGGCCGGTCTCGACGTGCCGCTGATGGGTGGGGACGGCATGTACGACCCCACCTACGTCGAGCTCGCCGGTGACGGGTCCGAGGGTGACCTCGCGACCTCCGTCGGTGCCCCGACCGAGGACCTGGAGTCGGCGCAGGAGTTCGTCGCCGCCTACGAGGCCGCCAACTTCGCCGACCCCTACGCCGCCTACGGTCCCTACGCCTACGACGCGGCGCAGGCCGTGATCGAGGCCCTCAAGGTGTCCCTGCCCGAGGCCGAGACCGCCGAGGACGCCCGTCAGGCCACCGTCGACGCCATGGCCAGCGTGTCCTTCTCCGGCGCCAGCGGTGAGGTCGCCTTCGACGAGTTCGGTGACGCCACCACGCGCGTGCTGACGGTCTACGAGGTCACCGACGGCGCCTGGGCGCCCCTGGTGACCGACGAGTTCCAGGGATGATCTCCTACCGCTAGCCATCCGTGGGCGGGGGCGGGCTGCGGCCCGCCCCCGCCACTGCGTCAGGAGTGAGTTCGTTGGATCCCGTCTACTTCGCCCAGCAGCTCCTCAACGGGCTGACCCTGGGTGCGCTGTTCGCGCTCATCGCGGTGGGGTACACCGTCGTCTACGGCATCATCCAGCTGATCAACTTCGCCCACGGCGAGATCTTCATGGTCGGCGCCTTCGGGGCGCTGACCACCTGGATCGTCATCGGGCGTGCGGAGATCACCGCCTGGTGGATGCTGCCGGTGATGATCGTCGGCGCCATGCTGGTGGCCGTCCTGGTGGCGCTGCTGATGGAGCGGCTGGCCTACCGGCCGCTGCGCAACGCCCCCCGGCTGGCCCCCCTGATCACCGCCATCGGCATCTCGGTGATGCTCCAGGAGATCGTCCGCCTGATGTGGGGCAAGATCCCCTTCACCGACATCCGTCTCGGGCCGGACTGGCCCGACGCGAAGGCCCTGGTCCGCTTCCCCGAGATCCAGGGGGTGTCCGGCCCCGCCCTGCAGCTCGGGCCGGTGGTGCTGCAGCGGGCGACGCTGTTCACCCTGGTGGCGCTGGTGGTGTGCTGGGTCTTCCTGTGGATCTTCGTGAACAGGACGAGGATCGGTCGTGCCATGCAGGCCACCTCGCAGGACCCTGACACCGCCCGGCTGATGGGCATCAACGTCGACCGCATCATCATGATCGCGTTCGCCCTCGGAGCGGCCCTGGCCGCGGTGGCCGGCATCGCCCACGGTCTGCTGTACACCAACATCGACTTCCGGATGGGCTTCCTGGCCGGGCTCAAGGCCTTCACGGCCGCGGTCCTGGGTGGCATCGGCAACATCAACGGCGCCGTCGTCGGCGGGCTGCTGCTGGGCGTGGTCGAGGTGATGGCCACCGCCTACATCCCGGGCACCTTCGGTGGTTCGGCCTGGAAGGACGTGTGGGCCTTCGCCCTGCTCATCCTGGTGCTGGTCTTCCGGCCCCAGGGCCTCCTCGGAGCCAAGGTGGTGGACCGCGCATGAGGATCCCGACTGTCTTCACCCCCGAGCTGCAGCAGCGGCACGGGCGCACGGGGTGGCTCGTCGCCCTGGTCGGCGCCGTGCTGCTCGTCGGCAGCCCGTACCTGCCCTGGGCCTACGGCTCGGACGCCCTGGACGACATGACCTACCTCGGTGGGCCGTCGCCGACGCAGTTCCTCGGGCTCGGTCTGGGTGCGCTGCTGCTGGTCTGCCTGCTCGGGGTCCGCTTCTCCGGCCGGCTCCTGACCGGGCGCCGCTCGCGGTGGTTCGCCTTCGCCGGCGGGGCCAAGGCGGCCGCGGTCGGCGCCGCGGTCTACGTCGCCGTGGTGCTGCTGGCCGTCACCCTCGAGCTCGGTGGACTGATCAACGTCGAGTACGGCGGTTGGGTGGCCCTCGTCGGTGCCGTCGTGGCCCTGGTGGGCACCCGGCTGCTGCCGCCCGCGCCCGCCCCCACCGTGGCCCGCGTCAGCTCCCCGGCGTGGCTGGTCATCGTCACCATCGCCGTGGTCATGCTGGTGCTCCTGCTCACGGTGGCCTACGCCCTGGACCAGGACGACCCCGGCATCTTCGTGGCGCTGCTGGTCTTCCTGGTCACCGTGGTGGTGATCCTGCTGCGGGTGGGTCTGGGGCCGTGGTTCTCCGCGCAGACCCGGCGCTACCGCGCGGTGCTGGTGATGGCGGCGTTCGTGGCCGCCTTCGCGTTCCCGTTCACCCAGGACGGGTCCGAGGCCAACATGTCCATCGCCACCCAGGTGCTGATCTTCGCGGCCACCGCGCTGGGGCTGAACATCGTGGTCGGTCTGGCGGGGTTGCTCGACCTCGGCTACATCGCCTTCCTCGGCGCGGGCGCGTTCGTGGCCGCCATCCTGTCGGGGTCGGCCTTCAGCGCGGTCGGCTGGAACCCGCCCTTCATCGTCACGGTGCTGATCAGCGGTCTGGTGGCCTCGCTGCTGGGCCTGATCATCGGCTCGCCGACGTTGCGGGTGTCGGGTGACTACCTGGCCATCGTGACGCTGGCCTTCGGTGAGATCTTCCGGCTGGTGATGATCAACCTGGACGGCTCGGACGGCCCGGACCTGACCAACGGGTCCAACGGCATCCCGGGGGTGCCCGACCTCAACTTCTTCGGGTACGACTTCGGGGAGTCCCACGTCATCCTCGGCATCGAGATCGGGCGCTTCGCGAACTACTACTTCCTGCTGCTGCTGGTCATCGCGCTGATCATGGTGGTCTTCAACAACCTCAACCGCAGCCGGATCGGCCGTGGCTGGGTGGCCATCCGCGAGGACGAGAAGGCGGCCGAGGCGATGGGGGTGAACGTCTTCGGGCTGAAGCTCTTCGCCTTCGCCGGCGGCGCGTTCCTGGCCGGGGTCGCCGGCGCGGTGCGGGCCCACCACGACATCAGCGTGACGCCGGACCAGTACATCTTCCTGGAGTCGGCCTTCCTGCTGGCGGCCGTGGTGCTGGGCGGCATGGGCACCATCGTCGGCGTGCTGCTCGGCGCGGTGCTGCTGCGGCTGATGCCGGAGAAGCTGCGCTTCGTCGACGAGTACCGGCTGCTCATCTTCGGTGCCCTGCTGGTGCTGATGATGCGCTTCCGCCCCGAGGGTCTGGTGGCCAGCCGGCAGCGCCAGCTGGAGTTCCACGAGGACGACGAGGAGCTGGCCGACAAGATCGACCCGACCGTCCCCACGACCGAGGGAGCACGATGACCACCGCCGCCCACGCCATGGCCCCCGAGCCCGAGGCCACCTTCGACACCGTCCCCAGGGGCGAGCTGCTGCTGCAGGCCGCCGGGGTCACCATGCGCTTCGGCGGGCTGGTGGCGGTCAACTCGGTCGACATGGCCGTCCACGGCGGGGAGATCGTCGGTCTGATCGGCCCGAACGGAGCCGGCAAGACCACCTTCTTCAACTGCCTCACCGGGCTCTACAAGCCCTCCGCCGGTCAGGTCTCCTTCGCCGGCCGCGCCCTGCCGCCGCGGCCGCGCAAGGTCGTCCAGGCCGGGATGGCCCGCACCTTCCAGAACATCCGGCTGTTCCAGAACATGAGCGCCCTGGAGAACGTGATGGTGGGGCGCTACTGCCGCACCTCGTCCGGGCCGTTCACCTCGATCATTCGGGGGCCGAAGTTCCGGCGCGAGGAGGCCGAGACCCGCGACCGGGCGCAGGAGCTGCTGGAGTTCGTCGGCATGCCCGACGTGGGGGAGACCCTGGCCCGGAACCTGCCCTACGGCGACCAGCGCCGGCTGGAGATCGCCCGGGCCCTGGCCACCGACCCCAAGCTGCTGCTGCTGGACGAGCCGACCGCGGGGATGAACCCCCAGGAGACCCGCCAGGCCGAGGAGCTGATCTTCCGGATCCGCGACTCCGGGCTGGCCGTGGTGGTGATCGAGCACGACATGCGCTTCATCTTCAACCTGTGCGACCGGGTGCTGTGCCTGGTGCGGGGCGAGGTGCTGGTGGAGGGTACCCCCGAGGTCGTCCAGTCCGACCCGCGGGTGATCGAGGCCTACATCGGCAGCGCCGACGACACGGTCCTGGACGACACCGCGTCCGAGCCGACCCCGGAGGAGGAGCCCCGTGCTTGAGGTGAAGGACCTGGTGGTCTCCTACGGCCGCGTCCGGGCGGTGAAGGGCATCAGCTTCTCGGTGCCCCAGGGGTCGGTGGTGTCCCTGCTGGGCACCAACGGCGCCGGCAAGACCACGACGCTGCGCACCGTCTCCGGGCTGCACCCGCCGGAGTCCGGCGAGATCTGGTTCGACGGCCAGCGGATCGACGCCGTGCCGGCGCACAAGGTGGTGCAGATGGGGCTGGCGCACTCCCCGGAGGGGCGTCGGATCTTCCCCCGGCTCACCGTCCAGGACAACCTGATGCTCGGCGCCTTCGCGCGCCGGGACCGCGGCGGCACCGGCAAGGACCTGCAGCGCGCCTTCGAGCTGTTCCCGATCCTGGCCGAGCGACGGCACCAGCCGGCCGGCACCTTCTCCGGTGGTGAGCAGCAGATGCTGGCCATCGGCCGGGCGCTGATGAGCCGGCCCCGGATGCTGATGCTGGACGAGCCCTCGATGGGTCTCAGCCCGCTGATGATGAAGCGGATCATGAGCACCATCGCCGAGCTGAAGTCCGAGGGCGTCACCATCCTGCTGGTGGAGCAGAACGCCCACGCCGCGCTGACGCTGGCCGACCACGGCTACGTGCTCGAGGTCGGCTTGATCGCCTTCGACGACACCGGGGCGAACCTGCTCACCGACGACCGGGTCCGCCGGGCCTACCTCGGCGAGGACTGAGCGCCCCGCGCCGCCTCAGCTCGCCGGGCGGACCAGCTGGCAGGTGAGGCGGGCGGTGCAGAGCCGCTCGCCGGCGTCATCGGTGAGCACCACCTCGTGCATGGTCACGCTGCGCCCCAGCCGGAGCGCGGTGGCGGTGCCGGTGACGAAGCCCTCCCGGGCCGCCCGGTGGTGGGTGGCGTTGACGTCCACCCCGACCGCGACCTTCTCCAGGGTGCGGGCGTGGGCGTGGGCGGCCATCGAGCCGAGGGTCTCCACCAGCACGCAGGAGGCGCCGCCGTGCCACAGCCCGAAGGGCTGGGTGTTGCCGGCCACCGGCATCCGCCCCACCGCCCGCTCCGCGCTCAGCTCCAGCAGCTCCAGGCCCATCTTCGCGTCCAGCGCGCTGACCATGCCGTCCATCCAGCCGGGCAGCAGGGACCCGGGCTCCACGTCGCTCATGGCCCCACTGTGGCAGAGCCGCGCCCGGCCGCAGCGAACTGTCAGCGGCACGCAGTAGGGTCACCGACGTGGTGACCACAGCAGCGAAGACGCCCGCCGAGACCGCCGCCGAGCGCCCCCGGCTGCTCCTGATCGACGGTCACTCGGTGGCCTACCGGGCCTTCTTCGCCCTCCCGGTGGAGAACTTCTCCACCGTCACCGGGCAGCACACCAACGGCGTCTTCGGCTTCACCTCGATGCTGATCAACGTGCTCCGCGACGAGCGCCCCACCCACATCGCGGTGGCCTTCGACGTCTCCCGCACCACCTTCCGCACCGAGGTCTTCCCCGAGTACAAGGGCAACCGGACGACCTCCCCGAGCGAGTTCAAGGGCCAGGTCGGTCTGGTCAAGGAGGTGCTGGACGCGCTCAACATCGTCCACGTCGAGCTCGAGGGGTGGGAGGCCGACGACATCATCGCGACCCTGGCCACCCAGGCCCAGGCCGCCGACATGGACGTGCTGATCTGCTCCGGCGACCGCGACGCGATGCAGCTGGTGAGCGACCGGGTGACGCTGCTCTACCCGCGCAAGGGCGTCTCCGACCTGGCTCGGATGACGCCGGAGGCGGTGCAGGAGAAGTACCTGGTCACCCCGGCCCGCTACCCCGAGCTGGCCGCCCTGGTGGGGGAGACCAGCGACAACCTGCCGGGGGTGCCCGGGGTCGGGCCCAAGACCGCGGCGAAGTGGCTGACCCTCTACGACGGCCTGGAGAACGTCCTCGACCGCGCCCACGAGATCAAGGGCAAGGTGGGGGAGTCCCTGCGCGACCACCTGACGGGGGTCCGGGTGAACCGGCAGGTCAACGCGCTGGTCCGCGACCTCGAGCTGCCGGTCGCCCTCGACGACCTGGTCCGCCGCGAGTGGGACCGCGAGGCCACCCACCAGCTTTTCGACAGCCTCGAGTTCCGGGTGCTGCGCGACCGCCTGCTGGAGACCTTCCCGCAGGAGGAGCCGCAGCCCGAGGGCGGGTTCGAGGTGGTCGGTGAGGTGCTGCAGCCGGGCGAGGTGGCCGGCTGGCTGGCCGAGCACGCCGCCGGGGTGCGCTGCGGTCTGGACGTGATCGGCCACTGGGGCTCCGGTGCGGGCGACGTGGCCGGACTCGCCGTGGCCTCCGTGGCCGGTGCCGCCGCCTGGGTGGACGCCTCCGCGCTGTCGCCCGAGGACGAGGAGGCGCTGGCCGGCTGGCTGGCCGACCCCGAGCAGAAGAAGACCCTGCACGACGCCAAGGGCCCGCTGCTGGCCCTGTGGTCCCGAGGCTGGGAGCTGGGCGGGCTCGAGTCCGACACCCAGCTCGCGGCCTACCTGCTCCGCCCCGACCAGCGCACCTTCGACCTGGCCGACCTCTGCGTGCGCCACCTCAAGCGTGAGCTCCGGGTCGACGCCGCCCCGGCCGACAGCGCCCAGGACGCCCTGGACTTCGCCGACCCCGAGCTCGGCGACGACGACTCCGGCACCGACGTCGCCGCCAGCGCCTCGATGGTGCGGGCGCGCGCGGTGATCGACCTGGCCGAGGTGCTCGACGCGGAGCTGGACAAGCGCGCCTCCCTCGGGCTGCTGCGCGACCTCGAGCTCCCGCTGCTGCGCACCCTCGGCCAGATGGAGCGCACCGGCATCGCGGTCGACGTCGACTACCTGACCGAGCTGGAGTCCGAGTTCGACACCAGCGTGCGCGCCGCCCAGCAGGCGGCCTACGACGTCCTCGGCAAGGAGATCAACCTCGGCTCGCCCAAGCAGCTCCAGGTGGTCCTCTTCGAGGAGCTGGGGATGCCCAAGACCCGGCGCACCCGGACGGGCTGGACGACCGACGCCGACGCCCTCCAAGGTCTCCACGCCCGCACCGAGCACCCGTTCCTGGCGCACCTGCTGGCCCACCGCGACGCGATCCGGCTCCGCCAGACGGTCGAGGGGCTGCTCAAGTCGGTGGCCGACGACGCCCGGATCCACACCACCTACCTGCAGACCATCGCCGCCACCGGCCGCCTCTCCAGCACCGACCCCAACCTGCAGAACATCCCGATCCGGACCGAGGAGGGCCGCCGCATCCGCCGCGCCTTCGTGGTGGGTGCGGGCCACGAGTCGCTGCTCACCGCCGACTACTCCCAGATCGAGATGCGGATCATGGCCCACGTCTCGGCCGACGAGGGGCTGATCGAGGCCTTCCGCAGCGGGGAGGACTTCCACACCGTGACGGCCTCGCGGGTCTTCGCGGTCGCGCCGGAGGAGGTCGGCCCGGAGCAGCGGGCCAAGATCAAGGCGATGAACTACGGCCTGGCCTACGGCCTCAGCGCCTTCGGCCTCAGCCAGCAGCTGGGCATCGACACCGCCGAGGCCAAGGGGCTGATGGAGGAGTACTTCGAGCGCTTCGGCGGCGTCCGCGACTACCTCCAGGGGGTCGTGGCCCAGGCCCGGCGCACCGAGTACACCGAGACGCTGCTGGGCCGGCGCCGCTACCTCCCCGACCTGATGAGCTCCAACCGCCAGCGCCGCGAGATGGCCGAGCGGATGGCCCTCAACGCCCCCATCCAGGGATCGGCCGCCGACATCATCAAGGTGGCCATGCTGAACGTCGAGCGGGCCCTGGTGGCCGAGGGGCTGCGCAGCCGGATGCTGCTCCAGGTGCACGACGAGCTGGTGCTCGAGGTGGCACCGGGTGAGCGGGAGCAGCTCGAGGAGCTGGTCCGCACCCAGATGGGCCGAGCCATGCAGCTGGACGTGCCGCTGGACGTCTCGGTGGGGGTCGGGCGCTCCTGGTTCGAGGCGGCGCACTGACCCGCTTGCCGGTCCCGGCCCCGAGGGATAGGCTTGCCTACCGCTGCTTCCTGCGTGCCCTCGTACCGAGTAGGGTCCGCACTCCGGGTCGGGTCCCGGTCCCTGCTGAGACCGTCCCGCCGGTGTAACCGGTCGCGGCGCACCGTCCACGCAGTCCCAATCGGAGCCCTACTACATGACGTCCTCCCTCGAGGCAGCCCCACAGGTCGCAGTCGACGACTTCGGGTCCCCGGAAGCTTTTCTGGCGGCCATCGACGCCACCATCAAGTACTTCAACGACGGTGACATCGTCACCGGAACCGTCGTCAAGGTCGATCGTGACGAGGTCCTCCTCGACATCGGCTACAAGACCGAGGGGGTGATTCCCTCCAAGGAGCTCTCCATCAAGCACGACGTCGACCCGTTCGACGTGGTCAGCGTGGGTGATGAGATCGAGGCCCTGGTCCAGCAGAAGGAGGACAAGGAGGGTCGTCTGATCCTGTCCAAGAAGCGGGCTCAGTACGAGCGCGCCTGGGGCACGATCGAGAAGATCAAGGAGGAGGACGGCGTGGTCACCGGCCACGTCATCGAGGTGGTCAAGGGTGGTCTGATCATCGACATCGGCCTGCGCGGGTTCCTCCCCGCCTCGCTGGTGGAGATGCGTCGCGTCCGCGACCTCCAGCCCTACGTGGGTCAGGAGCTCGAGGCGAAGATCATCGAGCTCGACAAGAACCGCAACAACGTGGTCCTGTCGCGTCGTGCGTGGCTGGAGCAGACCCAGTCCGAGGTCCGCCAGAACTTCCTCACCCAGCTCCAGAAGGGCCAGATCCGCAAGGGTGTCGTGTCCTCCATCGTCAACTTCGGTGCCTTCGTGGACCTGGGTGGCGTCGACGGCCTGGTGCACGTCTCCGAGCTGTCCTGGAAGCACATCGACCACCCGTCCGAGGTCGTCGAGGTCGGTACCGAGGTCACCGTCGAGGTGCTCGACGTCGACCTGGACCGCGAGCGCGTCTCCCTGTCGCTGAAGGCGACCCAGGAGGACCCGTGGCAGGCCTTCGCCCGCCTGCACCAGATCGGGCAGATCGTGCCCGGCAAGGTCACCAAGCTGGTCCCCTTCGGTGCGTTCGTGCGCGTCGAGGAGGGCATCGAGGGACTGGTGCACGTCTCGGAGCTGGCCGAGCGCCACGTCGAGATCCCCGAGCAGGTAGTCACGGTCAACGACGAGGTCATGGTCAAGATCATCGACATCGACCTCGAGCGTCGCCGCATCTCGCTGTCGCTCAAGCAGGCCAACGAGGGGCTGGACGTCGCCGCCGAGGACTTCGACCCGACCCTCTACGGCATGGCCGCGTCCTACGACGACCAGGGCAACTACCTCTACCCCGAGGGCTTCGACCCGGAGACCCAGGAGTGGAAGGAAGGCTACGACGAGCAGCGGAACGCCTGGGAGCAGCAGTACGCCGAGGCGCACTCCCGCTGGGAGGCCCACAAGCGTCAGGTGGAGGAGGCGGAGAACGCCGACCAGACCGCCGCCACGGCGCCTGCGGCTTCCTACTCCTCCGCAGCACCGGTCGCCAGCACGGAGACCCCGGACGAGGTCGGTTCGCTGGCCTCCGACGAGGCCCTGCAGGCCCTGCGCGAGAAGCTCACGGGCGGCGGCAGCTGACCCAGGTCGCTGTCTGACCCGGCCCGAGGGCCCCTCCACCACCCGGTGGAGGGGCCCTCGGCCGTTCCCGCCACCCGGAGCGGTCCCGGCCGCCGCCCCGGTCCTACGATCGGGAGCATGCCGCGCACCGCACTGACCGGAGCCATCGCCTCGGGCAAGAGCGCCGCCGCGGCGGTGCTGGAGGAGCTCGGCGCCGTCGTGGTCGACTCCGACGTCCTGGCCCGCGAGGTGGTGGCTCCGGGCACCCCCGGCCTCGCCGAGGTGGTGGACCGGTTCGGACCGGGCGTGCTGCGCCCCGACGGCGCGCTGGACCGGCCGGCCCTCGGCAGGGTGGTGTTCGCCGACGCGGCGGCCCGGCGCGACCTCGAGGCGATCGTGCACCCCCGGGTGCGCGCGCTGGCCGCCGAGCGGGAGGCGGCGGCACCGCCAGGGGCGCTCGTGGTGCAGGTGATCCCGCTGCTGGTCGAGACCGGTCAGCAGGACGCCTTCGGCACCGTGCTGGTGGTCGACGTGGAGCCCGCGACCCAGCTGCGCCGGCTGCGGGCCCGCGACGGCCTGGACGAGGAGCAGGCCGGGGCCAGGGTGGCCGCCCAGGCCGACCGGGCCACCCGGCTGGCCGCGGCGGACGTGGTGTGGCACAACGACGGGACGCCGGAGGAGCTGCGGGCCCAGGTGGTGCGGTGGTGGCGGGAGCGGTCGGCCACCTGACCCTGCCGGTCCGGCGGAGACGTTACGCAATCGAGACCTTGGCCGGCGAGGCCGACCGGGCTGCCTCACCCCGCCATGCGCCACCCTGGGGGCGGTGGGCGCGACCGGCCCGCCAGAGGACCCAGGAGGTGCCACGTGGACTGCCCACGTTGCCAGACCCAGCTGCCCGACGTCGCGCACTTCTGCCACCACTGTGGCCTCGACGTCCGAAGCACCGACGTCAGCCGGCGGAAGTCCTTCGCGGTGAAGCCCGACGAGCCGGTGGCCTCGTTCTCCCTCGTCTCCACCATCATGCCGCGAGGGGTCTCCGAGCACCCGCAGACCTACCGGTTGGCGCTCGTGGTGGCCCTCACCCTGGCGCTGGTCACGGCGATCTTCGGGGCGCTGCCGCTGGCGGTGATGATCGCCGCCTTCGCCATCCCGATCGTCTACATCGTCTACCTCTACGACGTGAACCTCTGGGAGGACGAGCCGGTGCCCGTGGTGGCGCTCGCCTTCGTCCTCACCGGTGCCCTCTCGCTTCTCTTCACCATCGCCTGGACCATGCTCCGCGGCGAGACCTTCCGGCTGGGCGGGATCGACGCCTCCGGGGGCGGTCTGCTGGGCCCGGGCCCGCAGGTGACCGACTTCCTGCTCGCCGCGCTGCTGGTGCCGCTGGTGGGGGAGGCCCTGCGACAGGTCGGCCCGCTGCTGCTGGCCAGCCGTCCGCACTTCGACGACCTGATGGACGGCCTCACCTTCGGCATCATCTCCGGGGTCGCCTACGCCTCCTTCGACACGGTGGTCAAGCACTGGGACCTGGTCACCGGTGGCGGGGTGGGAACCGACGAGCCGGGCATGTGGGCGTCGCTGATCTTCCTGGAGGGCTTCGTCAAGCCGATCGTGATGGGCACCGCCACGGGCATCGCCTGCGCGGAGTTCTCCGGTCTGGGCCGCGGCTACGACGGGTTCACCCCGCGCTACTGGCGCGGTCTGCTCGAGGCGGTGGTGGCCAACGTCCTCTACGGCGGTGGGGTCTACCTCTTCGGCTTCGTCGGCAGCCCGACCCTGGGCGTGCTGCTCAGCGTCATCTGGGGCCTGCTGATCGCCGCGGTGCTGATCCTGCGGGTGCGCAACGTCCTGCACCACGGCCTGATGGAGGCCGCTCTGGAGGCCGAGGCCCGGGAGGAGCTGGGGGAGGCCGAGCTGCAGTTCTGCCGCCGCTGCGAGATGCCGCTGGTGTCCCACGCCGTCTTCTGCAACGCCTGCGGGGCGGCGCTGCGGGTGCAGCAGTCGCTGCACCCCGAGCGGCACCGGGTGCACGCCACCGCCGGGGCCCCCGGGACCACGGCGCCGGCCGCAGAGGCGCCGGCCACCGAGGCCGTGACCGCGGAGGGCTCGCCGCCGCAGGCCGGCGAGCGGCCCGCCGCCTCCGCCGCGCCACCCCCGGGCGGGGCCGGCCCGGCAGCCCGACCGCCGGGCCGCGGTGAGCCCGGTTCGGACAGCTTCTTCGACCAGGAGGCCGAGCGATGAGCCAGACCCCGTGGGGCCAGAACCCCCAGCAGCCGCAGGCCGGGCCCGGTCAGCCCGCCTTCGGCGCGCCGCAGGGCGGCCCACCCCCCCAGGGTGGGCCAGGTCCCTCCTTCGGGCAGTCCCAGGGTGGCTACCCGCCTCAGCAGGGTGGCTACCCGCCTCAGGAGGGCGGCTACCCGCCCCAGCAGGGCGGCTACCCCCCGCAGGGCGGCTATCCCCCGCAGGGCGGCTACCCCCCGCAGGGCGGCGGGTTCCCGCCGGGGCAGGGTGGCTACCAGCCGCAGCCGCCCACCGGCGGTGGAGGCGGACGGTCGCCGCTGCTGCTGATCGGCATCGTGGTTGCCGGCCTGGTGCTGGTCGCGGCGATCGGTGGCATCATCTGGGCGCTGACGGGCCAGGACGACGTGGTCCCTCCGTCGCCGGTCCCGAGCACGTCCGCGCCCGCCCCCGACCCGAGCCCGGAGCCCAGCGAGCCCACGCCCGACGCCACCCCCTCGGAGGAGCCCAGCGAGGAGCCGAGCGAGGAGCCCAGCGGTGGCGGTGAGGAGGTCGACCTCGGCAACGGCGTCTCGGTGACCCTGGCCGACGGCTGGACGGTCGAGCAGGAGCAGAAGGGTTACGTCTCCCTCAGCAACGGCACCGAGGTCGTGCTGGCCGAGTCCGCCGACGGTCTGGAGGGTCAGTCGGCCACCACGGTGCTGACCCGCTACCACGAGCAGCTCGGCAAGGAGTTCGCCGACGCCGAGGTGGTGGCGGCGCCCGAGGACGCCGGCCTGGGCGGCGGCCTGGACTCCGCCATCGGCGCCGTGATGCTCACCGACTCCAGCGGCAGCGGGAGCACCACCATCGTCGTGATCTCGCTGCTGGGGATCAACGACGAGGGCGTGCTGGCGATGGGCTCGCTGGCCACCACGTCGGGCAGCGACGACCAGGCGGTGGAGGACTGGACCGCGATGACCCTGTCCATGCTCGAGGACCTCTGAGCCCGGGTCCCGCAGGGACGGACCGGACGGGGGTGGGCGCCTGACGGCGCCCACCCCCGTGTTCGCCGAGCAGGACCCGACCGCTCAGAACTGTCGGAGCCCCGTCGTAGGCTCCTCGCATGCGTCCGATCCAAGAGCTGCAGCGCCAGGTGGCCCCGTTCCGGGTCGAGGCCGACTTCGAGCCCTCCGGTGACCAGCCGACCGCCATCGCCGAGCTGGAGCGCCGGATCACCGCCGGTGAGCAGGACGTCGTCCTGCTCGGGGCCACCGGCACCGGGAAGACCGCCACCGTGGCCTGGCTGGCCGAGAAGCTCCAGCGCCCGGTGCTGGTGATGCAGCCCAACAAGACGCTGGCCGCCCAGTTCGCCAACGAGCTGCGCCACTTCTTCCCGAAGAACGCGGTGGAGTACTTCGTCTCCTACTACGACTACTACCAGCCCGAGGCCTACGTCCCCCAGACCGACACCTACATCGAGAAGGACTCCTCCCTCAACGAGGAGGTGGAGCGGCTGCGGCACTCGGCCACCAACTCGCTGCTGACCCGCCGCGACGTGGTCGTGGTCGCCACGGTGTCCGCGATCTACGGCCTGGGCAGCGCCGAGGAGTTCATCGAGCGGATGATCACCCTCGACGTCGGGCAGCAGATCGACCGCGACCTGCTGCTCCGCCGGCTGGTCGACATCCAGTACGCCCGCAACGACCTGGCCGGCACCCGCGGCACCTTCCGCGTGCGCGGGGACACCCTCGAGGTCTTCCCCAAGTACGAGGAGATGGCGGTCCGGGTCGAGTTCTTCGGCGACGAGATCGAGCGGCTCAGCACCATGCACCCGCTGACCGGTGAGGTGCTCTCGGAGGACCAGCAGGTCCACCTGATGCCGGCCAGCCACTACGTCGCCGGTCCGGACCGGCTGGAGTCGGCCATCACCCGGATCGAGCACGAGCTCGAGCAGCGGCTGGCCGAGCTGGAGTCGCAGCAGAAGCTGCTGGAGGCCCAGCGACTCCGGATGCGCACCACCTACGACATCGAGATGATGCGCCAGATCGGCACCTGCTCGGGCATCGAGAACTACTCCCAGCCGATCGACGGACGCGAGCCCGGGTCGGCCCCGAACTGCCTGCTCGACTACTTCCCCGAGGACTTCCTGCTGGTGGTCGACGAGTCCCACGTCACCATCCCGCAGATCGGCGGCATGTACGAGGGCGACATGTCGCGCAAGCGGACGCTGGTCGAGCACGGGTTCCGGTTGCCCAGCGCGATGGACAACCGGCCGCTGCGGTTCGAGGAGTTCGTCGACCGGATCGGGCAGACGGTCTACCTCTCGGCCACCCCCGGCAACTACGAGATGGCGCGCTCCGACGGCTTCGTCGAGCAGCTGATCCGCCCCACCGGCCTGATCGACCCCGAGGTCATCATCAAGCCCACCCAGGGCCAGATCGACGACCTGATGGGGGAGATCAAGCTGCGGGCCGACCGCGACGAGCGGGTGCTGGTGACGACGCTGACCAAGAAGATGTCGGAGGACCTCACCGACTACCTGCTGGAGAACGGCGTCCGCACCCGCTACCTGCACTCCGAGGTCGACACCCTGCGCCGGATCGAGCTGCTCCGCGAGCTCAGGATGGGCGAGTACGACGTGCTGGTCGGCATCAACCTGCTGCGTGAGGGCCTCGACCTGCCGGAGGTGTCGCTGGTCAGCATCCTGGACGCCGACAAGGAGGGGTTCCTCCGCAGCGACAAGTCGCTCATCCAGACCATCGGCCGCGCCGCCCGCAACGTCAACGGCCAGGTCCACATGTACGCCGACAAGATCACGCCTTCGATGGAGTCGGCCATCAGCGAGACCAACCGTCGCCGCGAGCTGCAGATCGCCTACAACCTCGAGCACGGCATCGACCCCACGCCGTTGCGCAAGCGCATCGCCGACATCACCGACATGCTGGCCCGCGAGGACGCCGACACCGCCGACGTGATGGCCCGGGCCGGGATGAGCCGCAAGCAGCAGCGCTCGCCGGTGCCGGAGCTGGGCGCCCACAAGCGCGACCTGGTGCAGATGCCGGCCACCGACCTGGCCGACCTGGTGCAGCAGCTGACCACCCAGATGCACACCGCCGCCGGGGACCTGCAGTTCGAGGTGGCGGCCCGGCTGCGCGACGAGATCCAGGAGCTGAAGAAGGAGCTGCGCCAGATGCTGGAGGCCAACCGCTGAGGGTTCGTCCCCGGCGTCCTCCGCGTGCCGCCGTGCGGGAATCTTCCGGGGGCTGCGGTAGTTTGACCACCGGAGGGGAGTATTCCCTGACTTCGGCATCGTCATCACGGATCGGTTCCCGCGCGCTGCGCAGGGCGCGGACCCGGTGCCGTGGGCCGGCTCGGTGCAGCCGGTGGAAGAGACCTCCGAGACCCGCCTCAGCTCTCGGAAGGCAGCACCTGCATGGACATCCACCTCTACACCTGGGTGATCACCGCCGTCGTCCTGGTGGCCGTGCTGGCCATCGACATCCTCGTGATCGGACGACGGCCGCACGAACCCTCGATGAAGGAGGCCGGCCTCTTCGTCGGCATCTACGTCGCGCTGGCGATCGTCTTCGGCCTCGGGGTGTGGGGGTTCTCGGGTCCGCAGTTCGCCGGTGAGTTCTTCGCCGGCTGGCTGACCGAGTACAGCCTGTCCCTGGACAACCTCTTCATCTTCATCATCATCATGGGCTCGCTCAAGGTCCCCAGGCACCTGCAGCAGTTCGCCCTGATGGTCGGCATCGTGCTGGCCCTGATCTTCCGCGGCCTCTTCATCGCCGTCGGCGCGGTGGCCATCGAGCGCTTCTCCTGGATCTTCTTCATCTTCGGCGCCTTCCTGATCTACACCGCCGTCAAGCTGGTCATCGACTACAGCAAGCACGAGGACGAGGACGAGTCCGAGAACGCCCTGGTGCGGTTCGCCCGCAAGCGGCTGCCCTTCACCGACGAGTACCACGGCACCAAGCTCTTCACCCACGTCGACGGCAAGCGGGTCCTCACCGCCATGGCGCTGGTCATCCTGGCCCTCGGCAGCACCGACCTGCTCTTCGCGCTGGACTCGATCCCGGCGATCTACGGCCTGACCCAGGAGCCGTACCTGGTCTTCACCGCCAACGTGTTCGCCCTGATGGGTCTGCGCCAGCTCTACTTCCTCATCGGCGGCCTGCTGAAGCGCCTGGTCTACCTGTCGCTCGGCCTGTCGATCATCCTGGCCTTCATCGGCGTCAAGCTGGTGCTGCACGCCATGCACGAGGCCGGTCAGTACGGCGACTGGCCCGTCATCGGCGGCGCGATGACCGCCATGCACGACTGGGTGATCACCCTGCCCGCCGAGGGCGAGATCCCGATCTGGCTGTCGCTCACGGTCATCATCGGCGTCCTGCTGCTCACCACGGTGGCCAGCCTGGTGAAGTCCCGCTTCGTCGAGGACACCGCCCGGGACTCCGCCGAGGTGACCACCCCCGACGAGGTCGACGGCACCGCCCTGGACGCCCGCGACCTGGTCGACCCGCCGGTCTCCTCCCACGAGGAGCACACCTCGGACCAGCAGGGACCGCGGCGCTCCTCCTGACTCGACGACGACGGCCCGTCCCCGGCAGGGGGCGGGCCGTCGTCGTGGTCGCGGGGGGCCGTGCCTCACCAGCCCCGGGCGCGCCACTCCGCGAGGTGGGGCCGCTCCCGGCCCAGGGTGGTGTCGTCGCCGTGACCGGGGTGCACCACCGTGTCGTCGTCGTAGTGGCGGAACACCTTGGACTCCAGGTCCTCCATCAGCGAGGCGAAGTCCTCCGGGCTCTGGGTCCGGCCCGGTCCGCCGGGGAAGAGGCTGTCGCCGGTGAAGAGGTGGTCCGGACCCTCCACCACGCGCAGTCCGAGGGCCACCGACCCGGGGGTGTGCCCGACCAGGGTGATGACGTCGAGGGTCCCCAGCCCGAGCGGGACCACGCCGCCGTCCCGGAGCGGCTGCTGGGTCGTGCCGGTGGCCTCCTCGATGGCCGCCAGGTCGGCCTCGCCGCAGACCAGCCGGGCGCCGGTCGCCTCCGCTACCGCGGCCAGGGCGGCGACGTGGTCGGAGTGGCGGTGGGTGGTCACGACGGTGCGGACCGGCCGGCCGCCGAGGGTCTCCAGCAGGCGCTGCGGCTCGGCCGCCGCGTCGATGACCACGGTCTCGTCCCTGACGGTCAGCAGGTAGGCGTTGTTGTCCATCTCGCCCACCGACACCTTGACCAGCTCCACCTCGAGGGTGATCTGCTGGCGCAGCGGTGGTCCTCCGGGCTCGACGTGGCCGATCGGCAGCTCGTGCGCGCTCATCGTGGTCCTCTCGGCAGGGTGCCCGTGCGTGCAGGAGGCGGTCGACCTCCTCGGCCAGACAGTAGCCACCGGCGGCGATGGGGAAACTGTCAGGAGCCCCGCATAGCATGGCTCGAGTGAATGACCGCCTCATCCCCAGTGACCGTCTCGTCGTGCGCGGGGCCCGCGAGCACAACCTCCGCAACGTCTCGCTCGACCTCCCGCGGGACGCGCTGATCGTGTTCACCGGCCTCTCCGGCTCGGGCAAGTCCAGCCTGGCCTTCGACACCATCTTCGCCGAGGGTCAGCGCCGCTACGTCGAGTCGCTGTCGGCCTACGCCCGGCAGTTCCTGGGTCAGATGGACAAGCCCGACGTCGACTTCATCGAGGGTCTGAGCCCGGCGGTCTCGATCGACCAGAAGTCGACCTCGCGCAACCCGCGCTCCACCGTGGGCACCATCACCGAGGTCTACGACTACCTCCGCCTGCTCTGGGCCCGCGCGGGCCACCCGCACTGCCCGGTCTGCGGCGAGCCCATCTCCCGGCAGTCACCGCAGCAGATCGTCGACCGGCTGATGGGTCTTGCCGAGGGCACCCGCTTCCAGGTCCTGGCCCCGGTGGTCCGTGGCCGCAAGGGGGAGTACGTCGACCTCTTCCGCCAGCTCGCCACCCAGGGCTTCTCACGGGTCCGGGTCGACGGCGAGGTTCACCAGCTGACCGAGCCGCCCACGCTCAACAAGCAGCAGAAGCACGACGTCGACGTCATCGTCGACCGGCTGGCGGTCAAGGCCAGCGCCAAGCAGCGGCTGACCGACTCGGTCGAGACGGCCCTGGGGCTGGCCAGCGGGGTGGTCGCGGTGGACTTCGTCGACCTGGACCCCTCCGACCCCGAGCGCGAGCGGCGCTACTCGGAGAAGATGGCCTGCCCGAACGAGCACGACATCAGCATCGACGAGCTCGAGCCGCGGCAGTTCTCCTTCAACGGCCCGTGGGGCGCCTGCCCGGAGTGCTCGGGCATCGGCACCCGGATGGAGGTCGACCCCGAGCTGGTCGTCCCCAACGACGAGCTGAGCATCGACGAGGGCGCCATCGCCCCCTGGCAGGGCGCCCACGTCGCGGACTACTTCCACCGGCTGATCCAGTCCCTGGCCGCGGCGGAGGGCTTCGAGACCTCCACCCCGTGGCGCGACCTCCCCGCCCACGCGGTGCAGGTGCTGCTGCTCGGCGTGGGGGACCAGGTGCTGGTCCGCTACCGCAACCGCTACGGCCGCGAGCGCCGCTACAGCGCCCAGTACGAGGGCGTCATCCCCTACGTGAAGCGGCGTCACGCCGAGGCCGAGACCGACTCCTCCCGGGAGCGCTTCGCCGGGTACATGCGCGAGGTGCCCTGCACCGCCTGCGGCGGGGCGCGGCTCAAGCCCTCCTCGCTCGCGGTCACCGTCGGCGGGCGCACCATCGCCGAGGTCGCGGACATGTCCATCGACGAGGCAGCCACCTTCCTGCGCTCGCTGGAGCTGTCGCCGCGCGAGAAGCAGATCGCCGAGCGGGTGCTCAAGGAGATCAACGAGCGGCTGACCTTCCTGCTCGACGTCGGCCTGGACTACCTCTCGCTGTCCCGCCCGGCCGGCACCCTGTCCGGTGGTGAGGCCCAGCGGATCCGGCTGGCCACCCAGATCGGCTCCGGCCTGGTCGGGGTGCTCTACGTGCTGGACGAGCCCAGCATCGGCCTCCACCAGCGCGACAACCGCCGGCTGATCGAGACGCTGGTGCGGCTGCGCGACCTCGGCAACACCCTGATCGTGGTCGAGCACGACGAGGACACCATCCGGGCCGCCGACTGGGCCGTCGACATCGGTCCCGGTGCCGGCGAGCACGGTGGCCGGGTGGTGGTCTCCGGACCGGTCGAGGAGCTGTACGCCAGCGAGGAGTCCCTGACCGGGGCCTACCTGTCGGGCCGGCGCGAGATCGCGCTGCCGACCGAGCGGCGGCCGCGGCTGCCCGGCCGCGAGGTCACCGTGCACGAGGCCACCGAGAACAACCTGCGTGACGTGACGGTCTCCTTCCCCCTGGGCCAGATGGTCACGGTGACCGGAGTCTCGGGCTCGGGCAAGTCGACGCTGGTGAACTCGATCCTCTACACCGCGCTGGCCAAGCGGATCTACAACTCCAAGGAGGTCCCCGGGCGACACCGCTCCATCACCGGGACCGAGCAGATCGACAAGATCATCCACGTGGACCAGTCACCGATCGGCCGCACGCCACGGTCCAATCCGGCCACCTACACCGGGGTGTTCGACAACATCCGCAAGCTCTTCGCCGACACCCCCGAGGCCAAGGTCCGCGGGTACCAGCAGGGCCGCTTCTCCTTCAACATCAAGGGCGGACGCTGCGAGAACTGCAGCGGCGACGGCACCATCAAGATCGAGATGAACTTCCTGCCCGACGTGTACGTGCCGTGCGAGGTCTGCCACGGCGCCCGGTACAACCGGGAGACCCTCGAGGTGCACTACAAGGGCAAGACGATCGCCGAGGTGCTCGACATGCCGATCGAGGAGGCCGCCGAGTTCTTCGCCCCGATCCAGTCGATCGCCCGGCACCTGCGCACCCTCAACGACGTCGGTCTGGGCTACGTGCGGCTCGGCCAGCCGGCACCCACCCTGTCCGGCGGTGAGGCCCAGCGGGTGAAGCTGGCCAGCGAGCTGCAGCGCCGCTCGACCGGGCGCACCCTGTACGTGCTGGACGAGCCGACCACGGGTCTGCACTTCGAGGACATCCGCCGGCTGCTCGGCGTGCTGGGCCGGCTGGTCGACGCCGGCAACTCGGTGATCGTGATCGAGCACAACCTGGACGTCATCAAGACCGCGGACTGGCTGATAGACATGGGTCCCGAGGGCGGGTCACGCGGTGGTCAGGTGCTGATCGAGGGGACCCCGGAGCAGGTGGCCGCGCACGAGGCCTCGCACACCGGGTTCTTCCTGCGGCCGCTCCTGGAGGGCCGTGAGGTGCCGGTCCGCGAGCTGACGCCGGAGGAGGCCAGCTCGACGCCGGTGACAGCCGGTCCGCGGGGGAGGGGCGCCGGAGCGTCCGCCGCCGCCAAGAACGGCGTCGGGACGAAGCCGGTCAAGAAGGCCGCGGCCACGAAGACTCCGGCCAAGAAGACCACCGCCGCGAAGACGGCCAAGAAGACGGGGTCGCGCAAGACCGCCGCCGCCTGACCGCTCGGCCCGCCGGGGCCGCCTCGACGAGCCGGCTCAGCCGATGGAGAGCTGGTCGCCCGAGGCGGTCACCGGGGTCTCGGCCAGCGGCTGGTCGGCGGGTCCCCGGAGCACCGAGCCGTCGCTGATGGAGAAGGCCGAGCCGTGGCAGAAGCAGACGATCTCGGACTCGGCGACGTCGCTGACCGGGCAGCCCTGGTGGGTGCAGATCTTGGAGAACGCCTTGAACTGCCCGGCCTCGGGCTGGGTGACCACGTAGTCCGCGTCCTCGAGGATGGTGCCCCCGCCCACCGGCACCTGGGCCGCCGCCACCTGCACCCCACCCGTGGGTGCCGCGGCGCTGGGTGACGCCGTGGCGCTCGGGGCCGCGGAGGCGCTGGGGCTGGTCGAGCCGGCCGACGGACCCGGCGTCGCGGCAGCCGAGCCGGCCGGGTCCGAGGGGCTGCCCGCGGTCGGCTGCTCGGCCGCGCAGGCGGTGAGACCACCGCCCAGGGCCACGGCGGCGATCCCCCCGCCGCGGAGCAGCGCACGTCGGCTGGTGGTGGTCCGGGGCTGCGTCATGGTTCCTCCAGGGTGGGCGTGGTTCCTGCTGCGATGGTAGGTCGCTCGTCCGACCTCCACGGAGCCCAGGGCGTCCACGGCGCGGCGGGGGTCCTTGCGGCCGTCGGCCGGCCTGTGCTGTCATCCGACCACTCCTCGTCTCCACCCCCGACCCCCGCACGCCGACCGGGACGCCCGCGTCCGACCCGACGGTCCCAGCCGAGCCGTTCCCCCGGGCTGCCGCAGCAGGTGGCCCGACCGCCCAGACCCGCCGACCCGCCCCACCGACCGCCGAGCCGCCCCCGACACGCTCGATCGACGCCACCAGGAGAGCACCCGTGCCCACCGCCACGCCCGCCCTGTCCTCCACCACCCCGGCCCTCAGCTGGAACGACGGCTTCCCGCTCGGCAACGGCCGGACCGGGGTGATGGTCCACGGCGAGGCCGGGGAGGTGCGCTGGGACCTCAACGACGACACCTGCTGGTCCGGCTCACCCGCCACCACCGCCGGGCGTCCCGCCTCCGACGAGCCGTCCCCGGAGGTGGTGGAGCGGGTCCGGCAGGCGCTGCTCGACGGCGACGTGGAGACCGCCGAGCGCGAGATCCGCAAGGTCCAGCACGGCCACAGCCAGTCCTACCAGCCGTTGGCCGCCCTCACCGTGGTCACCGACCCGACCACCCGGCTGCTGCACCGCCGGCTGGACCTGTCCACCGGGGTGGCCCGGTGGCAGACCGACGGTCCCACCGGCACGGGGGAGGTGGAGGCGTTCGTCAGCGCCCCGGCCGGGGCGGTGGTCGCCGAGCACCGCTGGGAGCGGCCCACCGACGTCCGGGTGCTGCTCACCGCCGCGCACGCCGGCCTCGGCTTCTGCCGGGTGGAGACCGACGAGGACGGGCTCACCCTGGTCAGCCGGATGCCCAGCGACGTCTGGCCCAGCCACGAGCGCACCGACGACCCGATCCGGTTCGACCCCGCTCCCGGTCGGGCCGTCACCGCGGCGCTGGCCGTCCGGGTCCGCACCGACGGCGCGCTCACCGTCACCGGCCCCGACGACCCCGCCGGTCCGGGGCGGCTGCAGGTGACCGCCTCCACCCGGCTCACCCTGGTGGTGACCACCGGCTCGGACTTCGTGGACGCCGCCACCCCGCCGCACGGACGCGTGGACGAGGTGCTCGCCGACGTCCGCGACCGGGCCGACGCGGTGGCGGGGCGCGACGTGGCCGGCCTCAGGGCCGAGCACGAGGCCGACCACCGCGCCCTCTTCGACCGTCTGGAGCTGGTCCTCGGCGACGGCACCGACCAGCCCGACGACGACACCGACGCGCTGCTGGCCCGGGCTCGGGGCGGTGACGTCAGCCCCGCGCTGGTGACCCTCGCCGTCCAGCTCGGCCGGTACCTGATGATCGCCTCCTCCCGGCCCGGGTCACGGGCCAGCAACCTGCAGGGGATCTGGAACCGGCTGCTGCAGCCGCCGTGGAGCAGCAACTACACGGTCAACATCAACACCGAGATGAACTACTGGCTGGCCGCCCCGGGCAACCTGCTCGAGTGCGCCGAGCCGCTGCACGGGCTGGTCGAGGACATCGCCCGCACGGGCCGGGAGACCGCCCGCCGCGTCTACGGCCGTCCCGGCTGGGCCGCGCACCACAACTCCGACGTCTGGGGGTACTCGATGCCGGTCGGCCAGGGCGACTCCGATCCCTGCTGGGCGGCCTGGCCGATGGCCGGACCGTGGCTGCTGCGCCAGCTGGCCGAGCACCACCGCTACACCGGTGATCCGGGGCTGCTGCTCTCGCGCGGCTGGCCGCTGGTCGACGGGGCGGTGGAGTTCGTCCTCTCCTGGCTGGTGGTGCTCCCCGACGGCACGCTGGGCACGGCGCCCTCCACCTCCCCGGAGAACCGCTTCCTGACCACCTCCGGCTCCGCCGCGGTGACCGTCTCCTCCACCATGGACCTGGCCCTGGCCCGGGACCTGCTGCGGACCTGGACCACCTGCGCGGAGCTGCTCGGCCGGGGCGACGACGTCCCGGCCGACCCGCCGGTCGACCCCGACCGACGTCGCCAGGTGGCGGACGCCCTGGCCCGGCTGCCGCTGCCCGAGCCCACCGCCCGCGGGACCTACCCGGAGTGGCACTCCGACCTGCCCGAGGCCGAGCCCGCCCATCGCCACCAGTCCCACCTCTACGACGTGCACCCCGGAGACGCCCTGCACCGACACGACCCCGACCACCGGGCCCGGCTGGAGGCGGTGGCCGAGACGCTGCGGCTGCGGGGCAGCCACTCCACCGGCTGGTCCATCGCCTGGCGGGTGGCGCTGCACGCGCGGCTGGCCGACGTCCCCGCTGCGGTGGCCAGCCTGGGCCACTACCTCACCCAGGTCGACGACGGCACCGACGACCGCCACGGCCAGACCGCGGTGGCCGGCGGGGTCTACCGCAACCTGCTCTGCGCCCACCCGCCGTTCCAGATCGACGGCAACTTCGGCGTCGCCGCCGGGGTGCTGGAGATGCTGGTGCAGTCCTCCGAGCTCGACCGCGGACGTCCGGTGCTGGACCTGCTGCCCTGCCTCCCGGCGGAGTGGTCCTCGGGGTCGCTGCGCGGGGTGCGCGCCCGGGGCGGGCTGGTGCTCGACCTGACCTGGCGCGACGGGGCGGTGCAGCGGCTGGGCGTCACCTCCCCGACCGACCAGCAGGTGGTGCTGCACGCTCCCGGCACGGGGCCCCTGGTCCTCGACCTGAGCGCCGACGGGCCCACCTGGTGGCCCCCGGCCGCGGAGGAGGAGACTGTCGGAGCCGCGTCCTAAGGTGGGCGGGTGCCCGATCCCTCCACCTACCGGCCCGCCCCCGGCTCCATCCCCACCAACCCCGGGGTCTACCGGTTCAGCGACGCCCACGGCCGGGTCATCTACGTGGGCAAGGCCAAGAGCCTGCGCCAGCGGCTGAACTCCTACTTCGCCGACCCGGCCTCCCTGCACCACCGCACCCAGACCATGGTGATGACCGCCGCCCGGGTCGACTGGACGGTGGTGCAGACCGAGGTCGAGGCGCTGCAGCTGGAGTTCGCCTGGATCAAGGAGTTCGACCCCCGCTTCAACGTCAAGTACCGCGACGACAAGTCCTACCCCTGGCTGGCCGTCACCTGGTCCGAGGAGTTCCCCCGGGTCTTCGTCGGCCGCGGACCCAAGCGCAAGGGCACCCGCTACTACGGCCCCTACAGCCACGCCTGGGCCATCCGGGAGACGATGGACCTGCTGCTGCGCGTCTTCCCGATGCGCTCCTGCACCAAGGGCGTCTTCCGCAACGCCGCCCAGACCGGCCGGCCCTGCCTGCTCGGCTACATCGACAAGTGCGCCGCCCCCTGCGTGAACCGGGTGGACGCCGAGCAGCACCGCGCCATCGTGGACGACTTCTGCAGCTTCGTCGGCGGCCAGTCCGGCCCGCTGATCCGCCGTCTGGAGCGGGAGATGAAGCAGGCCTCCCAGACCATGGAGTACGAGCGGGCGGCCCGGCTGCGCGACGACATCGGGGCGCTGCGCCGGGCGATGGAGAAGAACGCGGTCGTCTTCGCCGACGGCACCGACGCCGACGTGATCGCCCTGGCCGAGGACCCGCTCGAGGTCGCGGTCCAGGTCTTCCACGTCCGCGGCGGACGCATCCGGGGCGAGCGCGGCTGGGTGGCGGACCGGATGGACGACAGCACCACCCCGGAGCTGATCCAGGCCTTCCTGGTCCAGCTCTACGCCGACGACGAGGCCCGCACCGCCGACACCGGCAGCCCCGTGCCCAAGGAGATCCTGGTCCCGGTGCTGCCGACGGACCCCACCCTGCACGAGTGGCTCAGCGGGCTGCGCGGCTCGGCGGTCTCGCTGCGGGTGCCTCAGCGCGGTGACAAGCGCACCCTGATGGAGACGGTGGGTCAGAACGCCGCGGAGGCCCTGGTGCGGCACAAGACCAAGCGGGCCAGCGACCTCTCCACCCGGAACCGGGCGCTGGAGGAGATCCAGCAGGCCCTCGACCTGCCCGAGGTGCCGCTGCGGATCGAGTGCTACGACGTCTCGAACCTGCAGGGCACCGAGGTGGTCGCCTCGATGGTCGTCTTCGAGGACGGTCTGGCCCGCAAGGGGGAGTACCGGCGCTTCGTGATCCGCGGCGTCGACGGGCAGAACGACGTCGCCTCGATGCACGAGGTGATCACCCGCCGCTTCCGCCGGCTGCTGGAGGAGCGGCGCGAGCTCACCGACCCCGATGACCCCGACGGCCCGCTGCTGATCGACCCCACCACCGGGGCGCCGCGGAAGTTCGCCTACACCCCGTCGCTGGTGGTGGTCGACGGCGGACCGCCGCAGGTGGCGGCCGCGGAGCAGGCGCTGGCCGAGCTGGGGATCACCGACGTGGCCCTCTGCGGGTTGGCCAAGCGGCTGGAGGAGGTGTGGGTGCCGGGGGAGGAGTACCCGGTGATCCTGCCCCGCACCAGCGAGGGGCTCTACCTGCTGCAGCGCATCCGTGACGAGGCCCACCGCTTCGCCATCACCCACCACCGGGGCCGGCGCAGCAAGACCATGGTGGAGTCCGCGCTGGACCAGGTGGCGGGGCTGGGCGAGATCCGCCGCAAGGCGCTGGTCAACCACTTCGGCTCGATGCGGAAGATGCGTGCCGCCACGCCGGAGGAGATCGCCCAGGTGCCCGGCATCGGACCCCGGCTGGCGACCACCATCGCCACCGCGCTGGTCGAGGAGCCACGCGGGGAGGCGGTCAACACCGCCACCGGTGAGGTGCTGGAGGGTTAGCCGCCCACCGTCTCCCCGACGGCGAGCCGGTAGCCGCGGCGGACCACCGTCTGGACCAGGTCGCGCCCGACCGCCTCGCGCAGCCGGGCCACCGCGACCTCGGCGGTGTGCGGGTCCGAGGAGTCCCCGGGGAGCACCCGCAGCAGCTCCTCCCGCGACACCACCCCGCCGCGCGCGTCGGCCAGGGCGCGGAGCACCTCCAGGCCGCTGGGCGAGACCGGCAGCACGTGGCCGTCCAGCAGCGCCACCGTCCGACGCACCTGCAACGGTCCCTGCCGGGTCCCCACCGCGGTGGTGGCCGCCTGCTCGAAGTGGTGGATCAGGGTGCGGACCAGCGCCCCCAGCCGCCCCCGCTCCGGCACCAGCGGCTCGATCCCGTGCTCCTGCAGCGGCCGCGCGGTGACCGGGCCGACGGCCGCCGCCACCAGGCAGCCGGCGCGGGTCCGCTCCACCACCGCCTCCAGCACGCCCTGCTCGACGACGGCCGCCAGCCAGGCCGCCGCGCCCGGGGCGGAGGTGAAGACGACGGCGTCCAGCTCGCCACGGGCGGCGGCCAGCACCGACTCGCGCACCGCCACCGGGTCCGGCGGAGGACCCCAGCGGTAGACCACCAGGCTCCGCACGCTCGCCCCGGCCGCCGCCAGCTCGGTGTCCAGGCCGTCGGCCCCGGCACCGTGGTGCTGCACCGCGATCGAGGTCCCGGTGACGCCCTCGTCCAGCAGCAGCTCGAGGATCTCCGCCGACGTCTCCGACTCCGCCACCCAGTCCGCCTGCAGCCCGGCGGCCTGGATCGCGCCGCGGGCCTTGGGACCGCGGGCGATGATCCGGGCCCCGGCCAGGGTGCTGACCAGCTCGTCGGCCAGCCCGGCCACGTCGGCGGCCTCGATCCAGCCCCGCAGCCCGATGCCGGTGGTCACCACCAGCACGTCGGGCGGGTCGGCGAGCAGCGCGCGGGTGTCGGCGACCAGCTGCTCGTCCTCCTGGTGGGGGACGATGCTGAGGGCGGGGGCGTGCCGGACGGTGGCCCCGCGCCGGGTCAGGGCCGAGGCCAGCTCACCGGAGCGGCGGTCGGCGGTCACCAGCACGACGCAGCCCGCCATCACCGGATCCAGTGCTGAGGTCATGCCCCATTCTCTTCGCCCGGGGACAGCGCCCGCACCACGGCGCCGACCACGACCACCGCGGGGGCCGCCAGACCACCGGCCGCGACGGCCTCGACCAGCCCGGCCAGGGGAGCGCGCACCGAGCGCTCCTCCGGCGTGCTGCCGCGCTCGACCACTGCGGCCGGCGTGTCCGGGTCGGCCCCTGCGTCCAGCAGCCGCTGCACGTGGCGACCCAGCAGCGCCATCCCCATCAGCACCACCAGGGTGGCCTCGCCGGTGACCACCGCGCGCACCGCGGCACCGCTCAGCTCGCCGTGGCCGTGCTCGACCAGGACGCCGGTGGCCAGCCCGCGGTGGGTCACCGGCACCCCGGCCAGGGCCGGCACGGAGAGGGCGCTGCTCACTCCGGGCACCACCTCGACCTCGACACCGGCCTCCCGGCAGGCCAGCCACTCCTCACCGCCGCGGCCGAACAGGAACGGGTCGCCCCCCTTGAGCCGGACCACCGTGCGGCCCAGCCGGGCCTGGTCCACCAGCACCTGGTTGATCTCGGTCTGGGACACCTTGTGCGCGCCCGGGGTCTTGCCCACGTCCACCACCTCGACGCCGGCCGGCAGCCGGCGCAGCAGCGTGCTCGGCCCCAGCCGGTCGGTCACCACCACGTCGGCGCGCTCCAGCCAGCGGAGCCCGCGGACGGTGATCAGGTCCTCCGCCCCCGGGCCGCCCCCGACCAGCACCACCCGTCCCGGCCCGGTCCTCGCCGGCGGGAGGGGTGCGGCGGAGGGGGCCCGCACGGTGAGGACCCGCCGCTCCTCGGCGGCCGCGGCCAGCCGGGCGTCGGACAGGCCGCCGCCGGTGGCCAGGGCCACCAGCCACCGTCCGGCCAGGTCGGTGGGCGTGGCGTCGGCGGCGTGCCAGCGCACCCGGCCGGCCGCCAGCAGGTCCCGCAGGTCCTCGCACAGCTCGGCGGCAGCCACCGTGACCACCGCGCCCTGCTCGAGCAGCTCACCGGCGAGCCCGGCGGCGGCGGGGCCGCCGCCGGCCACCAGCACGTCGCGACCGGTCAGCTCGACCGACAGCACCACGTCACCGACCCCGGGGCTGCAGGCCGACGCGCACCAGACCGTCCTCGCAGACCACCGACCAGGTCAGCAGCCGGGTGGGCGTCTTCCCCTGGGTCTCCAGGCACTCCCCGGTGGCCAGGTCGAAGACCTGCTTGTACATCGGGGAGGCCACGGTCCAGCGGTCACCCCGGGTGCCCACCAGACCACGGGACATCACGTTCGCCCCGGAGTAGGGGTCGTGCTGCTGGACGGCGAGGACGGTGTCGTCGACCATCCGGAACAGCGCGACCTGCCGGCCGTCGACCAGCGCGGCCACCCCGCGCTCGGGGACGAGCTCGGCCAGGGAGCAGACCACGACGGTCTCCCCGGTGGTGCCCGGGGTGGTGAGGGGTGCGGTGTCCAGGCTCATCGTCGTACCTCCAGGTCAGCTCCGGCGATCAGGACGGCGCCGGAGGAGCGGTCGGTGTCGGTGGCGGGGCGGATCTGGCCGCGCTCGGGGACGTACTGCAGGGCCTCGTCGACGTGGTCGGGGGCGTTCACGAAGGCGCTGAACTTCCGCAGCTGCTCGGGGTCGGCCAGCACGGCGGCCCACTCGTCGCCGTAGGCCTCGACGTGGTGCGCCATGGCCTCGTCCAGGTCAGCGCCGATGCCCAGGGAGTCCCCGAGCACCACGTCGCGGACGTGGTCCAGCCCGCCCTCCACCTCCTGCATCCAGACGGCGGTGCGCTGCAGCCGGTCGGCGGAGCGGACGTAGTACATCAGGAAGCGGTCGATGGTCCGGACCAGCGTGTCGGTGTCCAGGTCCCCGGCCAGCAGCTGGGCGTGGCGCGGGGTGGCCCCGCCGTTGCCGCCGACGTAGAGGTTCCAGCCCTGGTCGGTGGCGATCACCCCGACGTCCTTGCCGCGGGCCTCGGCGCACTCGCGGGCGCAGCCGGAGACGCCGAGCTTGATCTTGTGCGGGGAGCGCAGCCCCCGGTAGCGCAGCTCCAGCGCCACCGCCAGACCGACGGAGTCCTGGACGCCGTAGCGGCACCAGGTCGACCCGACGCAGGACTTCACCGTGCGCAGCGACTTGCCGTAGGCGTGCCCGGACTCGAACCCGGCGTCGATCAGGCGCTTCCAGACCGACGGCAGCTGCTCCAGCCGGACGCCGAAGAGGTCGATCCGCTGCCCGCCGGTGATCTTGGTGTAGAGACCGAAGTCGCGGGCCACCTCCCCGATGGCGATCAGGCCCTCGGGGGTGACCTCGCCGCCGGCGATGCGGGGCACCACCGAGTAGGAGCCGTCCTTCTGCAGGTTGGCCAGCACGTGGTCGTTGGTGTCCTGCAGTGCCGACTGCTCACCGGACAGGATGTGGCCGTTGCCCTGGGAGGCCAGGATCGAGGCGACCACCGGCTTGCAGATGTCGCAGCCGCGACCGCGGCCGTGCCGGCTGATGATCTCGCTGAACGTGGTGAGCCGGGTGACCCGGACGATCTCGTACAGCTCTGCACGGGTCTGCTCGAAGTGCTCGCAGAGGGCCCGGCTGACCGTCAGCCCGGACTTCTCCATCTCGGTGGTCATCAGCTTCTTGGTCAGCGGCAGGCAGGACCCGCAGCTGGTGCCGGCCCGGGTGCAGCCCTTGACCGCGGCCAGGTCGCAGGCGCCCTGCTCGGAGACCGCGCACCGGATCTGCCCCGCGGTGACGTTGTTGCAGGAGCAGACCACGGCCTCGTCGGGGAGCTCCAGCCCGGCCGTCCCCCCGGCGGTGCCCTCGGGCAGCAGGAACGCGGCCGGGTCGACCCCCAGCCGGCGCCCCACCATCGGTCGCAGCGAGGCGTAGGCGCTGGCGTCGCCGACCAGGATGCCGCCGAGCAGCACCTCGGCGTCGTCGGAGACCACGAGCTTCTTGTAGACCCCGGCGCCGGGGTCGGCGTAGACCACCTCCAGCGCGCCGGGCGTGGTGGCGAAGGCGTCGCCGAAGGAGGCCACGTCGACGCCGAGCAGCTTGAGCTTGGTGGACATGTCGGCGCCGGGGAAGGTGCCCTCACCGCCCAGCAGCCGGTCCGCGGTGATCTCGGCCATGGTGTAGCCGGGGGCGACCAGGCCCAGCGTGCTGCCCTGGATGCAGGCCACCTCGCCGACGGCCGAGACGTGCTCGTCCTCGCTGAGGCAGCGGTCGTCGACCACCAGCCCACCCCGCGGGCCGACCGGCAGGCCGGCCGTGCGGGCCAGCTCGTCGCGGGGACGGATGCCGGCGGCGACCACCACCACGTCGACGTCGATGCTGGACTCGTCGGTGAACGTCATGGTGGCCACCGCGCCGTCCGGGCCGGCGGTCATCGAAGTGGTGCCGGTGCTGGTGCGGACATCGATGCCGAGCCGGGAGATGATGCGCTCCAGCGCCTGGCCGGCTCCCTCGTCGACCTGGACGGCCATCATCCGCGGCGCGAACTCGATCACCGTGCTGCGGGCGCCCATGGACTGCAGTGCGCCGGCCGCCTCGAGCCCGAGCAGGCCGCCGCCGATCACCGCGCCGCGGACCGGCCGTCCGGTGGCCGCGGCCCGCTCGCCGACCCAGGCCTGCAGGGCGGCGACGTCGTCGAGGGTGCGGTAGACGAAGACCCCCGGCAGGTCCGCGCCGGGGATCGGGGGGACGAAGGCGCTGGAGCCGGTGGCCAGCACCAGCTCGTCGTAGCGGTGCACGGTGCCGTCGGCGGTGGTGACCGTGCGGGCGTCGCGGTCCAGGGTCGTCACCGCCGCGCCGAGCTCCAGCCGGACCCGCGGGTGCTCCCAGAGGGTCGGGTCGCCGAGGGCCAGCTCGGCCGGGCCGGCGCCGCCGAAGAAGGAGGTGAGGGCGACCCGGTCGTAGGGCGGGTGCGCCTCCTCACCGAGCACGGTGACGGTGAAGGCGCCGGCGGTGTCGCGCTGCACCAGCGCCTCGACGAAGCGCTGGGCGACCATGCCGGCGCCGACCACGACCACGCGGGTCGGGGTGGGAACGGGCTCGGGGGCGGTGGTGTCGGCCATGACGGTCACGCTACGAAGCCGAGGTCACAGCGGACGACGCCAGCGATGACACCGTGGTAACGCTGTCCTCACAGTCGTCGAGGGGGGTCGGTGAGGGCGCCGGGCGGGCGGCCAGCAGGGCGCACACGTCGGCCCGGCAGCCGCCGCAGCCGGTGCTGGCCCGGGTCCGCGCGGCCACCTGCTCCAGGGTCCGCGCGCCCTGCCGGCAGGCGTGCTCGATCGCCCCGCGGGTGACGCCGTTGCAGCGGCAGACCACCGCCTCCTCGGGCAGGTCGGTGACCGCCGCCGCGGGCCCGGCGGTGGAGGCGAGGGCGGTGAGCAGCAGCCGGGCCGGGTCGCTGGGCACGGGCGCCCCCCGGGTGTAGGTGGTCAGCAGCTCCGCCGCGACCTCGGGGTCGCCCAGGCAGGTGGCCCCGACCAGCCGCTCCCCGGAGACCACCACCTGGACGTGTCGGCCCGCGCCGGGGTCGCTGAGCTGCAGGGTGCGCAGCGAGGGGTCGCGGGTGCGGTCCCCGGTCACCCCCATGGTGACGACGTCGAGCCCCTCGGCCTTGAGCGTCACCACGTCGTCGGCCACCCGGTCCCGACGAGGGGGCAGGGCGCCCGTCCCGGTGCCGGTGGCCCGCAGCCGGGCGACCAGGCGCGCGGCCTGCTCCCAGCCCTGGGCGATCAGCCCGCTCGCCCCCTCCGGCGGCTCGGCGCAGTCGCCGACGGCGAAGACCCGGCGGTCCGCCGGGCTGGCCAGGTGCTCGTCCACCACCACGCCCCGCCGGACCGGCAGCCCGGCGGCGCGGGCCAGGTCGGTCTCGGGCACGGTGCCCACGCAGAGCACCAGCAGCTCCGCCTCCAGGGTGCTGCCGTCGGCCAGGGCCAACCCGCTGACCCGCCTCTGGCGGCTGAGCACCCGGCTGGCCCGGACGCCGGAGCGGTGGGCGATGCCCAGCCGGTCCATGCCGGCGGCCAGCACCTCGGCGGCGGAGCGGTCCAGCTGGCGGTCCATCAGCGAGGACGGGTGGACCACGGTGACGGCCAGCCCACGGCGGGACAGCGCGACGGCCGTCTCCACCCCGAGCACGCCGGCTCCGAGGACCACGGCCCGGCGGGCCTCGCGGGTGGCCGCGACGACGGCGCGGGCGTCCTCGAGGGTGCGCAGGGTGTGCAGGCCCTCCGGCGCCGGGTCCGCCCCCGCCAGGTCCGGCACGCGGGCGGCGGCCCCGGTGGCCAGCACCAGGAAGTCGTAGCGGTGCCGTGAGCCGTCCGAGGCCAGCACCGAGCGGTCCTCCCGGTCGACGGCCACCGCGACCGTCCCGGCCCGGACGCTGACCCGCTCGGGGTCGGGGGAGGGCAGCCCGATGGCGTCCGGGTCGTAGCGGCCGGCCACCACCTGGCTGAGCAGCACCCGGTTGTACGGGGTCGGCCCCTCCGCGCCCAGCACGGTGACGCGGAAGCGCCCACCGTCGCCCTCGACGAGGTCCGCGGCGAACCGCGACCCCACCATCCCGTTGCCCACCACCACGACGCGGCTCACCGGCCGCCTCCTCTCCTCGTCGGGACCGCCGGGGCCGGGGCCGCACCGGCCGGCACCTCCGGGCGGAGGTCCACCGCGCACACCTTGAACTCGGGCATCTGCGAGACCGGGTCGACGGCGTCGTTGGTGATCTCGTTGACGCTGCCGGCCCCGGGGAAGTGGAAGGGGACGAACACGGTGTCGGTGCGGACGTCGGCGCTGAGCCGGGCCCGCACCCGCACCTCCCCGCGCCGGTTGGAGAGCCGGACCCAGACGCCGTCGGCCACCCCGAGCCGCTCGGCGGTCAGCGGGTGCAGCTCGGCGAACGCCTCGGGGGAGGCGGCCAGCAGCTCCGGCACCCGCCGGGTCTGGGCCCCGGACTGGTAGTGCTGCAGCACCCGGCCGGTGACCAGGTGCAGCGGCCGGCCGGCGTCGGGGCGCTCCTGCGGGCCCCGGTGCTCCACCGGGACCATCCGGGCCCGGCCGTCGGGGGTGGGGAAGCGGTCCAGGAAGGGTCTCGGCGTCCCGGGGTGGGCCGGGCTCCCGGCCGGCACCGCGGGGCAGGGCCAGAACAGCGCCTCCCCGCCGTCGAGCCGCGCATGGCTCAGCCCGGAGTAGTCCGCCCGCCCACCCGCGCTCGCCCGGGCCAGCTCGTCGAAGACCTCGGCCGGGGCGGTGGGCCAGCGGCTCGGCGCCCCGAGCCGGCGGGCCAGCTCGGAGAGGATCCACAGCTCGCTGCGCACCCCGTCCGGGGCCGGGACCGCCCGGCGGCGCCGGATCACCCGCCCCTCCAGGGAGGTCATGGTGCCCTCCTCCTCGGCCCACTGGGTCACCGGCAGCACCACGTCGGCCAGCCGCGCGGTCTCGGACGGGACGATGTCGCAGACCACCAGCAGGTCCAGCGCGGCCAGCCGCTCGGCGACGTCGCCGGCGTTGGGCGCGCTGACCCGCACGTTCGCGCCGTGCACCATCAGCGCCCGCGGGCCGCCGGGGGTCCCCAGCGAGGCCAGCAGCGCGACCGCCGGCAGGCCCCTGCCCGGCAGCGAGTCCGGGTGCACGCCCCACACCCCGGCCACGTGGGCGCGGGCGGCGGGGTCGTCGATCATCCGGTAGCCGGGGAGCTGGTCGGCCTTCTGCCCGTGCTCGCGGCCGCCCTGGCCGTTGCCCTGCCCGGTGATCGCACCGTAGCCGCTGCCCTGCCGCCCGCACAGCCCGAGCACCAGGGCCAGGTTGATGGCGGCGGTGACGGTGTCGGTGCCCTGGCTGGACTGCTCGACCCCGCGGCCGGTCAGCACGTAGCCCCCGGTTCCGCCGTGCACCGGGGACGCCGCGGCCAGCCGGCGGGCGGCGCGGACCAGCGAGGCCACCGGGACGCCGGTGACCTGCTCGACGCGCTCGGGCCACCAGGCCGAGACCGAGGCGCGGACGTCCTCGGCCCCGCTGGTGCGGGTCGCCAGGTACTGCTCGTCGGCCAGGCCGTCGCGGAGCACCACGTGGGTCAGGCCCAGCAGCACCGGCAGGTCCGTCCCGGGCACGGGCTGGAGGTGCAGACCGCCGCCGTCGGCGGCCAGCGCGGCGGTCGCGCTGCGACGCGGGTCCACCACCAGCAGCCCGCCGCCGGCGCGGACGTCGGCGAGGTGGTTGAGACCGGGTGGCATCGTCTCGGCCAGGTTGCTGCCCAGCAGCAGCACGGCCTGGGCCCCCCGGAGGTCCTCCAGCGGGAAGGGCAGCCCGCGGTCCAGCCCGAGGGAGCGGTTGGCCGCCGCCGCCGCGCTCGACATGCAGAACCGGCCGTTGTAGTCGATGTTGGCCGTGCCCAGCGCGACCCGGGCGAACTTGCCCAGCTGGTAGGCCTTCTCGTTGGTCAGCCCGCCGCCGCCGAAGACGGCCACCGCGTCCGGACCGGACTCGGCCCGGATGGCGGCCAGCCGTCCGGCCAGGTGGTCCAGGGCGGTGTCCCAGTCCACCTCCACCAGCTCCCCGCCCACCCGCAGCAGCGGGGTGGTGAGCCGGTCGGGGACGTCCAGCAGCCGGGCCGAGGTCCAGCCCTTCTGGCACATCCCGCCGCGGTTGGTGGGGAAGTCCCGGGCCGACACCTCCACCCCGGTGGGGGTGCGGGTCAGCGTCTGGGCGCACTGCAGCGCGCAGTAGGGGCAGTGGGTGGCGGTGGGGACGGCCTCGGTGACGTCCATCGCGCTCAGATCGACTCCCCGGCCAGCGCCGAGCCCGGGCGGCGGTAGACCGCCCAGGTCAGCGCGGCCATCACCAGGTAGGCGACCAGGAAGCAGACGATGGCGGTGGCGATCGAGCCGGTGGCCGTGGTCGACATCGCGAAGCCGCGGGGGATCAGGAACCCGCCGAAGGCCCCCACCGCACCGGCGATGCCCAGGCACCCGGCCGCCGCCTTGCGGGCCGCGACCACGTCGGCGCCGCGGGACAGCGCGGTGGCGCGGAAGACCGCCGGGATCATCCGGTAGGTGGCGCCGTTGCCGAGCCCGGTGCCGAGGAAGAGCACCATGAAGGAGGTGAAGAAGAGCACGAAGCTCTGCTGGTCCAGGGCCACCAGGGCACCGACCGCGCCCAGCGTCAGCAGCCCGAAGGAGGCGATCGTGACGCGCGCGCCGCCGAGCCGGTCGGCCAGCATCCCGCCGAGGGGCCGGCTGAGCGCGCCGATCAGGGCACCGAGGAAGGCCAGCGCGGGGTTGGCCCCGGCGAACTGGGTCTTCAGCAGCGTCGGGAACGCGCCGGAGTAGCCGATGAAGGAGCCGAAGGTCCCGACGTAGAGGAAGGAGATGATCCAGGTGTGGCGGTGGGCCGCGGCCAGGGCGAAGGAGCGGTAGTCCGCCCGCACCGAGGCCAGGTTGTCCATCAGCCGCCAGGCCAGCACGGCGGCCACCAGGATCAGCGGTACCAGCACCAGGCCGATCCGCTGCAGCTGCACGCCGGCGCCGATGGTGATGATGGCCGGCACCGCCAGCTGGACGATGCCGGTGCCCAGGTTGCCGCCGGCGGCGTTGATGCCCAGCGCCCGACCCTTCTCCCGCTCGGGGAAGAAGAAGGTGATGTTGGTCATCGAGGAGGCGAAGTTGCCACCGCCCAGACCGGCCAGCGCGGCCACCGCCAGCAGCACGCCGAAGGAGGTCTCGGGACGTCCGACCACCCAGGTGAGGGCGGCCACCGGGAGCAGCAGCAGCAGGGCGGAGATGACGGTCCAGGTGCGCCCGCCGAACAGCGGCACGGCGAAGGTGTAGGGGATCCGCAGCGCCGCACCCACCAGGGCCGGCAGCGCGATCAGCCAGAACTGCTGGTCCACGGTGAGGGAGAAGCCGGCGGCCGGCAGCTGGGGGACCACCACGCTCCACAGCGCCCAGACGCAGAAGCCGAGGAACTCGCAGCTGATCGAGGCCACCAGGTTGCGGCGGGCCACGCGGCGGCCTCCGCCCTCCCAGGAGACGTGGTCCTCGGGGTCCCAGTCCGACAGCCAGCGACCGCGCCGTACCGGGGTGGCGGCGGGACCGTCCCCGGTGCGGGGTTCACGGGTGGGTGCGCTCATGGTGCTCCTCCAGGTCGGGTCGTCACGGGTGACGAGACGTCCCCGAGCCTCCCGAGCGCGTGTTTCGCGGCGTGACGGCGCACGTGAAACTCCGGTGACGCTCACCGCACACCCCGCCGGAGGGCCTGTGAGAACCCGGGAGGGCGTCCCGGTGGCAGACTGTGCGCGTGACCAGCGCAGCCGAGGCCGGGACCGACGACGCCACGCTGCGGGTGCTGGTGGTGACCGGCATGAGCGGCGCCGGCCGCAGCACCGCGGCCCACGCCCTGGAGGACCTCGGCTGGTACGTCGTCGACAACCTGCCCCCAGCGATGCTGGACGACCTGTGCTCCCAGATGGAGGCGGCCGGGGTCGAGCAGCTCGCGGTGGTGCTCGACGTCCGCTCCTGGTCGCTGTTCGAGCAGCTGCCCACCATGTACGAGGACCTGGCCCGGCGCGGGATCAGCCCCGAGGTGCTGTTCCTGGACGCCTCGGACGAGGCCATCGTGCGCCGCCAGTCCTCGGCCCGGCGCCCGCACCCGCTGCAGGGCGACGGGCGGCTGGCCGACGGTGTCCAGGTCGAGCGCTCGCTGCTGGCCGACCTGCGCTCGGTGGCCGACGTGGTGATCGACACCACCCGGCTCAACCCGCACCAGACGGCGTCCAGGGTCGCGCACTTCTTCGCCTCCGAGCGGGCCGGTGAGCTGCGGGTGCTGCTGCTCTCCTTCGGGTTCAAGAACGGGGTCCCGGTGGACGCCGACCTCGTGGTGGACGCCCGCTTCCTGCCCAACCCGCACTGGGTGCCCGAGCTGCGCTCGCAGACGGGGCTGCAGCCCGCGGTGCGCGACTACGTGCTCGACCAGTCCGACGCCGAGCCCTTCCTGCAGCAGGTGGAGGGGCTGGTGCGACTGGTGTCGCCGGGCTACCTGCGCGAGGGCAAGCACCACCTGACGGTCGGCGTCGGGTGCACCGGGGGCAAGCACCGCAGCACCGCCCTGGCCACCGAGCTGGGACGCCGCCTGTCGGCCTCGGGGATGCGGGTGGAGGTCATGCACCGGGACCTGGGGCTGGAGTGAGCCGGTCCTCCCACGCCGCCGCGTCGACGCGGCCCCTCGGCAGCGGGCCGGGTGGCTTCCGACCGCGCCCGGGCGTGGTGGTCTTCGGCGGCGGCCACGGGATGTCGGTGAACCTGCGGGCGCTGCAGCACCTGACCGACCGGCTCACCGCCATCGTCACCGTGGCCGACGACGGCGGCTCCTCGGGCCGGCTGCGGGGGGAGTTCGACATCCTGCCGCCGGGGGACCTGCGGATGGCGCTGGCCGCGCTCTGCGACGACGACCCGGTGGGACGGACCTGGGCGGACGTGCTGCAGGCCCGGTTCACCGGCGACGGCCCGCTGGGTGGGCACGCCATCGGCAACCTGCTGATCGCCGGGCTCTGGCAGCAGCTCGGCGACCCGGTGGCCGGGCTGGACATGGTGGCCTCCCTGCTGGGTGCCCGGGGCCGGGTGCTCCCGATGGCCTCGGTGCCGCTGCAGATCGAGGCCGACGTGATCGGGCTCGACCCCGCCGCCCCCGACGAGACCAGCACCCTCCGCGGCCAGGCCACGGTGGCCACCACCGACGGGGAGGTGACCGCCGTCCGGCTGCTGCCGGCCGACCCGCCGGCCCGACCGGAGTGCCTGGAGGCCGTCCGGGCCGCGGACTGGGCGGTGCTGGGTCCGGGGTCCTGGTTCACCTCGGTGATCCCGCACCTGCTGGTGCCCGAGCTGGCCGAGACCCTCGCGGCCTCCGACTGCCGGCGGATCCTCACCCTCAACCTCAGCCCCGACGGCGAGACGCGGGGGATGAGCCTCTCCCGCCACGTCGAGCTGCTGGCCGACCACGCCCCGCGGCTGCGGCTGGACGTGGTGCTGGCCGACGAGCGCGCCGCCGCGGACGACCCGCACCTGGAGTCCTACGTGGCCTCCCTGGGGGCCCGGCTGGTGCTCGCCGACGTGGCGATGCGGGACGGCAGCGCCCGCCACGACACCCTCCGGCTGGCGTCGGCCTACGCCGAGGTGATGGGTCTCTGACGGCTCGGGGCGGACCCCCGACCTGTGGCAGGATGCCGGGATGGCGATGACTCAGCAGGTGAAGGCGGAGCTGGCCACGATCGCGGTCTCCAAGCCCTGCTGCCGCCGCTCCGAGGTGGCCACCATCCTGCGCTTCGCAGGTGGGCTGCACATCAGCGGTGGACGGATCGTGATCGAGGTCGAGCTGGACACCGGTGCCGCCGCGCGGCGCCTCCGCACGGCGATCCTCGACGTCTTCGGCCACCAGAGCGAGCTGGCCGTGCTCAGCGGCGCCGGGCTGCGCCGCGGGACCCGCTACGTGGTCCGGGTGGTGAAGGACGGTCAGGCGCTGGCCCGCCAGACCGGGCTGGTCGACTCCCGCAACCGCCCCGCCCGTGGTCTGCCGCCGCAGGTGGTCGGTGGGGGCCTGTGCGACTGCGTGGCCGCCTGGCGGGGTGCCTTCCTGGCCCACGGGTCGCTGACCGAGCCGGGCCGCTCGATGTCGCTGGAGGTGACCTGCCCCGGACCGGAGGCCGCGCTGGCCCTGGTGGGGGCGGCCCGCCGGCTGCAGATCCCGGCCAAGGCGCGCGAGGTGCGGGCGGTGGACCGGGTGGTGGTCCGCGACGGCGACGCGATCGCGGCCATGCTCACCAAGATGGGCGCCCACGAGACGCTGCTGGCCTGGGAGGAGCGCCGGATGCGCCGCGAGGTCCGGGCCTCGGCGAACCGGCTGGCGAACTTCGACGACGCCAACCTCCGTCGCTCCGCGCGGGCCGCGGTGGCCGCCGGCGCCCGGGTCGAGCGGGCCCTGGAGATCCTGGGGGAGGACGTCCCGGACCACCTCCGCGAGGCCGGCGTGCTGCGCGTGCAGAACAAGCAGGTCAGTCTGGAGGAGCTCGGTCAGCTGCACACCCCGCCGCTGACCAAGGACGCCGTGGCCGGCCGGATCCGTCGGCTGCTGGCCACCGCCGACAAGCGCGCGGCCGAGCTGGGCATCCCCAGCACCGAGGCCAGCGTCAGCCCCGAGCTGCTCGAGGACGCTTGAGGGTCACTGGTCCGAAGCCGGTCCAGTCGGTCACTGGTCCGAACCTGTGACCCAACTGGTCCATACCACTAGGTGGGCCGCCGACGACGTCGAGGACGCGGGCCGTTAGGCTGACGACGTCAGCGGAGCGCCGCCCTCCGAGCGGCTCCCGGACACCACCGATCCACAGCTCGAAGGAGATCGAACGCATGACCGTCAAGGTTGGAATCAACGGCTTCGGCCGCATCGGCCGGAACTTCTTCCGTGCCCTCATCGCCTCCGGAGCCGACGTCCAGGTGGTCGGGGTGAACGACCTGACCGACAACAAGACGCTGGCCCACCTGCTGAAGTACGACTCGATCCTGGGTCGCTTCCCCGGTGAGGTCACCTTCGACGACACCTCCATCACCGCCGGCGAGCACACCTTCGCCGCCTTCGCCGAGCGCGACCCCGCCGCCCTGCCCTGGGGCGAGATCGGCGCCGACGTCGTGATCGAGTCCACCGGCATCTTCACCACCGCGGAGAAGGCGCGCGCCCACATCGACGGCGGCGCCAAGAAGGTCATCATCTCGGCCCCGGCCAAGAACGAGGACATCACGATCGTGATGGGCGTGAACCACGAGGACTACGACCCCGCGGCGCACACCATCATCTCCAACGCCTCCTGCACCACGAACTGCCTGGCCCCGATGGCCAAGGCGCTCAACGACGGGCTGGGCATCGAGAAGGGTCTGATGACCACGATCCACGCCTACACCCAGGACCAGAACCTGCAGGACGGCCCGCACAAGGACCTGCGTCGCTCGCGCGCCGCGGCCCTGAACATCGTCCCCACCACCACCGGTGCGGCCAAGGCCGTCTCGCTGGTGCTGCCCGAGCTCAAGGGCAAGCTGGACGGCTTCGCCCTGCGCGTCCCGGTCCCCACCGGCTCGGCCACCGACCTCACCTTCACCGCCTCGCGCGAGACCACCGTCGAGGAGGTCAACGCGATCATCAAGGCGGCCGCGGAGGGCGCCATGAAGGGCTTCCTCGTCTACACCGAGGACGAGATCGTCAGCAAGGACATCGAGACCGACCCGGCCTCCTGCGTCTTCGACGCCGGCCTCACCAAGGTGAACGGCGACCTGGTGAAGGTGGTCGGCTGGTACGACAACGAGTGGGGCTACTCCAACCGGCTGGTCGACCTGGCCGTGCTGGTCGGCGCCGAGCTCTGAGCACCACCCCGCAGTGACACCCGCCGCGGCGCAGCCCACGCCGGGCTGCGCCGCGTCGGCCGTCCGACCCGCCCCGCTCCCGCGAGCCGGGCACCCCGACCCCGACTGACCAAGGAGCCCCTGGTGAAGAGCATCGCCGACCTCGGCAACCTCGCCGGCACCCGCGTGCTGGTCCGCTGCGACCTCAACGTCCCGCTGGACGACTCCGGCGCGATCACCGACGACGGCCGCATCCGCGCCTCCGTCCCGACCCTCACCCGGCTCCGCGAGGCCGGCGCCCGCGTCGTGGTGATGGCCCACCTGGGACGTCCCAAGGGGACGGTGAACCCGAAGTACTCCCTGGCCCCCGCGGCCGCCCGGCTGGGTGAGCTGCTCGGCGCCGAGGTGCGGCTGGCCGAGGACGTGGTGGGTGAGTCCGCCCGCCAGGTCGTGGCCGGGCTCGGTGACGGCGACGTGGCGATGCTGGAGAACGTCCGCTACGAGCCGGGCGAGGAGTCCAAGGACGAGGCGGAGCGCACCGCGCTCGCGCGCCGCTACGCGGAGTTCGGTGACGTCTTCGTCTCCGACGGGTTCGGCGTGGTGCACCGCAAGCAGGCCTCGGTCTTCGACGTGGCGAGGCTGCTCCCCAACGCCGCCGGCGGTCTGGTCGAGGCCGAGGTCGAGGTGCTGCGCCGCCTCACCACCGAGCCCGCCCGCCCCTACGCCGTGGTCCTCGGCGGCGCCAAGGTGTCGGACAAGCTGGCCGTGATCGAGAACCTGCTGACCACCGCGGACACCCTGCTCGTCGGTGGCGGGATGGTCTTCACCTTCCTGGCCGCCCAGGGCCACCCGGTGGGCAAGAGCCTGCTGGAGGAGGACCAGGTCGAGACCGTCCGCGGCTACCTGGCCGAGGCCGAGCGCACCGGCAAGCAGATCGTGCTCCCCACGGACATCGTGGTGGCCCCGGAGTTCAAGGCCGACTCCCCGGCCACGGTGGTGGCCGCCGACGCCATCCCCGACGAGCAGCTCGGGCTGGACATCGGCCCCGACTCCGCCGCCGCGTTCGCCGCCGCCATCTCCTCCTCCCGCACCGTCTTCTGGAACGGCCCGATGGGCGTGGCCGAGTGGGACGCCTTCGCCGGCGGCACCCGCGCCGTGGCCCGTGCCCTGACCCAGGTCGACGGGCTGAGCGTGGTGGGCGGCGGTGACTCCGCGGCGGCCGTCCGTGCGCTGGGCTTCGGCGACGACGAGTTCGGCCACATCTCCACCGGCGGCGGCGCCAGCCTCGAGTACCTGGAGGGCAAGCAGCTCCCCGGGCTGGACGTCCTCGAGGGCTGAGCCCTCCCGCAGCACACCCTCCACTCCCCGAACGAAGGACGCCCGATGACCCGCACGCCCCTGATGGCCGGCAACTGGAAGATGAACCTCAACCACGTCGAGGCCACCGGACTGGTGCAGAAGCTGGCCTGGACCCTCAGCGACAAGAGGCACGACCCGGCCAGGAGCGAGGTGGTGGTACTGGTGCCGTTCACCGACATCCGGACCGTGCAGACCCTGGTCGAGGGGGACCGCCTCACCCTCGGCTACGGCGCCCAGGACGTCTCCGCGCACGACTCCGGCGCCTACACCGGTGAGGTCTCGGCCTCGATGCTGGCCAAGCTGGGCTGCGGCTACGTGGCCGTCGGGCACTCCGAGCGCCGTCAGTACCACGCCGAGGACGACGCGCTGGTGGGGGCCAAGACCCGCAAGGCGTTGGCCGCGGGGATCACCCCGATCGTGTGCGTCGGCGAGGGCCTGGAGGTCCGCCAGGCCGGCGAGCACGTGGCGCACACGCTGGCCCAGGTGGCCGGCGCCCTGGACGGTCTCGACGCCGGGCAGGTCGCCTCCCTGGTGATCGCCTACGAGCCCGTCTGGGCCATCGGCACCGGTGAGGTGGCCACCCCCGAGGACGCCCAGGAGGTGTGCGCGGCGATCCGCGGGTGGGTCCGCGAGCAGCACGGGGACGAGACCGCCGACACCGTGCGCGTGCTCTACGGCGGCTCGGTGAAGGGCTCGAACGTGGTCGAGATCATGGCCCAGACCGACGTCGACGGGGCCCTGGTCGGCGGCGCGAGCCTGCAGGTGGAGGACTTCTCCGCCATCGCCCGCTTCTACGACCTGCCCACCCTCGGCTGAGCTGCGCTTCGGTTCTGCGGATCACGAGGGCGTGAAGTAAGGTGTGCCGGTGACTTGGCCCCAGGTGAGCGTGTCCATCGTGCTGGTGGCGACGAGCGTCCTGCTCGCGCTGTCGGTGCTGCTGCACAAGGGTCGCGGTGGTGGCATGTCGGACCTGTTCGGTGGCGGCATGTCCACCTCGATGGGTGGGACGTCCGTGGCCGAGCGCAACCTCGACCGGATCACCATCGTGCTCGGCCTGGTCTGGTTCCTGAGCATCCTGACGCTGCTGGTGCTGTACCGCTGGAGCATCTGAGACCACCGACGTAGCGGTCCGGACGACCTGACCGCCCAACCGTGCCGCCTGCTGGCGGCACCTAGACCGAGGAGTACGACACAGTGGCTGGTGGTAGTGCCATCCGTGGCAGCCGCGTCGGAGCGGGACCGATGGGGGAGGCGGAGCGCGGCGACGCCGCTCCCCGGCTGTACGTCTCCTACTTCTGCTCCAACTCCCACGAGACCCGCCCGGCGTTCGCCGCCGACGTGCAGGCTCCCGAGACCTGGGACTGCCCGCGCTGCGGGCTCCCGGCCAACCTCGACCAGGACAACCCGCCGCCGCCACCGAAGACGACGCCGTACAAGACGCACCTGGCCTACGTGAAGGAGCGCCGCTCCGACAAGGAGGCCAAGGCGATCCTGGCCGAGGCCCTGCAGATGCTGCAGGACCGTCGGGCCCGCGGCGAGGTCATCTACTGATCCGGCCCTGAGCCGCGACGAGCACGGCCCCCGGACCTCGCGGTCCGGGGGCCGTGCTGCGTCCACCGGTGGTGCGGGTGGCTGCTCAGAGCTGGGAGGCCGCGTCCTCGTCGATCAGCCAGATCGTCGCCTCCTGGCCGGTGACCATGGCCGCCGGCAGACCCGTCTCACCGGACTGGGCCCGGCGCACCGCCTCGGCCTTGTCCGCGCCGCTCACCACGAACCACACCTCGCGGGAGCGGTTCAGCGTGGCCAGGGAGAGGCTGAGCCGCAGCGGCGGCGGCTTGGGGGAGTCGTGCACCGCCAGCACCCGGGCCGGGGTGGGCTCCAGGCTGGGGTGGTCGGGGAAGATCGAGGCGACGTGCCCGTCCGGGCCGACCCCGAGCAGGCAGATGTCGAAGGTCGTCTCACCCAGCTCGGTGGCGTAGCCGGCGGCGGAGTCCTCGATCGAGACGTTCCCGTCGGCGGCCGGCATGGGGTGCACCCGGGACGGGTCCATGGCGAGCGAGGGCGCCAGGATGGCCAGGGCCTCGCCGGCGTTGCGGTCGGGGTCCTCGGTGGGGACGAAGCGCTCGTCGCCCCACCACAGCTCCACGCGGGTGCCGTCGAGCGGGGAGCCGGGCAGCTGCTCGGCCAGGCCCCGGTAGATGCGGTTGGCGATCCGCCCGCCGGTGAGGCAGAGCTGGGCCACCCCCTCGCTGGACTGCAGGTGCGACAGCCGCTCCAGCAGCCGGCTGGACGCGCTCTGGATCAGTGCCTCGGGGTCGCTGTGCACGATGGTGCGGGTGGCCACGGGTGATCTCCTCAGCTGGTGGTGGTCGCCCCGGGGGCGTCGGTCGCCTCGTGGGTGGCGCTGCCGCCGGAGCCGGGACCCTCGGTGCTCGAGGTGGGTTCCGGACGGCCCGACCCCGACGGGCCGTTGCTGGTGCTGTCTGACGTCTTCGCGGCGATGGACCTGCGCGGACGCGAGGTCGCCGCCTTCTTGGTCGTGCCCGCGGTCTTCCTGGCCGCGGCGGTCTTCTTCGTGGCCGTCCCGGTGGTCTTCGTGGTGCCCGTGCCGGTGTCCTTCGCCTTGGCCGCCCTGGCGCGCTCGGAGCGTCGGACCAGGACGTGGGCGGCGGACTCGAAGATGTCGTCGTCGTCCATCCGCCGCAGCTCCTCGGCGATCAGGTCCTCGGTGTCGCGCCGCTTGAGGGCGACCAGCCGCCGAGGCTGCCCGGGCACCGCGTACTCGGCCAGCAGGCCGTCGTCGCGGGTCAGGGAGATGTCACCGGCCGCGGTGGTCAGCCGGACCCCGGTGATGCCCGGGCCCTTGGTGGCCTTCACCGCGACCTCGACGCCCAGCCGGTCCTCCAGCCAGGCCGCCATCAGCTGGGCGCCGGCGTGACCGCGCTTGGCCTCCACCGCCGCGGCGGTGAAGGTGGCCGGGTACTGGTCGACGGCCGCGGCCAGCAGGGCGCGCCAGGGGGTGAGCCGGGTCCAGGTCAGGTCGGTCTCGCCGGGACCGTGGTGGGCGGCACGGGCCTCCAGGCTGCCCACCGGGTCGCGGGTGCCGTCGGCGTCGGTGATCCGGCGGTTGGCCAGCGCACCGATCGGGTCCTCCGACAGCGAGTGCGGGGCGTCCCCGGGCCACCAGGCGACCACGGGGGAGTCCGGCAGCAGCAGCGGGAGGACGACGGAGGCCGGGTGCTCGGCCACCTCGCCGCGCATCCGCAGCACCACGGTCTCCCCGGGCACCCGCTCGCCGAGGTGGATCTCGGCGTCCAGGCCGGAGGTCTTCGTGGTGGTGGAGGTGACCACCAGCAGCAGCCGGCAGGGGTGCTCGCGGCTGGCGGCCAGCGCCGCCTCGGCGGCCCGCTGGTAACCGCGACCGTCGGTCACCACGATCAGGGTCATCACCATGCCCATGGTCGGGCTGCCGGCGTTGCGACGGGCCTTGATCAGGGCGCTGGCGACCTTGGAGGAGTTGGTGGACTTCAGCTCGATCATCATCGGTGCCTCTCCGTGCTCAGGGCCGTCGCCAGGTGAAGCCGTCGCGCGCGAGCATGTCGTGCGCGCTCTGCGGGCCCCACGAGCCGGGGTGGTACTTCTCCGGCTTGGTCGCCGTCTCCGCCCAGTGGTCCAGCACCGGGTCGAGGATCTTCCAGGAGAGCTCGACCTCCTCGTGCTGGGGGAACAGCGGCGGGTCACCCAGCAGGACGTCGAGGATCAGCCGCTCGTAGGCCTCCGGGCTGGACTCGGTGAAGGCGCCCCCGTAGGCGAAGTCCATGTTGACCTCGCGGATCTCCATCTGGGTGCCCGGGACCTTGGCCCCGAAGCGGAGCGTGATGCCCTCGTCGGGCTGGATCCGCATCACCAGGGCGTTGGTGCCCAGGGCCTCGGTGTCGGAGTTGGTGAAGGGCAGGTGCGGCGCCTTGCGGAAGCTGAGCGCCACCTCGGTGACGCGGCGGGCCAGCCGCTTGCCGGTGCGCAGGTAGAAGGGCACCCCGGCCCAGCGCCGGTTGTCGATGTCGACCCGGATCGCGGCGAAGGTCTCGGTGATGGACTCCGGGGAGACCCCCTCCTCCTCGGCGTAGCCGTTGACCTTGACCCCGCCGGCCCAGCCGCCGTCGTAGCGGCCGCGGGCGGTGTGGGCGTCCAGGTCGACCGGTGGGCGGGCCGCGGCGAGCACCTTCTGCTTCTCCGAGCGGAGCTGGCGGGCGTCGAAGGAGGTGGGCTCCTCCATCGCCGTCAGCGCCAGCAGCTGCAGCAGGTGGTTCTGGATCACGTCGCGGGCGGCGCCGATGCCGTCGTAGTACCCGGCACGCCCGCCGATGCCGATGTCCTCGGCCATGGTGATCTGCACGTGGTCGATGTAGTTGCGGTTCCACACCGGCTCGAACAGCTGGTTGGCGAAGCGCAGCGCCAGCATGTTCTGGACCGTCTCCTTGCCCAGGTAGTGGTCGATGCGGAAGACCGACTGGGAGGGGAAGACGCTGGACACGATCCGGTTGAGCTCCTGCGCGCTCTCGAGGTCGTGACCGAAGGGCTTCTCGATGACCACCCGGCTCCACTGCCCGCCACGCTGCTCGGCGAGGCCGTGGCGGCGGAGCTGGCCGACCACCTCGTCGAAGAGACCCGGCGGGATGGAGAGGTAGAAGGCGTGGTTGCCCCCGGTGCCGCGGGCCTCGTCGAGCTCGAGGATGGTGTTCTTCAGCTCCTCGAACGAGGCGTCGCTGTTGAGGTCGCCGGGGACGAAGCGGATGCCCTCCAGCAGCTGCTGCCACACCTCCTCGCGGAAGGGGGTGCGGGCGTGCTCCTTGACCGAGTCGTGCACGATCTGGGCGAAGTCCTCGTTGGCCCAGTCGCGGCGGGCGAAGCCGACCAGCGCGAAGCCGGGCGGCAGCAGCCCCCGGTTGGCCAGGTCGTAGACCGCGGGCATCAGCTTCTTGCGCGAGAGGTCACCGGTGACGCCGAAGATGACCAGCACGCAGGGCCCGGCGATGCGGGGCAGCCGCCGGTCCTGGGCATCCCGCAGCGGGTTGGGGCGGTTCAGGTCGAGCAACGCAGGGCTCCTTGGTCTCGCAGCGGTCCGACGCTCAGGCGGCGGCGCTGATGGCTTCCTGGACGGTGCTGACCAGCTCGTCCCAGGAGTCGGCGAACTTCTTCACGCCCTCCTCCTCCAGGACCCGGGTGACGTCGTCGATGTCGATCCCGACGCGCTCCAGGTCGGCCATGGTGGCCTCGGCCTCGGCGACCAGGTCCACCACCCGGTCGCCCTCGACCTCGCCGTGGTCGGCGAAGGCGTCCATGGTCTTCTCGGGCATGGTGTTGACCGTGTCGGAGGTGACCAGCTCGGTGACGTAGAGGGTGTCGGGCAGGTTCGGGTCCTTGACGCCGGTGGAGGCCCAGAGCGGACGCTGCGGGCGGGCGCCCTTGGCCGCCAGGGCGGGCCAGCGGCCGTCCAGCTCCTCCCCGGAGACCACCCGGCGGAACAGGGCGTGGGCCAGCCGGGCGTTGGCCACGGCGGCCTTGCCCTTGAGGGCCTTGGCCTCGTCGGTGCCGATGGCGTCCAGGCGCTTGTCGACCTCGGAGTCCACGCGGGAGACGAAGAACGAGGCCACCGAGTGGATGTCGGACAGCTCGTGCCCGGCGTCGGCGGCGTCCTCGAGCCCGCTGAGGTAGGCGTCGAGGACGGCGCGGTAGCGCTGCAGGGAGAAGATCAGCGTGACGTTGACGCTGATCCCCGCCGCGATGACGGAACGGATCGCCGGGAGGCCCGGCTCGGTGGCCGGGATCTTGATCAGCACGTTGGGCCGCCCGACCCGCGCGCGGAGGTCCTTGGCCTGGGCGACGGTGCCGTCGGTGTCCATGGCCAGCCCGGGCTCGACCTCGATCGAGACCCGGCCGTCGACGCCGTCGGTCCTGGTGGCGACCGGGCCGAGCACGTCGCAGGCCGCGCGGACGTCGTCGGTGGTGATCGCGGTGATGGCGTCAGACACCTCGCTGCCCTTGAGCTCGGTCAGCTGGGGCTCGTAGCTGTCGCCCGTGGAGACCGCGGTGGCGAAGATGGTCGGGTTGGTGGTCACCCCCGTCACCGACCGCTCGGCCACCTGGCGGGCCAGGTCGCCGGAGGCGATCCGCTCCCGGGACAGGTCGTCCAGCCAGATCGAGACGCCGGCCTCGGCCAGCTGCTGCAGTCGCTCGCTCATCGTGCTTCCTTCCACTCCACGGGGTGTGCTGGCTGACCGGCGGTCAGGAACGCTCGTTGGTGCCCTCGGCCTCGGGGTTGGCCGCGTCGTCGCCGACCGAGGCAGGGCCGGACTGGCCGCGGTGCGTGGGGACGGTGCCGGGCGCGGAGGTGAGCGCCTCGGCGGCGGCCAGGCTCTCGCGGGCGGCGGCCACCACGTTCTCGGCGGTGAAGCCGTACTCCTCGAAGAGGGTCTCCGCCGGGGCGGAGGCGCCGAAGTGGTTGATCCCGATGGCCCGCCCGGCGTCACCGGTGATGTCGTGCCAGCCCTGCGGCACGGCGGCCTCGATGCTGACCCGGGCCTTGACCGAGGAGGGCAGCACGGACTCGCGGTAGGCGTCGTCCTGCTCGTCGAACCACTCCCGGCAGGGCATCGAGACGACCCGGGCGGTGATGCCCTCGGCGGCCAGGCTCTCGGCGGCGGCGACGGCGTGCTGGACCTCCGAGCCGGTGCCGATCAGCAGCACCTGCGGCTCACCGTCACCGAAGTCCTTGAGGACGTAGGCACCCTTGGCCACGTGCTCGGTGGTGGCGAAGCCGTCCTCTCCGCGGGGGAAGACCGGCAGGTTCTGCCGGCTGAGGGCGAGCCCGGCCGGGCGGTCGTTGTTGCGCATGACCTGCGCCCAGGCCGCGGCGGTCTCGTTGGCGTCGGCGGGGCGGACGACGTCCAGCCCCGGGATCAGCCGCAGCGAGGGGACGTGCTCGATCGGCTGGTGGGTGGGGCCGTCCTCGCCCAGACCGATGGAGTCGTGGGTCCAGACGTAGGTGACCGGGAGGTTCATCAGCGCGGCGAGGCGGACCGAGGGGCGCATGTAGTCGCTGAAGGTCAGGAAGGTGCCGCCGAAGGGGCGGGTCCCGCCGTGCACGGCGATGCCGTTCATGATCGCGCCCATGGCGTGCTCTCGGATGCCGAAGTGGAGCACCCGGCCGTAGCGGTTGCCGCTGAACATCTTCGAGGAGCGGTCCTCGGGCAGGAAGCTGGGGGAGTCCTCGAGGGTGGTGTTGTTGGACTCGGCGAGGTCGGCCGAGCCGCCCCAGAACTCCGGCACCTTGGCGCCGATGGCGTTGATCACCGCGCCGGAGGCCTTGCGGGTGGCGACGCCCTTGGGGTCGGCGTCCCAGGTCGGCAGGTCGGCGTCCCAGCCGTCGGGGAGGGTGCGGGTCTGCATCCGCTGCCAGAGCTGGTGGCGCTCGGGGTTGGCCTCGGCCCACTGGTCGAAGCGCTGCTGCCACTCGGCCTCGACCTGCTGACCGCGCTCGAGCAGCCCGCGGGTGTGCGCGATGACCTCCTCGGAGACCTCGAAGGACTTCTCGGGGTCGAAGCCGAGCACCTCCTTGGTGGCGGCGACCTCCTCGGCCCCCAGCGCGGACCCGTGCGCCTTGCCGGTGTTCTGCAGCTTCGGGGCGGGGAAGCCGATGATGGTGCGGAGCTGGATGAAGCTCGGGCGGTCGGTCTCGGCGCGGGCCGCGGCCAGCGCGTCGGCGAACGCGGCGACGTCCTCGACGTAGTCGCCACCAGCGGTCCAGTCGATGGTCTGGACGTGCCAGCCGTAGGCGGCGTAGCGGGCGGCGGTGTCCTCCGACAGCGCGATCACCGTGTCGTCCTCGATGGAGATCTGGTTCGCGTCGTAGATGAGGGTGAGGTTGCCGAGCTTCTGGGTGCCGGCCAGGGAGGAGGCCTCGCTGGAGATGCCCTCCTCGATGTCGCCGTCGGAGGCCAGGCAGTAGATCTGGTGGTCGAACAGCGACTCGCCCGGGGCGGACTCGGGGTCGTACAGGCCGCGCTCGCGACGGGCGGCCATGGCCATGCCCACCGCGTTGCCGATGCCCTGGCCGAGCGGGCCGGTGGTGACCTCGACGCCGTCGGTGTGGCCGTGCTCGGGGTGGCCGGGGGTCTTCGAGCCGTGCGTGCGCAGGGCGCGGAGGTCCTCGAGCTCGAGCCCCCAGCCGCCCAGGTAGAGCTGGATGTAGAGGGTGAGGGCGGAGTGCCCGCAGCTGAGCACGAAGCGGTCGCGGCCGGGCCACTGGTGGTTGGCCGGGTTGTGGACCATCGTCTTCTGGAAGAGCTGGTAGGCCACCGGGGCCAGGCTCATGGCCGTCCCGGGGTGGCCGTTGCCCTTGTTCTGGACGGAGTCGGCAGCCAGGACGCGGACGGTGTCGACCGCGCGGGCGTCGACCTCGGTCCAGTCGTCGGGGTGGACGGCGTGGCTCGTGGTGGTGGTGCTCATCGCGGAGGCGTTCCCTTCACTCGTCGATACCCCGGTCGAGCCGGGGACGTCCGAAGGCTCGAGTCGTGCGAGCTGACGGTTCCACCCTAGTGGGCTCCACCGACAGGCTCGCGGGTGCCCGTCGGGTGGTGGACGCAGGGGGTCGGGGTGACTCACACCACCCCTTCGCCGGGCCCCCGCGAATCGTCCTCCGCGGGGGGCAGCCCCTAGACTGCTCACGGTTTCCGAGCAGGAGGGCGGGGCGTTGACGAGCCTGCAGCACGCGGCACGCGAGGTCGAGCGGTCGCTCGCCCCTGCGCGCGCACGGGACGTGGTGGGGGCCTACCTGGCCCTGACCAAGCCGCGCATCATCGAGCTGCTGCTGGTGACCACGATCCCGGCGATGTTCCTGGCTGCCGGGGGTGTGCCGGACCTGGGGCTGGTGCTGGTCACGCTGCTGGCCGGGGCGCTCGCCGCCGCCAGCGCGAACGCGTTCAACTGCGTCCTGGACCGCGACATCGACGAGCTGATGCGCCGCACCCGCCGGCGCCCGCTCCCGCGCCACCAGGTGGGGACGGCGGCCGCGGTGGTCTTCGCCTCGCTGCTGGGGGTCGCCTCCACGGTGGTGTTCCTGGTGGCGGTCAACTGGCTGTCGGCGGTGCTGGCCCTGGCCGCCAACGCCTTCTACGTCTTCGTCTACACGATGTGGCTGAAGCGGCGGTTCTCCCAGAACATCGTCTGGGGCGGTATCGCCGGGTGCTTCCCGCCGCTGATCGGGTGGACGGCCGTCACCGGCGAGCTGTCCTGGGCCCCCTGGGTGCTGTTCGCCATCGTCTTCTTCTGGACCCCTCCGCACACGTGGGCCCTGGCCATCCGCTACCGCGCCGACTACGCCGCGGCCGGGGTGCCGATGCTGCCGGTGGTGCTGCCCGCGCCCGGCGTGACCATCCGGATCCTGGCCTACTCGGTGCTCACCGTCGCGGTCAGCCTGCTGCTCTGGCCGGTGGCCGGCACGGGCTGGCTGTACCCGGTGGTGGCGGCCGTGCTCGGTGCCGCGTTCCTGGTCGAGGCCGTCCGGCTGCACCTGCGGGCGAAGGCCGGTCTGGTGGACACCGAGCTGAAGCCGATGCGGCTGTTCCACTGGTCCAACAGCTACCTCGCGCTGCTGTTCATCGCCGCCGCCGTCGACCCGCTGCTGCGATGACCTCGGGACGGCTCCTGCCGCCCGGGGCCAGCAGCCTGTCCGTCCCGCTGGGCGGCGGCCTGGTCCGCACCCTCCACGCCGGTGTCCCCGGTCCGCGGCCGCCCCTCGTGCTGGTGCACGGAGGCGGCACCGACGCCGCCGCGCTGTCCTGGTACCGCGCGCTGCCCGCGCTGGCGGTCGACCGCGAGGTGTGGGCGCTGGACCTCCCGGGCTTCGGCGCCACGACGGGGATCGCCCCGCTGGGACGCCCGGAGGCGATGGCGGACCTGGTGGCCCGCTGGATGGGTGGGCTGGGGCTGGCACCGGCGGTGGCCGTCGGGGTCTCGATGGGCGGTGACGTCGTGCTGAACCTGGCGCTCCGCTCTCCCCGGCTGCTCCGCGGGCTGGTGCTGGTGGCACCTGGGGGGCTGGTCGGGTCGGTGGGTCGTCCGCTGGTGCACCGTGCTGCGTGGGCGTTCTCCAGGCTGCCGGACCCGGTGCTGCTGCGGCTGGCGGCCGCGGCCAACCGGTTCAGCCGCACTGCCCTGCGGGCGATGGTGCACGACCCGGCGACGGTGCCCGCCGAGGTGGTGGAGGAGTTCGTGCGGGTGGCGCGGGAGCCCCGGTCCGCCGAGGGCTACCTGCGGTACAACCAGTCCACCCTCGGTCCGGGCGGGATGACCAACCAGCTGCTGGGCCGGGTGGGGCGGGTCGAGCTGCCTGCGCTGTTCGTGCACGGGCAGCGGGACCGGCTGGTGCCGGTGGAGGGGTCGCGGAGCGCGGTGCGGCGGATGCCCCACGCCCGGCTGGTGGAGCTGCCCGACGTCGGCCACTGGGCCCAGCTGGAGGCGCACGAGCGCTTCGTGCACGAGGTCCGACGGTTCCTCGCCGAGCTCGCCGAGCTCCCCGAGCCGGAGGCGACCGACGGACAGCCGACCTCGGAGTGACCCGGGGACGGACCCGGGCGGGACCCAGGACGTCCGGCGGCGCCTCACCCGATCGGCGTCGGGGCAGCGGGCCTGCACGGCCCTCTCGAGGGACAGTCCGCGACGGCACGGAGGGGACCACAGCCCGGGACGCGGCACGGAGGGGCTGCACCGCTGCGGTTGCCTGGAGCTGGCTCCCTTCGGCAGGCATGACTGCTTGGACACCAGCCATCGAGAGGGCTCGCCCCGTCACGCCGTCAGCGTGTGCTCCTGCCTCGCTTCATCCCGGGGTGAGGACGGGGCGACCGACACATCCGGGCGCAGGGGATCGAGCGGCGGTGGTGCCGTGGACTGGTAGCCGTGCCCGGTGGGCGTGGTGGTCTGGGCGGTGTGGCGGGGCCCGGGGCGTGGTCGGGCGGTCCAGCCGGGTGACTCCTTGGCGTAGTTGCAGGCCTCGCAAAGTCCTTGCCCGTTGGCGAGCGAGGTGGTGCCGCCGTCGCTGGCGGCGATGATGTGGTCGGTGTGCCGGATCGGGGCGTCGCACCACGGGGTGCGGCAGGTCCGGTCCCGCAGTCGGACCAGCTGGGCCAGCCGGGGTGGGAACCGGCGGGCGCGGCTCTCGGCGGCGATCAGCTCGCCGGTGGTGGGAGTGGTGTAGAGGCGGCGGATCCAGGCGCGGTCGGCGGTGGCGAGCTGGCGGGCCAGGTCGCCGGGGACGGGTCCGTAGCCGTCGACATGACCCGCTCCAGGGGCCCCGAACAGGACGGAGTCGGAGACCAGGAGGTGGATCATCACCGACGTGTCCGCCGCGCTCGCCCCTTCACTCCTCCCACCTGAGCTGCCACCCACCCCGCCGTCCGTGGCCGCGCCGCCGCTGGCCTGGTGCTCGTGGGGCTGGGACCGGGCAGCTGCGTCCTCGCTCTGGTGCGGCCGGGCGCTGGGGTGGCTGGTGCCGAGGATGCGCTCGACCAGGGTGTCGGCCATGATCTGCCCGCGGCTGCGTCCGTCACCGGCGGCGACCACGGCGTCGGCCTGCCGGCAGAGGGAGGCGTGGACCGCGACCCCGTCCTTCACCGGGAGCAGGGCGCTGAGCTGGCTCATCGTGTCCGGCGCCGGTCGCAGGCTGACCCGCCGCTCGGCCTCGGCGCGACGGCGTCGCTGCACCGCGGCCTCGGGGTCGAGCCGGTAGGAGCGGGCGCGGGCCTCGGCGACCAGCTCTCCCTCGCCCATCGCCTCCAACCGGTCCGCGTCGGCGGCGAGTGCCTGGTCGACCTCGCGGCGGTGCTCCCGGGACAGGCAGGCGGTCTCCCGGGCCAGCAGGGTGGCCCGCCACTCGGTGATCCGCCCGGCCCGGAGCGCTGCGAAGGTGTGGGGCAGCTCCCGGTCCAGCACGAGCGCCAGGCCGAGGTGCTGCCGGCCCCGCGCGGGTGACTCCCGCCGGGCCAGGGCGACCTGGGCGGCCACACCCCGCCCCTGCCGGGCCGCGGGGACACCCTGGCGTTGTTCCTCGGCGCGGGTCTCCCGGTCCAGGGCGGTCGCGGCGGCGGCCTGGACCGCCTCGGCAGCGCACTTCAGCCCCTCCAACGCCCGGATCACATCGACGAGTGCCGCCGGCTCCACACCGCGCAGGCCGGTAGCCGCCAGACGCTCGGTCCACGACCCGATCGAGGACGCACTGAGCTCAGCACCGGGCGCCTCGTCGGGCACGAGGGGATCGACCGGGGCCAGCGACTGCGGCACCGTTGCGAGCACCTCGTGGACTGCGACCATGCAGCGAAGCTACGGACCGCCTCTGACACTTCTGCTCCGCCGACGCCAGGGCCCGCGCCCTCGTCCGGCGGATCCGCAGCCACGTCGGGCCGGTCCCGCCGCTGGGGATGGCGGTCCTGCGACGTGCTGCTGCCTCCGGTCCGAGTCTCTGGAGCCCGGGGACCACCTCGCCTCCAGGTCACGCGCACCCCGTGGATCGCCCTCCGCTCCCGCGGGTGGTAGCGAGTCGCCACCAGATGTCGCCTCGAGCGTCGGCCAGGCGACTCCTCGCGGCGACTCACCCCTCGCGGCGACTCGTCATCCGCGGACTGACTCTGGGGTCGTCGTGACGAGCCACGTGGTGGCGAGTCGATGGGGGCGGCGCAGACGTCGGCACCACGCCGATGTCCCCAGCCGACTCACTCCCCGACGACGGCCAACGAGCTGCTGGGGGAGGGGAGGGCGTCCTCGGGACGCGGCCGGCGCACCGACAGCAGCAGGTTCATGGCTGCGGCCATCACCAGGCACAGACCCAGCATGTGCAGCATCACCAGAGTGATCGGCACCCCGGTGAAGTACTGCACGTAGCCGACGACGCCCTGACCCACCTCGACCAGGACCAGCAGCAGCGCCGCACGCGAGCGGAGCAGCACGAGGGCCAGCACGCTGGCGATGACCAGCAGCCAGACGCTGCCGGCGTGCACCTTGGCCACCAGCTCGACGTCGAAACCGGTCCGCGGGGAGGTGGCGTCACCCGCGTGCGGACCGCTGCCGGTCGCCACGGTACCCAGCCAGCTGGCCACCCAGGCGAGCACGAAGACCACCCGGGCCAGCCACCACCGGAGGCCGTCGACGGGCTCACGGGGAGCCCGCCACACCGTGCGCACCAACCACACCGACAGGCAGATCAGCACCACCGACAGCAGCAGGTGCAGGGCGACCACGAACGGGTTGAGCTGGGTCAGCACCGTGATGCCGCCGATCACCCCCTGGAACGGGATGCCGAAGGCGATGCCCAGCGCCAGCAGCCGCACCCGGTGCCCGGGGGGCCCGTCCGGACGGCGGACGTCCACGTGGGCGTGGGCCAGGGCCGCGGCCACGGTGCCCAGCGCGATCAGGATCAGCACGAAGGTGAGCAGCCGGTTGCCGAACTCGATCACCCCGTGGACGCCCATCTCCGGGGTGGTCACGTAGGACTCGTCGGTGCACCGCGGCCAGGTGGGGCAGCCGAGACCGGAGCCGGTCAGGCGCACCAATGCCCCGGTCAGCACGATCACGCAGTTGGCCACCAGCAGGGCCAGCGACCAGCCGCGCAGTGAGCGCTCCGACCCCAGCCCGTCGATCACGCGGTCCATCGGAACGTCCTCCTCGCAGTCAGCAGGCCCAGCAGCGTCCAGATCAGCAGCACCAGCAGGTGCGAGGCGTCGACCACCCCGACCGAGGCGTTGCGCAGGCTCTCACCGAGCGCCGCCGTCGGCAGCGCCCGCACCAGGGTGGCCATCAGGCCGGGGTGGGCCTCGGGGCTCAGCAGCAGCCCGCCCCCGGCAGCCAGCGCCAGGTAGACCAGGTTGGCCAGCGCCAGGGTGGCCTCGGCCCGCAGCCGTCCGGCGAGCACCAGCGCCCAGGAGGCGAAGCAGACCACCGCGAGCACCACGGCGACCACGGCGACCAGCCAGGGGACGACCTCACCGGCGGGCCGCCAGCCCAGCGCGACGGCGACCACCGAGAGCACCAGCAGCTGCCCGAGCAGCACCAGCACCAGGGCCAGCGCCTTGCCGGCCACCAGCCCCGGACGTCCCAGCGGGGTCGTGGCCAGCCGCTCGAGCACGCCGTAGCGACGCTCGAAGGCGGTGGCGATCGCGGTCGAGGTGAACGACGTGGACCAGACGGCCAGCGCGAGCACCGACGGGGCCAGCCCGTCCAGCCCGCCCAGGCGGTCGGAGATCCCCGCGGGCAGCAGCCGGCCGGCGACCAGCACCCCGACGGGGATCACCAGGGCCAGCAGCAGCTGCTCGCCGTTGCGGACCAGCAGGCCGAACTCGGTGCGGGCGTGACGCAGCACCCGTCGTGGCCAGGGCGCGGCGCCGGGGGCGGGGGAGAGGTCGAGTGCGGCGGCGGTCACGGGCGGATCCTCGCGGTGGTGTGGCGCAGGAAGACCTCTTCCAGGTCGGCCCCCTCGGAGGCCAGCTCGGCCACCGTGCCGGAGATGCTGATCCGTCCGGCGTCGACGATGTGGACCTGGTCGGCCAGCTGCTCGGCCTCACCCATGGCGTGGGTGGTGAGGAGCACGGTGACACCGCTGTCCCGCAGCTCGCGCAGCAGCCCCCAGACGGCGCGGCGGGTGTGCGGGTCCATGCCGGACGTCGGCTCGTCGAGGAAGACCAGCTCGGGTCGCCCGACCAGGGCCCCGGCGAGGTTGACCGCCTGCTTCTGGCCACCGCTGAGACGCCGGTAGGGGGTCCGGGCGAAGTCGTGCAGCCCCAGCCGCTCGGCCAGGGCGTCCACCGGCAGCGGCGAGGCGTGCAGCCCGGCGAGGTGGTGCAGCATCTCCAGCGGCCGGATCCCGGACCAGGCCCCGCTCTCCTGCGGCATCACCCCGACCCGGCCCGCCGCGACCGCCGCGCGCACGCTGCCGCCGGCGATGCGGACGTCGCCCTCGTCGGGGTCGAGGATGCCGGTGCAGCAGCGGATGAAGGTGGTCTTGCCCGCCCCGTTCGGCCCCAGCAGCGCCGTGATGCGACCGGTCTGGGCGGTGAGCGAGAGGGCGTCCAGGACGGTGCGTCCGCCGAGCACCAGCCGCAGGTCGACCGCCTGCAGCAGCGGGCTCGAGGCGGAGGAGGGCACTGCGGGAGTGTACGCGATCGGCCCCTGCGGACCGGCGTCGACGACGCTCACCCGGCCGGTCGCCACCCGGGGTCGTGGTCGGGGTGGTCGACCCACACCAGCGCGAGCTCGGCGAGCACCTCGGGCAGGTCGGCGCAGGCGGTGACCAGGCGGCGACGGGCGGCGCACTCGGCCAGCACCCGTGCCGGGTCCCAGCGCACCACGTGCCGCTGGTCGGCCGCTTCGCCGAGGGTGGCCACGGTGGCTCCCGGACGGTCGCTGTAGCCGTCGTTGGGGAGGGTGGCCAACCACCCCGTGACGTCGGTCCAGCCGGCGCCGGCCGCGCGGTCGACGGCGGGCACCCAGCGCGGTCCGGTGGCCGCCCGGGCCACCTCCTCGTCCTCGGCGAGCCGGGCCAGCACGAAGTCGGCGACCGACCCCGGGAGGTGCGCCGGCACCCGTCCGGTCGAGGTGACGCGGTGCTCCAGCACCACCGCCCCGTCCTCGCTCCGCACCCGGTCCAGCTCCAGCGCCAGCCGGTCCGGCGAGGGCAGCAGCGGCGCGCCCGAGCCGAGCAGCACCGGCTCCACCCGGACCCGCGTGCGCCGCACGTGTCCGGCGAGCACCAGGGCCGTGGTCGCCGCATCCCCGGCCAGCACCCGCACCTCCCCGTCCCCGGCCAGGCCGACGACCTGCTCCCACCACTCCTCGGGAGGACCGGTGACCCGGCGCACCGGGGCGCCCGGGGGCAGCCAGACCGGGTGCTCGCCGACCACCACGTGCGGGACCCGGCCCCGCGCCCGCTCCCAGGCGTCGGCGTCGGTGATGCGGTCGCGACGCAGCACGGCACCCCAGGCGCGCGCACCGAGGAGCACCACACCGGCCCCGGGAGCCAGCACGAGGGCGGTCGTGCCAGGATCGGTGGACGGGAGCAGGTAGCCGTCCAGGCTGGTCGCGGCGACGAGGAAGCAGCTGGGCACGCCCCATGCGTACCAGCAGGGGACGTCGGTGGGCAGCAGCGCCGGCACAGCGCGGTACCTCGTGGTGAGGCCTCCCTCACTGAGGACGGCCTTATTTGAGTGGGCGTCGCAATAAGAGCATGCTGGAGTTGTGAAAACCTCCCAGAGCGCTGCACGCAGTGCGTCAGGGAACCGCCCCGGAGGGACCTCCGGTCCCGCGGACCCGGACGCCTCCACCCGACAGCGGGTCGCCAGCTCCATCCTGGAGCAGGGCCCGTCGACGGCGGCTGCGCTGGCCGAGCGCCTCGGGCTCACCCCGGCCGCGATCCGCCGCCACCTGGACATGCTGACCGAGCGCGGGATCGTCGAGTCCCGCGAGCAGCGGGTCTACGGGGCCCGCGGGCGCGGGCGTCCGGCCCGGGTCTTCGCCATCACCGACGCCGGCCGGATGGACTTTCACCACGCCTACGACGACCTGGCCATCGAGGCGCTGGAATACCTCTCCGAGACCGGGGGTTCTGCTGCTGTGCGGGGATTCGCCGAGCGCCGGCTCGCCGGGGCGGAGCAGCGCTACCGCACGGCCCTGGCCGAGACCGCGGCCGACAGCCCCACCGCGGCCCTGGCCGAGGCGCTCACCACCGAGGGCTACGTGGCCTCGACACGTCGGGCCGTCGCCGGTGAGCAGCTGTGCCAGCACCACTGCCCGGTGGCCCACGTCGCCGAGCGCTTCCCCGAGCTCTGCGAGGCCGAGACCGAGGCCTTCGCCCGCGTGCTGGGCGTCCACGTCCAGCGACTGGCCACCATCGCCCACGGCGACGGCGTGTGCACCACGCACGTGCCCGACCTCACCCCCCGTCCCGCACCCGACTCCCACGCTCCAGCCGACCCGAACAGAGAGGCCCGAGGATGACCCAGACCGAGCCGCAGAACCAGGCCGTCACCGCCCAGCCCGGCCCGACGCAGGAGGAGCACATCGACGCCCTCTCCCGCTACCAGTGGGGTTGGCACGACTCCGACACCGTCGGTGCGACCGCGAGGCGCGGGCTCAACCCCGCCGTGGTCCAGAACATCTCGGACCTGAAGAGCGAGCCGCAGTGGATGCTCGACCTGCGCATGAAGGGCCTCAAGCTCTTCGAGCGCAAGCCGATGCCGACCTGGGGCGCCGACCTCAGCGGGATCGACTTCGACAACATCAAGTACTTCGTGCGCTCCACCGAGAAGCAGGCCACCTCCTGGGACGACCTGCCCGCCGACATCAAGAACACCTACGACAAGCTGGGCATCCCGGAGGCGGAGAAGGCCCGGCTGGTCTCCGGCGTGGCCGCCCAGTACGAGTCCGAGGTGGTCTACCACCAGATCAACGAGGAGCTCGAGCGCCAGGGCGTGCTGTTCCTGGACACCGACACCGCGCTGAAGGAGCACCCGGAGCTCTTCCAGGAGTACTTCGGCACCGTCATCCCCGTCGGTGACAACAAGTTCTCCGCGCTGAACACCGCGGTCTGGTCCGGTGGCTCGTTCATCTACGTGCCGAAGGGCGTGCACGTCGAGATCCCGCTGCAGGCCTACTTCCGGATCAACACCGAGAACATGGGCCAGTTCGAGCGGACGCTGATCATCGTCGACGAGGGTGCCTACGTGCACTACGTCGAGGGCTGCACCGCCCCGATCTACAGCTCCGACTCCCTGCACTCGGCCGTGGTCGAGATCGTGGTGAAGAAGGGCGGGCGCTGCCGCTACACGACCATCCAGAACTGGTCGAACAACGTGTACAACCTGGTCACCAAGCGCGCCACCTGCGACGAGGGCGCCACCATGGAGTGGGTCGACGGCAACATCGGCTCCAAGGTGACCATGAAGTACCCGGCCGTCTACCTGATGGGCCCCCACGCCAAGGGCGAGACCCTGTCGGTCGCCTTCGCCGGCGAGGGGCAGCACCAGGACGCGGGCTCCAAGATGGTGCACTGCGCCCCGTACACCAGCTCCTCGATCATCTCGAAGTCGGTGGCCCGTGGCGGCGGCCGCGCCTCGTACCGCGGTCTGGTGCAGGTGCAGGAGGGTGCCTCGCACTCGGCCTCGGTGGTCAAGTGCGACGCCCTGCTGGTCGACCAGATCTCCCGCTCCGACACCTACCCCTACGTCGACGTCCGCGAGGACGACGTGTCGATGGCCCACGAGGCGACGGTGTCCAAGGTGAGCGACGAGCAGCTGTTCTACCTGATGAGCCGGGGGATGGGTGAGGACGAGGCGATGGCGATGATCGTGCGCGGCTTCGTCGAGCCGATCGCCAAGGAGCTCCCGATGGAGTACGCGCTGGAGCTCAACCGGCTGATCGAGCTGCAGATGGAGGGCGCGGTCGGCTGACCCGACCCGCCCCCGGGGTCGGCGCCCACCCGCGCCGGCCCCGCCCGAGCACCCTGCGACCCCTGCTGACAAGGACGAGTGTGACCAGTACCGACATGAGCACCGACCGTCGCCCCGACGGCACCAACCCGAACACGACCCTCTCCGACGGGGGCCCCGACCGCCCCGGTGGCGAGGACGCCCCCGTGGCGGTCGTCGGCGCGGTCGAGACCTCCGACCGGGTGGCCAGCCACCTGCACCCGGGCGGCTCCTTCGAGGTCGAGGACCACCCGGTCCCGACCGGCCGCGAGGAGGTCTGGCGGTTCACGCCGATCAAGCGGATCCGTCCGATGTTCGAGCCGCTGCCGACCGACGACCGCGAGGGCGACCCCGCGGCCGAGTACGCGGTGTCGCTGCCCGAGGGTGTGCGGCAGGGCGTCCTGGTCCCGGGGCAGGCGCCCCGGGGCACGGTGCTGGTCCCGGCCGACCGTCCGGCGGCCATCGCCTCCGCGCAGGCCGCCGAGGCGCTGCACCTGGTGGTGCCCGCCGAGACCGAGCTGGACCAGCCGATCCGGATCGGCGTCACCGGCCGCGGGGCCGGGCGCCGGGCCAACGCCCACTACGTGGTCGAGGCCCAGCCGCACTCCAAGGCCACCGTGGTGCTGCACCACGAGGGCTCGGCCCAGCACAACGGCAACCTCGAGGTGCTGGTCGGTGACGGCGCCAGCCTGACGGTGATCAGCGTGCAGGACTGGGACGACGACGCGGTGCACACCGGGCAGCACGAGGCCCGGGTGGGTCGCGACGCCTCCTACCAGCACATCGCGGTCTCCTTCGGCGGTGACCTGGTGCGGCTGCAGTCCAACGTCAGCTACGCCTCGGTCGGCGGGCGCGCGGAGCTGCTCGGCCTGTACTTCGTCGACAGCGGCCAGCACATCGAGCACCGGCTCTTCGTGGACCACAACGCGCCGCGCTCGGAGTCCAACGTCGACTACCGCGGGGCCCTGCAGGGCGCCGGGGCGCACTCGGTCTGGATCGGCGACGTGCTGATCCGCAAGGCCGCCGAGGGCATCGACACCTACGAGTCCAACCGCAACCTGGTGCTCACCGACGGCTGCCGCGCCGACTCGGTGCCGAACCTGGAGATCGAGACCGGCGAGATCGCCGGCGCCGGTCACGCCTCGACCACCGGTCGCTTCGACGACGAGCAGCTGTTCTACCTGCGCAGCCGCGGCATCGACGAGACCGAGGCCCGCCGTCTGGTGGTGCACGGCTTCTTCGCCGACATCATCCGCCGGATCGGCGTCCCCGAGGTCGAGCAGCTGCTGCTCGCCGCGGTCGAGCGCGAGCTGGCCGTCACCGTCGGCACCCCGGCCGCCACCGCCTGAGCGCGGCCCCCAGACACCCGAACCCACACACAGGAGCACCACGCATGGCAACTCTGGAGATCAAGGACCTGAACGTCTCGGTCGCGACCGAGTCCGGCCCCAAGCCGATCCTCAACGGCGTCGACCTGACCATCCGCAGCGGCGAGACCCACGCGATCATGGGCCCCAACGGCTCGGGCAAGTCGACCCTGGCCTACTCCATCGCCGGCCACCCCAAGTACGAGGTCACCGGCGGCTCGGTCACCCTCGACGGGCAGGACCTGCTGTCGATGAGCGTCGACGAGCGCGCCCGTGCCGGGCTGTTCCTGGCCATGCAGTACCCGGTCGAGGTCCCCGGCGTCTCGGTGGCCAACTTCCTCCGCACGGCCAAGACCGCCGTCGACGGCGAGGCCCCCAAGATCCGCACCTGGGTCCGCGACGTCAACGCCGCGCTGGAGCGGGTGCAGCTGGACAACACCTTCTCCCAGCGCTCGGTCAACGAGGGCTTCTCCGGTGGTGAGAAGAAGCGTCACGAGATCGCCCAGCTGGAGCTGCTCAACCCGGCCTTCGCGGTGCTGGACGAGACCGACTCCGGGCTGGACATCGACGCCCTGCGCGTCGTCTCCGACGGCGTCAACCGCTTCACCGGCCAGGGTGACCGCGGGCTGCTGCTGATCACGCACTACACCCGCATCCTGCGCTACATCACCCCCGACTTCGTGCACGTCTTCGTCCGGGGACGCATCGCCGAGCAGGGCGGTCCCGAGCTGGCCGAGCGGCTCGAGGCCGAGGGCTACGACCGGTACGCCCTCAAGGGCGCCGACGCCTGAGCCGGACGAGCACGCGCACAGCACAGCACGACGCACGGGCGGACGAGAGGAGGACGAGATGACCACGACGCAGCAGAGCCGGACGCCGGCTGACCTGGCCTTCGACGTGGAGGCGGTGCGGGCGCAGTTCCCGATTCTCGCCCGCACGGTGGGGGAGCACCCGCTGCGCTACCTCGACTCCGCCAACACCTCCCAGAAGCCCCAGCAGGTCATCGACGCGATCACCGAGCACTACGCCCGGCACAACGCGAACGTGGCCCGTGCCATGCACCTCCTGGGTGCGGAGGCCACCGAGGCCTACGAGGGCGGACGGTCGAAGGTGGCCGACTTCGTCGGCGCGACCCGTCCGGAGGAGGTCGTCTTCACCAAGAACGCCTCCGAGGCCCTGAACCTGGCCGCCCACACGCTGGGCGCCGGGCTGGGGGAGGGCGACGAGGTGGTGGTCTCGGTGGCCGAGCACCACTCCAACATCGTCCCCTGGCAGTTCCTCTGCGAGCGGACCGGCGCCACCCTGCGCTGGTTCGACATCACCGAGGAGGGACGGCTGGACCTCGAGGCCGCCGTCCGCGACGGGCTGGTCAACGAGCGCACCAAGATCGTCTCCATCGCCTGGGTCTCCAACGTGCTGGGCACCGTGCACCCGGTGGCCGAGGTGGCCGCGATGGCGCACGCCGTCGGTGCGGTGATGGTGGTCGACGGCTGCCAGGGCGTGCCCCAGCTGCCCACCCGGGTGGCCGACCTCGGTGCGGACCTGCTGGCCTTCACCGGTCACAAGATGGTCGGCCCGACCGGCATCGGCGTGCTCTGGGGTCGCTACGACCTGCTCGCCTCGCTGCCGCCCTTCCTGGGTGGCGGGGAGATGATCGAGATCGTCCGGATGACCGGTTCGACCTTCGCCCCGCCCCCGGCCCGCTTCGAGGCCGGCACCCCGCCGATCGCCCAGGGCGCCGGGCTGGGTGCGGCGGTGGACTGGCTGACCGGGCTGGGCATGGAGAAGGTGGCTGCCCACGAGCAGGCCATCACCGCCTACGCGCTGGAGGGTCTGCAGACCATCCGCGGCCTGCGGGTCCTCGGCCCGACCGAGGCCGTCGACCGCGGCGGGGCGATCAGCTTCACCGTGCCCGACGTCCACCCGCACGACATGTCGCAGCTGCTGGACAGCCAGGGGATCGCCGTCCGCGGCGGGCACCACTGCGCCCGGCCCCTGCACGAGCGGCTCGGGGTGCAGTCCAGCACCCGCGCCTCGTTCTACCTGTACACGACCGAGGCCGAGGTCGACGCCCTGGTGGAGGGCGTGGCCCGGACCATCACGTTCTTCGGAGGGACCCCATGAGCAGCAGCGGTGGCGTCGAGGAGATGTACCAGGAGATCATCCTCGACCACTACCGGGCCAAGCACCACAGCGGCCTGCGGGAGCCCTTCGGGGCCGAGGTGCACCACGTCAACCCCAGCTGCGGTGACGAGGTCACGCTGCGGGTGCACCTGGACGGCGACACGGTCACCGACGTCTCCTACGACGGCGTCGGCTGCTCCATCTCCCAGGCCTCGACCTCGGTGATGAGCGACCTGGTCATCGGCAAGGACGTCGCCACCGGGCTCGCCCTGCACGAGGAGTTCCTGGCCCTGATGCAGGGCAAGGGGCAGGTCGTGCCGGACGAGGAGACGCTGGAGGACGGCATCGCCTTCGCCGGCGTCGCCCGCTTCCCGGCCCGGGTCAAGTGCGCGCTGCTCGGCTGGTCGGCGTTCAAGGACGCCGTCTACCGCGCCGGTGCGGGCGAGCAGCCGGCCACCACCTGACCGTCGGGCCCGGCCGACCGAGCCGACGCCCACCCGACACCACCGCCCCGAGCCCGTCGAGGGGCCACCAAGGAGTGACATGAGCGAGACCACGCAGGACCCGACCACCCGCCCCTCCGACCTCGTCCGCGACGAGCTGCCGGAGGTGCCCTCCACCACGCCGGACACCCGTCCCAGCCTGGAGGACCTCACCGAGGCCATGAAGGACGTCGTCGACCCCGAGCTGGGGATCAACGTCGTCGACCTCGGCCTGGTCTACGGCATCCACCTCGACGACGACGGCTCCTGCTCCATCGACATGACGCTGACCAGCGCGGCCTGCCCGCTGACCGACGTCATCGAGGACCAGACCTACACCGCCCTCGAGGGCCTGGTCAGCCGCGCCGCCATCAACTGGGTGTGGATGCCGCCGTGGAGCATGGAGAAGATCACCGAGGACGGCCGCGACCAGCTTCGGGCCATCGGTTACAACGTCTGACCGGTAGCCGGTCTCAGCCGCCCCAGCAGTTCCGCACGCCGAAGGCGACGTCGCGTGATGCGACGCCGTCGACGGGGGTGCCGGTGATCAGCTCCACCCCCGTGTCGAGGTAGCCGCTGGGGACCTCCCCGCCGCGGGCGGCTGCGGCGAGGGCGCGCACACCCTCCCGAGCCATGTTCTCCGGGTACTGCTGGGCCGTGGCGTCGATGTCACCGGGCCGGACGCCGTCCTTGATCGCCTCGCAACCGCCGTCGACCGAGACGACGACGACGTCCGCCATGTCCACGCCGGCCTCCCGCAGCGCGGCGACCGCCCCGAAGGCCGCCGGCTCGTTGACGGTGTAGACCACGTTGATGTCGGGGGTCTCGGCGAGCAGCTGGGCCATGACGGCCCGGCCCTTCTCGCGGTCACCCTCGGTGTCGGCCGACCCCACGACCTCGGCGGCGCCCTCGGCCAGACCGAAGCCGGCGAGGAAGCCCTGCCGGCGCAGCTCGCCGGAGGTGATGCCCGGGGCGAGGTCGAGCATCGCGATCCTCGGGGTCAGCCCCTGCTGGGCCATCCGGGCCCGGGCGTACTGCCCGACCAGCTCCCCGGCGCGCTCGTTGTCGGTGGCGAAGAGCGCGTCGACGGCGGACCCGGGCTCGGTGGGGGTGTCGAGGGCGACCACCGCCACACCGGCCCGCCGCGCGCTCTCGATGGCGGGCACCACCGCCTCGGAGTCGGCGGGGGCGATCAGGATGCCCGTCGCCCCCTGCTCGACCATCTCCTGGATGGCCCGGACCTGGCTCTCGTCGTCGACGTCGCTGCGGCCGGTCGCGGTCAGCAGCCTGACGTCCTCCTCCTCGGCGGTGTCCTCGGCGACCTCGCGCAGGGTCACCCAGAAGGGGTTGGTCTCCTGCTTGGTGATCAGCCCGACGGTGACCTCCTCGCGGTCCTCGCCGCAGCCCGCCAGGACCAGGCCCAGGGCCATCGCCACCACCAGCGCACCGACCCGCCGGGTGCCGGTCGTCCTGCGGGGTCGAACCGCCGATCCGATGCCCCCCACCTCCCCGCTCACCGCACCGTCTCCCGGTCCGGCTCCCCGACGCCTGGTCGGTGGCTGCGCAGGTCGAACAGCGCGTACGCCGCCACCAGGGCCAGGCAGACCGCCGGCACCACGTAGCCCTTGGCCGCGCCGGCCTGGTCCATCACGGCTCCGTGGACCATCGGGGCCAGCGCGCCTCCCAGGATGGCCATCACCAGTCCGGCGGCGCCGAACTTGGCGTCGGCACCGAGGCCCTGCAGCGCCACCCCGTAGATGGTGGGGAACATCAGCGACAGCGACGCCGACAGGCCGACGACGGCCAGCAGGCCCACCATGTTGAGAGAGAACATCGCGACCAGGCAGAGCACCACGCCGACGACGGCCATGATCAGCAGCAGCCGGGCCGGTTGCACGATGCCGAGCAGGTAGACCATGGCGAAGCGGGCCAGCAGGAAGATGATGAGGCTGGCCTGCAGGAACCAGCCGGAGCTCTCGGCGGAGACGCCGACCACGTCCTGGGCGTAGAGGATGGTGAAGGTCCAGATGCAGGTCTGGGCGGCCACGTTGAAGAACTGGGCCGCCACCCCGTAGCGGTAGTGCCGGTTGGCCCACAGCCGGCCGAGAGCGTTGCCGCTGACCACCGGGACGTCGCCCTGCTCGGCCGGGACGCTCATCTTGCGGAACGCGATCAGCAACCAGATCAGCACGAGCACCGCGGCGATGCCCAGGTAGGGCCGCAGCACCAGCCCGAGGTCGGCCTCCTGGCTCTGCACCAGCTGCTCGGGCGTCATGATGGTCTTGGCGGCCTCGGAGGTCAGCTGGGGCAGGATCAGCACCGCCCCGAGCAGCACCCCGACGTTGGCGCCGACCGGGTTGAACGCCTGGGCCAGGTTGAGGCGGCGGGTCGAGGACTCCTCCGACCCCATGGCCAGCACGAAGGGGTTGGCCGACGTCTCGAGGATCGACAGCCCGGCGGCGAGCACGAACAGAGCCAGCAGGAAGAACCCGTACTGCAGGAACTGGCTGGCGGGGATGAACAGCAGGCCGCCGACGGCCGCCAGGCCGAGCCCGACCAGCACCCCCGCCTTGTAGCCGTAGCGCCGGTTGATGAACGCGGCCGGGATGGCCAGCAGGAAGTACGCCCCGTAGTAGGCGAACTGGACCAGCGAGGACTGGAAGTTCGACATGTCGAAGATGCTGCGGAAGACCCCGACCAGGATGTCGGTCAGGTTGGCTGCCGCTCCCCACGCGGCGAAGCAGCAGACGAGCAGGATGAAGGGCACCAGCAGGTGGCGCTCCACCAGCCGGGGTCTGGCCAAGGGCTCGTGCACCTCGGCCGCCTCGGACGTCGACGACATCTGGACCACCACCTCTTCGTGTCGGTCGTCTGCTGCGTGCGTGACGCTGGTGCCCATCCAAGCACCCGTCACCGGCGCCCGCCTAGCGCAGAGGCGTCCTCCGGGGTGTCCCACGGTGACCCGGCGCGGTCCGTGGACCACGTCGACGAAGGACGGACGGAGCCGATCGGCTCAGGAGGTGGGCACGAGGCGACCAGCCCGCCCGCGGTCCAGCACGTGCTGGCGGAACAGCTCGGCCGCGGGCAGCAGCTGCCGCTCCGCCGGCCACAGCAGCCCGATCTCCTGGAAGGCGCGCACGTCGACGAGGTCGAGGTAGCGGAGGCGCTCGACGGGTGCGCCGGCGGGTGGACGGCCCGAGGCGGGGAGCAGGGCGACACCGAGACCCGCGGCGACGAGACCCCGCAGCGTGTGCAGGTCGTCGCACTCGAGGGCGATGGTGGGGACGAAGCCGGCCGAGCGGCACAGCTCGTCGCAGATCAGACGCAGCGAGGCGCTGCGCGGCAGCGCGAGGAAGGACTCCGCCGCGGCGTCGGTCAGCCTGACCTGGGAGCGCCCCGCGAGGGCGTGACCGGCCGGGACCGCCAGCCGCAGCGGTTCGTCGAGGAGGCGCCGGTGGTGGACGTCGCGGTCCTGGGAACGGACGGTGCAGAGCACCAGGTCCGCACGGCCCGCTGCCAGCACCGTCGCGACGTCCTCGTCACGGACCTGGTTGAGGGTGAACTGCACCTGCGGCCGCTCCGAGCGGAAGCTGCCGAGGAGGTCCGGCACCAGCCAGGCGCCCAGGGAGACCTGGAACGCCAGGGCCACGGTGCCGGTGTCGGGTTCGACGACCTGGTTCACCGCCGCGAGCCCGTCGTCGAGCTGGTGCAGCACCGCGTCGACGTGCCGCTTGAACGCCGACCCGGCCCGGGTCATGCGCAGCGTGCGGCCCGAGCGGTGGAGCAGCGGGGTCCCCACCTGCGTCTCCAGCCGACGCAGGGCCCGGGAGACCCCCGGTTGGCTGACCCCTTCCAGCTCGCTCACCTCGGTCACCGTGACGCCGTCAGCCACCTGCTGGAACCACCGAAGAGCGTCCGTGTCCATCCCATGACGATATGGCATGGATTCCATGACCCGCCCACATTAGACGCATGACTCTCCGGCGCGCACACTGGTGAACAGGTCGCAGCACCCCTACCGGGTTCCTCCGGTGGTGGTTCGCGGTAGCCACGTACACGGGACCTCAGCGTCGACGGGACCACCCACCTCATCACGGGAGCACGCCCATGTCCCTCGTCCTGTCCGTCCTCCTCGTCCTCGGTCTGTTCGCCCTCGTCGGGCTCGCCGCCTGGGCTGCCGTCGCCATCGACGACCGCCGTGGCGCGGTGGCCACCGCTCCGCGTGACGTCGTCACGACCAGCCGGTCCCACGGGGCCCCGCGCGTCCCGGAGCGCGATCTGGTCGGTCAGCGCGCCGCCTGACCGACCTCCGCGGCGGTCTCCGTGGAGCATGGAGAAGATCACCGAGGACGGCCGCGCCAGCTGCGCGCCATCGGCTACGACGTCTGACCCGCGGCGGCGGGGACGGCGCTGGCACACCGGAGGGTCACCGGGCCGAGGTCGTCACCGGGTGGACACCTGGGTTTCACCTGCCCCCGGTGTCGTGTGCCCGGTGACGACACCCCGGGCACGCAGGGTGGGAGGACCAACCCCCGATCCCCAGGGAGCTCCATGTCCTCGCCCCTCTCTCGCCGCGGCTTCATCGGCGGCACCGCCGCCACCGGTCTCGGCTTCGTCTTCGCCGGCTCCGGCAGCCTCGAGGCCTTCGCCCGGCCGTCGACGTCCACCCCGAGCACGGCGACCGGCTACGGCCCGCTGCTGCCCGACCCCGAGGGCGTCCTCGCCCTGCCGGCCGGCTTCTCCTACACGCTGATCGCCCGCTCCGGCCAGACCCCGACCGCGGACGGGATGCACCCCAGCGACCCCGACGGCATGGGCGTCTTCGCCGCCGCGGGCGGTGGCTCGGTGCTGGTCACCAACCACGAGAACAGCGGCAACGAGCCCTTCCCGGTGCCGGCCGTCGCCGGCATCACCTACGACCCGGGCACCATCGGCGGCACCTCGACGATCGTCGTGGACGCCGAGGGCAACCGGGTCGAGGAGTACACCAGCCTGGCCGGCACCGACAACAACTGCGCCGGCGGCATCACCCCCTGGGGCACCTGGCTGACCTGCGAGGAGACCGAGGGCCGGGCCGGCACCGGCAGGCGGACCAAGAACCACGGCTACGTCTTCGAGGTCGACCCCACCAGCCGCGAGGCCAACGTCGGCGCCAGCGCGGTGCCGCTGACCTTCCTGGGCCGCTTCGCCCACGAGGCGGTCGCCGTCGACCCCGAGACCAGCGTCATCTACCTCACCGAGGACGCCGGCAACCCCAACGGCCTGTACCTCCGCTGGCTGCCGCCGGAGGGCTTCGTCCCCGGCAAGGGTGCGCTGCGCCGGCTGGCCGAGTCCGAGGGCGGGGCCACCGCCGGACGGCTGCAGGCGATGCGCTGCTTCCGCGGCCGCACCTTCATCGGCGACCTCTCCGAGGCGCTGCGGGTCGGCACCCGGTTCCGGGTGGAGTGGGTGGACGTCCCCGACCGCGACGCGACCACGGTGTCGGTGCGCAAGCAGTTCACCGAGGGCCAGGTCACCCGGTCCCGCAAGCTCGAGGGCCAGTGGTGGGGCGACGACGGCGTGTTCTTCGTCTCCAGCTTCGCCCGGACCTCCGACGGCAGCACCAACTCCCACGACGGCCAGGTCTGGTTCTACGACCCGGCCAAGCAGGACATCGTGCTCAAGACGCAGTTCGGGGTGAACCCGGCCCCGGACGAGGAGGGTGACAACTTCGACGGACCGGACAACATCACCGTCTCCACCCACGGCGGGCTGATCCTGGCCGAGGACGGCTCCGGCGTCTCCCACCTGGTCGGCGTCACCTCCCGTGGACGGCCCTACCCGCTGGCCCGCAACGAGTTCAACAACTCCGAGTTCTGCGGCCCGGCGTTCAGCGCCGACGGTCGCACGCTCTTCGTCAACATCCAGTCCCCCGGCTTCACGCTCGCCGTGACCGGTCCCTGGGAGAGCGTCGACACCTCCCCGGCCGCCTGACGTCGTACCGCCCGGGCCGGTCGCCGGCCCGGGCGGTACGTGGGCGTGCCGCCCTGCGGTCCGGTGCGCCGGGACCGGCCCGGATCTGGGAGGCTGCAGGGGTGAGAGGAACACGAGTCGTCGCCGTCGGCCACCACCAGCCTGCCCGGGTGGTGCCCAACAGCGAGCTGGAGCAGATGGTCGAGACCAGCGACGAGTGGATCACCCGCCGGGTCGGCATCCGGGAGCGCCGGTGGGCCGGACCGGAGGAGACCGTCGACTCGATGGCCACCCTCGCCGCCCGCGACGCCCTGGCGAAGGCGGGTCTGGAGGCCGCGGACGTCGACATGGTCGTCGTCGCCACCTGCAGCGCCCTGGACCGCTCACCCAACATGGCCTCCCGGGTGGCCCTCGCGCTGGGCATGACCAACGCGCCGGCCGCCATCGACGTCAACACCGCCTGCAGCGGCTTCCCGCACTCGGTCGCCATGGCCCAGCACGCCATCGCCGCCGGGGCCGCCACCACCGCCCTGGTGATCGGCTCGGAGAAGCTGACCGACGTCACCGACTTCACCGACCGCACCACCGCCGTGCTGACTGCCGACGGCGCCGGGGCCTTCGTGCTCACCGCCGACGAGGAGCAGCAGGTCTCCCCGGTGCTGTGGGGCTCGGTCCCCGAGATGGGCGACGCCGTCCGGATCCAGCACAGCGAGGGCGACAAGTTCGCCCAGAACGGGCAGGCGGTCTTCCGCTGGACGACCTTTGAGCTGCCCCGCATCGCCCGCGCGGTGATCGAGCGGGCCGGGATCGAGCCCACCGAGCTGGCCGCCATCGTGCTGCACCAGGCCAACCTCCGGATCATCGAGCCGCTCGCCCGTAAGCTGGGCGCCGAGCAGGCGGTCCTGGCCACCGACGTCACCGAGTCCGGCAACACCTCGGCGGCCTCCATCCCGCTCGCCCTGTCCAAGCTGCTCGAGCGCCAGCCGCTGCCCAGCGGGTCGCCGGTGCTGCTGTTCGCCTTCGGCGGCGGCCTCAGCTACGCCGGCCAGGTCGTCCGCGTCCCGTAGCGATTTGATGCCTGTGCCCCGGGGGACGAGAATGGACCGGTTCCCCGTCCCCTGTTGAGTCTGGATCCTGCATGCTCGTCGTCCGCGACCTCGAAGTGCGCGTGGGCGCCCGTCTCCTGCTGTCGGAGGTGTCCTTCCACATCGCCGCCGGGGACAAGATCGGGCTGGTCGGGCGCAACGGTGCCGGCAAGACCACGCTGACCAAGATCCTGGCCGGCGAGGGTGCTGCCGCGTCGGGCTCGGTCTCGCCCGGTGGTCAGGTCGGCTACCTGCCCCAGGACCCCCGCACCGGCGACCTGGACGTGATCGCCCGGGACCGCATCCTGTCCGCCCGCGGTCTGGACGGCGCCCTGCGCCGGATGCGCGACGCGGAGGAGCGGATGGGTTCGGCCGACCCGGACGAGGCGGAGCAGGCGATGACCCGCTACACCCGGGCCGAGAACGAGCTCCAGGCCGGTGGCGGGTACGCCGCCGAGGCCGAGGCCGCCCGGATCGCCAGCAACCTGGGGCTCCCGGACCGGGTGCTGGACCAGCCGCTGCGGACGCTGTCCGGTGGTCAGCGCCGGCGGATCGAGCTGGCCCGGATCCTGTTCTCCGGTTCGGAGACGCTGCTGCTGGACGAGCCGACCAACCACCTCGACGCGGACTCGATCGTCTGGCTGCGCAGCTTCCTGCAGGGCTACCCCGGTGGTCTGATCGTGATCAGCCACGACACCGGGCTGCTGGCCTCGACGGTCAACAAGGTCTTCCACCTCGACGCCAACCGCTCCGCGATCGACGTCTACGCGATGGACTGGAAGCGCTACCTGACCCAGCGCGAGACCGACGAGAAGCGGCGCAAGCGGGAACGGCAGAACGCGGAGAAGAAGGCCGACCAGCTGTTCAGCCAGGCCGCCAAGATGGGCGCGAAGGCGACCAAGGCCGTCGCCGCCCAGAACATGGCGAAGCGGGCGAACCGGTTGCTGGCCGGGCTCGAGGGCGAGCGGGTGCAGGACAAGGTGGCCAAGATCCGCTTCCCCGAGCCCGCCCCCTGCGGCAAGACGCCGCTGATGGCCAACGACCTGTCCAAGACCTACGGCTCGACCGAGATCTTCACCAGCGTCGACCTGGCCATCGACCGGGGCTCGCAGGTGGTGGTGCTGGGGCTGAACGGCGCCGGGAAGACCACCCTGCTGCGGATCCTGGCCGGTCTGGAGGCCAGCGACACCGGCCGGATCCTGCCCGGTCACGGTCTGCGGATCGGCTACTACGCCCAGGAGCACGAGACCCTCGACACCAGCCGCTCGGTGCTGGACAACATGGTCTCGGCCTCGCCCGACCTCAACGACACCGAGGTGCGCAAGGTGCTCGGCTCCTTCCTGTTCACCGGCGACGACGTCGACAAGCCCGCCGGGGTGCTCTCCGGTGGGGAGAAGACCCGGCTCTCGCTGGCCATGCTGGTGGTCTCGGCCGCCAACGTGCTGCTGCTCGACGAGCCCACCAACAACCTGGACCCGGCCTCGCGCGCGGAGGTGCTGGAGGCCATCCGCACCTACGCCGGCGCCGTGGTCCTGGTGACCCACGACGAGGGGGCCGTCCAGGCCCTCGACCCCGACCGGGTGCTGGTGCTCCCGGAGGGCACCGAGGACCTCTGGAGCCCGGAGTACGCCGACCTGATCTCGCTGGCCTGATCAACCCGCCGGTCCGCCTCGACCGGTGACCGTGGATGATGGGCTGATCACGAGATCAACCTGGAGGCGACGATGACCATGGCACGTGGAGCCCGTATCACCGGTGAGCAGCGGCAGACCCTGGCCGTCGAGCTGCGTGGACGCTACGACGCGGGGGAGAGCGTGCGGTCGCTCGCCGACTCCTGCGGGCGCTCCTACGGGTTCGTCCAGACGCTGCTGAAGGAGGCCGGCACGGGGCTGCGGTCCCGGGGTGGCGCCATGCCGCGCACGCCGGCGGAGAAGGTGCCGACGCGTGTCACCACGCAGTCCGGCGTGAGCGCCGAGGGTGAGGCGGAGGTGCCGCGACGAGCCAGCGCACGTCCTCGTGCCGGCTCCGCCGGCGGGACCACCCGCCGGCGCACGGGCACCGCGGCGGCCAGCTCCAGGAGCCGGGCCACCAGCACGGCGACGCCTCCGGCCGAGGTGGTCGCCGGTGCGACGGTGCTGGAGGGAGCCCGCCGCGTGCTCGCCTCGGCCCGGGGGACCGGGGTGACCGGGATCGCCGGTGCGCCGCACGACTCGACGACCGGCCAGGGGGCTACGCCCGCCGCGGCCGGTGCCCAGCAGGCCGGGACCAAGGACGCCAAGGGCAAGGACGTCAAGGGCAAGGACGCCAAGGGCAAGGACGCCAAGGTCAAGGACGCCAAGGTCAAGGGCGCCAAGGTCAAGGGCGCCAAGGGCAAGGACGGGAAGATCAAGGACGCCAAGGTCAAGAGCGTCAAGATCAAGGACGTCGAGGACGCCAGGAGCGGCAAGGGCGCCGTGGTCGACACGATCAAGGACGCCGAGGGCGGTGCTGGCAAGGGCGCGAAGACCAAGAACGCGAAGACCAAGAACGCCAAGACCAAGAACGCCAAGACCAAGAACGCCAAGACCAAGAGTGCCAAGGGCGAGGACGCCAAGGCCACGAGCGGCAAGGGTGCGGCGAAGGGGAAGACCGCCGGCAAGAAGGGCTGACGGGGTCTTCGGGTCCCCCTGGGTCCGGCGCGGCCGTCAGCCGCGGGAGCGGGTGGGCGGGCGGACGCGGTACCGGGCCACCCGGACGCTGACCCGGGTGCTCGCGCCCTCGGGCCAGAGACCGGCCAGCTCGACAGGGGAGAGGTGGTGCCCGTTCGGGCCCATCAGCACCAGGTCGCGGGCCTGGGTGGGGTCGAGGTGCAGCAGGTGGTCCACGACGTCCACCTCCTCCTCGTCGAAGCCGGCTCCCAGCTGCTCGCGCAACCGCTCCACCTTGCCCTCCTCGATCCCCAGCAGGGACGAGGACTCCCGGAGCTCGCGCAGGTGCCCGGGCTCCGGCGTCGCCACCACCAGCACACCACCGGGCCGCAGCACCCGGGCGGTCTCGGCCGGGTTGCGCGGGGCGAAGACGGCCAGCACGGCGTCCAGGCAGCCGGTGCGGACCGGCCACGGCTCCCAGCTGTCGGCCACCACGGCGCCGATCCTCGGGTCGGCCCGCGCGGCACGGCGGACGGCGGCCACCGAGACGTCCAGGGCCAGGCCACGACGCGGGCCCGCGCCCAGCACGCCCCGGAGGTGGTGGGCGGTCCCGGCCCCGCTCTCCAGCAGCAGCGCGTCCTCGGGGAGGTCGGCCAGCACGTCGCCCAGGGCGCGGGTCAGCGGTGCGTAGTGGCCGCCGGCCAGGAAGCGCTCCCGCGCCGCGACCATCTCCGCGGTGTCCGCGTTGGCCCCGGCCGGGCGGCTGAGCAGGTTGACGTGGCCCTGGCGGGCCAGGTCGAAGCGGTGCCCGTCCGGGCAGCCCAGGGTCCGGCCGTCACCGTCGGGGGCCAGCGCGGCCTCGCCGGCGTGGTGCGGGACCGGGCATCGCAGCAGCCCGGCCAGGTCGGTGAGGGCGCCCACTCAGAGGACGCGCATGACGCCGCCGTCGACCGGCAGCAGGCAGCCGGTGAGGTAGCTGGCTGCCGGGGAGAGCGCGAAGGCGGCCACCCGGGCGAACTCCGCCGGCTCGCCGAGACGCCGCAGCGGGACGCTCCGTGCCGCCGCCTCGCGGGCCGCGGCCGGGTCCTCGCTCTGGGCGTGCAGGTAGGTGATCCGCTCGGTGCTGATCGTGCCGGGCATCAGCCCGACGACCCGGGCGCCCTGCGGGCCGACCTCGTCGGCCAGCTGCTTGACCAGCAGACCGAGGCCGGGCCGCAGGCCGTTGCTGATGGCCATCTGGGGCAGCGGCTGCTTGCTGGTGCTGGAGAGCACCCAGGCCAGCGCGACGTCGGGCCGGGTGGCGTGCTCCAGGACGGTCCGGGAGACCCGCAGCGCCGGGAGGAAGACCGAGTCGAAGGCGTCGTGCCACTGCTCCTCGGTGGTGCCCAGCGCGGAACCCTTGGGAGGCCCGCCCACGCTGACCATCGCCCCGTCCAGGGAGCCGAAGGCCTCCAGCGCCAGCCGGCAGGCCCGCTCGGCGGTCCCCGGGTCGGTCAGGTCGGCCGGCAGCGCCACCGCCCGCTCCCCGCCCAGCTGCTCGACGGCCTCGGCCAGCACCTCGGCGCGGCGGGCCACCAGCACCACCCGGGCCCCCTCGGCCACCAGGACCTCCGCGGTGGCGCGTCCCAGCCCGCCGGAGGCGGCGGTGACGACGAAGGTGCGTCCGGTCAGTCCCAGGTCCATGGGGCTCAGTCTGCCGGAGCGGCGCCGACCGCGGCGGCCCGGGCGGCCCGGCGCTCACGCAGGTCACCGCGCACCAGCACCACCGCGCCCACCACCGCGATCCCGGTGAAGGCGAACCACTGCAGCGCGTAGGAGAAGTGGTTGCCCTCCTCCGGGGTCGGCACCAGGACCGGCTCCAGCCCGCCGTCCTGGGCGGGTCGCACCTCGTAGGCGGCCAGCCAGCCGGTGTCCACGACGGGGTAGGGCAGCGTGGCAGCCACCGCGGGGACGTTCACCAGCCGCACCGACCCGGCGGCCGGGGTGACCAGGGCGTCCCGGCCGACCTCGTTGCGACGCAGCCACGCGGCCACCTCCACCGGCCCCGGCGGGGGCGCCGGCACGGTGTCGGGGACCGGCAGACCCTGCGCGAGGGGGACGAAGCCCCGGCTCACCAGCAGGTGGCGGCCGTCGTCCAGCCGGAGCGGGGTCAGCACCTCGTAGCCCGGGTCCTCGCCGTTGCGGCGGTGCGGCACGGAGAGCTGCTCGTCCTCGAAGACGCCGCTGACCTCCACCCGCTGCCACTGCTCGGCGTCGGTGACCTCGTCGGCCAGCGCCTGGTCGGCCGTCACGGGAGGGGCCTGCTGCTGGGCGGCCACCTGCTCGTTGCCCAGCCGCCGCTCCTCCAGCCGGCTCAGCTGCCAGCGCCCGAGGCTGGTGAAGGCCACGGCCACCACCACCAGGAAGAGCGCCAGCACCAGCCAGCGCAGCCAGAGCCGCTGCACCGGGCCAGCGTAGCCACCGCGGCCAGGAGCGCTCAGGCGCCGGCGGCAGGTCCGGTCTCGCCGCGCGTCAGCGCGAGCTGGGTGGCCGCGGCCGCGGTGGCCCCCACCGAGGCGCCGCGTCCGACGGCCACCCCGACCATGAAGGTGGTGAGGGGGGCGGCGGGTCGGGTCACCTGGTGGGCGGCGTCGCGGGCCAGGTCGAGCACGGCGTGCACGCCGTCCTCGTCCAGGTCGAAGTCCAGTCCGAGCTCGTCGGCCAGCTCGGCCAGCCACAGAAAGAGGGTGCGGGTCTCTTCGTTCACGCTGCTCCTCGGGTCGTCGACGGGGGGTGCTCCTGACGTCCCGCGATCCTGCCACGGCCCTCCGGCCGTGCTCGGAGGGGGCCGGGCCGTCGCGCGTTCGCGGGCCGTCCCTAGACTCGGAGCATGTCCGCGACCCCGAGCACCTGGCCACGCCCGCTGCGTGACCGCCACGGGCGCGTCGCGACGGACCTCCGGGTGTCCCTCACCGACCGCTGCAACCTGCGCTGCACCTACTGCATGCCGGCCGACGGCCTGGAGTGGCTGGGACGCGACGAGCTGCTCACCTCCGACGAGCTCGAGCGCCTGATGCGGGTCGCGGTGTCCCGGCTGGGGATCACCTCCGTCCGCCTGACCGGGGGCGAGCCGCTGCTGCGTCGCGACCTGACCCAGGTGATCGCCCAGGTGGCGGCGCTGGAGCCGCGGCCCTCGATCGCCCTCACCACCAACGGCATCGGGCTCGCCGCCCGGGTGGAGGAGCTGCGGGCCGCCGGCCTGGACCGGGTCAACATCTCCCTGGACACCCTCGACCCCGACACCTTCACCCAGCTGACCCGACGCCGCCGGCTGCCCGACGTGCTGGCCGGTGTCGAGGCCGCCGTCCGCGCTGGGATCCGGCCGGTCAAGGTGAACACCGTGCTGATGCGCGGGGTGAACGACCACGAGGCCCCGGACCTGCTGGAGTGGGCG